>JBAZLH010000008.1:0-3228 GCA_041650375.1 Minisyncoccota bacterium | reverse complement strand
ATTATAAAGGATTTATACGGCAAGAAAACCAAAAAAAGAATTACTTTATTTTATAGTAATAAGCGGAAAGAGGACATTGTTTTTTACAAAGAATTGAATGAAATATCCAAGAAATGGAAAAATTTGGACATAGTTTATGCCCTTACCAGAGATGAAAACAAAGATCCGCAAATCAAAGAACGAAAAAGAATAGACGCCGAGATGCTTAAAAAATATCTAAAGGACTTATCTTCAGGGGAATATTTTATATGTGGACCGTCCGCGTTCGTAACCGGCATTAAAGATCAGCTTGAAAAAGTCGGTGTTGGCCGTAATTCCATAAAAACAGAGGCCTTTTACTAAAGCTTTTTTTCTACTTTGATAATTTTAACCGGGCAAACATCTTCGGCTTCTTTGGCGCACGGCATCTCTTCGCATTCTAATTCATAGGCGTTGTTTTTTTCTTTGGATCCCCTAAGAAAAGCCAACTTGTCTTTCTCGGACATTTCAAATAATTCCGGGCAGACCGCGGCGCACGCTCCGCAACGTATGCACTTATTTCTTTCGTGGATAATTTTAAACATGTATAGTAATATTAACATTAAAATGACCAAGGATAAAAAAGTTATAGTGGTGCTTCCGGCCTATAATGCCGCCAAAACGCTTAAAATGACGCTAGACGCGATTCCTAAGGGAATTGCCGATGAAGTTATTCTGGTGGACGATGCCAGTAAGGACGATACTGTGGAAACTGCAAAGAAACTGGGATTAAGGGTTTTTACCCATTCAAAAAATCTTGGATACGGAGGCAATCAAAAAACTTGCTATCAGGAAGCCCTGAAATTGGGCGCTGATATTGCGGTAATGGTGCATCCCGACTTCCAATACGATCCCGTATTTATTCCGCAACTAATCCAGCCCCTTGTTAACGGCGAATGCGATGCGGTATTTGGTTCCAGAATGAAAATTCCCAGCAATGCCTTGAAAGGGGGAATGCCATATTGGAAATTTGTTGCCAATATATTTTTAACAAAGCTGGAGAATTTTATTTTGGGAAATAATCTTACCGAATACCATTCGGGCTTCCGGGCCTACGGCAAGAAAGTTATGCAGCTTCCACTTCGGCTCAATTCGGATGATTTTGTTTTTGACACGGAAATAATCGTCCAGATGAAAATCGCAAAGATGAAGATAAAAGAAATTCCCATTTCCACCAAATATTTTCCGGAAGCGTCCCAAATCAGTTTCAAAAGAAGCGTGGAATACGGCCTCGCTATTTTGGGCGTGCTGGGAAAATATATTTTATTCAAATCCGGAATTAAAAAATATAAGCAGTTTGAAGTTTAACGATGCCGAATATTACCCCGTTTCTTTCAAGGCATAAATACATCGTCGCTTTGTTGGCATTTGCCGCCGTCAATGTTTTGGTTTCCTGTTTCTATATAGGATATTCCCGCGAATTTGTCGGAGATGCCATCACATATCGGGATGCCGCCAATTTTTTGCAGGGAGGGCAATCTGTCGGAGCCGTTCCGATGAACAGGGTGCTTACCACGCCACTTTTTCTCTACCTGTCTATTTTTTTTAATTCTTTTTTGCATAATTTCGCCCTAAGCACGTCTCTATTGAATATTATTTTTTATTTCGGATGCGTTTTGGGCTTTTATTTTTTGGCGCGGGAAATATATGGCGCCAGAGCCGGATTTTTGGCTTCAATTTTATTTTCTTTTAACTATTATGTAATGGAGCCGAGCAACGCCCGCTTGGCGGATATGGGGGGATGGCTGTTTTTCATATTAGCCACTTATTTTGCGGTTAAATACATAAATAGTTCGGATAAAAAGCATTATTTTTGGTCTATCGCAATGTCGGCGGTGGGGGTTTTGTTTAAGGAATACGGCGGCTTGGGATTAATCAACTTGATTTTATTGATTTTGGTTTCCGATTGGCAAAATAAGCGCAAAATAAAAGATATTTTTCTTGCGGGATTGGTGTTTTTTGCGGTTTTGGCGTCATATCATGCGTTTGTTTTCCTGAAATACCATTATACGTATTTGGATTGGTATGTATTTGTCCACAACGCCTCTGCTGTGCCGGGATTCCAGGCCAAGGGATTTGCGGTTTTAATTAAAGTTTTGGGATGGCTGTTTACTTTCGGCTGGCTGGCTTTTTTACTGGGTCTGAAGGAAGAATTCGTTGCCCGTGATTTTAAGAGAATTAAAATATTATTGGCGCTATTGCCAATTACTCTGACATTTTATATCTGGCCGGCCATTGCCCAGCGTTTAGCGGTCATATTTATGATGTGGCTTGCGCTCATTGCCGGCTTCGGGCTTTCAAGGGTAAAATGGTATTTACTATACCCGTTTTTAGGGGTTTATATCTGGTTTAATTGGAACATTAAATTCCTGATTGAAAAAATTAATCTGCCATTTTAATTATTATGGATACAATTTCCAACTTCACTCTCCGCCACAAATGGCTTTTAATAGTTTTGGCTATTAGTTTCAGTTTGAGCGTTTTTTATTCTTTTTATTACCGGATAAAGCCGAGGGTGGATGCGCGCTCTTATGATAAGATAGCTATGAACATCGTAAGCGGTCTTGGCTACAGGGAAAATCTTGAGGTGGATGTAACGTACGATTACGCCATTTCTAGGGTGGGACCCTTGTATGAATATTTTCTGGCGGGCACATACAAGATTTTCGGGCATAGCTATCCTGCAGTTTGGATTTTACAGGCGCTTATTCACGCGGTATCGGCGTATTTGATTTATTTGATATGCCTTTTGGCGTTCGCCGAATCTTCGCAAAAACATCGCATTGCGGTGCTGGCTGCGGCTATTTTCGGGTTTTATCCGGATCTTATAGAAATTTCCGCTATGCTGATGACGGAAACTCTATACCTGTTTTTTACCTGTTTATTGGTTTATTTGTTCTTGCTGTATGTTAAAAACAACGGCTATAAAATATTTTTGTTGATGTCGTTGGTTTCCGGGTTGGCCGTACTGGTCAGGCCGCCGCTTATCCTTTTCTTGCCGATTATAATTTTTTATTTGTGTAAGAGAAAAGAATGGGCAAGGGTTTTAATTATGGCGCTTATGCTGATTTTGGTATTTTCGCCGTGGACAATCAGGAATTACCGGGTTTATAGGGAAATTATGCCCTTTGGCACGGCTGGCATTTTGAATTTTTGGATAGGTAATCATCCGGGAGCGAGTGGCGAGCAGGAAACCGGCCAAGAAATAGG
>JBAZLH010000007.1:0-3682 GCA_041650375.1 Minisyncoccota bacterium | reverse complement strand
GCAAAATGCCGATGATGCGGAAATTTTTTCCATTTATTTTTATTTTTTTATCTAAAACTTCGTCATTGCCAAAAAGCTCTTCCTTCACTTTTGAACCTATCAAAATCACATCGCCGTCGCTTTTTATATCCTCTTCAGAAAAATTGCGTCCCTCTTCCGGATACATATCATAAATTTTTGCAAAAAGTTCCGTTGCGCCGAAAATAGTCGTTTGATAAACCTCGCCTTCGGCCGATAAAACTTCAGAACCAAAGACAATCGGCATAATTTTTGCCAGATGCGGAACATTTCCTTTTTGTTCCAAAGCCTCCAAATCTTTTTCTTTTAAAGAATCTGTAAAAGTGGAAAGCGAATCGGTCATTCCCTTAGGATGCCTCCCGGGAGAAACTGCTATTGTTTTTGAGCCGATGCTTTGAATTTGCCCTAAAATCAAATCTTGCGCGCCCTGCCCCAAGGACATCACCAACATTATTGCGGTGATTCCGATTACGATTCCCAAAATAGTGAGCACTGTCCGTGATTTATTTGTTTTAAGGGATTTTAACGAAGTTTTAAAAGTATATTTTAAATTCATAGCGGTTATTTTATAAAGTTATCAGAAGCCCTGCGGCGATTATCAACTTTAGTGTCGCTTTCTATTTTACCGTCGCGCAACCGAATTATCCTGTCCGCGTGCTCCGCGGTATATGTTTCATGGGTAATCAGAATAATTGTGTGCCCTTTTTCATTATTTAATTTTTGCAGTAATTCCATAATTATTTGCCCCGATTTCGAATCAAGGTTCCCCGTGGGCTCATCCGCAAAGATAATGCTTGGATTTAATACTAGAGCGCGGGCGATAGCCACTCTTTGTTTTTCTCCGCCGGATAATTTGGCGGGTTCAAAATTCATTCGGTGCCCCAATCCTACGGATTCAACAGCTTTTCTCGCCATTTTATCCCACTCCGATTCTTTAATTCCGGAATATAATAATGGAAGCTTAACATTTTCCAATACCGTAGTCCTCGGCAAGAGGTTAAATGCTTGAAAAATAAAACCCATTTTCTTATTTCTAACACTTGCAATTTGATCATCCGTAAAATCTTCAAAAGTTTTTCCATCAAAAACATAAGTTCCCGATGTGTGTTTCTCTAAAAAGCCCAAAATATGAAGCAGGGTTGATTTTCCGGAACCGGATGGACCCATTATCGCCACAAACTCACCCTGTTTTATATTAAAAGATACCTCGTCCAAAGCGGTTGTAGAGATGTCCTCATTTCCATAAACCATCTTTAAATTTTTGGCTTCAATTAAATTATCATTCATATTTATTTAGCATTGGCTATAACTTTATCTCCCTCCTTTAATCCCTCAACTATTTCTATGTTGCCGTCGGAGCCGCGCAAACCCGTTTTAACCGTAACTTCCTCCACATTTTCCCCCGCCAAAACTTGCACAGTTTTATTTCCGTCTTGCGTATAAATGGTTCTTACGGGAATATAAATCACGTCGTTTGCCCTATTAGCAAGAACGTCAATATTGGCAGTTAATCCCGGTTTAATGCGATTATCTTCTTTTGTAAATTGGAAGGTTGTTTTGTAAGTCGGCACTCCCTCAATCAGCGTCTCTGCCGGATCCATTTCAACTATCTTCGCTTCAAATTGGACTTCGCTGCCATAGGCATCCAAAGTAACTCTCGCAGTATCACCGACCTTAACTTTTGCGATATCAGCCTCGGCGATGTTAGCTTCAATTTCAAATTGCTTATTGCTGATTATGGAAATTAACGGGCTGTTCGCGGAAACAATTTCTCCGGTTTTTGCATCTTGTTTTGTTACAACCCCGGCAATCGGCGAAACGATTATGCTTTTGTTTAATTCCGTTTCTGCGCTTATGACACTCGCTTCTAAGGATCTAACTTTTGCTTCTTCTGCCGCCAATTCTTCAGCTGTTGACCCCGCCTTTTTAAGGGCAAGGGCGGCTTCCGCAGCCGCTATGTTATTTGCGTTTGTAATTTTTTGAGCGCTAATTGCCCTTTGTTTTGCGGTAACGCTGGTAATTTCACTTCCAATGGTAGTCTTTTCAGTCGAAAGGGTTGTCTTTTCGGTTGAGGTAAAGCTGGTTGTAATTTTTACTGCATCCAGAGAATTTTTTATTTTTTGCAAAGCATCAACTGTTTGCAGAAGGGCGGCATCAATATTGGCATAAGACGGGTTAGTAATAGCATCTAACACTAAACCATAAGCCCCACCGTCTAATTTGCTAATCGTTTCCGTGGAAAGCATCCCACCGTTATCAGCTCCCAGTAAAGATTTAACCGCAAGTTTTTTATTATCCGAAATATTTAAACTGTCGTCATCGCCGCTGGTAAAATATTTGAATTGTAAGTCCGATAGGGTTAAAAGGGCGTTTTTACCCTTGATAACAGCCTCCGATGCCGCTGTTAGCGCGGCATCATAATCCTCCTTTAAGTCAGATTCAGCTTTACTTTTGGCATTTGCCAAATCCACCTCGGATATAGAAATTTCTTCAGGGCGCGTTCCTTTTATCATTTCCGCTAAGTTGGCCTTTTCAACCGCTAAGTTGGCCTGCGCTTTAATCAAATCAGCTTCCAAACCGCCATTTGCAAGAGATGCAAGCCTTTGGCCCGCGCCAACTTTGGTGCCAATTTTTACATATACCACTCCAACCTTGCCGCTTTTTTCAAAAGCCAAATCAACATTTTCCGCGGCTTTTACCCTTCCGGTTACGCTTACTTCCTGAACCACATCCCCTCTTTTTGCTTCAACGGTTTGATAAACCGTTTTTTTAGTCGCTCCGCGGTAAATCAAGAATCCTATAACCGCGGCTAAAATTATCAAAGTTACTATTACACTGCGTTTTTTAAAAAATGCCATATTAGTTATTATTTGTTATTTTTTTTAAAATATTAATTAATTGTTTTTGTTCCTCCGGCGACAAGCGCGAATAAAAATTTTCCGTGTTAACCTTTATTATTTTAAACGATTTTGCCAATTCCTTTTTTCCCTTAAGAGTGATGGAGAGTCTGACAATTCTGCGGTCATCTTTATCTTCAACCCTTATAATATAGCCTGTTTTTTCCAATCCGCCGATCAAAGACGTTGCGGATGATGGTTTTATTTTTAAAAATTCGGAAATGTTTTTCATTGTCGGGTTTTTTCCGTCGGCAATATATTGCAAGGTCATAAACCGCAAGGCTGAAAAGATGTCCATATTTTTAAAGCCCTCTTGCTGTTCCCAAACCATCTTCCGTATTGCGGAAATTAAAATTAACATTTCATCGATGCGATTTTGTTTCATAAAATATTATTTAGACTCTCTAAGCAATTCTACTCTTTTGTGATTTTTTTGTCAATAAGGGTGATTTTATGATAATATTTAAGTATAAATTAATTAAAAGCTATGAATTATAAATACGGCAATAAGGCAAAAAATTATAAAAAGGCTTGGGTTATCTCCGTTAATATGGGGTACGGCCACGAGCGCGCGGCTTATGCTTTAGAACCGCTGGCGCAAGGCGACTATATCGTTGCCAATTCCTATAAAGGAATCCCGGAAGAAGAAAAAAATAGCTGGCAAGAAACCCAAAAAATATATGAAGCTGTTTCGCGCCTGAAACCCATACCGGTTTTAGGAAAACTTGCTTTTTCGGTAATGGATAAGATACAAGAAATTCCGCCTT
>JBAZLH010000006.1:0-31735 GCA_041650375.1 Minisyncoccota bacterium | reverse complement strand
CAAATTTCCCAAACCACGGTTAGAAACGTGGTGGGTCAATTTCAGCTGGACCAGCTTTTGTCGCAAACAACGGATATCAACAGCCAAATAAAAAACGTAATAGACGCGCACACTGAACCATGGGGGGTGCAAGTGATGGCGGTGGAAATAAAAGACATTACTTTGCCGGAAAATATGCAAAGGGCCATGGCCAAAGAAGCCGAAGCGGAAAGGGAAAGGAGGGCGAAGATTGTCGCGGCGCAAGGTGAGTTCCAGGCGGCTGAAAAATTAGGGCAAGCGGCTGATTTGATTGCCAGCCATCCGGTAGCCTTGCAATTAAGAACTTTGCAAACCATGGCGGAAATCAGCGTTGAAAAAAATTCCACGATTATTTTCCCGGCCCAATTTATGACCACGGTGAAAGAAGCCATTGGCGTAATAAAGGGTGACGCGGGCGAATAGCTTATGAAAAAAGATTGGCTCATAATTTTAATTTTGGCCGGAATTATAATCATTGGTTATATGTGGTTTGCTTACGCCAATGTTTACAACCGAATCAGCGCCGGAGGGTTGAATATCGTTGATAACCAATACATTTACGACATTAATCAAATGGGTACGCAAAAAATAAAATACGCGGCCTTGGGGGACAGTTTAACCGCCGGCGTGGGAGCGAGTTCGTATGAGAATTCTTACCCTTATTTGTTGGCAAAAGATATGGCGAAAAACAATAACGAAGTAATCTTGCAAGATTATTCTTTGTTGGGCGCCAGAGCCGAGGACGTGATTGGCAATCTGCTTGATCCGGTTATTTCCGGCAAGCCGGATATCGTGACAGTTCTTATCGGAGTAAACGATGTGCGCGAGAGGACCGGCGAAGATGATTTTAAAAACAAATATGAATATATCGTTGATAGTTTGCTTAAACAAACCAATGCCAATGTTTATTTAATCAGCCTTCCGTTTATCGGGTCAAGCACGGTTTATTTGCCGCCGTATGACGCTTACTTCAGGCAGAGAACCATAGTTTTTAATAAAATAATCAAAGAGATAGCCCGCGAAAAAAATCTTAAATATATTGATATCGCCACCCCAACGGAAAATATTTTTAAAAAAGACGGGCCGCATTATTCGGTTGATTCGTTCCATCCGTCGGATGAAGGATATAAAATTTTGACCCAAGAAATTTATGGTAATGTCGATTATTAACGCTGTTCAAGCGACTTACATTTTTATTGTAATTTTTATTGTGGCGATTTTGCTGTCCGCCCGATTTAAAAAAGATAATAAATTTTTTCCCATAGAAACAACCAACGAGCTTAAGGGCGTGGCGATATTATTGGTGGTTTTCGGGCACATCGGCTATTTTTTGGTTAACGACCATAATTTTTTATTTCCTTTGTCCGCGATTGCCGGAGTGGGAGTGGATATTTTTTTGTTTCTTTCCGGTTACGGCTTGATTGTTTCCGCGCTTACCAAGCCCCGCTCAATTAAGCAATTTTACAAAGACCGGTTGGTCAAATTAATGGTTCCTTTTTGGCTGGTTATTTCCGCGTTTTTTTTGATGGATTTTTTTATTTTAAACAAAGCCTACCCGCTTGATTATGTTGTTTCTTCTTTTTTCGGATTATTTAACAGCGCGGATTTGTATAACGACATAAACTCGCCGCTGTGGTATTTTACTTTGATTTTGTTTTATTATATTGCGTTCCCCTTGGTCTTCATAAAAAAACACCCCTGGATTTCGGCACTGATTATTTATGCTTTAACTTACGTGATTATCGCTTTGAATCCGGCTTGGCTTTCCAAAGTAAGGTATTTCCACGAAGTCCATATGCTGGCTTTTCCTTTGGGGGTTTTGGCCGGAGGGTTAGTTTGCAATACCGTTGATTTTAGGCAAAAAATAGCGGATTGGACCGAACGGGCTGTAAAAAACAATATTGCCCTGAAGATTTTTAAATACACGGCTTATTGTTTTTTAATTTTAATTTTATTATTCATAATCGCGCGGAATACGTATAACTCCGGAGTGGGACAGGGAATTCGGGTTGAGCAAATTGTTACCATGGTGACGACATTGGCTTTTACGGTTTTGTTTTTAATTAAAAAAATAGAGTTCCGGTTGATGAATTTAATCGGGCTTTATTCTTACGAAATATATTTATTGCATTGGCCGATTCTTTACCGTTATGATTTTATTTTTCCATTCCTTCCTCCTTGGCTCGCCGTTACGGCGTACTTGGCAGTATTCATCGTTTTGGGCTGGTTGCTCCAAAAATCATCCAACTTAATAACAAAAAATATTTTTAAAAAATAATAATATTTATATTGTTTTCACGGAATAAAATTGGTATAATAAATGCGTTAATAATAATAAATATAATATATATCTATGGAAAACGAAGAAAAAAAATGTGCTTGCGGATTGCCCTTGGATGAAAAAAACGAATGTTCTTGCGAGCCGGGTGTTTGCGTTTATTGTTGTTCGTGTGCTCCCGGATGCCAATGCGGGTGTCAACAGAAAAAAGAAACCGAAGCCGTTAACGAAGAAAACCAAGAAGAAGCGTCCGGATGCGGCGGATTGGATTAAAAACAAAAATATGGCAGTAGAAAACAAAAAAGAAGAATTTAAAGTTTCCGGCGAGGATATTTTAAAAAAAGTTAAAGAGCTTATCAGAGAAGGCAATATCCGCCGAATTACGATTAAAGACGAAAAGGGGGAGGTGTTGGTGGAGTTTCCCTTGACCGTGGCCGTGGTCGGCACGGTTTTGGCTCCGGTTTTGGCAGCCGTGGGAGCTTTGGCCGCACTGGTCACAAATTGCACCATTGTTGTGGAAAAAAAATAAAAGGTCGCCTATTACAAATTTTAAATTGAATAACGTTAAGCGCTTTAACCGGGTTCACCCTGTTAAATAATTTTGCTCCGTAGCAAAATTAGCGCGAAGCGCTATTTAACAAGGTAAATGTTGGTTGGAATAGCTATTATTGTTATCGGAGTCGTGTTCTTATTGCAAAATATGGGCTTTATTTCCGTGAGTGTTTGGCAAATTATTTGGCCTTTATTGATTATTCTTTTGGGAATATCGGTGATCACCAAGAAATCAGGATGTTGCGGTTGGGGAAGATGGGATAAAGCGGAAAAATAAACTTAAACATAAAAAACCGGTCTGCCAGCTGGCGGATGCGGTTTTTTGTTTGCTTTAAAATATTTTATATTTTATAATAAAGACAATGTATAAAGCAAAATACAATTTGTTCTTATTATTAACAGTTAATAAAATTTAGCGCTCCGCCAGCTGGCGGATTGGCGTGTTTTTTATAAATTTATGAAAAAAAACAATATTATAAAATGCGGCTTATTCGGGCTCATGGCCGTAATAGTTTCATTTTTATTTATCGGCCAATATGTTTTTTCCGAACCGTTTCCGGGATTGAGTTTTATAAACATGCCCGTTACGGAAATTGTGGCGGGCAACTCGGCGGTTATAAACGGAACATTTACGAATTCTCCAACTAACGCGTACTTGGTAAAAGTTTTGGCAAGTAGCCCCAACCAACCTGTTGCAACGGGCTGGGGAACCATCAGTTCTTCGGGCGCATGGTCGGTCTCGCTACCAACGCCCTCCGGCGCAACCGCAAACCAGCAATGGAGCATAACCACGGTTTCGTTAACATCTTCGGGTGGCGCTTTATTATACAGTTTTTGTTCTTCAACCACCGATTCGTATTGCGCCGGGACTTCCGCGGGAACCGTAAGAAGCTTGCCTAACTTTACGGTTCTTGCCCAAACAACAAACACTTGCGCATCTTTTGAATATTCCGCTTGGTCTGCTTGCGTTTCCGGATATCAAAACAGGACAATTACCGCTTCGTTTCCTTCCGGTTGCACGGGCGGCTCTCCGGCAGAATTAACGCAAACCTGCTCTTCTTTAGATACAACGCCTGTTTGCGGCTACGCCAACAATAAATCTTACCCAACTGCCACAGCGGTTACGGCCGCCGGGTTATGTTCTCCAGGAACTTCTTCTTCTCCTGTTGCCAGCGGAAGCAATTGGATTTGGACTTGTACCGGTTCCACCAATACCACTCCGGCAAATTGTTCGGCCGCCAATACTTCGGCCATAACGCCCGCCTGCGGAACCGTGCAGTCATTTTCAACCGTACCGACCGATTCAATTGCGTTATGTTTGCACGGAACGCCAACCACGCCGAGCTTGACCGGAAACACTTGGTCTTGGACTTGCGTTGGTTCCACCAATATAACTTGTAACGCATCCAATACTTCTACGTCTGCTCCGGTTTGCGGGAGCGTAAACGCCCAAACTTTTTCAACCGCGCCCACTGTGAATGATAATTTATGCAGCAATGGAAATCATTCCGCGCCGGCGTTAAACACAACCGGCACAGGCTGGACCTGGAATTGCAGCAACAGCGCGGGTAGTATTGGTTGCTACGCCAATAAATCAACAATCGCGAATCCGATTTGCGGCTCGGCCGTTAACACCATGGCCACAGCTATTCCAACTTCCGGCTTATGCAGCAGCGGAACCGCTTCAACCGTGCAGGGATCCGGCCCATGGACCTGGACTTGTTCCGCCGATAACACGGCTGTTAATTGTTCAACTATCCCGAATACTAATATTGTTTTGCCAATTTTAACAATATCCGCAACTCCCGCCACCGCTGTTTCCACATCGGGAACTGCAACCAATAATAACGCTTATTACCAAGTAACAATTTCTTCCGATAAGCCTTCTATTGTCAGTAAAGTAAAAATTAAAGCAACAACCGATGATATAACAACTTCGCCGGAAGGGACAATAGAGTCTCCCGTGGCTAATTCTGCGAGAAAAACTTGGACATACGTGTTGCCGATTCCGAAAGACGCGGTTAGCCGCAATTGGACAATAAAAGTAGTGTCATATGATTACGTTAACTCAGACGCAACCTTAACTTATAGTTATCCCAATAATGATAATCCTAAAACAATAGTCAGTATGTCCGGCTCCACAACAACCGAGCTGCCGGTTTGCGTTTACACATATTCTTCTTGGAGCGATTGCGTAAACGGAAAACAAACCAGGCAAGCCACAAAAATAGGGCCAACCTTGTGCAAAGAGGTTTCAACAGAGGCGCTAACAAAAACTTGCGTGGCGCCAACAATTGAACCCAAACAAGAAGCTTGTTTATACACTTATTCTTCTTGGAGTGATTGCGTAAACGGAAAACAAACCAGAAGCATTATTATGAAATCGCCGGAAAATTGTTTGCCGGGAATTCCGACGGTGGAACAATCTTGCCAAGGAACCGCGGCTAATCCAACCACCCCGACAACCACCACTACGGGAAATCCGGCTGTAACGCCAACAACGCAAGTACCGGCCGAATGCGTTAGCGCCGGAATTACAAATGAAAGCGATTGCCAGATGTACCAATACCAAAAGAATGTTGTTTCGGAATGTTTGGCGAATAATTTAACCACAAGAGAACAGTGTTACCAATATTTTATAAACAAATACGGCAAACCTTTAAAATGCCAGAATATTGACGCGGACAAATGCAATGTTTTAATCAACGACGTGATTTTGTCTGATTTAAAAACAACTTTGACCCAAGAAACAAAAAGCGTATTGGCCGATTCTTCCGGAAGCACGGCGACTATTGATACGCAAACCGGAACAATGAATATTGTTTCCACCGCGCCGGGAGCGCCGGACACGCAAGTCCAAGTGGCGATTGCCGATTCGCCTTTCGCTTCTTCCAATGGAAATGTTTCCGTGAGCTTGGTTTCAACAGATTTATCCAAAGAGCAACAAACTTTGGCGCCCGTGGTAATGGTGCTTGATGACAACAAAAACGGCGTGCCGGATGATATGGACGCGCGTTTGGGAATCGCGGCCACGACTAACCGCGACGCGGTTGATTCTTCCAAATTGAGCGGAGTGGATAAAGCGATTATTGACGGCAAGCCGTTGGAACAGCCCAAGCTTAATAACAGCGTCGCAACCAGCGCGGTTTTGCAAATTGAAGCAGTGGAAAATTCCAAACCAACAACCACCACCCAAACCGGCGCTAATCCTAACAACATCAGGTTTAAGGGCAAGGCGAAGCCCAACCAAGTTATCACTTTGTACGTTTACAGTAATATGCCGATTGTCTTAACCGTTAAGGCGGACGCGAACGGCAACTGGGTTTATGATTTGGATAAAACTTTGGTAAACGGAAAGCACGAAGTTTACGTGGCGATAAACAATGATAAAGGAAAAATAGTTGAAGCCAGCTTGCCCAGGCCATTCTTTATTGAAGAAGCCCAAGCTGTTACATTGGATGAATTCGCGGGAATTCAAGACGCCAGTTCCGTTCCGGACCAATCCAATATGTATTTGATTTTTTACACATTGGCCGGGCTGATCGCGGTATTGATTTTAGTGTCAATATTTTTAATCATAAAACAAAGGGTAAGCCGATAAGGATTTTATGGCGGATAAGAGCACCCCAATCAAATTTTTGCAAGACAATCGGCAGGTGATTTATTCAATCGCGCTGATGATTGTTATTCCAACAGTGGTAATCGTAAACACTTTGCTTTTTACGCAATCTTTCCGCGCGACGGTTGACCAAAGCTTGCAAGACAAAGGCGTGGGAATCGCGCAAGCCATTAACGCCGCCTTGGCGGATAAGTTAAATTCGCCGGAACAAATGCAGGCCTTTGTTGATAATTGGAAAGTTTACAACAGCGACACCAAAGCTTTGGATATTTTTTATCGGGAAGGCGAAACTTTTAAAGTGGCGGCGAGTATGGACAGGACCCGGATAGGCGTTGTGGAAAATTCAATGGCTTACGTGGTCGCCTGGAGCAATGATTGGCCGAGCGCGCAAAAAATAGTTGACCAAAGCGCCGGCGCCAACAGTACTTATTGGCTGGTGGTTGTTCCGCTTAAAGATTTGCGCGGCCAAAGCCAGGCCCTTTTATCAATGCGTTTATCCGCCGGCATAATTGAAACTGTTTTGGCTATTGCTTTAAGCCGGTCTTTTTGGATATTAATCGTATCAGTTTTATTTATTGTTTTGCTCCTATTAACGAATTCGCGGTTGTTTGAATATTCAATCCTTTACAATAAAATAAAAGAAGTTGACCAAATGAAAGACGAATTTATTTCAATGGCGTCGCATGAATTAAGGACGCCGATTACGATTATCAAAGGTTATGCTTCAATGGTGTTGGAACAAAGCACGGGTTTAACCGACCAATCCAAAGAAGATTTATCCATTATCAATGTTTCCGCCGATCGGCTGTCCAGCTTAATAGAAGATATGTTAAACGTGAGCCGTATAGAACAAGGCCGTTTGAAAATTGATTTAAAGCCAATGGAAGCGGCCGGAATAATTGAAGAGACCGTGAAGGAAATTAAAATTCAAGCCGACGAAAAAAAATTGGTTTTGGCTTATTCGCTTGAGCCCGGAAGTAAAACCAATATTAATATTGACAGGGATAAATTCAAGCAAATTTTGATTAATTTGTTGGGAAACGCGATTAAATACACTCCCACGGGAAGTGTGGATATTAAGGCGTTTAACCGGGATAAAAATTTGGTCATTTTAATAAAAGATACGGGTATTGGCATGACTGCGAAAGAGAGAGAACATTTGTTTGAAAAATTTTATCGGGTGAAAAATAAAAAAACCGAAGAAATTAACGGTACGGGATTAGGGTTGTGGATTACCAAGCAAATCGTGGAACTAATGAATGGAACGATTTCCGTGGATTCAATGGAAAACGTGGGCACGCAAATCACAATCGGCTTGCCGTTGATTGAAGAAAAAAATAAATAAAAAAATGGAAACACTTAACCAAAAAGGCATTGGTAATATTTTAATTGTAATAATAATAATTATTATTTTGGCGATTGGAGCCGTGGGGGTTTTTTATTTTTTAAACCAAACTCCAAAAAATAATCCGCAAACTTTAAGCAATTCCGAAAAATGCCCGGGAGCAGAGTATGGAATGGATTGCGAAATAGTAAAATTTCTTGAAGCAAATTTGGCTTGGACAAATAATGAAAAAGCCAAAGCGTTTTGTTCTTATGATTTTTTGGGAGAGGAAGGGAATAATATTTATATATCGGCTTTTTGCGAATCTTTTTACGTAAACGACAAAGAAACGTTTTGCCCGGACTCGGATTCGGCAAACAAATGCTTTATTTCCAAGGATTGCGGGAAGTGCGAAAAAAATACGATTGCCCCAAGGTTGATATCCGATAGCGGCATATCCGTTCCGGCACGGCTTACGAAAACGGAAACAAGTTTTACCCTTGCTAAGCCCTTGGATGGAAGCGGTTACAGTAAATCGTTAAGAGAAATTTTTCCAGCCGAGTTCAGGGATAAATTATCGCAAAGCCGCAAAGATTTAAGCTTAATTTCTATTGCAAGGGCCGAAACTTATTTTAACGTAAGAGCGTTTTTCGCAACGGAAAAAATCCTTGATTTCGTGTGTGAAAAAAGCGCGGATTGCCCGGAAGTGCCGGGTGAATACGCGATGCGTTCAAATTGTCCTTTCCAAATGAATTGTATTGATAAAAAATGCGTGGTTGGATGTTATGATTTTATTGACCACGAGACATTGCCCAAAACAGCGGGGCAATAATTTGTTTACAATTTGTGTTGATTAAATTGGCGGCTTGGTTTATAATTGTGGGCACGATATGCAAGATTTAACGGACGAACAATTGGTTGAAAAATATTTACAAGGCGAAAAGCAAGCCCTGGATTTTTTAATCGCGAGATACCTTAAGCCGATTTACGGATTTGCTTACAGTTATTGCGGTAATAGCGCCGAGGCCGAAGATATTACCCAGGAGGCCTTTGTGAAGATTTGGAAAAACATAAAAAAGTTTGACCAAAAAAAGAAATTCAAGCCCTGGCTTTTTGAAATCGCCAAAAACACGGCTATTGATTTTTCCAGGAAGAAAAAATCCATTCCGTTTTCCCGCTTTGAAAACGATAAAGGAGAAAATGTTTTACTTGAAACTTTGCGGGACAAAGCGCCCTTGCCTTTGGCCGCTTGCGAGCGTAAAGATATGATAAGCCGGGTGGCGGATGCCATCAATAAGCTGTCAATAAAATATAAAGAGGTTGTTTTAATGCGCTTAAACGAGCAGCTGACCTTCCAAGAAATCGCCAATATTTTGGGGGAATCGGTTGACACCATAAAAAGCCGATACAGGCGGGCGATTATGGAATTGAAACAAACTTTGTCTTATTTTTAATAACTTGAACCGCGGCCAAACTGCGGTTTTTGTTTTCAATTAAGGCCTTGAACCCAAAAGGTATTGACATGCGTAGTAATTTATATGAACAAGGATTATGAAGAAATTGAGCCGCCCGTTTATCTTTTCAAAAAGATAACAAGCCGGATTGAAAAAGAAGAGCGCCTTTTGGCTTTAAAAAGGCGGATTTTCGCTTTTTTTGCGGGATTGTTCGGTTTAATCCCGGCATTGGTTTACACGCTCAAATTAACGCAGGACAATATCGCCAAATCAGGATTTGGAGAATATTTTTCTTTGTTGTTTTCCGATTCGGCCGTGCTGGCGCGTTATTGGTATAATTTTTTTTCAACCCTTTTGGAATCGTTTCCGATCGTGGAATCAATAATTTTGCTCGCCATTATTTTAATAATTATGCAAATATCCAAATATTTGGCGCGGGATTTCAGGAGCATAAAAAGTTTACAAGCAATCTAATATGGATTTAAATAATTTTTTCCAATCAAAAACATTTAGTGTCGTTTTAATGATAATCGGAGCAATGATCGCGCTTTTGCTGGTTTTTAAATTGGGAATGGATATCGGCTTCAGGAAGGCGAACTTTTCTTACCAATGGGGGGAGAATTATTACCGCAATTTCGCCGGGCCGGCGGAAAGTTTCCCCAAGAATATGATAAAGCCGGATGACTTTATGAACGCGCACGGTGTTTTGGGGGAAATTATAAAAATTGATAGCCCAAATTTGGTGATAAAAGACCGCAATACTTTGGAGAAAGTTGTTTTGGTAAAAGACGATACGGTTATCAGAAACCTTAAACAAAACTTAAAATTAAGCGATTTGAAAATAAATGAAAGTATCGTTGTTATCGGGGAATCAAACGAGAGCGGACAGATTGAGGCGGGTTTGATAAGGATTTTACCCCCGCCTCCACCCGAAAAAACATTAGAGCGTTTTCCAAAAGATAGGATTAAAAAATAAATATGCTAGAAAAAACAACAAGATTCATTTCCGCCCATAAAATTATTTCCATTGTTTTAATTATCGCGCTTATTTCTTTGGGCCTGTTTGCTTATAATATATTCACGCCGAAAGCCGCTTCTAAATACGTGGTCGCGGCTGCGGCCAAGGGAACATTAATCAGTTCAATTTCTGGTACGGGGCAAGTTTCAACCTCTAATGAAGTTGCTATTAGCGCCAAGGTTTCCGGCGACATTACTTATATCGGCGTGGTTGCCGGGCAGGAAGTTAATGATGGAAAGCTTTTGTTGCAAATAGATTCTTCGGATGCCGAGCAGGCGGTCAGAGACGCGCAAGCCAATTATGATTTGGCGCAATTATCTTTGGAGGAATTAAAAGCGCCGGCGGACGAATTAACTGTTTTACAAGCAGAGAGTTCATTAATTAACGCTCAACAATCCAAAGAAGACGCGGAATACGACCTTAAAAAGGCTTATACAGACGGATTCACTTCTATTTCCAATGCTTTCTTAGACTTGCCTGCTATTGCAACAGGACTAAATAATTTATTGTTTGGAAATTCTTTTAACAATTATCAGACTAATTTGGATTATTATACCGGCGCCGGTTTTAAATATGATTCTAAAATTCAACAATACCGGGATGATGCTTACAGTAAGTATCAAAAAGCTAAAGCAGCTTACGACCAAAATTTTAGCGATTACAAAAATTCCACTCGTAGCATGAGTTCGGATGAAATTGAATCGTTGATAAATGAGACCTACGAAACAACATTGCTTCTTTCCGATGCGGTGAAAAGTTCCAGCGACTTAATCCAGTTTTATAAAGATCAGTTGACCGATGAAAGTGTTAGCCCGAATTCTTTGGCAGATACGCATTTGGCCACACTTAATGGTTATATGAGCAAAACGAATAGTAGTTTGTCTAGTTTGCTGGCGATTCAACAAACTATCAGTAATGATAAAAAAACAACAGTCAGCGCCGAGAGAAGTATAGTGGAAAAACAAATTTCTCTGGATAAGATTAAGGCCGGCGCCACGGATATAAACATTAAATCACAGGAATTGGCGGTAGCGCAGAAATACAACGCTTTGTTAGCGGCCAAGAAAAATTTAAGCGATTATTATATTACCGCTCCTTTTTCCGGAACCATCGCCAAACTGAGTGTTTCCAGGGGTGAATCTGTTTCTTCCGGCGCCGCCTTGGTGACTTTTATTTCCGACGGAAAAATAGTAAACGTTTCTTTGAATGAAGTGGATATCTCAAAAGTTAAATTAGGGGACGCGGTTACGCTTACTTTTGACGCTTTGCCGGATTTGAGTTTGACCGGTAAGGTAACTCAGGTTGATACAATCGGAACAGTGACTTCCGGAGTGGTTAATTATAATGTTGAAATAAGTTTTACGGATGATACCGGCACTGTTAAGCCGGGAATGAGCGCTTCGGTCAACATAATTACGGAAGCTAAGACAGATGTGTTAATGGTTCCTAACTCAGCTATAAAATCTTTAAACAATTCTTACTACGTTCAATCGCCGTCCGTGGCAGTTGATTCAGCTCAATTGGATAACAGCAAAGGAATTTCTTTAAAGGGAGCGCTTACAACTAAAACCGTGGAGATTGGCTCAGCTAATGATTCTTATACCGAGATTACGAGTGGCTTGAATGAAAACGACCAAGTTATAACCGGCACAATCAACGCATCCGCAAAAGCGTCAATGTCTTCAACAAAGTCAACCACTTCCACCACTATCAAGAGCACCACTGGCAATATGATGATTCAAGGATTGGGTGGTCCGCCTAATTAGTTTATAAATTTTATGATTGAACTAAAAAATATAACCAAAGCGTATATTACCAGCGCGGGCGTTGTTCCCATACTAAAAGGCATTTCCCTTAAAATCAACGATGGCGAATTTGTGGCCATAACCGGGCCGTCCGGCTCGGGAAAATCAACTCTGATGAATATAATCGGAGCGTTGGATACGCCGACTTCGGGAGAATACTTTTTGGATAATAAAAATGTTTCGTTTTTATCGGATGACGAATTGGCGGAAATAAGAAATGGAAAAATAGGTTTTGTTTTTCAAACATTTAATTTATTGCCCAGGGCTACGGTAATCCGCAATGTGAGCGTGCCGTTGATTTACGCGGAGGTTCCCAAACCGGAAAGGGAATTAAAGGCCAGGCAAGCGTTGCAAGATGCCGGGTTGGATGAAAATTTATTTAATCATCTGAGTAATCAATTGTCCGGCGGACAGATGCAAAGAGTGGCGATCGCCCGGGCATTGGTTAATAATCCTTCTTTGATTTTGGCGGATGAGCCGACCGGAAATCTGGATTCAAAAACCGGAGAAATTGTTTTAAAAACTTTTACCGACCTAAACCGAAATCAGCGCCATACGATAATTTTAATTACACACGAGCGGGAAGTGGCTGAGCACGCGGACCGGATTATCTCAATCAAGGACGGTGTGATTGTGGAAGATTATAACGGATTAAAACAAAAGGGATAAATTATGAAAAACCAAGACTTGTTGGAAGAAATATACTTTGCTTTGTTCACCAATAAAATCAGGTCTTTCCTTACGATTTTAGGTATTGTTATCGGTATCGGTTCGGTAATCGCAATGATTGCTATTGGGCAAGGGTCGCAAAGCAGCATTCAGTCCAGGATTGAATCGCTGGGCTCTAATTTGATTGCTGTCACTCCCGGGGCGCAAAGGGGCATTGGCATGTCTGTTAGCGGAGGCAGGGGAACGGCCCAAACTCTTACGATTGACGATGCCGCGGCTATAAACGGATTGGCTTTGGCGCAAGCTGTGGAGCCGGAAGTTTCTTCCCGGCGGCAGGTTATAGCCAAGGGAACCAATACGAATGTTTCCGTGGTTGGAACAACCGCCGAGTATTTAACGGTTCGTAACGTGCAAGTTGAGCAAGGTTCGTTTATTTCCGAGTTGGACAAAACAAACAAAACAAAAATTGCGGTTTTGGGGCCGACCGCCAGGGATGATTTGTTTGGAGAAAATTCGGACGCAGTCGGACAAACAATTCGGATTAACGGAATTGAGTTTAAGGTAATTGGAGTTACCGCGGCGAAAGGAGGGAATACTATGAGCAGCCAGGACAATATGGTTTTTATTCCCATTACCACGGACCAACAATATTTGTCCGGCAATAAATACGTGAGCAGTATTTATGTTTCCGCAATCAACCAAGATTCCATGGATGCTTTACAAACGGATATAACCGACCTGCTTTTAGCCAGGCACAATATCACGGATTCAACCAAAGCCGATTTTACTACCACCAACCAGGCGGACATTGCTTCAACCGCTTCTTCGGTGGCGGACACTTTTACGATTTTGTTAGCGTCTGTGGCATCCATATCTTTGGTTGTGGGAGGAATAGGGATTATGAATATGATGCTGACAACCGTTACCGAGAGAACCAGGGAAATTGGATTGCGAAAAGCGATTGGCGCGAAAAAGAAAAATATTAATTCGCAATTTTTGGGAGAAGCCATTGCTTTAACTTTTATCGGCGGAATCGTGGGCATAATTTTGGGTTGCTTGGCTTCGGTTGCCATCAGCCAGTTTGGAGGAACGGTTACAAAAATAGCGCCTTGGTCAATATTTTTGGCTTTTGGAGTTTCGGCTTTGATTGGAATTATTTTCGGGTATTATCCGGCTCAGCGAGCGGCGAAATTAAACCCCATAGAAGCGTTAAGATACGAATAGTAAATAGCGTAAATAAATTATGAACAAAAAATATTTAATAATTGGCATAGTTTTAATGGTGGTAATTGGAGTGGGCTCTTTTTATGGGGGCATGGTTTACGGGCAAAGTAAAAAAATTTCGGGTCAGGGAAATTTCCAAGCTATGGCAAACGGACAAAAGCGAACCGGCGCGGGCACCGGGCAAACCGGATTGGTTAATGGCTCAATTGTAAGCATGGACGATAAAAGCATTACAATTAAATTAAGCAGCGGCGGTTCAAAAATTGTTTTTCTTTCAGCTTCCACGAAAGTAAGCAAAATGGCGGATGGCGCTTTGAGCGATTTGCAAACCGGTGCCGGAGTAATGATAACCGGCACTTCTAATCAAGACGGCAGTGTAACTGCGCAGTCAATCCAAATCAGGCCGATTATGCAAAATCAGCCAAGCGGGACGGAGAATAAGCCGATTCAATAACATTTTATCTAAAAGCCGTCCAGGGAGATGGCTTTTTAATTAAAAATTTTATCCTCTAATTCACCCGGTTTAATAATTTTAAATTTCCATAATTAGTATATAATATAAATAGGTTGTAAAAATAAAAATTTAAAATTACGATTTAAATTAATTTTAAATCGTATTTAATCGGGTAAAAGCATGAATAAAAATATTGTTATAATTGTTGGGGCGATAATCATAATCGCGGCTATTGCGATTGCGTTAAATTACAAAAATTCCAACTTGAAGCCGGTGGTGAACAGTTTTGAAGAGTGTGTGGCCGCGGGTTATCCGGTTATGGAATCATATCCGCGAAAGTGCCAAAAATTTATTGAGGACATCGGCAACGTGAATGAAAAAGCGGACCTGATCCGCATTAACAGCCCCAGGCCGAACGATTTGGTTAAAAGTCCGTTGGTTATCAAAGGGGAGGCCAGAGGAAATTGGTTTTTTGAAGCGTCTTTTCCAATAAAAATATTTGACGCGAATGGCAAGCAATTGGGCATTGCGGTGGCCCAAGCCAAGTCGGATTGGATGACCGCAAATTTCGTTCCGTATGAAGCGGCTCTTGAATTTGAAGCGCCCGTAACCGCAAAAGGAATATTGGTTTTGGAAAAAGATAATCCTTCCGGATTGCCCCAAAACGCGGACCAATTAACCATACCGGTTTATTTCAGCAAATAGTTAAATCAAAAAACCGCCTAAGCGCGGTTTTTATTTTAGTTGGGATTTACCCGATTAAATAATTTAAATATAATTATGATTTTAACGAATGTTAAAATCAGATTTAATTCGGGCCGAAATAATTTATGCTGTTGAAATATTCATCCGCCCGTTGCGCGATTTTTTTCATATATTCCACCGACTCCACGGGGAAGTTTCCCATGGCGGTTTCGTCGGAAAGCATTACTGCGTCCGCTCCGTCAAAAATAGCGTTGGCAATGTCCGCGACTTCGGCGCGGGTCGGGTGCGGCCTTTCAACCATGGAGGCCAGCATTTCCGTTGCCACAATCGCGGGTTTTTTATACCAGTGCGCGTGGCGGATTAATTCTTTTTGCAAAATGGGTAATTCTTCAATCGCCACTTCAATTCCCAAATCGCCGCGGGCGACCATAATGCCGTCCGAGTATTTGATGATATTATCAATGTCTTTTAACGCGGTCGCTCTTTCTATTTTTGCTATGACCGTGGTTTTATTGCTGGTGAGCAGTTTTTTAAGGGCTTGGATGTCTTCACCGGTTTGGACAAACGACAAGCAAATGTAATCAGCTCCGTTCGCCAGGCCGAATTTAGCGTCTTCAATGTCTTTTGCGGTCATGGCGCCTCCGGAAAAATTGGTTTCCGGTATGTTTACGGCCTTGCGCGAAAAAAGGATTCCGTTTGATTGGGCGCGGGCAAATATTTTTTTATCTTTTATTTCGATCACTTCCAATTCAATGGCTCCGTTTGCCAAATAAAAAGGTTCTCCAACCTTTATGTCGTTATAAAGGTCTTCGTGGTCTATGGGAATTTCTTTTTCTTTGTCCGTGGTTTCGCCGTAAAAGAAAGCGTAAGTTTCACCTTTAACGATTTTAACCGGGTTCGTGAGCTTGCCAACGCGGATTCTCGGCCCCTGTAAATCCATCATTAATTTAACCCGAATGCCGGTTTCTTTTTCTATCCGCGATAGCGCGGATTTTATTTTGTTCCATTGTTCAAACGTAGCATGTGAAAAGTTCACGCGGGCGATATTCATGCCGGCGCGAACTAAACCCTTTAGGGTTTTATAATCTTCGGATTTTGAGCCGATTGTGGCGATAATTTTTGGGTTCATGACTAAAATTATACCTTATTAAACGTAAATTAAAAAGAGTTGATATTTATGTTTTTATGGTATAATGGTTTTAATAAACAATGGACAAAGGTCGAAGAAATAAAATAATTTAAATTTATTTATGTGCAATTGTAATTGTTGTAAAAACGTCAATAAGGGAAAAATATTCCTTTCAGCTGTTATTTTTATGGTTATCGCTTTCGTGGTAGATACCGTAGCGGCCCAATTCACTATGGGTTATTATATGATGGAGCAGTATTTTAGCGTTTGGAGTAAGGTGATGATGCCTATCGCCGGCCCACCGCCAATGAGTTTTTTCGCCTGGTCATTATTGTTTAGTTTTATTAGCGGTTTGGTTTTGGCTTCGCTGTATGAAAAAGTGAAACAATCTTTAGGTCAAACTTTTTGGCAAAAAGTTTGTTGTTTTACTTGTACGATAGTTTCTTTATATGTAATATTTTTTATGTTGCCGCTTTATCTTTTAATCAATTTGCCAATCGGCCTTTTGGTGGCTTGGCTTATTAGCGCGGTTGTTGTGTATTTCTTTTCCAGTATCGCGTTCGTGAAAATAATGGAATAAAAAAATAAAAACCGTTGGATATTTTTCAGCGGTTTTTGTTTTGACATAACAATTATTATATGTTAAAAAATAAGAGCCGTTTTAAAGACGGAGGATGTTTTAAATGAAAGCAAGTATAGGAACTGCCATAATGTTTATTATTGTAATTATATTGGCCTGCCTTATTTCGGCTTTTATCTTTACAACGTCGTCAAATAGCAACCAATCGTCATTTGGCGAACAAAAAGACATGGTTATTGCTTCCGGCCATCCGGATTGGAAGCCAATAATGTGGCGAAGCGGTCTGGAAATAACCGGCGCTGGACCTGAAATAACCGGAATGGTATTTAAGGACATGGGCATGGGAGTTAGAACTATTTATATCGGCCCGTGGGACATTGTCCAAGAAAAAACCAAAACCGGCGAGAACGACGTTATTGTCGCGCTTTATTACACGCCGGAAAGGGCCGAGTATCTGGTTTATTCCATTTCTTATACCACTGATCCGGTTGCGGTGTTCGTAAAACAGGGAAGCGGCTTTACTTATACGAACAAGCGAGACCTAATCGGCTTAAAGGGAGCTGCGACCATTGGTGATAGCTATGGAACTGAAATGGATGCCTTCATCCTGGATGCCAAACTTGACTTGAAACGAGTGGCAACTCCGGAAGAAGCCTTTGCTTTAGTCCGTAGCGGCCAGGCTGACTATTTCCTGTATTCTGGATACGCTGGCAAGAAAATGCTCGGCAAAGCCACGGATATTGTTGAAGCAGGAATCGTTTCCCAACAGAACTTTTACATTGGAGTGTCAAAAAAGTCCGAGTACGCGAAATACATGGATCAAATTAATGCGTCTTTACAAAGGCACATTAACAATGGCGACGTGGCCCGCGCCATTGAAAAATATAATCGTTAATTTTTTTAACGGTTTTTTTGTTCACAAAATTGTAATTATTTCTTAATTTTTATGGTATAATTCAGATATAGTAAATATAAAAATAATTTTTTAAAAATATGGATATAAAGAAAAATTTAAGTTTAGTTGTCGCGATTTTGATACCGGTTTTGATGGTGTTATTTTTGGTTGCGGTCATCTATGTCCCGAGAATATACAACCATCCGCAATATAATTTTGTTTTTGTTTCGGGGGGGAATTATAACGAGGAATACATTATCCAAAACGGAAAATTAATCGCCAGGCTTAACACCGATAATATTGTGCCGATCGACAAAGCGGCTCCGGCCGTTCCACCACAAAAGTTTTTAGCCAGATTGTTTGTTTATGACATTAAGCAAGATAAGTCCGCGGAAGTAACTTTGGAACAAGCGCAAGCAATGAATTTTTATCCCGATGTAAAATCACCGGACGGATATGAAATAATCAACGGAAGCAGCAGCTATGGATTTTCTTTGTTTGGCGGATATTCCCAGGATTTTTCAACCTTGTTCATCACCGGGCACGGCTTGAATAAGAAACTTAATACGCCCGTTCTCGCGAGCAACAGATACGATATAAATCTGCGTTTCGTGGGATGGGTAAATTCAGCAAACTAAAATGGAAAAACAACAAGCATTGGATTATGTGAAAAATATAGCCGCGCAAAGAATAGCAAGCAAGGAAGAATTGGAACGCGCCTATGATGATGGTTCAAAAAGTTCAGCGGAGAGCAACAAAAAATTTAGCGTTGCCAATTTATTGTTTTACGTGGGCGGAGGCATTGTGGTTTTATCAATCGCTATTTTAATCGGCCAAAATTGGAATTTTTTCAATGATACAATCAGAATACTTTCCACTTTCGGGATCGGTTTAATAATTTATTTTTTAGCTTTGTATCTTTCCCGCGATTCAAAATTAAATATTTTGAGCGGCGCTCTTTATTTCGTGTCCGCGGCCATAATTCCAATCGGGCTGGAAGTGGTTTTTTACGTCGCCGGGCTCAATCTTCAGTCGGCCGGGATCCAATCAATCATTTCCGGAATTTTGCTCTTATTTTATCTGTCGTCCGCCGCTGTTTTGAAAAAAGATATCTTTATTTTTTTCAGCATAATTTTCGGGACGTGGTTTTTTGTGGCTTTTACGGATTTAATCAGCTCCGGGTATTTCAACCGAAGCGAATCGTTTTTTGAATACAGGATTTTACTTATTGCCTCGTCTTACCTTTTGCTCGGTTATAATTTCGCTAAACAAAAGAAAACCGCACTAAAAGCTTTTCTTTACGGTTTTGGCATTTTGGGATTCTTGGGTTCGGCTCTGGCGTTGGGCGGATGGAAGCCTTCGCAAAATATTTTTTGGGAAGCGATTTTCCCATTCTTGGTTTTCGGCGCGCTTTTGGCAAGCGTTTATTTAAAGAGCAGGGAATTCCTGGTTTTCGGCTCATTGTTTCTAGTTGGATATATCGCCAAAATTACGGCTGAGTATTTTTCGCAAAGTTTGGGCTGGCCTTTGGCCTTGCTGATTGCCGGCTTGCTGCTTATCGGCGCGAGCTACGGCTTCTTTTATCTGCGGAAAAATATTGGGAAATAATTATTTCAAATCTGGAAAAAGGCGGCTTGGATAAAACAATTCAGGCAATATTTTGAGTTGACTTTAAAAGAATGGTATAATAAACTTAATAAATTAACTTTTAAAGAAGATAAATCAAAAATTATAAACATAAAAACCCTCTTTCGCCCTGCGGGCTATGGCGGGCAAGTAAAATTATGGCGTTTAAAATCAACTGGAAGTTTTTAAAATCAAAAAAATTCATAATTATCGCGGCAATCGTGGCGCTTGTTTTGATTATTGTCGGAATAAGCATGAGTGGCGGAAGCAAGAAATCCAAATATGAAACCGCTAAAGTTGAACTTGGCAATTTAATCCAAACCGTGGATGTAACCGGCAATATCCAGGCCGCCGATGACTTATCCCTGAATTTTCAAGTTCCCGGAGTAATCAGTTACGTGGCTGTGAAAGAAGGCGACAGTGTCCAGAAGGGCCAACTTATTGCCAATTTATCTTTGGCCGATTTGGATGCGTCTGTGGCGGCGGCGCAAGCCAGTTTGGACCAAAAATTAGCCGGAGCGACCGTGGAGCAAATAAACACGGCGCAAAAACAAGTTGATTCCGCGCAAACCGCGCTTACAAACGCCCAAACTTTGGCTACCGTAAGCTTGAATTCCAAATACGACGCGGCTTTGGCGTCTTTGGACGACGCTTCGGTTAAAATGTATAATGCTTTTAAGGCGCTAAGAGATGTTCAAATGAAATATTTTACCGGTAGTACTCAGGAGTCGTTGAATTTTCAGAATAATTTAGATTTGGTAAATAATGCCCAGCTTAAATTTAAGCAATCGTTAACTATTATTAAAATCAGCCAAAACCAAAGCGACATTGATTCCGCGCTGGAACAGGCGGTTGACGAACTGAATGTTATTATCACCGCTTTGACCGCGAACAGGGATATTATTGATAAAGAACCATACAAGTCAACTATTTCGGAAACGGATAAGTCTTTAATAGAAACCCAAAAAACAACTATCGGGGCGGAAAGGATAACAATTTCCGGAATAAAAAACGATATTCTTGTTGCCAAGTCGCAAAACGAAAATGCTATTAATACGGCTGAAGCTGCGCTTAATTTGCAAAGAGCCAATTACGATTCTTTGGTCGCGAGGCCGAGGGACGTTGATGTGGCTTATTATGAAGCCGCGTTGGCTCAAGCCAAGGCAAACAGAAGCAAGGCCATTATGATTGCGCCCATTAGCGGAGAAATAGGCAAAGTCAACAAGAAAAAAGGGGAATTGATTTCCAGCAATGAGCCAATGGTGGAATTGTTGTCGCCGCATTTTGAAATTAACGTGGACGTTCCCGAAACCGATGTGGTTAAATTGAAAGTCCAGGAAAACGCTACCATAACTTTTGACGCCATCGGCACAGACATAAAATTCGTTGGAACTGTAATGTCAATTGAGCCCGCGTCAACCAATATCCAGGATGTGATTTATTACAATGTGAAAGTGGCGATAAATGACGACGATAACACGAATTTGTTAAAATCCGGAATGACAGCCGATGTTTTGATTAACACGGACTCCCGCCAAAACGTTTTATATGTCCCTTCTCGGGCGGTTTTGTCTAGGGCTAATACCGGGCAAAAATATGTAAGAGTTTTAGAGAATGATAAATTGGTTGAAAAGAATGTGAGCGTGGGATTGAAAGCCGATGACGGCTTGGTGGAAATTTTGTCCGGCTTAAAGCAGGGCGAAACAATTATTCTTAAAGTTTTATAAACTAATGTTAATTAGCGTTAGGGATCTCAAAAAAGATTACCGTGAAGGGGAGGTGGTTACGAATGTCTTGAAGGGGCTGAGTTTTGATATACACAAAGGCGAGTTTGTTTCCATTATGGGCCCGTCTGGTTCGGGGAAATCAACCTTGATGCATATTTTAAGTTTTTTGGACAAGCCGACTTCGGGGCAATATTTTTTTGAAGACAAAGAAATCGGCAGTCTAACCGACGACCAATTGGCGGAAATGAGGAGCAAAAAAGTCGGATTTATTTTTCAGTCTTTTAATTTATTAAATCGCGCCAATGTTTTGGAAAACGTAATGTTGCCCATGGTTTATTCCGGCGTTTCTACGGCGGAAAGAATTTTACGCGCTAAAAATTTATTGGGCGAAGTTGGGTTAGACCACCGAATGTATTATAATCCCGCCAACCTTTCCGGCGGAGAAAAACAAAGGGTGGCAATCGCCCGGGCCTTGGTTAATAATCCGGAAGTTATTTTCGCGGATGAGCCGACCGGAAATTTGGATTCCAAATCCGGTTACCAGGTTATGAAATTATTGCAGGAGTTGAACGAAAAAGGCAATACGATTATTTTGGTTACCCACGAAAAATACACGGCCGAACACGCGGAGAGAATAATCAACGTTAAAGACGGATTGATTATCAATGACGCGAAAGTGGCGGAAAGGCAGTTTGCCCAAAGCGAAAACCAGGAACTAAGAAAGTAAAATTATGGATTTTTCCGAAGCGGTAAAAAATTCTTATAGAATGCTTATAAGCAATAAGATGCGGTCTTTTTTGACTATGCTCGGAATTGTTATCGGAATTTTTTCCGTGATAGTAGTGATGTCATTGGGCGCTTCGGCGCAAGGGTTGATATTAAATGAAGTGAAAAGCTTGGGCAGTAATTTGGTCGGAGTCTTGCCGGGCAAAACCGACCCGAACGGCCCGCCCGCCTCGGTTTTTGGCGTGGTTATTACTACTTTAAAATATAAAGACGGCACGCAAATATTAAGGGGTGGCAATTCGCATATTGAAGGCGTGTCTATGTACGTGCAAGGCACGGATGTTGTTACTTGGAATAACAATAGCCCGGTTCTTACTTTTATGGGGACGACGCCAAGCTATATTAATGTTGAAGACGCGGAAGTTGCTAATGGCAGATTTTTTGCCGATGACGAAAATGACTCCAATGCCAAGGTGGTGGTTTTGGGTAGCGACGCGGCCACGCAAATTTTCGGCGATCAAGACCCGATTGGCAATCAAATAAAAATAAAGAAAAGCGCTTTTACGGTTATAGGAGTTTTTACCAAAAGAGGAGGAGGCTTGGCGCAAAGCCAAGACAAGGAAATTTTTGTTCCGATTAAAACCGCCCAAAATATCCTCTTGGGAATCAATTACATTAATTTTATGCGAATAAAAGTTGATAAAGCGGAAAATATTGACGGTGTTATTTCTTATGTTGAAGACACATTAAGGCGAGACCATAATATCACCAATCCGGTGGATGATGATTTTACTGTTCGTTCCAGTGAAACAGCCCTGGACGCGATTTCGCAAATTACAAACGCGGTCAAGTTTTTCTTGGTGGCCGTTTCCGCGATTTCATTATTGGTTGGCGGCTTCGGCATTATGAATATAATGCTCGCCACGGTCCAGGAAAGAACTAAAGAAATCGGCTTGAGAAAAGCCGTGGGCGCGAAAAATTCGGATATTATTTTACAGTTTTTGATTGAAACTATTTTTATTACCTTTGTCGCCGGATTAATCGGCATTATTTTGGGATTTTTAATTTCTTGGCTGGTGGCGGTTGTCGCGCAGACCATGGGTTATAAATGGGACTTTATTGTTTCGTTCGGTTCCGTATTTTTGGGTTGTTTCGTGAGTATCGGTGTGGGCCTTGTTTTCGGAATTGTTCCGGCCAGGAACGCAAGCATGTTAAATCCAATAGAAGCATTGCGTTATGAATAACATTAAAACATATTTGGAAACAGCGTGGAAAAGTTTAATGCACCAAAAAGGGCGCACGATTTTAACTATTATCGCTTTAAGTATCGGCATCGCTTTATTGATAGTAATGCTCGCCGCAGGCCAGGGGTTGAAGGGATTAGTGATGTCACAATTGGATATTTATAACCCGAACACAATTGATATAGAAGTTAAGGTTCCGGGCAAGGGCAGTGTTAGCAGCGCGAGCGCCATGGCGACCGGTAACAATATCACCACTTTTAAAAATAAAGACGTGGACGCGATTGCCAAATTGCCAAACGTGAAATCTTTATTCGCTTTCGTTACCGGCCAGGAAGTTTTTAAATACAAAGACGCTAACCAAACAGTCATAATTTACGGATACGGCGCGGGAGCGGCGGATATGCAAAAATTGGATATGACCAGCGGAAGATTTTACACCCGAGACGAAGAAGACGGCTTGGCGGAAGTTGTGGTCTTGGGGTCAAAGCTGAAAGAAAATCTTTTCGGTGACCAAGAGGCCGTGGGGCAAAACGTTTACGTTAAAGGAATACCATTCCGAGTTGTGGGAGTTTTAAAAAGCCAGGGTGGCGGGGGATTTATGGACATGGATTCCATTTCTTATATTCCGGCGGAAACAATGCAAAAGAAAATATTGGGCACGGATTACGTAATGGGCGCGTTGGTGGAAGTTATTGACCCGAATAAAATCAATGACACCAAAGCCGATATGCAATATTTAATGGAAGAGAGGCATAATATCACTGACCCGGATAAAGATGATTTCCAAATCACCACAATGGCGGAAGCCCGGGATATGATTAATACTATTTTAAACGGCATAACTTTATTATTGGTCGCCCTGACTTTTATTTCTTTAATCGTGGGCGGAGTGGGCATTACCAATATTATGTATGTTTCCGTAATTGAGAGGACTTTTGAAATCGGTTTGAGGCGAGCCGTGGGTGCGAAAAGGCAAGACATTTTGTTGCAATTTTTATCCGAGTCCGTAATTCTCACTTTTATCGGAGGAGTTTTCGGAATTTTAGTCGGTTCGCTGATTGCTTTCTTGATCTATTACGTGGCCGTGTCTTTCGGCTTGGCGTGGACGTTTTCTGTTTCTCTTTCTTCCATTGTTTTATCTTTGGCGTTTTCTTCCGTGCTCGGTTTGGGGTTTGGGGTTTTTCCGGCGCGCAAAGCCGCGGAATTGGACCCGATTACGGCCTTAAAAAGGGACTAATTTTAAATATTTTCGGGCACTCTCTTAAAAAGGAGAGTGTTTTTGTTTTTAATAATTTTTATTTTTGTGGTATTATTAGCGTAATATCAATAAACAATAAATAAAAAAATATGAATTCAAAATTTATAAAAATATTTTGTTTGAGTTGCTGTTTTGGATTTCTTTTTTTCGCAAATCAGAATGTTTTAGCCGCGGCTTGCGGTACCGGCAATTTATATACAACTCCGGGTACTTGCACATGGACGGTTCCGGCCGGCGTGGCTTCGGTTGACGTTGAAGTTTGCGGTGGTGGTGGCGGCGGTGGTGGTGGCGGCGAAGCCATGAGCACAACAGACAAGTGCTGTTTTGGTGAAGGCGGTCATGGGGGGCTTGCCAGCCAATGCGTCAAATCCACAAAACTTGTTAAGCCGGGCGAACAATATGAAATTACGGTTGGAAGAGGTGGTGCCGGTGGCGCTCCGGCAGCAGATGGAAGCAATGGCGGTTCCTCGTCTTTCGGTTCCATAATTTCTGCCGGGGGATTGGGGAATTCCCGTGGGAGCGTAACCGCTTTTACTAGCGACCAACGAAATGGAGGCAAAGGATTTGATGGTTCTATTTCGGGGATAAGTGCTTCAGCCGGCGCGGCCGCGCGAGCATGTTCTTTTGCGGCTGTCGGAGCTGGTGGAGCGGGTGGGTCTGGTTATGGTGCGGGCGGTGGCGGTGGTGGCGGAACTACAGTAAATTGTGATGGCAATTTGAACGCTGGTGCGGGTGGTGCGGGAGCCAGCGGTTATGTTTATATTATTGTTAATCAAGCTTATGTTCCGGCCTCTTGCGGTCCAGCAACCAAAACAAACCCTTATTCCGAGCCCACTTCGTATTTATGTAATGCCGGAGAGGCTTCCCAAGTGAATCCTCACGGCGGCAACGAATACTATGATTGGTTTTGCACAGGGAGTGATGGATTCGCGAAATATTGCTCCAATGAAGGAGTTCAACGGGATACTGCTGTCTGCGGACCATCAACAAAAGATACAACTTATAACCTGGATTTTTACGCGTGTTATTACGGGACGAGGTCGGACTTAACCGGTTCAGGTTATGGTCCGTTTTCTTGGAAATGCACTGGTAATGATAAAAAAGCAATAACGTGCTCTTCTCCTGGCAATGTTTTACAATGCGGCGCGGCCAGCAAGAAATCTTTTGCAACCGCTCCAACAACCGATTTGTGTGTTAATGGAACTTCTAAGAGTGGCGCTTTCTATGATTCCAAGACCAATAAATTCAATTGGGCGTGCCAACAAGGAACAGATGTGTTTATGAAATGGCTGAATTGTTCCGCTGCGAAAGGCACATCAAACGATTCGGATTCGGGCGACACTCCGCCGGTAGTTAAACCAAGTAATTGCGGTCGAGCTCACCAATCTATTCTCGCGAGTTTTCAGCTTGGAGCCAGCTCTTCGTCTTTGTGTGTTCCTGGCGTGTCGCCGACATTGAATGACGTGGCTTGGAAAAGCGGGGGTTTGTACTTTACATGGAAGTGCGGCGATAGTTCTTGCGAATCTGCGACGGCTTGCGGTTCCGTGTCCGGCCAAGTTGTTTCTGTTTTGCCGGAAAATGGATTATGTAAGGTTGGCGTGCCGATTGCAAAAAAATACAGCAGCACAATTGACCTGGGCCGCAGCGGCACAATCAGCAATGCTTTTTCTTGGAATTGTTCCGATGGCACGGGAGGAACAATTACCCAATGTTATGCCACTACGGCAAAGTCTGAGATTAAAATCAATGCGGATTCGGATGAGGATAATAATTTAAAAATTGGTTCATTGGTTTTGGATAAGCCGTTGAACGAAATGACCAAAGAAGAATTGATACAGGTTTTGCTTGCGTTATTAAAATTAAAACTTAGTGATGCTACGGATGGCGTTTGTGGAACTGCTAATCAGAAAACATTTGAAACCGCGCCAACTACCACGCTTTGTTCTCTCGGCACTCCTTCGGCGGTTACGCAGCCAATGCTTGCTTATCCTGCTTATTTGGGTGGTAATCGGTATGGAAGTTGGACATGGACGTGCTCTGGAACAAATGGTGGCAAGAGCGCCTCTTGTTGCGCCGCTCCTGGTAAATCCGGCCTAAATACTTGCGCTTGCGGTCCGGCTTTGAATGTTCCGACAGCCACACAACCGTCCAGTAATACAATTTGCGCTAAAGATGCCAGATCCACTACGCCGAGATTATCAGGTGATAATTGGTTTTGGTCTTGTTCTGGTTCGCTTGGACAGAATTCTTGCCTTGCTCCCGTTACCGCTCCAGCGGCTGAAAAAGATAATGGGGTCTGCGGTTCAGCTAACGGGAAAGTGTTTACGTCTGCTCCAACTGAAAATCTATGTTCTGTTGGGGTGCCATCAAGCGTGAACGGAACCGGCCCATGGACTTGGACTTGCGACAATAAAAAAATCGGCGAAACTCCCGTGGCTTGTTCAACTAAAAATTCCAACGACGACCCATCTCAGATAACGCCGCCGGTATCAGATCCGCCAATTGGATTGGTAAATGGAGTTTGCGGCGCGGCTAATAATACTTTTGTTTCTGCGAAGCCATCCGTAAATCTTTGTGTGTCGGGGATTAAATCTGTTGTTGGTGGAACCGGCCCATGGACTTGGACTTGCGATGGGCAAAACGGCGGATCAACAGCTTCTTGCTCAGCTAAAAAAACCTACTGCATTGAATCCGACAAGTCGGATGGTTATTACACAAAAGGCCTGGTAAATTATAATGGAACTCTTATGTCAGATTATTGTTCGGGTAAAAATGTTATAAAATATTATTGTTCAACAACTGGCCCTCAAACAAGAGAGCTGGTCTGTCCTTGGGGTTGCAAAGAGGGTGTGTGTTCGAGGTATCTTCAACAATAGTTATGGATTTACGGGAGTGTTGCTAAAATATAAAAAGCAAACTAAGAACGCCGTTGGGCGTTTTTGGTTTTAGCAGTCGGCTCGTTCAAGCGCTATTGCAAAATATTTTTAACATGGTAAGATAAGTCCTATGCAGTTTAAGCTCAAGGCAAATATGAAGCCGGCGGGCGACCAACCGAAGGCCATCGAGCAATTGGTTGATGGTTGGCAAAAGGGTTTGAAAAAGCAAACATTATTGGGAGTGACCGGGTCGGGTAAAACCTTTACCATTGCCAACGCGATAGAACGTATCCAGAAGCCATGTCTGGTGATTTCGCATAACAAGACCTTGGCGGCCCAATTGTGCAACGAGTTCAGGGAATTTTTCCCGGATAACGCGGTGGAATATTTCGTGAGTTATTACGATTATTACCAGCCGGAAACTTATATGGCGGCCACGGACACTTATATTGAAAAAGAAGCGCAGATAAACGAAGAGATTGATCGGTTGCGCCACGCTTGCACCCAGGCGCTGTTAACGAGGAAAGACGTGATTATTGTGGCGTCGGTTTCTTGCATTTACGGGTTGGGCTCTCCGGCGGAATACAAAGAAACGGTTTATCATTTGGCGCAAGGCCAAAAAATCAGCCGAACCGCTTTGGCGAGAAAATTGGTGGATATGCAATTCGAAAGAACTAACACGGACTTGTTTTTGGGTTTGTTCCGTTTACACGGGCAAGTTTTGGAATTAATGCCCGTGAATGAAAAAGTGATTTACCGTTTTTCCATTTCGGAAAAAATAGATTTGATTGAAAAAATCGACCCGATAAGCCGAAAAGTTTTGGGGACGGTGGCCGAAGTGTTTTTGTTTCCTGCCAAGCACTATATCGTAAACGAAAATATAAAAAACACGGCCATTAAATCAATCCGCAAAGAACTGGAAGAACAATTGGCGGTTTTTAAGCAAGAAAATAAATTACTGGAATACGAACGTTTGAAACGGAGGGTGAATTACGACTTGGAAATGATAGAAAATATCGGTTATTGTTCGGGCATTGAAAATTATTCGCGCCATTTTGACGGCCGAGCCGCCGGCGAACCGCCTTACACTCTGTTGGATTATTTCAAGGAATCGGCTAAAGATTTTTTGACAGTGGTGGATGAGTCGCACGTGGCAATTCCCCAAATCGGCGGAATGTATTTCGGCGATTACAGCCGCAAGCGGTCTTTGATTGAAAACGGTTTTCGTTTGCCTTCGGCTTATGATAACCGGCCCCTGAAATACGAAGAATTCAACGAGCGGGTTAAGCAAGTGATGTATGTTTCCGCTACGCCCAGGCAAGAAGAATTAAGCATCAGCGAGCAAGTGGTTGAGCAGATTGTCCGCCCGACCGGCTTGGTTGACCCGGAGGTGATTATCCGGCCGATTACCGCTTCCACGGGCAATCTTTCGCAAATAGAGGACTTGATAGTTAGGATTAAAGAAAGGACAGCGAAAAAAGAAAGGACTTTGGTGACTACTTTGACTAAGCGCATGGCCGAAGATTTAACCGATTATTTGGAAAAAGAAAAAATCAAAGTTAAGTATATGCACAGCGATGTGAAAACTTTGGACAGGGTGGAAATAATCACTGATTTGAGGAAAGGAGTTATAGACGTAATCGTGGGAGTTAATTTATTGAGGGAGGGGTTGGATATGCCCGAGGTTTCATTGGTGGCGGTTTTGGACGCGGACAAAGAAGGGTTTTTAAGGAACGAAACCAGCTTGGTCCAAACAATCGGCCGCGCGGCCAGAAACATCAATGGACAGGTGGTGCTTTACGCAGACCATATGACCGGTTCAATTGAAAAAGCGATAAAAGAAACAGACAGGAGAAGAACGATCCAATTGGAATATAATAAAGAACACAATATTACCCCAAAAACGATTGAAAAAGAAATCAAAAATATTTTGGAGCAATTCGGGCTGGAAAACAAAAAAGATAATTCCAAGAAAAGGAATAAGCAAATTTTAGAAATGGACTTGGCGGGAGACGCCCGGCCGTTGAAAGAAATAATCAAAGACAAAAAATTGAAAATGAAAGAAGCGGCCGAGTCGCTGGAATTTGAACTGGCCGCCATATTAAGGGATGAAATTAATGAATTAGAAAAGGAAAACAAGAAAATAAATGCAAAATAAAATTATTATCAAAGGGGCGAAAGAGCATAACCTCAAAAATATCTCTTTGGAGCTGCCCCGTAATAAAATGGTGGTGTTTACCGGAGTATCCGGCTCGGGAAAGTCCAGTTTGGCTTTTGACACCATCTTTGCCGAGGGCCAGCGCAGGTATATAGAATCCCTGTCGTCTTACGCCCGGCAGTTTTTGGGCGGAATGCAAAAGCCGGACGTGGATGAAATTGAAGGCTTGTCTCCGGCTATTGCCATCAACCAAAAGGCGCACAGCGCCAATCCCAGGTCAACAGTCGCGACTATTACGGAAATATATGATTATTTAAGGGTTTTATTTGCCCGGGTGGGGCATCCGTATTGCCCGGATTGTGGTTCGGCTATAAACAAATTAACCACGGATGAAATATTCAAAAATATTGAAAACGTTTTAAAAGAAAAAAACCAAACCGGCGAGTTATATATTTTATCGCCCGTGGTTCGGGGCAGGAAAGGCGAGTATTTCCAGATGCTTCAGGATATTTATGAATCCGGTTATTCGGAAGTGAGGATAGACGGCAAAATAAAAAGTTTGCGCCAAAAAATAAATTTGGAAAAAACTTTGGTCCATACGATTGAAATCGTGATTGATAAAATATTTTTTACTCATAATGATGATGATTTCCAGTTCCGTTTGAATGAGGCCATAGAAACAGCCGTGGACATGTCCAATGGTTTGTGTTCCGTGGTTTTTCCGGACAAAAAAGAGCAAATTTTCAGCACGGAATATTCTTGTCCCAAATGCGGATTCAGTTTCCCGGAAATAGAGCCCAGGTTATTCAGTTTTAACAGCCCGTATGGGTATTGCGAAGAATGCCACGGCTTGGGCACAGAAAATATTTTCTCCACTGCGCCTTGCCCGGTTTGCCAGGGTAAGCGTTTGAATCCCAACGCGTTAAGCGTAAAAATAAATAACAAAAATATTTGGGAAACCACAAATTCCACGATTGAAAAAGCTGCCGAGTTTTTCAAGGAAACCGAAAAAGGAATGAGCGCGAAAGATAAAGAAATCGCGGAAGTGATTTTAAATGAAATAAAAAACCGCTTGCAATTTATGCTGGACGTGGGATTGCATTACATTAATTTGAATCGTATGGCGGGTTCGCTTTCGGGCGGAGAATCCCAGCGAATCCGTTTGGCTTCCCAGGTTGGGACGAAATTGGTCGGGGCCTTATATGTTTTGGACGAGCCCACTATCGGCTTGCACCAAAAAGACAATGAAATGCTGGTGAAAACTTTGCGTAATCTTGGCGACGCGGGTAATTCCATTATCGTGGTAGAACACGACGAAGACACGATTTTAGAATCGGATTGGATTGTTGATTTCGGGCCCAAAGCCGGAATCCACGGAGGAGAAGTGGTTTTTTCCGGGCCCTTGGACGCCATGCTTTTAAATGAAAAGAAAAAAAGCGAAATTGATTGCAAAATAATCGGCAATGCCAAAAAATCTTTAACCGGCAAATATTTGCGCAATGAAGAAAAAATTGAGTTGCCTAAAACCAGGCGGGGCATTCAAGACACAACTTTGAAGCTGAAAATAAAAAAAGCCCATGAACATAATTTGAAAAATCTTAACGTGGAAGTTCCTTTGGGCCGGTTGGTTTGCTTGACCGGAGTGTCCGGTTCGGGCAAGTCCACTTTAATGAATGACATAATTTACCGTTATGTTACCGGCAAGATTAATCATGTAAAGCGAAGCGTGAAAGTTGAAGAAATCAAGAACGTGGAATACTTGGATAAGGTGATTCGGATAGACCAGTCGCCCATAGGCCGCACCCCGCGTTCCAATCCCGCCACTTACACGAAAATCTTTGACGAAATTAGGGAAATTTTTGCCATGACTCCGGAAGCCAAGTTGCGCGGATATAAGGCTGGCCGGTTCAGTTTTAACAAGCCGGGCGGTCGTTGCGAGCATTGCGAGGGGAAAGGAACGCTGGAAATAGAAATGCATTTTTTGCCCAACGTGGAAATCGCCTGCGATGTTTGCAAGGGCAAGCGGTTTAACAAAGAAACTTTGTTTATAAATTATAAAGGCAAAAATATCTCCGATGTTTTGAATATGACGATAGAAGAAGGCGCGATATTTTTTCGGGATATTCCCAATATCCACGACAAACTGAAAGTTTTAAACGAAGTGGGCTTGGGTTATTTAACTTTGGGCCAGCCGGCGACAACTTTGAGCGGCGGTGAATCGCAAAGAGTTAAGCTTAGCCGCGAACTGTCAAAACGGGGCACAACCCGCACGCTTTATCTTTTGGATGAGCCGACTACGGGCTTGCATTACGACGATATCAAAAAATTAATTAATCTTTTGCAAGAATTGGTTTCGCACGGCAATACGGTTTTGGTGATTGAATACAATCTTGATT
>JBAZLH010000005.1:0-38354 GCA_041650375.1 Minisyncoccota bacterium | reverse complement strand
CAGGTGGCTTGAGTTGCTCCCTTAAATGGGGTAACCTGCGCAACCCTTGCTCTATGTTTTATATGTCATAGAGGACTGCCCGGGACAACCGGGAGGAAGGTGAGGATGACGCCAAATCAGCATGGCCCTTTGATGCCCTGGGCTGCACACGTGATACAATGGAACTGACAAAGGGTCGCCAAGCCGTAAGGCGGAGCTAATCCCATCAAACAGTTCCCCAATTCGGATTGAGGTCTGAAACCCGACCTCATGAAGCCGGAATCGCTAGTAACCGTGGATCAGCCACGTCACGGTGAATATGTCCCTGGGTCTTGTACTCACCGCCCGTCACGTCAAGCGAGTTGGGAATGCCCGAAGTTCCATTTATGGACCTAAGGCAGGCTCAATAAGAGGGACGAAGTCGTAACAAGGCACGGGTAGCGGAAGCTGCTCGTGGATCATTTATTTTTTAAAATGTTGTCGATTACGATTAATTCGCGAGTGATCACTGAATTAATCGTAGGGTTATAGAATGCTTACCAACAAAAGCAATCTAATAGCGGAACAGCTCTAAGAAACTAACTTATATTAATTGCGCAAACTACTAATGAAAACCAAAAGCCCTTTACAATATCGGGTTTTTCGGCCTTTATACGCAAAGGCAGCTTTAAAAATGTGTTCTGAATGCTCTCCATTCATTGAACCAAACTCGCAAATCCTTGATTTTGGCTGCGGCAGCGGGACAATTGGAAAAGAATTTGCCGAGCATTTTAAATCAAAAATATTGGGTATTGATATTATTGATAATCGCGTTACGGACATGCCCTTTCAACAATATGACGGTAAAGATATTTCTTTTTTGCCCAATGATTTTTATGATACGGTTTTGATTAACTACGTTTTGCATCATACGCCTGACCCGATTAATACCTTAAAAGGCGCGGGGATGAAAAGCAAAAAACGGATTATTATTTACGAGAACTTATCGGAAGGAATTGTTTCAAAATTTTTATGCAAGATTCACGGAGTGTCGTTTGGAATAATTTTTCAAAAGAATTTTGAACCGGGCAAGTTTTTTACGCGCAATGAATGGGAAAAGATATTTAAGGATTTGAATTTGAGGGTAATATATGCTAAAACTATTTCAGGTTTTAATCCGATGAAGAATACTTTATTTGTGCTTGAAAAAATATAGCCATTGTTTATTAAGGGTGTGTAGCTCAGCTGGCTAGAGCGCGTCACTGATAATGACGAGGTCCCTGGTTCGAGTCCAGGCATACCCACACTATTATCTTATCTATACACCAAGGGTGTATAGATAAGATAATACCGGCTACGCCGGAATACATTTTCCCTGGCTGGGTTAGTAAGTTGATTCGGTATAAAAATATGAGCTTTTTTTCTAAAAAATTAACAGCCAACGAATTGGGCGAAGGATTGACGCATATTTTCGATTTTAGTTATGCTTCATTGGTTTCGAGCTTTAAGGGTTCCTTCGAAAATCAGCAAATTACCGAAGAACAAGATAAAGAGTTGCTCGTTGTACCAATGCTTGCAATAACAAACGCAGTTATTATGACCTTTAAAGATTCTCCCGTGACAGAGAAAGTTTTAGAAAGATTTCAACAAGATATTCAAAAAAGCTATTTTAATGAAAACGAGGCGGAAGAATTTATAGAATTATTTTGGCAAAGATTTGAAGAATGTTCCAAAATACCACAAGATAAAAATATTACGATTCAATTTGGTCAAATTTTTTGTAATCATTTTTTAACCAAAAATGACGACGCAAATGAAATTCCTCTTGGTTTTCTCGCAGGTTCAACATTCATGAATGTAATGATAGAAGCAAAAAAATTTCTTAATGAAATATCGTCACAATATAAAATAATTTAAAAATATTTGGGCCCATAGCGCAGTTGGTAGCGCGCCTCTTTTGCAAAGAGGAGGTCGGGAGTTCGAGTCTCCCTGGGTCCACTCTTAATACAAAAGACATACGAAAGTATGTCTTTTGTATTAAGAGTAGGGAGACTCGAAGGCGGAGGCCCGACGGGGCCGAGCCCGTACTCGAGGGAAGTTTCAACAGAAACTTACCCGAGAGCGAGTCTCCTGGGGCAGTATAGAATCTATGAAAGCGAGTCTCCCTGGTATTTAAAAGCGAGTCTCTCTAATATTGACTTTTTGTAGATTTATTGTAATATAATAACAGAGGTGAAGACCTTGGATGTACTTATAAAAGAAGTTGAAAGCGCTAAAATCGTATGTGGTTCTGAAAAAGAACCTAGCCAAGTTAGGTTGGCCTTTACAGACAGAACAGATATCAGCATCCGAAGCGATATTTATAATTTGTTCTTTATGGGAAGCCGGCCGGAAGGTTCTCTTGTGGAGATCTTTCAAAAAGAAAATCGAACAGCAATGTTGCTCTTTGGTAGAAAATTTATTCCCGGAACGATTGTTTTCGCCAAATGCAACCAGTGCGTGGATGGATTCGGATTTTATGATTATATGTCCAATCCAACCAAATGGCGTAATTTTTGGCGAAGGCATATTCGCGAAGAGAAAAAAGATGTTATTGACCGAAGAACAGGAAAATCAATCATAATTGAGGTTAACCACAGTGGCAAGATACTATAATAGTGGCGAGATAATATCAAGCCATTTTTATTTACCCGAATAAGCGTTTTGACATTTTATTTCTAAATTGTTAAGCTTTAGGTGGTTTATTTTTAAATTTTAACCACAGAAAATCAAGAATTGGAGCTGATGTTTATGGAACTAAGTTTGGACAAGGTTATAGGCGCGGAATTGCTTAAGTATTCGCCGGAAAAGATGGTAATGATTACCACCTCTCGTTCAAAGAAATTCAGGGTAAGAGGCATAAACCCGGGATGGTCTTCCTCGTGCGAAGTATTTGAATTAGTTGATGATTCCCAAAAATTGGTTGCGTTAATCTTGGCAAATTCATTTGACGCGGCAGACCGGAAAAACATTAAAGCAAAAGGATTGTTTTCCGTTCTAATCGATGGCAACGGAAGTATCGGGCTGGTTTTTGACTTTTTTGGAAGCGAGATGATTTTCCCCGGCTGGCTTAATGAATTTTGCAGGGAGCACGGTTCAATCGTAAAAGCGGTTGACTACAGGAAATCTCCATGTGAAACAATCTGGGACGGGGCCTTAATTAAAGCGAAATAAAAATCGCTTCTTTTTTTGGAAAAAATTTGGTATAATTAAATCCTAAACGATAAAAATGCCTAAAAATTTAAGCCGTTTAATTATTGTATTTGTTTTTATTTTCGCCGCTGTAATCGGTTGGTATTTTTTTACTAAAAACCAGAAAGATGTTTTTGGCCCGTTCGAAAAAGAGCCGGATATTTTTGTTTCAAATAGCAGTTTTGCGATTGCTTACGAAAGGAGCGGGGAACATTTCGTGAATATTAACAAGAAAATTTACGGCCCGTATAAGGCCGCGAAAATAGATTCGGCCGCGGATAAGCATTTTGGTTTTGCCTATATGGATAGTAATAATAATTGGTTCGCGAATATTGATAATGTTATCGCCGGGCCGTATCAAAATATTGGCGACATAATAGTTTCCCAAAATAAATTCGGATTTTCTTATGAAAAAGGCGGGCAATGGTATGCGAACATTAATAATATAATTTACGGGCCTTACAGCTCAGTAAAGAGCCTGGCCGTGTCCGACTATAATTTTATCTTTGTTTATCCTCAAGCCGGGCAAGATTATGTTTCTGTGAACGGGCAAGATGAACAACAATTAGAGAATGTTGAAAGTGTTTCCGCAAATATTATCGGAGTGGCGTTTGTCTATACGGTTAGCGGAGAAAAATACATAAACTTTAATAAAAAGGTTTTTGGCCCGTTTGGCAGCGATACGCCCGCGTTGTTCAGCAATGGTTTCGCTTTTGCGTATTTTGACAACGGGAATTGGCTTTTAAACCAAAATGACATAAATTTGGGACCGTATGATTTTGTTAAAGTTTTAAAAAATAGCCAATTCACGGCTTTTTATTACAAAAAAAATAGTGATAAGCGCTGTTATATTTCAACCAATAGCCGGGCCTTGGGACCGTACGATTGCGGGTTTATGAACGGCTCGGTTTCGCAAAATAAAGTTGGGCTCAGTTACTTAAATAATGGCAATTGGTACGCGGTGGTTATCCCCGCCAAATAAAGATGGAAAAAAGCATTAAAAAATATTTTATTCTCGTTTCTTTTTTATGGGTTTTTTCTTTTGGATTTTGTTTTGCTTCTGATTTTTCCGGCGTAAGCGGGTTGTCTCCCCAAAACGGAGAAACCATTATCGCCGGTGATATTTACAATATAACTTGGGAATATTCCGGTAACCCGGGGGGTAATTTATTGATTGATTTAGTTTCAAATAATGGCGCAGGGCAAAAATGTTACCTTGGTGCGGCTCCGGTTGAATTAAAACATTATGCTTTGGATATTAACAATACTTTGAATTGCAAGAATTTATTGGCGGATAAAGGAACGTATTTCCTTTCCGCTCGGTTGAGTTCCAGCATGAATACAATAATCAAAAGCGGAGTGTTTACAACAAGGTATGATATTAGTGATATTTGCGGCCCGATTGGCGGACAAAGTTCTTCCCGGATTCCGGAAGCCGGTTTGTGCGATTACGGCAAATTAACCAGCTTGGTTTCGGTTTACGATGAAAATAATTTTAATGACGGCAATTGGCATTGGTCTTGCGCCAATATTAAATGCCGGGCAACTGACCCGAACAGGGAAATAAAATTAAAACTTAAAGCCACAGAAATAATTTCTTTAATCGGCGATGCCAATAGCCCGGAAATTTTGGAATATTGGGCGGAGGGAGCTTGCGGAACATTGAATATCCCAACAGGTTATAATTTATCTTCTTGCGAAACGAAAAGCGAAAATGATAAAAATAATTATGCCGGCGCGCCAAACGCGGCAATGATTAAAGTTAAAATTAAAAAAATAGTTTTCTGTTCCCAGAATTATTCACCGGTTTGCGGCAAAGACAATAAAACTTATATTAACGAGTGTTATGCCAAAAAAGAAGGCGCCGAAATCGCTTATAATGGAAGTTGTTCCGCTAAGATTACCGGGACTTGCGGAGCTTCCAATAATAAAATATTTAGCCAAAAACCGTCCATAAATTTATGCCAATCCGGAATTGCGGGGGAGGTTAGCAAGTATTCGCCATGGACATGGGTTTGTAAAGGCGTAAATGGAGGAGAGAGCGCGGAATGCTCGGCCAAAGAAGCAATTGCCAAGCCTGTTCCCTTGAATGAATTAAGTCGGGCGGAATTATTGGAAATTTTAATGCAATTATTAATCAAGCTTCAACTTAAGTAGTTTTCTCAGTTTAAGGGTGGGGATAAATCAAGTGTCGGGATTTGCTATTTTGTGCTATCTTTTATGTATAGAATTGTATTACAAATTAATGTCCTTTTATCTTTATTTTTGTCCAATCGCGATTACGACTAGGCAAGGAAAAGAGATATAGGTCAACAATATGATTCAAGATTGGCTAACAATAACTTTACAGGGCCTTCAAACGTCTTGGGAGAGTATCTTACTCTTTTTGCCCAAATTATTGGGCGCGATAGTAGTGTTCATTATTGGTTGGTTTATCGCTATCTGGATAGGCAAAATAATTGCCGCTATTCTGGAAAAAATCAAATTTAATGAATTATTCAGCCGAACCGGCTGGAAAGCTGCTTTTGAAAAAGCGGAAATCTCAATCTCGGCTTCTGATTTTATCGGCGCGATTATAAAATGGATTTTAGTTATCATCTCTTTAATGATTGCGGCAGATATCTTAGAATGGGTTGGTTTTTCAACACTATTGAATCAAATAATCCTTTGGGTGCCGAACTTGATTGTGGCCATTGCCATTTTAGTGGTGGCTATCATCATTGCCGACATTTTGGAAAAAATGGTTAAAGCAAGCACTCAAAAAATGGGAGTAAGCTTTGTCAATTATCTCGGTTCCGTTATAAGATGGGCGATTTATATTTTTGCTATTTTGGCTGCTTTAATGCAACTTGGCGTGGCGCCGGCCATTGTTAATACATTGGTAGTCGGCTTCGTGGCCATGATTGCTTTGGCATTGGGTTTATCCTTCGGTTTGGGAGGCAAAGATATGGCTGCTCGCTTGTTGGATGACTGGAAAAGTAAAATGATGAAGTAATTTCGTTGATCAAATTATCAAAACCGCCCGTGTGGCGGTTTTTCTTTTACACCTTTTAATTCTTTTGGTATAATAATTTTAATGCAAAAAAAGAAATCAAAAAGAATTAATTTTGCTTTTACCTTAATCGAACTCTTAGTCGTTATCGCAATCATCGCGGTTTTTTCCGGCTTTCTTTTTGTTTTAATGAGTAGTGGAGTTAATACCGCCAAAGACGGCAGAAGAATGGGTGATGTTTCTACAACCGCGAAAGCGATTTTAGCGAGCAATACAATGGCCAATAATTTAGCTTATCCGATTGAAACTTGCAATATCGGAGTTAATTGCACTTCAGGTTTTACTAATTACGTTGCTTCAAATTTACAGGCTAACCCAATTGACCCTGACGCCGGAAAGTATTACGAATACTCTTCACTTGATGGAATTAATTTTACGGTTTGCGCTACACTTTCCAATGGGTATGCGTATTGTTATGAAAGTTTAAATTCCGCTTACGCGAATTATACGCCAACTCCCGGTAGTTGCGGTACAGCAATTAATACTTGTTCCGCGGGAATTTTGGCAAACCAATCTGGTTCGAGTCCGCATTGGGCCTGGAATTGCAATGGCGTGCATACGGGATACAGCGCGACTTGTAATGCTTATACGACAGTTAGCGGAGCTACGTTGGCGATTCCCGCCATAACCGGCACAGTAAGTTTGATTGTTATTGGCGGTGGCGGTGGAGGAGGTGGCGCTGCTTATTGCGGTGGCGGTGGAGGAGGCTCCGGATATCAAAATATTCAAACTATTTCAATAGCCACGCCTCAAACATTAACAATTAATGTTGGTACGGGAGGGGCTAGCGGTTCCGGAAATGTTTCTGGGGGAAGTTCAGGTGGAGCTTCTTCAATTAGTGGCACAGGAGCAATGTTTCCAATTTCAGCCGCGGGAGGGGGAGGAGGCGGGCTTGGTGCTGGTAGTACTCAGGGTGGTGGTGGTCCTGGGGGAACAGGATTTATTAATGGTACTGCCGGCGTAGCTGCTTGGGATTGGCATGGGGGTGATGGTGGGGCTGGAGCGCAAGGATATGGCTCAGGTGTTACCGCTACAGCCGGTATTACCGGAGATGGTGCCGCCGGTGGCCAATTTCCTCATGGAATCGGAGCTTCGGGTGGCATTGGGTATGGTGCCGGTGCCGGTGGTGGCGGCGGTTGGGGAAGTGGAGGGGGTACCGGCGGCAATGGAGGAGTTGGAGGCACTGGATTTGTAATAGTTGGTTATTAAATAAAATATCCGTGTCTATTGACAGGATTTTTTATTTGACCAAGTTTTGCTAATTTGCTAATTTATACGTATGACATCAAACGAACTTAGGAAAAAATTCTTGGATTTTTTTGAATCAAGGGGGCATAAAATTATTGCCTCTTCTTCGCTTTTACCAACCGACCCGTCCGTGTTATTTACCACTGCCGGCATGCAGCAATTTTCCCTTTATTTGTCCGGCAAGAAAGACGCCTTAGCTGATTTCGGCACGCGGCATTTGGCGAGTTGCCAAAAATGTTTCCGCACCGGAGACATTGAAGAAATAGGCGACGACACGCATCACACTTTTTTTGAAATGCTGGGCAATTGGTCTATCGGGCAGGAAGAAAGCGGATATTTTAAACAAGGCGCCATTGAATATGCTTTGGAGTTTTTAGTCAACGAACTTAAAATGGATAAATCCAAGTTCACGGTTACGGTTTTTCAAGGTGAGGGAAATATTCCCAAAGATACTGAAGCAATGCAGATTTGGCTGGATAACGGAATTCCGGCGGAACACATAAAAGAATTCAGCAAGAAAGATAATTTTTGGGGTCCGACTTCGGATGTCGGCCCGTGCGGACCTTGTTCGGAAATTCATTACGACCGCGGAGAAGAATTTGGCTGCGGCAAACCGGATTGCGGGCCAAGTTGCGATAATTGCAAAAGGTTTGTGGAAATTTGGAACCTGGTTTTTATGCAATATTACAAAGACGAGAAAGGCAGATACGAATTATTGCCCCAAACCAACATTGATACGGGTATTGGCTTTGAACGGTTGGTGGCGTTATTGAATAATAAAAAATCAGCTTATGAAACCGATATATTTTTGCCCGTAATTGAAAAGATAGAACAAATATCGGGTAAAAAATATGAGGAAAATAAAAAAATATTCAGGATTATCGCTGACCACGCCCGCTCGACTTCGTTTTTATTAAGCGAGGGCGTGGCCCCTTCTAATTTAGGGCAAGGATATGTCTTAAGAAGGATTTTAAGGCGGGCTGTCAGGTACGGAAAATTAATTGACATGCAACCAGGCTTTTTAATTCCTTTAGTTGGACTGGTGATTGAAAAATACAAGGATATTTATCCGGATTTGGAAAAAAATAAAATAATTATTGAAACGGGGATAGAAACAGAAGAACAAAAGTTTGAAAAAACTTTGCAAGCCGGATTGAAGAAAATCAGCGATTTGTTGGAATTGAAACATTCTCAAGAATTAACCAATGAAGAAGTTTTTGATTTATACCAAAGTTATGGTTTCCCGATTGAATTAACCGAAGAGATTGCGGCCGAGCGTGGGTTTAAAATAGATAAAATCGGAATCAGCGAATTAATAAAAAAACACCAGGAATTATCGCGCGCCGGAGCGGAGAAAAAATTCGGGGGCGTGGGCAAAGACGCAGGCGAAGAAGGCGCTAAATTGCACACCGCCACGCACTTGCTTCATTCGGCTTTAAGAAAATTATTGGGCAGCCACGTGGAGCAAATGGGTTCGGACATAAACATGGAACGACTAAGGTTCGATTTTAAGCATTCCCAAAAATTACTGCCTGAACAGATTAAAGACATAGAGGATTTGGTAAATGAAAAAATAAAACAAGATTTGGAAATTAAGAAACAAGAAATGCCGATTGAGGAAGCGCTGCAAGCCGGAGCTTTGGCTTTTTTTAAAGAAAAATATCCGGACTTGGTGAAAGTTTGGACCATGCAAAATCCGCAAACAGGAGAAGTTTTCAGTAAGGAAATTTGCGCCGGCCCGCATGCGGAATCCACGGGCAAATTGGGTTGTTTTAAAATTATCAAAGAAGAAAGCAGTAGCGCAGGCGTGCGCCGCATCAAAGCAACCCTTAATTAATTATTAGCGCGGCCCCTCATAGGGGCTTTTTGTTTACTTAATTATTTTATTTTGTTAAAATAAAATAAGAATGAATAAAAAAATATATAAAGCTTTTACTTTAATTGAACTTTTGGTCGTGATCGCGATTGTCGGAATTTTAGCTGGCTTCATTTTCGTAGCCATGAACGGCGCAATCAATTCTGCCCAAGACACCAAAATCAAAGCGGACATGGCAACGATTGAAAAAGCTGTCATGGAATACGCGGCCTTGAACAACGGAGCCTATCCGGCCTTGTTAACCGACTTAATCCCAACTTATCTTGGCGTTATTCCGGCCAATCCCATCGGTGGTTCATACACCTACACCAATCTAACCACCAGCTTCACCCTGAGCGGAACTTTAACCAGTGGCCTGCCCTGGGTTTACAATAGTACTACGAATTCTTGGAATAGCGGCTTTGCTTACGGCCAATACAAGCAACCCATTACTATTAATAATAGCGGTTCGGCTTTAAGTAATTACCAGATTAAAATAATTGTAAATAGCGCCAATATGGGAGCAACTCCTTTTGGCCATATTTTGGACAATTCCACTTTTAATGATTTGCGGTTTACTGATTCCGGCAACACTGCTTTGAATTATTGGATAGAAACGCCTATTATTGCCGGAACCGCCAATGTTTGGGTTAATGTTGCTTCTATTCCCAACGGCGCTTCAACAATTTATATGTATTACGGTACTCAAACTGCGGCCGGAGTAAATGGCGCTTTAACTTTTCCATTATTGTTTGACGATTTTCCCGCAAGCCCGTTATCATCCCAATGGCAAATTACCGCGGGCACGCCGACTTTTTCAGGGTCGGTCGTAACCTTGGCGGGCGCCACAACAGCGATAAGGACTAATAACACCTTTGGAACAAATACTGCCATAAGAGCAAGAATGAAAACCGGCCATTTTGGTAACACGAGCGGAGGCAGCCCGGCTGAAGAATATCTTTGTTTTACCATATCCAGTTGGGAAGCTTGTTCAATCTACGCCTTTGATTCAGCTTCAATCGGCGGAGTTTTTGATAATTGCACGTCTACCCATAATACCAGTCCGATTGTTGGCTGGTCGGCCGGAACTTGGGGCATTACGGATATAATCAGAAATGGTTCCACTAGCGATATTTATAAAATCAATAACGCCAATACCGTGACAATAACAGCTCAAACAAGCACGGCAAACCTTAAAGTTCAAATAGGCACCGGGTTTGCGGCGTCAGCCATCTATTCCGATTGGATTTTTGTTCGCGCGTACACTGCCTCCGAACCAACCGTAACTACGCCTTTTGGAGCTGAGGATGTTGGGTTGTAATATTCGTGGATATGCTTTAATTGCCAATCATTTTGATTTGTATTAAACTGTAAGTATGAGTAAAAGAATTTTTGATATTATCCCGCCGGAAGAAATAGAGATTGCCCAAAATGAAGTGGAGGGCGGATTTGATTTGAATAAAAGCAGTGTTTCCAATGTTTCCGTTTGCGTTAAACGGCCGGCAAAGAAATCTTTTGGAGCGATTAAATGGATTGCGCCGGTTTTTATTATTGCGATTATCGGCGTGGCTGTTTGGGTTCCGGCCAAAGCAGAAATTAAAATATATCCCAAGTCGGAAGAAATTAAAGTTTCCGGAACTATTTTTGTTGATGCGAACAACCAAGAAGTAAATTTAGAAACCAAAACCATTCCCGGTAAAATTTTTACTGGAACGCAGTCATATTCGCAAAAATACCAAGCCACGGGCAATGATTCAACTTCCAAAAAAGCCACGGGAACTATCCGAGTTTATAATAAATTTTCTCCGGCCGAAGCCTTAACTTTAAAATCCGGCACGCATTTTCTTTCCACACCAAAAGGGCTTTCTTACCACTCCTTGTCGGTTATTAATATTCCGGCCGCCAAAGTTAACGGCAATAGCATTGAACCGGGTTATGTTGATATCCAAATAGAGGCGGATGAATCCGGAGAAGAATACAACCTTCCGTCTGCCACATTTTCAGTGCCCAAATTAAACGGCACGGCATATTTTTCAACTACCTGGGCCAACACGCAAACCGCTATTTCCGGCGGAAGCAGCAGCAGCGTTAAAATAGTTATTAAAAAAGATATTGATACGGCCAAAGAAGCGTTTAAAACACAATCGTTTGCCAATGCGCTGATGGCGTTAAAGAACACGATTACAAGCGATTATGTGGTCTATGACGATATGGTTGCGCAAGACCTGGGCAAACTAGTGGTGGGAGCCAAAGAAAAAGATCCGGTTGTTTCGTTTGATGTTTCCGGCATAGTTTCTTCCAGTGTTATTTCTTTTAAAAAAGCGGATTTGGAAAATTTGGGCCGGCAAATGGTTTTGGCGAGCGAAGAAGGCGCTATTAAACAAATTGTTCCCGGCAGTATTGTTTGCAACGCGCAAAATTATAAAAAAGATACCCAAAATAACAAGTTAGAATTAAATGTTGAGTGTGTTGCCAAAACGTATTGGCTGCCGGATAAGGAATTTTTGTTTAAAACATTAGCCGGTAAAAGCAAGGATTATTCAGCTTCCATTTTAAAGAATCTTTCTGATGTTAATAGGGCCGAGGTGAATATTTGGCCGTTCTGGAAGGTGAATGTTCCGACCAATGGACAAAATATTGATATTAAGGTGGATTTTAATTAAAAACAAACAATAAAAAGGTTTTTGGGGTATTGTCAAGGAAGCGGCCAAAAGCCGCTTCATTAGCCCTAAAAAACGCTCTAATAAAGGCGTAATCTTGCTTTAGGGCTTGACCAAAAGCGAAACTTTTGATATTGTTCTATATATCTTTTGAAAATGCCCAAAAAAGACGACACAATCAAAAAAGAAGGAACCGTATTGGAAAGTTTGCCTAACGGGTTTTTCAAAGTAGAATTAGAAGACAACTCAGAAGTGCTAGCGCATCTTGCTGGTAAGTTGCGAATTTTTAAAATAAAAATTTTACCGGGAGATAAAGTAACCGTGGAAATGACTCCTTATGACAATAAAAGGGGGAGAATCGTTTTCCGCAAAAAGTAGTTCATATTTTATATTTATGAAAGTTAGACCATCAGTTAAAAAAATTTGTAGTGATTGTAAAATCGTCCGACGCGAAGGGCGAGTTTATGTAATCTGCAAAAAAAATCCAAAACACAAACAAAGACAAGGCGCTTAATAAGCGATATTATTTATAATTTTAAGAAATAAAAATGCCAAGAGTTGCGGGAGTAATGATTCCTGATGAAAAATCAATACAGTACAGCTTAACCTATATTTACGGTATCGGTTTGTCTTTGAGCAAAAAAGTTTTAGCCGAAGCCAATATCGCTCCGACCAAGAAAGCCAAAGATTTAAACCAAGAAGAACTTGGAAAATTGAAAGAAGTAATTGAAAAGAATTACCGCGTGGAAGGAGAATTGAAAAGGGATATTATGGGAAATATCAAGCGATTGAGAGATATCAGCTCATGGAGAGGCTCCAGGCATGCTAAAGGCTTGCCCGTGAGAGGACAAACAACCAGAGTAAACAATCGAACCGTTAGGGGCAATGTAAGAAAGACAGCCGGCTCGGGAAGAAAGGCCGCGCCTTCGCCGAAATAAAGAAAATTAATACATTATGGGGAAAAAACACGTAATCAAAAAAACCGAAGAAGAGATGATTAAAGAGGGCGAAGCGATTGAGAAAGCCATAGAGAAAGATTCCAAGGTTAATAAAGCGGCTGTTGGCAAAGAAGGAAGAATTTACATCTTCAGTTCTTACAATAACGTTATTATCAGCTTGACCGATCCAAATGGCAATGTTTCCGCTTCCAAATCTTCCGGCAAATTGGGATTTAAAGGCACCAAGAAATCAACTCCTTTCGCCGCTTCTAAAGTGGCTGAAACAGTTGGGCAAATTGCCGAAAAAATGGGAATCAAACGTTTGCATGTTACGGTTAAGGGCGTTGGTTCCGGCAGAGAATCGGCTTTAAGATCGGTTGCCAACCAGGGCTTTGAGATTTTATCAATTAAAGACGCGACTTCAATTCCGCACAACGGTTGCAAGCCGAAAAAACCGCGAAGGTTATAATCACCGATATTTTAGACTATTATGTTGAAACACGCTAAATGTAAAATTTGCAGAAGATTGGGAGATAAGCTTTTCTTAAAAGGAGACAAGTGTTCTTCGGCTAAATGCGCCATGGTAAAAAGGCCGTTCGCGCCGGGGCAAAAAGCCAAGAAAAGAAAATCAGCTTTAACCGAATACGGCAAAGAGGTGAGAGAAAAGCAAAGAATGAAAAAATTATACGGCGTGACCGAAGCCCAATTTAAAAAATACGTTAAAAAAGTTTCGGAAAACAGGGGCAAGGCCGAGAACGTGGCCGATGATTTAATCCAAAGGATTGAAACTCGTTTGGACAATGTTATTTTCCGCTTGGGTTGGGCCAGATCCCGTTCGCACGCCGGCCAATTGGTATCGCACGGGCATTTTGAGGTTAACGGCAAAAACGTGGACATCCCTTCCTATGTGGTAAGTGTTAACGACGTTATTTCAATCAAGCCGGGCTCCAAAAGCAAAGACACTTTAAAAGACATTAACGAAAAAATGAAAAAATACGCGCTTCCTTCTTGGCTGGCATACGACTCCGCCAAGGTTGAAGGCAAAATGGTTAAAAAGCCATTGTTCGCGGATATTCAATTGCCTGCGGAAATCGCTTCCGTATTTGAACATTATTCAAGGTAATCATTAGTTTTATTTTAAAATATATAAATAAAAAAACATCAATATGATTCCATTGCCAACTTCAATAAAAAGCAAAAAAGTAAGCGACAATTCTGTTATTTTTGAAATAGAGTCGCTTTATCCCGGCTACGGGGTAACAATCGGCAACGCTTTAAGGCGCGTGCTTTTGTCGTCTTTAAACGGCGCGGCTGTTACTGAAGTGAAAATTAAGAATGCTCCCCACGAATTCGCAACCATGGAAGGCGTGAAAGAAGATGTTTTGCACATCTTAATGAATTTAAAGCAATTAAGGTTTAAGATGTACGGCGAAGAACCGCAAACCGCCACTTTAATTAAAAAAGGCGAAGGCAAAGTAACCGGCAAGGATTTCGCGAAAAATCCCGAATTAATGTTGGCAAATCCGGAATCCCATATTGCCACAATCACGGATAAAAATATTGAATTGGAAATAGAATTAAAAATAGAAAAAGGCACGGGCTACCGATTCCACGATATTGAAAAAGAAAAGAAAGACATCGGTGTTATCGGCTTGGATGCTATTTTTACTCCTATTAAAAAAGTGAACTACACGGTGGAGAATATGAGGGTTGGAAAAAGAACTGATTTTGATAAGGTTATTTTGGAAGTTGAGACCGATGGAACCATAACCCCGGAAGAAGCTTTGGCGGAATCATTAAAGATTTTAATTGAACACTTTAGTTTCTTGCACAAAGATTTGGGATTTGAAGAAAAACAAGAAAAAGAAAAAGAAGCGGACTTGGCGGAGGACGGTGAAGAAAAGCCTAAGAAGGCCAAGAAGACAGCCGCGAAAAAGAAAGCAAAATAATATGAAAAAGTTACAAAAAGGAAGAAAACTGCATAGGGAATCAGGACAAAGGAAAGCGTTATTGAAAACGTTGGCTACCTCCCTTATTTTAAGGGGTAAGATTACCACTACCGAAGCCAAAGCCAAAGAAGTGGCGCCTTTTCTTGAAAAAAAGATTACCCGTTCCAAAACCGGAACAATTGCGGCCAGAAGATACTTGGCCCAGTTTTTTTCCGCCAAAACAGTTAAGAAATTAATGGATGAAATCGCTCCCAAATACAAAGAAAGAAAAGGCGGATATACCCGCGTGGTAAAATTGGGGCAACGCAAGTCTGACAGTTCCAAAATGGCGATAATAGAATTAGTATAAAACCATGGAAAAAACACAGAACAAAAAACCCTTCGACAAGCTTAGCGCTAAGAAGGAAATATATACGATTGACGCCGAAGGAAAAGTCTTGGGCAGGTTGGCCACGCAAATCGTTGGCATTTTAAGGGGCAAAAACAAGCCTGATTTTATGCCGAATAAAGATTCAAACAATTACGTGGTTATTAAGAACGCGGACAAGATAAAAGTTACCGGCAATAAGATGGACCAGAAAACATATTTCCACCACACCGGATACTTGGGAAATGACAAACATATTTTAATGAGGGCTATTTTTGAGAAAAAGCCGTCCGACCTTTTAAGAAAGGCGGTGTCGGGAATGCTTCCTAAGAACAGATTAAGGGACAGGCAATTAAAACGATTAAAGTTTGAATAATATGGCTGAGAAAAAAACAGAAAAAAAAATAACTAAAAAAGAACCGGCAATCAAAAAGGCTGCAATTAAAAAAACCGAAACTTCTCCAAAAAAGAAGTCACCGGCAGCCAAAGCCAAGCCATCCAAACCGGTTGAAGCCGTTGAAGAAATAAAAACAATTCCGGTTGCGGAAATTTTGCCTGAATTTGCGATGGAAAAAGACGATGAAGATTTTGTTTTTGATGAATCCAAATACGATGAAAATAGCACCAGGTATTTTGAAGCCACGGGCCGAAGAAAAACCGCGATTGCCCGAGTGAGATTGTATACCAAAGGCGACAAAACTATTGAAATAAACGGAAAAGACATTACCGAATATTTTAAAACTTTGCCGATGCAAAAAACAGTTTCTTCTTCCCTGGACAGAATGAAATCAACCGGCCGTTTCAGGATTACAGTTGTTGTTAAAGGCGGAGGAATGAATTCTCAAGCCGAGGCCGTCAGGCACGGCATTACCAGGGCTTTGGTGGTGTTTAACCCGGAATATAGAAAGAGATTGAGGAAAGCCGGATACTTAACCAGAGATTCTAGAATGAAAGAAAGGAAGAAGTTCGGCTTGAAAAGAGCTCGCCGAGCTCCGCAGTGGTCAAAACGTTAATATGCTCAAAATGCATCCTTGCGAGAGGATGCATTTTTAATATAAACAATAAGCGCTGTCAACGTTTTTTCTTGGCAATAATTTTGCTATAATAACTTTAATGTATTTATTTTTTGATACCGAAACGACCGGCTTGCCGAGAAATTGGAAAGCGGGATTGGACGATTTGGACAATTGGCCGAGAATGGTCCAGCTGGCCTGGGTTTTGTGCGGCCGGAATGGCGAACAAATTAAAGCTAACAATTATATTATTAAGCCGGAAGGCTTTATTATACCCAAAGAAGCCGCGCGAGTGCATGGAATTACAACAACTCGAGCGAGGCGCGAAGGCGAGGTTCTTAAAAATGTTTTAATTGAGTTTGAAGACCTGATAAAGCAAGCTGATTGTTTGGTGGCGCATAATATTAGTTTTGATGAAAAAATAGTGGGAGCGGAATTTTTAAGAAAAGATATGGTGAATTCATTGGAACAAAAAAATAAAATTTGCACCATGCAACAGTCCACGGATTTTTGCGCCATCGAAAGCGCCCGCGGATATAAATGGCCCAAGCTTTCTGAGCTTTATTACCAATTATTTGGTTTAACTTTTGATGACGCGCATGACGCGGCCGCGGATATCAGCGCCACGGCCGAATGCTTTTGGGAATTAAAACGTTTGGGCGTGATTTAATTAACGGATAAAAATTCAATTAAAAATATGAAAAATAAAATAATTTACGCGGTAATTTTAATAATTATCGCTGCCGCAATCGGCGGTTGGGTGTATTACCAACAAGCAAGTAAAAATATTTCCGACAAGGCCCAAGCGCAAGCCGTAGTTGTCGCGTTTGGCAAGAAAATGCAAAATGTTCCGCTGGCCGGGACAAAAGAAATCGCGGCCACGGCTATCCAAAATAATTATGCTGACTATGTCGCTCCGCAATTATTGAACGCTTGGATTTATGATCCAACCAAGGCGCCGGGCCGGTTAACTTCCAGCCCCTGGCCGGACAGGATAGAAATTTCTTCAATTGCCAAGAATAGAGATGGCGACTATATCGTGATTGGCAATGTTGTTGAAATCACGAGCGTGGAAGTTGAAAATGGGGGCATTGCCGATAAGTATCCGATACTGATTGGATTAAAAAAAATTAATGACAAGTGGATGATTTGGTTATTCACCAAAACATCATTTTAAATTAAATAAAAAAAGAAGATATTCATATTGTTAATATTTCCATCTTCTTTATGCCGTCAAAGAACTCGTAGAGTTCTTTTTCGCTTATTCCGGTATATTCGGATAATTCGGGAATTTCCCGCCGAATTTCAACATCCCGCGGCCTTCGGGAAAGATAAGCTTTCCAAACAAGGGGAGCTTTTTCCAAAAGATATAATTCTTTTGATTTGTCGCCGGCAAGGTGTTGTTCAACTAGGACAAAGAATTCTTTAATTTTTTCTTCCGGCATTATGTGGTAATCAAAGGCTTGTTCTTTGCGAAGAATTTCGAATAAATACCGCAGCGGTTTTTCAAATTTCGGAGCGTGGTGTTTTTCGAAAATTATAAGCGCTATTTCATTTAAGCTTTTTTTCAAAATCGCACCTCCAAGTGCTAAATAAAAAATAACATAAAATCGCAAGATGGTCAACGAATAAGTGTTTTTGACAAAAGCATCCTGATAGATTAGGATTTAGTCAATCGCGTTCAGCAAGTGGCATCCTGAAAAGCGGTTATTAAATCGTTTCATCTGCCCATTGAAAATTAAATTATAGGGGTAAATTATGGTAAGCGAAGAAAAAGGAAAAGAATGGCTGACCGTGGATGAAGCAGCCAAGGAATTGTCATGTGAACCAAACGACGTGCAAACGCTTATTGGGGGTTTGCCGGCCGCGCATCACGCAACCAGGGGATATATTATCCATATTGATGATTTAAATAGTTTCCGCGCTATTATCAATTCCATTAACCTAAAAGAATTAATTCAGAGGACGGCCGGCCCTTCTGACATTACGCTGAATAAAGATAAATCAAAAGAAGTCGCTCATCGACCGGAGGGATATATTATCGGAAAGGCAGTCGGTGAATTGTTGGGGATTTCAAGTAAAGAAGTGAAGCTTCTTATTCAACGAGACATTTTGCCGGGAGTTACTCATGGAAGAGGTTGTTACGTTGACCCGAAAGATGTTGAGGAATTTAAAAAAACCCACAATATCGGTTCTATCGACGGGAATGGTCAAGGCGCTAATTCAAAGCATGATAAGAATATTAACGTCAAAGAAGTTCGGAAAAAACCGACAGGTTTTCTTACAGGAACTAAGGCCGCCTATCTTTTAAATCTATTTCCAAATGAAGTCAAAAAGCTTGTTGTTGAGGGCGAGTTAAAGGGCGTTACGCGCGGCAACGGGTGTTATGTTGACCCAAACGACATTGAGAGATTTAAAAGAGTTCGCAATGTGGACCGCGATAGTGGCGGGTCTATCGGCGCATCTTTGAATAATGCGAATTCCGAAGAGAGCAAGGACCAAAACTTGCAGGATGAAAAAGATTCTCAAGCAAGCCGAGCCGTCATAAATTCGAACGATGACTTAATGTCCGAAGGAAATAATGGCCTTAATGACGCCAACATGTCTCAAGGTAATGAAGATGCTTCCACGGAAAGCAATTCCACGGCCCTGGATGAAGGTAATGGCTCGGGCGAGGAAAATCCTGATGGAAGCGAAGTAACTTTTAGGGATAATCAGCCTGAAGAAATTTCTGCGGTAAATTCTGCGCCGGAAGAAGTTGATATAAAAAAAGATTCATCAGCCGATTCCGATTTGGGAAAGGATTCTTCAAATGAAAACAATCAAGCGGAAAAAAACGACGAGATAATTCCTCAAGACAAACCACCCATATTTAATACTTATGATTGGCGTCCGACAATCGTTGCAGGGAATGGATGCCAACCGGTGACAGAAAAAAAAGATGGCGGAAAAAGCGAAGATCCGGAAAACGTTAATCCGGAATTTCAAGAAGCTGTTCCAAGTCTTTTCGCAACTTTGCCGTTAATTGGGCCGGGCGGCGAACATATGCTTTTGGAAGGAAAAATCCAAAGTACCGCCGAATTGACAGACAATATCCTTAAGTCCCTAACAAAAGAGAATGAAGAAAACTCTCTTTCAGTTCCGCAAGAAGAACCATTAATCAAAAAAAACGGCAATGGAGTTTCGTTGGGCCAAACCATAGACATTCCGCACGTGCCTAAAGATGAGAACATTTCTCCAGGAGATTCTTTTAAGAACCAAGATGTTGGTATAATTATACCAACGCCGATAAACACAGCCATTGTTTCTTTGGGAGACGAAGCAGCGCCTGGCCTCACTAAAACTATTTCCATAAACGTAAGAAAAGGTTCTTCTCCGGATAAAAAGGTTTGCAAAATTGAAGACGTTGCGGCCGCTTGCCATTTTTCCATAGGTAACAGGCGGCAGTGGCTGAAAAAATTTGAAACTGTTGTTTTGCCGATAGGTGGGTATGGTAATGCGCAAACGGACACGTTTATTACTTTCAGCAGTTTTGAAGAATTCATGAAAACAAGGAATACATTGGTAAATAAAATTGAGATATCCGAAATTTCAGGAATTCTTCATTAATAATAAATAATATATATTAAAATTTAATATATATTTTTTTTGACAAAACCGGATTAATAGTTTAATATTAAATTAATCATCGAAACGATGATTGTTTTTTACGGATTTGCAAATTAACAATTTTAAAAAAGCATCAATTGCAGGATTATTCAGAATGGAGGCTATAAATGAAACAAAAAGGAAAACCAGGCATTAATTTAAGCAGAGCAATGAAATTGTTCGGCCTTTCAGACACTAGCAAGGTGCATATGCTTATCAACGAAGGCGTCTTGACCGGAGAATGGCAAGGCGATAATCGAGTGGTTGTTTTAGACGGAAAACTTAAAGCAGCTATCCAAACCAGGGGAGCGGAATGCACTTATGAGCAAATCGTTAACGAGGTTTTACTTGTTTCCGGTTACGGCGTCGGCGGAGTTCCCACTCCTGGGAATAACCTTCCCGCCCAAAAGGTTGACACAAAGCGCCTTTTCACCGGCCCATATCATCGCCAGACATGGAAATCACACCTGGAGACTCTTGCGCCGGAATTAAAGAACCCGCAAAAAAATTGAGAGCTTAAAATTATCAGAAGAGGATTTGCAACCCTCTTTTTCTTTTTACAAAAATTGACAAATATCCAAGATATTGATATTTTTTAATTAGTAAAATTGAAATAGAAAATTTTTAGGAGGTGTGAGTATTCGGACAACAACATTAATGGAAATTATTTTCGAAAAAACCCATTATATGGCAATTAATAGTTGCTGGGAGTGCTGCGAGACATGTGAAAATAATTGCGCGGATAGAGATATTAATTGTTGCGATACTTGCAACAACTGGCAATGTTTGTATAAGCATCATAATTGTCCGCCCAAAAAGGCTTATGATTGCGAACGTTGCAGTTATAAAAAATGTGCGCGCCATCCCGAATTTAAGCCTAGGGAAATTTTATGCAAAGACTGCTAAAACCGAAAGATTTTTATTTCGGTTTTTATTTTTATAAAAATTTACAAATTCAAGCCCAATATTGACTTTATTTCTTTAAAATGATTATCTAGATATGGTCATTTTACATGGAATACGTAAAAATTGTTGGCGGTCCCAATCTTAGGGAGTTACGAAAGGGCAACATGCGGGGAATTTTAGAATTCACTATTGAAAAAGACGGAAAACAAGAACAAAAATCAGATTTAGTTGAAATAGAGGAATTGCGCGATGGAACCGTTATTGTTATGGGAGCGAGGGAGTGGCAAGGAAGGTACATTCCGTTAGAATAAAAAAACCAAGGAAACAATCCTTGGTTTAATTATTTTATGGAATGAGTTTTGGCGAGGCCAATAGGTTGTTTTGCGAGAGGGCATAGAGCTGCTTATTGGCTTGGTCAAACCAGATTTGCGAATTATCGGCGTTGGCTTGGAATGAATTGATTTTATCGCGGTTATCAACTTCACTTATTATTGAATTGTTGTTTTCGTCAATGACAACAAAATATTCTCCGCCCAGCCACTCAAAGCCGTTTATTTTTTTATAATCAACAAAGGGAATTAATGAGCCGGCCTTGGCGAAGAACGGGCTTTCGTAATCTTTCAATAGATACAGCCAAAGCGAAGCGTTGTTGTAAAACATTAATTTGTCCGAAAAGCCGGAATACTTTATTTCGCTTGTTGATTTAATCAGGGTTTTAATTTGTTGTTCGTCGGTAACCACGGATAATATTTTTTTGTTTTCCAAAATGAATATTTTTCCCCAGTAAGTAAAAATTTCATAAGAACTTTTCGGATTGATTGCCAAGGGTTCTTTAACCAAGGTTTCGGCATTGCCCGTGATTATGTTTTGCCTGAATACCACGCCGTTTCGCAGAAAATATAAATTGTCTCCTTGCAAAGTAAAAGCGCTTATTGCTTCCGAAGTGATTAGGGTTGTTTTTTGGGAATCCAAAGCTTGTTTATATATTTTTCCCGAGAGCGTAAAATAAATTATGTTATTGGAATAAAAATAAATTGGGCCCGTGTTTTTGTCCAAGGTTTTGAGCGCCGTTAAGGCAATTGCTTCTTTGTCCGTAGCGAGCAAGTAAAACTTAGTTTTGCCCGTGCTTTTTTCAATTGCCTTGAGGATTATTTTACTCGTATCCGCGGACACGCTTATATCCAGTATCTTGCTGATGGTTTTGGCTATGTTGCCGACAATCAATGTCTTTTGCCCGGATTCGTAAGAGAATAATTGGTTTTTCGCGTCGGAAACGAATATTTTATTACTGCCCGGGAAAGAGTAAATATGTTGAATATTCGCATCAACTTGGGTAAAATCAATTTTTTCCGGGAAAAGAACCACGTATGCCTGGGTAACCATTTTTTCTTTAACCAAAAGATTTTTTTGCCAAGTTCGGTATCCTGATTTTTCAATGCGGACACTGTGCTTATTCGGCAAAAGGTTTTGAGCCAAAAAATCAAAAGACAAAAGCTGGCCGGTTTTATCGGCATATTTATTGTCTATGTACACATTGGCGGCCGGCTGCGAAGCTTTTATGTATATTCCGCCGGTTAATAAAAGTTTCTTTTCTTGAAAGTCAAAGCGATAGCCTTGGGAATAGAAAATTATAGCCGGGGAAATTGCTAAAAAAATAATTGCCAAAGCAATAAAAAGAATGGTTCTTAATTTTTTGTTCATTGCGTATTTTATCTGAATTATCCTATATTTTGTCTTTATATAATGGCACATTTACGCGAAATTCGCCAGTTGGCCAAGAACTTGCCAATTCGTTCTTTATTGGCTAAAATGCATTTATATAAAAGCATAGAAATTATATGAAAATCGGAATTGATTTAGGAACAAAAAATTCACTTGTATTTGTGCCCGACAAGGGTGTTATTTTAAATGAGCCGACTGTGGTGGCCGTATCTTTAACTGAAAATAAGGTGTTGGCCGTGGGGGCTGCCGCCAAAGAAATGATTGGACGAACCCCTGATTCCATCCAGGTTTACAGGCCTTTGCGCGAAGGCGTGATTGCCGACTATCGGACAACCCAGGCGATTCTCAAGCATTTTATAACCAGTGTTAACACGGGATTTTTTGGCAGGTTTTTTAAGCCGGAATTGTTAATTGGAGTTCCGGCCGGAATCAGTTCCACGGAAAAAAGGGCGGTAATTGAATCCGGAATTTTAGCCGGAGCCAAAGATGTTTTTTTGGCGAACGAACCGGTCTTGTCCGCAATTGGCGCCGGCATCCCGATTAATTCTTCGTCCGGGCACTTAATTGTTGATATCGGTGGCGGCACTACCGAAGTGGCCGTAATTTCTTTGGGCGGAATAGTTTATTTCCAATCGCTTCGAGTGGCCGGAGACAAACTGGATTCAGCCGTAGCCGATTTTATTAAAGAAAAATATAATTTAGCCATTGGTGAGCAAACCGCGGAAGACGTAAAAATAAAAATAGGAACCGCGTTGCCGGAGAAAGAACCTAAGTATATGGAAATTCGGGGCAGGGACTTGATTCTCGGTTTGCCTAAGAATATTAAAATCAGTTCCAATGAAATTTGTTACGCCATTGCCGAACCGTTGAAAGAAATTATCCAGTGCATTAAAAATGTTTTGCGCGAAACTCCGCCGGAATTATCCGCGGATATTATGGACAAGGGAATGGTTTTGGCCGGCGGCGGAGCTTGCCTCCGAAATATCGCCGCTCTGGTGTCGCAAGCCACGGGCGTGCCTTGCTTTATCGCGGACGACTCTTTGTCTTGCGTTGCCAAAGGCACGGGCGCGGTTTTGGATAATTTGGATATTTACAAAAAAAGCGTGATGACAAAAAAATAAGCCGAAATTTTTTATGGAAGAGGAAATATTTTTAATTAAGGGCGGAAATAAATTATCCGGAGAAATAAGCGTAAGGGGTTCCAAGAACGCGGCTTTTCCGGTTTTAATGGCAACCCTTTTAACCGAAGAAGATTGCGTGATTGACAATATTCCCTTAGTTGAAGATATTTTCCGCTTGTTTGAAATTTTTGAAAGCATGGATGTAAAAGTGTCTTGGCTTAGTGAGCGAAAAGTTAAGATTAACGCCAAAGGCATGGATCCTTTAAAAATAAACAAGCAATTGGTTTTAAAGTTCAGGGGGTCGGTGCTTTTATTCGGAGCGATTTTGGCCAGATTTAAAAAAGTTGAATTACCCCAGCCCGGCGGATGCATTATCGGCGCCAGGCCGATAGACACGCATTTGAACGCTTTTTCCCAAGCCGGAGTTGAAGTCAAGGAAAAAAACAATAACTTTTCTTTAATCGCGCCAGAGAAGATAAAGGAAAACGAAATTATTTTAAACGAAATCAGCGTTACGGGCACGGAAAACATATTGCTTTTTTGCAGCACGGTTAATGAGAAAATGGTGATTAAGGGAGCGGATGGCGATTACCAAAACCAGGAGCTGGCGAAAGTATTGAAAAAAATGGGAGTGAAAATTTCGGGCGAAGGCCAGCACAAAATAACCATAAAAGGAGCGGATAAATTAAAAGGATTCAAGCATTTTATAATGTATGACCCGATTGAAGCCGGCACTTTTATTTTATTGGCCTTGGCCGCGAAGGGAGACATTTTGGTGAAAAACGTGGAATATAATTTCTTGGAGTTTCCTTTGAAAAAATTAAAAGATTGGGGAGCGCAGTTTGAAATTAAAAATAAAAAAGACGGCCGCGCAGATATTCGGGTTATTCCTTCGGAAGAAATGATGATTTTTAAGGCCCAGAGTTTGCCTTATCCCGGTTTTCCTTCAGACTTATTGTCTCCGTTGATTGTTTTGGCAACCCAAACCAAAGATACCACCTTAATACACGATCCCTTGTACGAGAGCCGTTTCAGATATATAGACGCTTTGGTTAAAATGGGCGCGGACATTTTATTATTGGATTCCCATCGGGCAAACGTAAAAGGGCCGAGCAAATTGTTCGGAACAAACACCGGTTCATTTGATTTAAGGGGAGGGGCGTCGTTGATTATCGCCGGTTTGATTGCGGAAGGTGAAACCGTAATCAGCGATATTTACCAAGTGGACAGGGGTTATGAAAAAATCGAAGAACGTTTAAAAGCGTTGGGCGCGGATATAAAAAGAATAAAAAAGTAAAATGCGCGTAACTGGGCACGAACAGCAAAAAAATATTTTAAACAAAGCGCTCCAATCCGGCAGCGTTCCGCATGCGTTTATTTTTTCCGGATTGGATAAAATCGGTAAGAAAGCGATTGCCCTGGAATTTGTGAAAGATATTTTTTGCAGTAACAAAACTTTAACAAAAGAATTTTGCGGCGCTTGCCACGCTTGCCGTTCGGTAAACGACTTGGCTTTGCCGGATTTGGCTTTCGTGAGCCCTGAGGAAGCCGGCAAAGAAATTAAATTGGAACAAATCAATTTGTTAACCGAAAAACTTTCGTTAAAATCATACGATAACGGTTATAAGATTGGCATAATTGATGACGCGCACTTGATGAATGTCCACGCGCAAAACGCTTTGTTGAAAACGTTGGAAGAGCCGAAGGGCAAAACAGTTTTGATTTTAATCACCGCTTATCCGGAGATGCTTTTAAGCACAATTCGTTCCCGGGCGCAAACATTAAAATTTACCGGCGTGGCGAAAGAAAAAATAGAAAAATATCTTGTTTCATTGGGAGCGAGCGCCGAAGCAGCCAAAGAAATCAGCTTGATAAGTTCCGGGCAAACCGGCAAGGCTGTTGATTTTTTTAACAATCCGGACAAGATAAAAGCATTTAAGCAAGAATTGGAAGAAATTGAAGGAATGTGCGGCGCAGAATACAGCGATAGGTTTAATTACGCGAAGCAATTGACCGAAGCCGCGGAAACATCCGAAGAACTATTGGATAAAATTGAAGTTTGGGAGAGATTTTTCAGGCGGGAAATGCTGTATAAAATATTCGGCAATAAAAGCAGGTTCTCGCAATACACGGCCGAAAACTTGGTTGCGATTGTTAAAAATTTGGAAAAGATGAAACGCTTGATTGCGTCCACCAACATAAATAAAAAATTAGCCATTGAAAACTTTCTCTTAAATTTATAAAAACATATGCAAGGAAGAATTTTAATCAAAGATTTAAAAAAGCATATCGGCGAAGAAATAATAATCGCGGGAGCGGTTGATTTGAGGCGCGATCACGGCAAGCTTATTTTTATTGATTTGCGAGATTACACCGGCACAGTCCAGATGGTTATAAACAAAAAAAACGAGCAAGCCTATAATATTTTTGAATCAATTAAGCCGGAATGGGTTTTGAAAATCAACGGCTTGGTTAAGCAGAGAACGGAGAATACGATAAATGAAAATGTTTTAAACGGGGAATTGGAAATAGAAGTTTTGGGTGGGGAAATTTTGAATGTGGCCGAAGAATTGCCTTTTGAAAAAGACACTAAAGACATTAACCTGGATACGTATTTGAATTATTTGCCTTTAACTTTAAGGACTGCCCGGGCCAAAGCGATTTTCAAGATTCAGTCGCAGATAGTTAAATCATTCAGGGATTTTTTAATCCAACAAGATTTTACGGAAATACAAGCGCCGAAAATAATCGGCGAAGACGCGGAAGGCGGAGCCAATACTTTCAGTTTTGATTATTTTGATAATGTGGCCCATTTGGCGCAAAGTCCGCAATTTTATAAGCAGATTATGGTTGGGGTGTTTGAAAGGGTGTTTGCCACCGGCAATGTTTACCGGGCCGAACCGCATAGCACCACCAGGCATATTAATGAATATACCAGTTTGGATTTTGAAATGGGCTTTATTGAAAACCACGAAACAATTATGGAAATGGAAACCAAATTGATGGCGTTTATTATGAAAGAATTGGAGAAAAATTGCGGGCCGGATTTTCTTTGTTTGGGTTCTGAGATTCCCGTGGTGCCGCAAAAAATTCCAACAATGAAATTACGCGAAGCCCAGGAATTGATTAAAAAAGAAACCGATGAAGATTGCACCAACGAGCCGGATTTGGATCCGGCGCACGAACGATGGCTTTGTGAATATGCCACGCAAAACCTTGGCAGCGAATTTATTTTTATCACCCATTATCCGGCAAGCAAGAGGCCGATGTATACATACGAAGACGAAGCAGACCCGGGTTTTACAAAGAGTTTTGATTTGCTTTTCCGCGGAATTGAAATAACCACGGGCGGGCAAAGAATCCATGATTACGCCAAGTTGGTGGCCAGCATTGAGAAAAAAGGATTGGACGCGTCCAAGTTCAGTTATTATTTGCAGGCCTTTAAATATGGAATGCCTCCGCACGGCGGATTGGCAATCGGATTGGAAAGACTAACCGAGAAATTAGCGGGAGTTGAGAATATCCGCGAAGCAACTTTATTCCCGCGGGACATGCACAGAATTGATAATCTTTTGACTCATGAAACCAAAAAAGAAAAGAAAATTTAAAGCATAAATATAATAAAAAAATATATGCTCTACGAAGATATAGTTAAATCAATAGAACCTGAATTGGAAAAAGCCGCGGATTTCGCGCAAAAAAAATTGGCTTCGGTTAGAACCGGCCGCGCCAATCCGGCATTAGTGGAAGACATTAAAGCGGATTGTTTCGGGGAAATGATGCCTATCAAACAGTTAGCCGCCATTTCGGTGGCCTCCGCCAAGCAATTGGTTATTCAGCCGTGGGACAGGTCTTATATTGAAGCCATAGAAAAAGCCATAATGCGGGAAGCCTCCGGCTTTTCTCCCGTAACCGAAGGAGGGAATATTATCATTAACGTCCCGCCTATGTCTGAAGAGTTGCGGAAAGAATTGGTAAAGGTAGTTGTCCAAACCGATGACGGCGCCAAGAAAACAATTAGAAAATTCCGCGACGAGGCCTGGTCTGAAATTCAGGACAAAACCAGGGAAGGCTTAGTCAGGGAAGACGATAAATACCGCGCCAAAGATAAGCTTCAAGAAATAGTGGATAAATATAATAAAAAAATAGACGATTTAATAGAACGCAAAAAAGCGGAGCTGCAAGGATAATTTTATGGTAATTTTTGACATACTTATATTTTTAATAGTTTTAAGCATTGTGGTTTTTGTCCATGAATTCGGACATTTTTTGGCCGCGAAAATAACCGGCGTAAAAGTTGAAGAATTCGGAATCGGCTTTCCTCCGAAAATTTGGAAAAAGCAAATCGGCGAAACCGAGTATTTTTTCGGAGCGTTGCCATTTGGCGGCTACAATAAGATTTACGGAATGGATGAAATAGACCCGGAAAAAGATAAAGACCCCAAGGCGTATGAAAGCCATGGTTTTTGGGCCAAGGCGTTGATTTGTTTGGGCGGGGTTATTCTGAATTTGATTTTTGCGGTTATTTTGTTTTATTTTTTGGTAATTGGCTCGGGATTTAAAATGTCCCAAACAATGATTTTGGATAATTATAAGTTTCCTTTTGGCGCGCAAATAACCCATCCTTTGATTGTTGGAATTGACGAAAATTCGCCGGCAGCCGCGGCCGGGCTAAAAGCGCGCGATGTTGTTTTAAGCGTGGACAATAAAAATATGGGTTCCGCAACCCAATTTATCGCGGAAATAGATTCTAATTTGGGCCGCAGCGTTAGCTTGGTTATTGTTGACGGAATTACGAATCAAACCAGGGAATTGGCTATTACTCCGCGAACCGAGGCAACAGCCGACCAAGGCCCGTTGGGCGTGGCTTTGGCAGATATATCTTATTTGGAATATAAAAGTTGGGGTGATAAAATTCTTTGCGGATTTGAGCACACGTATAATTTTGTTGACTACTCGGTTGTGGCAATGGGCAGCCTAATCGGCTCTTCGGTTAAAGAAAAATCAGTGGAGCCGCTGGCCAGTTCAATGAGCGGGCCGGTTGGAATTTTTGCCATTACCAAGGTGGTGAGCCGCGAGGGAATTGTGGCGCTGATTAATTTGATTGCCTTGCTTTCCATTGCTTTGGGAGTGAGTAATTTAATTCCTATTCCGGCCATGGACGGAGCCAAAACCGTATTCGTGGGATTGGAAGCAATCAACAAAAAAGTTTTCAACAAGGAACTGCAAATGAGGATTGAACAAGTTGGCATGGTATTTTTAATAATTTTAGCATTAGTAATTGTTTTTAAAGATTTCTTTCAATTTAAAGAAATTATATTTAAATAATATGAAACAATCTGATTTATTCACCAAAACATTAAGGGAAAATCCGAGCGATGAAAAAAGTTTGAACGCCCAATTATTAATCAGGGCCGGTTTTGTGGATAAATTATCCAGTGGCGTTTATACGTATTTGCCGTTGGGTTTGCGCGTGATAAAAAAAATCCAAAATATCGTTCGGGAAGAAATGGATAATATCGGCGGGCAGGAAATATTGATGCCATCCTTAACTCCGAAAGAAAATTGGGTAATAAGCGGGCGTTGGAACGTGGAAGAAATGTATAAAATAATCGGCGAGGACACGGGCCTGGGCTGGACGCACGAAGAAGTTGTTACACCTTTGATTAAGAAATACATCTTATCCCACAAAGATTTGCCGAAATCCGTTTATCAAATCCAAACCAAATTCAGGAATGAGCCCAGGGCCAAATCAGGGCTTTTGCGCGGCCGGGAATTTATTATGAAAGATATGTATTCTTTCCATGAAACCGAAGAAGATTTGAACGAATATTATGAAAAAATCAAGCAAGCCTATTTTAATATTTATGAACGATGCGACATTAAAAGAATAACCTACTTGGCAGTTGCTTCCGGCGGTAAATTTTCGGAAAAGTATTCCCATGAGTTTCAAACCCTCACGGACGCGGGCGAGGATATTATTTATATTTGTTCCGGTTGCAATACTGTTTTTAACAAAGAAATAAAAACAGAAAAATGCCCCAATTGCGGCGGAGCTGATTTTATTGAAAACAAATCTATTGAAGTTGGAAATATTTTCAAGCTGAACACAACATACAGCGAACCCTTTGGATTAAAAACGGAAAAAAATCAACCCATTTTAATGGGTTGTTACGGCTTGGGTATTAGCCGGTTGATGGGCGCTATCGTGGAAGTGTCTAACGATGCCAAGGGAATTATTTGGCCAAGAAGCGTTGCGCCATATCAAATTCATTTAGTGGAGATTACGGGCGACGAGAACTCGGTAAAACAAAAAGCCCAAAAAATTTACGAGATTTTACAAAATAAAAATTTTGAAGTATTATACGACAATAGAGATGAAAAAACCGCGGGCGAAAAGCTGAACGACAGCGATTTAATGGGCATTCCTTTGCGTGTGGTGGTGAGCAAAAAAACCCTTAGCGAGGATTCTGTGGAAGTGAAAAGCCGAAACGCCGATGACGCTTGTTTAATCAAAATAACCGACATTACGAATTATGTTGAAAAATCCATTCAATAATATTTTTTCCAACCTATCCCAGGATATCGCGATTGATTTGGGAACCGCCAATTGCTTGGTTTACGTGAGGGGCAGGGGCATTATTTTGTCTGAACCGTCCGTGGTGGCTTTAAACAAAAAAACCAACCAAGTTTTGGCAATCGGGCGCGAAGCTGAAAAAATGGTTGGAAAAACTCCCAGCCACATTGTGGCAATCAGGCCGTTGGTATCCGGCGTGATTTCCGATTTTGAAGTCACGGAACAAATGCTGCGTTATTTAATGGAACGGGCCAAAGAAGATAAATTTACTTTATTAAAACCCCGCGTGATCGTGGGCATACCTTCGGGAGTAACCGAGGTGGAAAAGAAAGCCGTGGTTGATGCCACCAAATCCGCCGGAGCCAGAGAAGTGTTTTTGATTGACGAGCCCATGGCCGCGACCATTGGCGCCCGAATGGCGGTACATGAACCGGCTGGCAATTTCATTGTTGATATTGGAGGAGGAACGACCGAAGTGGCGGTGATATCTTTGGGCGGCATCGTGGTTTCAAAAAGCTTAAGAATTGCGGGAGACAAATTAAATGCCGACATTATCCAATACGCGCAAGAGAGATATAAGCTTTTAATCGGCGTTCGCACCGCGGAGAGAATAAAAATAAGCATTGGCGTGGTTTATTTTGAAAAAGAACCGAGCAAAAGCGAACTTAAAGAAATGCCGATGCGCGGGCGCAATTTGGTTTCCGGTCTGCCCGAGGAGATTGTGATTTCCCAAAATGACATCAAAAAAGCGCTGGAAAGGTCCATCAACCAGATTGTGGGAGAAATTAAAAACACAATTGAGCTTACTCCGCCGGAATTATTATCCGACATTATGAAAAAAGGAATTGTTTTGGCCGGAGGCGGCGCGCTTTTGCGGGGATTGGACAAAATGATTACCAAAGAAACAAAAATACCTTGCTATGTGATGGAAGATCCGATGACCGCGGTGGCCAGGGGAGCGGGCATGGTTTTGGAGAATTTGGATGAGTATCACGATGTGTTGGTGGAGGTTGAGGAAATTAGGCCTCCGAAGTAAAAATAAAACAACGGCAAAAGCCGTTTTTTGTTTTTTGAATACGTGTTTACAATCAAATATTGACAAATATATATATTTATTGTATATAAAAATAAGGAAAGGTCATTGAAATGGGAGCTTTAATTAATAAACAAGAAGATCGTTTTTCTGTGTTGATGCAAAATTTGATCTGCCAACAGGGAACGATTTCTTCAATTGCCAGGATGTCGACTTTAGAAGAGCTGATTAAGTCAGCCAAGAGTAGCGCGGAATTAGGGCAATTAGAGCCTGTAATCAGGCGACTACAAGTAGTCAAGAAATCGAGAGTTCAAAAAAAGGCGAATAAAGTAAGCCATTTGCCCGGTGAGATAAACCGAATCGTTGAAATTTTTGAAAACAAAAAGGCAAGCTTAAAAGCGGGCGGAAAGTTACCAAAGCAAAGCCTTAAGCCGGCTGATTGTCTTTCGAGAAATATAGACGAGTTTATCTGGAACTTCTTTTCCATGGAAAAAGCTTATCGGAGTAATTTCTTGAAGGCTTCCAATGAAATAGAATTTTCTTTCCAGGAATGGAGAAGGGGTTATGTTTCCACTCAGGGCAGGTCAAAAGTTTTGAAAAAGTTTTTTGAGCAAAAAATGGAACAATCGGCACAAAACCCTTGCGATTACATTTATCTCTATGGCGCGGTAAGCGGCCGAAGAGAAGAGTGCATTCAAAAAATTAAATCATTTAATTTTTCTTGGGATGATATTGCCAGGAAATGCAGGAAAGACCCTTATCTGAAGAATGAAATGCCGGTCAATGAATTGCTGGAAGCGATAAAAGGCCGGCTAGATGCTGAAAACTAAACATTTTCAGTTTTTTTATTGAAAAAATGCTTCCAATTGTGGTTTTTAAACGCTAAATTTTTAGTCGATATCTGTCTATTGACATTAAATCACTATTATAGTATTATAATAGCAAGGATGATTGAAATGTTTGGCTTACTTAGCGGGTTTAAAAAACCAATGGAAAAGAATTGCAGTAGCGCTTTTAAAAAAATTAATTTTTACCCGGTATCAAATGGGGAAATGGTTCAAGATGTGATTCAGAAAATTTTGAACTTTGCCAATAAAGAAAAGGCGGAAGTAATGACAATATTCAAAGGCACGCCAATTATGGTACACCCCGGCGATAATCCGGATAGTATTTACCGGTGCTGGAAAAGAGAACAAGCAAATCCGGCAAATAAAGAAATTATTGTATTCAAAGTATAGAAGGGAAAAAGCATATAAGTTATGTATTGACCCTTCTTTTTTTATTAGCGTCATTCGTGTTTTTAAAAAAATTTGAGCTATAAAGAGGTGTTGTCAATATGTATTGACAATGAGCCTATAATAGGGTATTGTTCAAAAGCATTAGTTGCAAATAAAACGTATTATTTGTCAATAGTTAATAATAAACAAAAATTTATAAAATATGGCAAAAAGAAATATAAACATAGTAATTGCGTTATTTGGTCTTGTTTTTTCCTTAATCAGCTTTGCCTCGGTTCAGGCAAGCGATTGTGGAATTGCCAATGGGCAAACATTTCCCAGCTTAAGCGCCACTTCGGCGAATCTTTGCGTTTCCGGAAGAGTATATAATTTCGGTTCAAATTATTCCGGGGCTATCGGTTGGAAATGGACTTGTGTTGACAATGTGGCGGGAATTTATTCAGCGCCGTCTTTCTGTACCGCAAAAAAGCAAACCGCGTCGGGAAATACGGGAATAATTGATACAACAAACAGGTATTGCGGAAGTTCAAGCAATCAAAGCTTTTCTTCAACGCCAACCAGTAATCTTTGTGCTATTGGAACAGCTTCTGCTGTTTCAGCAAGCAATACAAATTATGCCTGGACTTGTAGTTTTCGGGGAATGCTTTTGGCTAATTGTTCCGCTCAAAGAACTGCGCCTGCTCCAACACCGATTAACGGACAATGCGGTTCCAGCAATGGACAAACTTTAAGTTCTGCGCCAACTAATTTATGCAATTCCGGCAATGCTTCAACAGTGAGTGGCAGCGGTCCGTGGACTTGGACTTGTTCCGGGCAAAACAATGGAACAACTGCCAGTTGTTCCGCCCAGAAAACAATACCGGTTCCAACGCCGATTAACGGACAATGCGGAACCGCGAACGGTAAAAATTATCCTTCAACAACAACAGCTTTTGGTTTTGATACGCAATGCGCAAACGGAACACCCAATAATAGCGTTTTTCCGGCGGCAGGTACTTCTACGACCTGGATTTGCAGTGGAAGTAATGGAGGAGTAAATAGCGGAACATGTTTTACTTCGCGCTTATCTGTGGCAATTAACGGCGCTTGCGGTTCCAGCAATGGACAAACTTTAAGTTCTGCGCCAACTAATTTATGCAATTCCGGCAATGCTTCAACAGTGAGTGGCAGCGGTCCGTGGACATGGACTTGCGTTGGGCAAAACAATGGAACAACTGCCAGTTGTTCGGCCCAGAAAACTGTATTTAACCCAAACGCAATTAACGGCGCTTGCGGTTCAAGTAATGGCAAGGCCATAATTTCTTCTCCAAAATATTTATGTAATATGGGCACAGCCTCGGCTGTCAGCGGCAGCGGTCCGTGGACATGGACTTGCGTTGGGCAAAACAATGGAACAACTGCCAGTTGTTCTGCTCAGAAAACTTCAGAGTGTACTATTTCTTACTCAAGTTGGGGCGCTTGCCAACCAAATAATACCCAAACCAGAACATTGTCAAGTTCTTCTCCTTCGGGTTGTTACGAGACTCCGGTTTTAACACAAACCTGTGTTTATGCCCCAATTCTTAACGGCGCTTGCGGTTCCAGCAATGGACAAACTTTAAGTTCTGCGCCAACTAATTTATGCAATTCCGGCAATGCTTCAACAGTGAGTGGCAGCGGTCCGTGGACATGGACTTGCGTTGGGGAAAACAATGGAACAACTGCCAGTTGTTCCGCCCAGAAAACAATACCGGTTCCAACGCCGATTAATGGACAATGCGGTTCCAGTAATGGACAAACTTTAAGTTCTGCGCCAACTAATTTATGCAGCGCGGGAGTAGCTTCGGCTGTTAACGGTTCTGGCCCGTGGACTTGGACTTGCGCCGGGCAAAATAATGGCGCAACCGTTAGTTGTTCAGCTAATGCAATGAAAAGCTGTACTATAGGTTATTCAAATTGGGGCGTTTGCCAATCAAATAATACCCAAACCAGAACAGGATATACTTCACCGGATAATTGCGCTACTCTTGTTTTAACGCAAGCTTGCACTTATATTCCTGCGCCGACCAATGGACAATGTGGTTCCAGCAATGGCCAAACTTTAAGTTCTGCGCCAACTAATTTATGCAATTCCGGCAATGCCTCAACAGTAAATGGCTCTGGTCCGTGGACTTGGATTTGTTCCGGGCAAAATAATGGCGCAACCGTTAGTTGTTCCGCTCAAAAAGCCGCACCAACTCCAACGCCGATTAACGGACAATGCGGTTCAAGCGATGGGCAGTCGTCTAATTCCAAACCAGTTGCTAATTTATGTAGCGCGGGAGTAGTTTCGGCTGTTAACGGTTCTGGCCCGTGGACTTGGACTTGCGCCGGACAAGATGGCGGAACAACTGCCAGCTGCTCTATCAGCGAAAAAAAGTACAGCCAAAGCATTGCCTTGCTGGTTGATGAAAACACTTATAATGCCTTGCCGGCTGAAATAAAGACATTTAAACAAGATATTGAAAACGATAGCAGCCAAAATGTTTTTATTTTACACAACAATTGGACTGCTGGCGCTGCGGTAAGGGAGGAGCTCGTTAAATTATATAAAAATGAAGGTTTAACCGGCGCCATTTTAATCGGCGATATGCCGATTATGAGCCAGATAACGGATTATAACCAAAAAAGATATCCTGAAGTTCCTTCGGATTTCTATTATCAAAAATTGGATGATAAATTTTGGTTTGAAGAAACAGCCACAACTTTTATTCAAACAATTAATCAAAAAAGCGATTCACGTCCGACAATTTGGACGAGCCGACTAATGGCTCCCGAATATTATTTTTCACAAAAAATATCTCTTTTAAAAAGTTATTTTGACAAAAATCATAAATATCGCTTAGGTCAAATAACTTACGAGAAAAAAATGGTGGCAATTGATTCAATTTCCAGCGGGATTTTAAATGGCACGGATATGACTGAAACCGTGAAAGCCTTTATTGGCAAAATCGCAAACTATACCGGGCTCTATGCCGATCCTTCTAATGTGGAAACAGCTTATGCTATTGACCATCAAGAGAGAAAAGTAAAAATACTCCAATCCCTTATTAAGCCCTACGAGATATTGAATATTATGGTACACGGCAATTCAACCGCGCAATGGGTTGGCACCGATACTTGGATTAAAAAAGAAGATCTTATGGCCAATCCACCGGCGGCAATGTTTATTGCGCTTGAATCTTGCAGCAACGGAAATATTAAAAATATTAACTATATCGCCGGTTGGTATCTTTTCGCCGGCAACAGCTTGATTGTTAAAGCCAATACAGTTGATACCATGTATGTGGGATCGGATATAACTTTAGAGAATGGAGAACAACCCTTAAGGAGATTTAAAGATTATCAATCTTTAGCAGCCGGAGCCACTTTTGGAGAAATTTACAAAAACTATAACGGAGAGAATTTACAAGGAATGTTGTTTGGCGATCCGACTTTATCAATAAGATAATAATAAGGCAATTAAAAAACCGGGAACAGCTCCCGGTTTTTAATTATTGGTATTTAAAAACTCCCGCAAGTATTATTCCGAAAAATAATAATTGAGGGAGTTATGAGTAGCAGCGAGGCCTGATTTGCCCTGGATAGTGTACTTTCTGCGCCTGGCAAGCCATATCGGCGCGTTGCACTTTGTTGCTAGTGTCAGCGTAATGTAGTCGATGGCAGTTATCGCACCGGCTTTTCCTTACTGCTTCTCTAACGGGGAAATAAAAGAGCAGGATCGGCCACGGGATAGCCAATTCCATTTGATTGGTGTTTTCCGAAAACCGGTCTTCAAACCACTTTTCATCGCACAATCCTTCAAAGATTGTGTTTTCCTTAATGCACAGCTTTCCTTTTTCCGGGAAGAGCTTGATTTGCTGTATTTTTATGGAAAGCTTTCCATCGTCTTTTACAGCATTGATTTGCACGGCTTCTTTGGCCAGAAAAGTGGCTTCGTTCCGAGTCCAATACAGAGGTTCCAGAATTTCACCCTTTACCCCGCAAATGATTTGTCCGGCATGGTAATCACCACCTCCTTTTTCTTTCAGGCGGAGGAAATCATCATGCTTTATGGAATCATCACAAAGGGATCGGGGAATATTCATAAAACCTTTTCCGTTAATGCTGGTGTGCACTAACAGACACCTCATGTTCCTATCTAATTCCGAAGGCAAGCCTTCGATTTTTTCAAGGTCTATTTTTAAACCTTTTAGAACCTTGAGGTTGGTATTTTTTATTTTCAAAGAAATTTCTTGCATTTTTCCCTCCGCTTTGAGGTTATCCTAACTATAACAGATATTATTTATTTGTCAATAAGTAAAATCCTTATAAGAAAAGGAGGGAGAAAAAGGTTGAATTTTCGGCTTTTTAGCGCGTTTTATTTATGGTATAATCAAAATATCATCAAATTAAAAGAACAAGGCGGATATTAGATTAATCCAATTATCGGTTATGAATAAGCAAGTAATTTTAAATGAAAAAATCATAAGTTATAATTTAAAGAGAAAGAACCGCGTAAAGAATTTAATTTTGACTGTTGGCCGGAACGGGCAAGTTGGCTTGACAGTTCCGAAATATATGCCGATTTATTTGGCGGAAAAGTTTTTAAAGGAAAAAGCCGAATGGGTTTTGGAAAAAATTAAGCATTTTGAGGAATTAAAACCAAGCCTGATTTTGGGAGGAAGCAGAAAAGATTTTTTGGAGAAAAAAGAAAGCGCTCTGGCTTTGGTTGAAAACCGGCTTAATTATTTTAATAAATCCTATAATTTCGGGATTAACCGCGTTATAATAAAAAACCAAAAAACCCGATGGGGAAGCTGTTCAATTAAGAAGAACCTTAACTTTAATTACAAGCTGGTTTATCTGCCCGAACGTTTGGTTGATTATGTGGTTGTCCACGAACTTTGCCATTTAAAAGAAATGAACCATTCCGTCCGTTTTTGGGCTTTGGTCGCGGCCGCGATTCCTGTCTGGAAAAGCGCAAGAAAAGAACTCAAAAATCATATTTTTTAGAGCCTGAAATCAAGTTTTTAAAAACCGCCAAAAGGGCTGAGAAATAAAGGCATTTTCACCCTTGACAAATGTTTTCAAGTCGGCTAAATTATTAGTTGTCAATGATAAATAAAAAACGACATATTAAAAAAGTTTATGCGGTATGAAACGATAGCTGATTTAGCTGTTGTCAAAGCCGCTGAATAAGCGTCTTTTTTATTTTCAGGAAAGTTTTTTGAAAACTGAATAGAAATTGATAGTTAAATATATTAAAGAATAAGGTTATTATTTGCTAGTCAAAAGTTAAATTTAAGGGTATATGGTGGATGCCTTGGGACCAAAAGCGAAGAAGGACGTGGCGTAGCTGCGATAAGCCTCGGGGAGATGTTAGCAATCTTTGATCCGGGGATTTCCGAATGGGGGAACCCATCCTTGTTAAACAAGGTTATCGAGTTTATCTCGAAGCGAACGCGCTGAAGTGAAACATCTTAGTAGGCGCAGGAAAAGAAAACAATGGAATGAATAATTCCACATTCCCCAAGTAGCGGCGAGCGAACGGGGAGGAGCCCAAACCCATAAGTGTTTACACTAATGGGGGTTGTAGGTAGACAGTGTCTATTCAATTAGAGGAAGTTTAAAAGATAATTTAATTAACCGAATCTCTCTGGAAAGAGGAATCATAGACGGTGATAATCCGGTAGGTGAAAATTAAGTTACGCTTCTTGCTGTCTTACCTGAGTACCAGCGGACCACGAAAAGTCGTTGGGAATCCGGCGGGACTACCCGCCAAGGCTAAATATAATTTGGTCACCGATAGTGAACCAGTACCGTAAGGGAAAGGTGAAA
>JBAZLH010000004.1:0-107187 GCA_041650375.1 Minisyncoccota bacterium | reverse complement strand
GGCACAACCCGCACGCTTTATCTTTTGGATGAGCCGACTACGGGCTTGCATTACGACGATATCAAAAAATTAATTAATCTTTTGCAAGAATTGGTTTCGCACGGCAATACGGTTTTGGTGATTGAACACAATCTTGATTTTATTAAGTGCGCGGATTGGATTATTGATTTGGGGCCGGAAGGGGGAGACCAGGGAGGAACGTTGGTGGCCGAAGGAACGCCGGAGGAGATATCCAAGAAGCCCGGCTGGACCGGCCAATATTTACGCAAAGCATTAGCGAAGTAAATATTTTGAAGTTATTTTTGGTTGCATTATTTGTTTGACATGTCATTCGCCTGCGGGCGAATGCATTCTCTCTCAGAAAATTTTTACTAAAATTTTCTTCCGAGATGCTTAATTGTAATCAATTAAGGGCGGAGTCGCGACAGCGGCGAGCCGGGCCTGAGCGCAACTTTACCAAAAGTTGACGCGAAGGTCCAAATAATTGCAACGCAAAAAAGTAATATTTACTTCCTTTAATATACAATGAGTAAACTATCTGACAAAATTAAAAAACTGCCGAATAAGCCGGGTATCTATCTCTTTTATAATAATAAAGAGTTGGTTTATGTTGGCAAGGCGACTTCTTTGAAAAATAGGGTCAGGAGTTATTTCAGCAAGCCCAAAACTTTTCGTTTGATTGAAGTAATGATGCACACAATTACGGAAGTTAAATGGCAAGAAACGGATTCGGCTTTGGAAGCTTTGATTTTGGAAGCCAATTACATTAAGAAATTCCACCCCAAGTACAATATTAAAGAAAAGGACGACAAAAGCTGGAATTATTTGGTGATTACCCGCGAGGATTTTCCCAAACTGCAAGCTATTCGGGAATACCGGCTGAAAGAGCTGAAAGGCAAGCAAAAGAAAATGTTTAAATATGTTTTCGGCCCATATGCGCAAGTCAAAACCGCCGAAGTTTTGAAAATGCTCCATTCCTTGTTTAAAGTTTCCCGCTGTTCGCCTCCGGCAATTAGCGGGAAAAAGCGCCCCTGTTTTGATTACCAATTAAACCATTGCTTGGGTGTGTGCGTTGATGAAATTAACAGCAAAGATTACCAAGAAAAAGTCATTGCGCCCCTGGTGGCATTTTTAGGCGGCAAGAAAAAAAGTTTAATAAAGTCATTGGAAAGGAAAATGAAGCAAGCTGCCAAAGAACAGAATTTTGAAGAGGCTGGCCGTTTGAGAAATCAGGTTTTTTCTTTGCAAAGAATTAAAGATTTTTCCCTTTTGGATAAAAGTTTTTTGGAAGACACAGACTTGGAGCCGGGCTTTAAGATTGACCGGATTGAAGGTTATGATATTTCCAATTTAGGCATGGAAGCCAAAGTGGGTTCCTTGGTTGTTTTCAATGAAAAAGGCGCGGTTAAAAGCGAATACAAGAAATTCAAAATTAAAAACGTGGAAGGGCAAAGTGACGTGGATTGTTTGAAAGAAGTAATGGAAAGGCGGATAAAACACACGGAGTGGCCTTGGCCGCAAATAATTTTGGTGGACGGCGGCAAACCGCAGGTTAATGTGTTTAAAAAAATATTGAAAGAAAATAACAAATCGGCTTTTTTAATTGGCATTGCCAAGGGAGCGGAAAGAAAGAAAAACGAATTTATTTTCAATGAAACCGATTTTGATTTTTTGAAATGGTTTAAAAAACACGAAGGGTTATTAATTAAGGCGCGCGACGAAGCGCACCGTTTCGCCATAAATTACCAAAGAAGCCTTAAGCGAAAAAGTATGAATTAATAAATGTTTAGGTATTCAATACCTAAACATCAAAACTTGACTTCTTAAGCGCCTTTGATATCCTATGCTTACCACAATGTGGTAGTTTGGTGATTAAGATGTTCATTTCAATCAACGGATGCCGTGAATTATATCGGCTCGGGTTTATTCCCGGCGCAGATTTGGCTTTGTCTCTCAAGGCCGGTAAAGGATTAATGGATTCTTTGCAAATTGATTACGGTTTGATTAACGAAAAAATAGAACAATGCCATCTTGGGAGTTTTTTGGCCAATCAAGGCTTTGGCTTTGACGGCGCCTTTAAAATAACAAAGGAGGATAGTAAAAATATTGAATTCAGAATTCCTCTTCCCAAAGCAATCAGTGAAAATGTTTCGTCTTGGAAACGAATCCAGGCCATTGTCCAAACCATGGTGTTGTTTACTCATTTTGTCCGCCCCGCTTATCGGCAAGGGTTGGATCCTTTAGGGAGAAGCCAACTTCTTTCCTTGTATGTCGTTGCTGACTATCAAAACAACAGATATGGGATTGGAGGAGACTATTCGGTTGAGCTTTGTGATTGGCTTGAAAATAAAGCCGACAATTCCGACCTGGACAACATTAAAAGGGCGATGGAGCAGACCTATTCGTATATTTACGGCCGGCCTTATCAAGGCGGAAATTTTTTGACCTACCTTACCGAGGACGGATGCCTATTTTTAGAATGCCCGACAGATTGCGTAACATACGCAAAGCCGCACAGGACAAAGATAACGGGGAGGGAGTATGATTCCAGCGGGTTCTGCCATCCGGGCGAAATCCTGGTTACGCTTTCCGGTTTGTTTGCCCTTTATGATATCGCGGGAAAAGCAATATATGGTTCCTCATACTGAGTGAACCTTTTTTATTTGCTCGGGTAAACCTTTATTTAATTACGTTTATCTGATTTAATGCATATATGGAAAACAAGATTAAAAAATTGGAATTATTGGCTCCGGCCAAGAATTTAGCCACGGGAATGGCCGCGATTAATGCCGGCGCGGACGCGGTTTATATTGGCGCCCAAAAATTCGGCGCCAGGGCGGAAGCCGGCAATAATTTGGAAGACATTAAAGCCCTGGTTGAATATGCCCATCAATTTCGGGTGAAAGTTTACGTGGCTTTTAACACGATTATTTACAACAATGAATTGGAAGAAGCGAAAAAGCTTATCCATGAAATATATGAAACCCAAGCCGATGGATTGATTATCCAGGATATGGGCATTTTGGAAATGGACTTGCCGCCAATACCTTTGATTGCCAGCACGCAGATGCATAATTATGATTTGGAAAAAATAAAGTTTTTGGAGGGTATCGGGTTTAAAAGAATAATTTTGGCAAGGGAATTATCCGAAGAGCAAATTAAAGAAATCAGCAAAAATACCAAATTGGAATTGGAAGCTTTTGTTCACGGCGCCCTTTGCGTAAGTTTTAGCGGGCGTTGTTATATGAGCGAAGCCATTGCCAGTCGTAGCGCCAACCGTGGCCAATGCTTGCAAGCGTGCCGCTTGCCGTATTCTTTAATTGATTCTACCGGCAAGGTCTTGGCAAAAAATAAATATTTGCTTTCTTTAAAAGATTTTAACCAATTGGAAAATTTGGAAAATTTGATAGACGCAGGTATTACATCTTATAAAATAGAAGGCCGCTTAAAAGACGAGGATTATGTTACCAATGTTGTTTTGGCTTATCGCCAACAATTGGATAAAATTATTGCTAAGAGAAAAGATTTAATAAAATCCTCACAGGGGATTATTGAAGCCGGTTTTGAATCGGATTTGGCGAAAACATTCAATCGGGGATTTACAAATTATTTTTTTAAAAAAAGGAATAAAGATGTTTTGGCAATCAATTCGCCCAAATCCATTGGCAAGTTTATGGGCAAAGTGGAGAAAGTTTTTAAAGATTATTTTATTTTGGATACGCAAGAAAAAATTAGCAATGGCGATGGTTTGTGCTTTATTAATAAGCAGGGCGATTTAACCGGCAGTAATGTAAATAAGGTCGCGGGTAATGAAATCTTTTTGAACAATATGGATGGGTTGTATGTAGGCGCGGAAATCTTTCGCAATTTTGACATTCAATTCGGCAAACAATTAAAAACAGGCAAGCCAAAGAGATTGATTCCTGTGATAATGTCTATTTTTGAAACAAAGAAAGGATTTGGCGTAATTGCTAAAGATGAAGAGGGCAATGAGGCCTTATTTGAAATTGAGGCAATAAAAGAAGTGGCGGAAAACGCGGAAAAGGCGAAAGAAGTGATAATTTCCCAATTATCCAAATCCGGAGAAACGATTTTTAGTGCCGCAAAAGTTGAGATTAATTTTGATAAAATGTTTTTTATTAAAATGTCGGTTTTAAACGAAATGCGCCGTAAGGTTTTGGAAATACTTTTGGAAAAAAGAAAGCAAAATTATCAAAAGGAAACTTTTAAATTACCCGATAGCAAAGAATTGTTTCCTGAGAAAAAATTGGCTTATGAGTATAACGTGGCAAACAAGCTGGCGGAACAATTTTATAAAGAGCACGGAGTTGAAGAAATTGAACCGGCTTTTGAATTACTCAAAGAAAGAAAAGGCAAAAAGGTAATGACTACCAAACATTGTTTAAGGCATTATTTTGGCTATTGCGCCAAAGAAAATAAGGGCGGAGAAATAAAAGAGCTGTTATATTTGGTAAACGAACGCGGGCAAAAGTTTTTACTCAAATTTGACTGTACCAAATGCCAAATGTCAATTCACGTAGAGTGATATCCCAGTAGGTCATTCTGCTGAATGAGATTCGGATTTAGTAAAATCCGACGCAAATTTACCCGGTCAAATAATTTTTCCCGTAAGGCTGTGAAAAATTTATAAATAATTTTATCGAAAAATTAGCGCGAAGCGCTATTTGATCGGGTGAACCTTCCCAATTAACTTATGTTTGGCAACCAGGTTGCCAAACATTCTTAAATAATGTTGTGTTTTGAATAACAGAGAAGTATAATTAGGGTATAAGAATAAACTTTTTAAAATATGGAAGAAGAAACAAATCCAAATGAAGAAGTGGTTGTTAAAAAAAGCCAGAATTGGCTTTGGATACTTGGCACAATTGTGGCTATCGGAGTTTTGGTTTATTTTATTTTATCCGGCTTTGGAATGTTTAAAGCTCCAGCCCCTGCGACTAATACTAATAATAACCAATCTGAGCAGCCGGTTGTAAATAACACCCCAACCGTAACTGATGAAAACATTGATAACTTGCTCAATCAACTGGATGTAGAAGAAAGCCAAGCCAACACTGCTTTAAACGACACCCCGATTGACGTTTTGTCCGACAACTAAACCATATCTATCAATGTTCGTCGGATTCTGGTGAATCCGACACGAATTTATACGTTTATAAATTCGCCCAAACATTCTTAACAAATAATAGCAACATTATGATTAATAAAAACTTATTTATTTCAATTTTAATAACAGCCGGGCTCGTGGTGGCGACCGGAATATTTGCCGCGGAAACACAAACTCAAACTCCGGCGCAAAAAGCCGCGGCAGCCCAAGCGGCCTTAATGGTAAAGCAAAAGGAAAAAGCCGGCCAGGAAATAGACCGCCGAATAACTTTTTTGAATAATGCGATTGAAAAAATTAATGCTGCGAAAAAAATCACAACCGAACAAAAGACCGCCTTGGTTTCACAAGTTCAAGCGGAAATTGCGGCATTGCAACAATTAAAAGTAAAAATCAACGCGGACACGGATAAGGCGACTTTATTGGCAGACCGAAAGGCGATTGTCCAACAATATAGAATATTTGCCGTGTTTGAACCCAGGATAGCGATTATCTCGTATGCGGATAAAATTTTGAATATTGCTGATTTAATGGATACTCAAACAACAAATGCGGATATAAAAGCGAAAATAGCCGACGCCAAGACCAAGGCGCAAAAAGCCATTACTGATGTTTTGGCTCTAACCCCCGAAGGATATCCGGGAAACAAGACCATTTTACAGGCAAGTAAGGCCTTATTAACCGAAGCCCGAAAAGAACTGATTGACGCCAGGTTATTGATGAAACAGGCAGTAACCCCGCCATCAACCCCAGCAACCAATCCGTAATCTAAATTATTTACAAAAGCCGCCTTCTGGCGGCTTTTGTTATTTGGAAGAAATTTGATATAATTGGATAAAGATAATAAGTCAAGAATATGAATTTTGAGAAACCAAGAGAATTAGAACAACCTCTGGAAGCGAAAGAGAATAGCAATGAATCGGAAGATGATAGTTTGGAATTATTTATTGATAATAAGGAACTTTATCATGGGTCGGGGACAAAGGGAATTAAAGAACTTAGAGGGTCCGGCAATACTACAATTGGTAATGGCATATACCTTACTTCAAAAGAAGAAGACGCGTTGTGTTATGCAAAATCACGATATAATGAAGAAAGTAAAAATAAAGAACCAACTATTTATCAAGTAAGTATTGAGAATATAAAGTTATTGGATTTAAGAAAAATAGAGAATATTAAAAAAATATTATTGGGGTTTAGGCCCATATTAGAGCAAGAACTAAAAAAACCTAATTTAAAATGGATTGTTATCGATAGCATTGAAGAATCTATAAAAGCCATAGATTCTACTATCGAGAGTGGTAGATTGAAAGATGTAACATTTAATACACAGGATTATTTTACCAATTATATTAAGTCTTTGGGATACGATGGTTTGGTTGCTCTTGAGGGAGGAGAAGAAAATCATACACACGACCACGATACTTATTTAATTTTTGATCCACAAAAAGTAAAAATTGAAAAAGAAGAGAATTTATAAAAATATGAAAAATAATTTGAGATTAATTTTATTTTGCGCGCTTGTTTTGATTGGTGGGCTTTGTTTTGGGAATAATGTGTTTGCTGAACAGGTAAACGATTACCGAGTTCAGGTGATTGTGAACCAAGATAGCACCTTGAATATAACCGAAACCATTGTTTATGATTTTGGTAATTTGCAAAAGCATGGGATTTATCGGGATATTCCGGTTCGTTATACCCGGGATAATTTAGCTTATAATTTAAGGATAACCGACATATCGGTTACGGATGAAAACGGCAATACTTACAAAGCAAGTAAATATAATTCCGCTGGCAACGTGGAAATAAAAATAGGCGACGCGGATACGCTAATTACAGGAATACACACTTATGTTATCGGGTATAAAATAGATAAGGTTATAAATTATTTTCCAGAATATGACGAATTGTATTGGAACGTAAACGGGTTTGATTGGGCTGTTGGAATTTCCAAAATGAGCGTAAACGTAATTTTGCCGGCCGAATTGAGTATCGCCAATAATTTTGAGTTTAAATGTTTTGTGGGCGCTTATTCCAGCACAATGAATTGCGACAACACGGCTTTTATTGCTAAGCAAGGCAAAACCTATGTTGATTTTTCTTCAAACAATTTGGCGGAAAAGCAAAATATGACAATTTTGATAAAAATGCCCAAGGGCACGGTGATTGCGCCAACCCAAGAACAAGTCATTCAGTCCGTGTTAATGGATAATTGGGTTTTGGTTTTGCCCATAATTATCTTTTTAGTTTTATTGTATATTTGGAGGCGTTATGGCCGCGGGCCGAAAGGCAGGGGAATAATTATCGCGGAATATGACATTCCGGATAATTTAACGCCCATTGAAGTTGGCACGATTATAGACGAACACACGGATAACAAAGATATCTCGGCTGAAATTGTTTACCTGGCGATTAATGGATATTTAAAAATAAAGAAGATAGAAAAGAAATGGGTTTTTGGGTCATCGGATTATGAATTGGAAAAACTGAAATCCAAAGACGAATCAAGCAACCAATTTGATAAAGACTTGATAGATTATTTGTTTGGCGATGACACCAAGATTTTGCTTTCCGAAATAGCCAAGAATAATAGAACATTTAATTTTAATAGAAAAACTTTGGCGGATATCGGCAGCGATACTTCCAAAGAATTGGAAAAGAAAGATTATTTTGATAAAAATTATTGGAAGCCGATTTTATCGCTTATCGGTATTGGAGAATTAATATTGGTGATTGGAGTCATAATTTATTTTGTAAATTCCATTCCGTCTTTATGGCCGGTCCTGGCCTTGGTTGTGTCTCAAGTCATTGTGATAATTTTTCCATTTTTGGTTTCTCGTAGCACCCAAAAAGGAGTTTATACCAAAGAGCATATCCAAGGATTAAAATTGTATTTATCCGTGGCGGAAAAAGAAAGGATTAAGTTCCATAATGCTCCGGCAAAAAATCCCCAAACATTTGAAAAATATTTGCCTTATGCCATGGTTTTGGGAGTGGAAAAAGAATGGGCGAAGCAATTTGAAGGAATCTATACTCAAGCGACCAATGGCTGGTATTCCTCTCCGAGCGGCATAATTTTTACAAGTTCGTTATTAACTAACGATTTAAGCAATTTTAATACCGCAACAGCCGCGACTTTTACCAGTGTGGCAGCCGGTGGCGGTTCAGGTTTTAGCGGCGGCGGCGGATTCTCGGGTGGCGGCTTTGGTGGCGGCGGAGGCGGCAGCTGGTAAGAATGTTTGGCAACCAGGTTGCCAAACATAGGCAAATCAAGAATCAAGAATTAATGTTTGGAGGTCCGACCTCCAAACATTAGGGGTGATTGGTTTTTTGGAAAAGAAAAAGCCTCTCAAATTTTTTAAAAAAATTATTGAGAGGCAAGTATTTTTTGCATCTGAACGAAAGCTCTTTGCTTGATATCGTTTTCCAAGCCATGACTGATGAATCCGTAATAGAGGCCGTAGATGGTTGCGTATTCTTCAATCGTTTCAGCTGCGTTGAAAATACGGTAGAGTAACGGAACAGATTCTTCAATTCGCCAGAGTTCAATCAAATCAGCAAATCTTAGATCCAGGTCGTACATTTCCTCAACAAGGAAACCCTTTAATTCGCGGCTATAAGTATAAGTTTCTTCTCGTAGCTTGATCAACCCGGCAAAACCGAGTTTTTTTGGCATTCGCCGGAACGCCTTAATTATTTCTGGGATTTCTTCGCGGCGCCAAGTTATTCTTTTTTGGAATAATTCACGAATTTGTTCGGGTGAACAAGCGGCTTTGATGGTGGTCATTCTCACTTTCAACATATCTTTAGATATCCGAGCATCGAGGTCTGTGGTTCTAATAGAGTATCGTTCACAGTCAATGATATCCATTCCTTCATCAAAGTCGTAGACATCTTGGCAGCGCTTATGAAAGAGAAACACGAAAAGCTCTTCAGGCGAGTAATTTCCTCCATATTCATCATATAGTCGGATCCATTCTTCGTGAGGCAAAACCGCATCTTTTATTTTATTGAGAACTGATATGTCTTTACTCCAGTAAATATATTTTGCGTATCCAGTAACTCCGCGCATACCCGTGAATAAAAATTGTTTTAGCCGGGCCTTGTCTTCGTCATTTCTGGCGGCTTCGTAGGCGGAAAGTCGTTCTCTCTGGTTAGTGGTTGCGAGAATCATTTTATCAATGACATCATACCCTAAAAGATATAGGTCTTGGTAGTCAGAGAAGCGATTGGCAGTAACAACCATTTGTTCTTTTGCCCACGAATTTAATGCGGGGTCATCTTTGGATTTCTCACTTATATTTTTCCATTCGTTGAATTTTCCGGTTTGTCCGAAAATCTCTTGGCGGATGGATAATTTGATTGGGTTGTTCTTCGGGGTTTTTTCGTATAATTCGAATAAATTCCCGAGACCAAATGACTTTTTGAATTCATTCGGCAGTTCGTCCCATAAGAGCATGACAGCAAGAGTAGTACCGGCAGCTTTCTTAACTTTCTCAAATGTTTGTACAATGAGCTTTTGTTTTTCTTCAAGCATAACACCCACCTCTTGGGGTTTTTAGATAATAGAATATTTGATATAATCTGTCAATATTAGTGATATTGTGCTGCGTTCGTTCATGTTTGGACCTATTCGCTCGAAATATTGATGTTTGGGCCAATTCGTGGAGAGCGAATTGGCGTCAGATTTAGTAAAATCTGACGAACATATAAACATTCTTATTTGATTGTTTTGGAAAAGAAAAAGCCGCTCGAAGAGCGGCTTTTGGTTTAAAATAGTAAAATAATAAATATAGATTTATTTGTTTACGCGGTTGGGTAGCAGCAGAGTAAGTTGTATTTGGTTACAAAGTAAAAGAAGATGGACAAGACAATTAAAGGAATCATTGGCCAAATTACTTTTTGGTAGCGGAATAAAGATTTGCCGCGTTTAGCTCGGTCCGCGCGATACCATTTTTCAAAAGCAAAGAAAGCGATGCTTCCCAAAATAATCGTAAAAATCAATTTGTCCATTCCCCAAATGGTGTGCTGTTCGTTGCCGATAATTTCAAAAGAACGCAAAGGCCAAATAGTGAAAGCGTAATAGAGAATTATTAAAAGAATGTCCCTGCCTGGAAAATTGAATTTTTTGTTGTTTAAAAATTGGATAGTCCACATTATTAACAAAACTGTAAATCCTCCAATCCATAAGCCGGTAATCGTATCGTCAATTTTTAGCCAGCGGGCAAGCCCCAGGCCGGCGAAGACGCCCACGGTGCAAACCGGGCAAACCGCTTTAACCGTGGTGGCGAAAAAAATTCCAATGGCGGAGAGAGAAGACAGTAAATAAAGTTTTGTTTTATTGAGCATATTTTTAAAAATTATAACGTATATATAAAATACCCCATCTTGGATGAAAAAGCAATCTAAAAACATTAAATTTGTTTTTAAAGCCCTTGTTTTGGGAGGTTAAAAAGATTATAATAGAAGCAGATATTATGGAAAAAAGAGAAATTTCTAAATTTTTATCCGGTTTTTTCACTGCCGGCGCGTTGATTGACTTAAGCGTTATTTTATTCGCTGTTTATTCTCCCTTTAAGGCGCTTGGAGAGATTTTGGATTTTAAAATTTGGACATTGGCCTTGGCCGGTTTTTTGGCCTTGGCTGTCATTTTCGCCATTTTAGGATGGGGAGTTAGGGCCGGCAAGAAATACGGAACTTTGTTGCTGTTAGCGGTTGTGATTTTTTCTTTTTATATCGGTTACGATGTTTTAAAAATCAAGAATATTAATCTTTTCCAGGCCAGCGCGGTTTCGGCTTTATCAAAAAATACGCCCGCGCCCGCGAATCCATCTGCGACCGATTCGAATTTGCTTGAGAATAAAAACCAAGGTTTTTCTTTCCGATTGGGCGCGGATAAATATGACGGCGGAAAAACAATCGCCACGGATTCGGAAAACAATATTTATATCGCCGGATATTTCCAGGGAACCGTTAATTTAGACGTAACAGGCGGGCTGATGGAAGTAACCAGTTTGGGCAATTCTTTGATTAGCAGCGCTACGGATATATACGTTGCCAAATACGCGCCGGACAAAAAATTATTATGGGGCTTCAGTGTTGGCTCATCGGGCAAGGATATGCCGCTGGACTTGAAGTTGGACAGCCAAAACAATATTTATTTGGCTGGATATTTTGGCGGCATGGCGGATTTTAATCCGGACTTGGACGCGGAAAATAATTTAGATGCCGGCACCGGCCGCGACGCTTTTTTGGCAAAGTATGACAATAACGGAAAATTTGCATGGGCGAAAAAAATAGGCAATCCGGAAAAAATACCTTTCACGGATAATGATTTGAGATTTGAAGAAGCCAGAAGCATTGCGTTGGACAAAAGCAATAATGTTTATTTAACCGGAGTTTTTGACGATTCCGTAAACTTGGACGATCCGAACCAATCAACGCCTGACAATACTTTCAGCGGCCGCGCCAAAGTTAGGAATATTTTCGTTGGCAAATATACTTCGGACGGAACATTTTTAAAAGGCGGCATTCTTGGAGGAGCCGTGCGGGACGAAGCATCCGCGATCCAAATCAGCCCCGAAGGAGATGTTTATTTAACCGGGTACTTTTTAGGGAGAAGCAATTTTGATTTAAAAAACAGTAAAAACGCGAAAGCCTCTATTTTTTCAGACGATGACTTTGATATATTTTTGGCAAAATACGACGATGACTTTAATTTTGCTTTCGTAAAGCAATGGGGCGGAGAAGGAAATGACATGCCGGCCATTAACGGAATGCAAATTGATAAGAATAATAATATTTACATTGTTGGTAATTTTTCTGGAACAACCGCAATCGGAAAAAACATAATGAGCCGCGGAGAGAGCGATGTATTTTTTGTGAAGATAGATAAGCTTGGAAAAGTGATTTTCACAAAAAGTTTCGGAGGACCGAAAGCGGAACAAGCCACGGGAATTAAATTGGATGGCAATGGCAACATATATTTAACCGGATTATTTAAAATAAGCTGCAATTTCAGCGTTGGTAAAACCGCGCAAACTTTAATCGCAATTAGTGACGGATTGGCGAGCGACGGATTTTTGGCTAAATATTCGCCCGAAGGAGAATATTTATGGGCCAGGGATTTGGGCGGAGCGGTGTCCGCGGAAACCGAAATCCAGTCGGTTGACGGCGTCGCGGTTGATAAAAACGGAAATCCGCTCGTTACAGGTTATTTTTACAAAACAATAAATTTCCATTCCACGGATTCATTGGATTTGGCGAGCAGCGGCGCCACCGACGCTTTTGTGGTAGAATACAATGCCGACGGGGAAATAGAATAATAAAACAATGAAAAACATTCCAATAATACAAATAGTGGTTGGACTGATTATTGTTTTGGCAATCGCGGCTTTTTTTATTTTTTTAAATTTATACAGCGCTCCAATCGGCCAAGTTTTTAGCTCGCCGCTAGGATTTATCCAAGCGTCTTTGTCTAACAAAGGTTACGGCGTGGTTTATTCGGAGGGAGCAAAGTGGTACGCGGAAATCAACCGCAATAAATACGGGCCCTACGACAGCAATCCGATTTTATTAAATGTTTCGGACAAGAATTACGGATATGCTTTTCAAAAAAACGGAGCATGGCAAGTTGTTATAAATAACAAAGAATACGGGCCCTACCAAATGGTTACCAATTTATCCGTGGCTGATAGCGGGCATGGCTATGTTTACCAAAAAAATAACGGCTGGTGGGTGAATATCAATAATAAGGATTTTGGCCCGTTCAGCGCCATAAAAAATATTTCCGTGGCGGGAAGCAAGTTTGGATTTATTTACCAGGTTAATGGCAAATGGAAAGCCAATATCAATAACAAGGAATACGGACCATACGATGATATTGATAATTTAAATGTTTTTCAAGGAAATTTTGGTTTTAGTTATCAAGAAAACGGAAGAATGTTTTTTACGCTTAATCCTTCCAAGTAAATTTTTATAAATTAAAATTTAACACAATGGGCAGAAGAAGAAAAAAGAAATTAATTGTTAATGTATTAATAATCGCGGCAGTCGCCATCGCGCTTTTCGCTTTGTTTTATTTTTACGGTTCTCCCAAAAACAGCCCCAAAAACAATCCGCCAACCGCGGGCAGTGAAAACGCAATAAATATTAAAGACGCTCCGGCTTTGGTTGAAGAAACAAATACTTGGTCAATCAACGCGGTTTATCCGCAAACCGGACAAGATTATATTGATTCCGAGGTTAAGGATTTGGTTAACGGACAAATTGCCGATTTCCGGAAAATATTCGTTGATTTGGGAGCGCCTTCAAGCACGGAAACAAAAAACACGCTTTCAGTAGATTATTCTTCGCAATTATACGGTGACAGCATTTTGAGCTTTAAATTTGTTATCGGTTGGTATACCGGCGGGGCGCACCCGAACGAGAATTTAGCTTCTTTAGTTTTTGATTTAAAAAATAAAAAAGAATTAAGCTTAAGTGATTTGTTTATTCCTAATTCAAATTATTTGCAAAAAATTTCGGGTTTAACAATCAGCCAATTAGTTAAAAGAAATATCTCGGACCCGCAGGCGATAAACGCGGGCGCGGGGCCGATAGCCGATAATTATAAAATTTTTAACGTTTACAATGGCGCGCTTGTAATTTATTTTCCACCTTACGCCGTGGCGCCTTACGCCGCCGGGGAGCAAAAAGTTGAAATACCGCTTTCCCAAATTAAAGATATCTTGAATCCAAGCTTATTTAGTGGCAGCGATAATGCCGCGGTTTCCCAAAATAGCAGCGGTTTCGCGCTTGACTATTTGGCTGCGGGAGATAGAATAAATTCACCTTTGAGCCTTAGCGGCTCCGTATCCGGCAACGGCTGGAACGCGTACGAAGGGCAGGCCGGCCGGGTTGATTTATTGGATTCATCCGGCAATTTAATGGCCTCGTCTTCTTTATCCGCGGTCACAAATTGGGCGCAACTGCCGGTTAAATTTAACGCCACTTTGACTTTTATCGTGCCTGCCGGCATGAAAGAAGGGCAATTGGTGTTTTACAACAAAAACATAAGCAATAAGGCGGCCGATGACAAGCAAGTTGTTTTGCCGATAACATTCAGTTCCAAGTAATATTTTTTTAAGTAAATGAGCAAAAATATATTATATATAATTTTAATTATTGTAATTATTATTGTTGTCAGTTTTATTAGTTATGATTTGGCCGGAAAAAATGTGGCGCAAGCTCCAACGATAAGCGAAAACAACCAAACGCAAACGAGCGCGGAACCGGGTGAAAATTTTTTTAAAACAGGCAACTTGGTTAAAGATAATCCGGGAATGGAAGCGGGAGTTTGGTATTTGGTTTATGAAGCTCCGGGAGCGCCGGCCCTTCAAATCAAGCTTCAAGTTGATAAGGCTATTTGCGACTTGGGCAGCCAACCGATTGCTTGCGAGCAAGCGTTAAAACAAGGGCGCCTCGTTACCATAACCGGTGAAATTGAAAATAACGTTGTTATCGCCAGTAAAATTCACATAGAAGTTATTAAATAATTTTAAAAAATGATTTATTCAGATAAAGTTTTAGAACATTTTAAGCATCCCCATAACCAGGGGGTGATTAGCGACGCGAACGCCATTGGAGAAGTGGGTAATCCGGTTTGCGGCGACGTGATGAAAATATATTTAAAAGTGGAGGATAATATAATCAAAGACATTAAATTTGAAACATTGGGTTGCGCCGCTGCCATCGCGGTTTCTTCGGCTTTAACCGATATGGTTAAAGGCAAAACGATTGAAGAAGCGTTGAAAATCACAAAAGATAAAATAGTGGAAGATTTGGGCGGATTGCCGGTTCAAAAAGTGCACTGCTCAATGTTGGGAGTGGAAGCTTTGCACGAAGCGATTAAAAATTACAATAAAGAAAAATGAAGATAGCGTATTTTGACCATAGCGCCACCACCCCTGTGGACAAGCGCGTCCTAAAAGAAATGCTACCGTATTTCAGTGAAAAATTCGGCAACGCGACTTCAATCCATACTTTGGGGCGGCAGGCATACGAAGCGGTTGAAAAAGCCAGGCAACGAATAGCCGGGCAGTTGAATTGCGAAAGCAATGAAATTATTTTTACTTCCGGCTCAACTGAATCAAACAACCTTGTTTTAAAAGGAATCATTAAGGCGTTGCGGAACGGCAGAAAAATGCACATTATTACGACCGCCATAGAGCACGATGCCATATTGGAGCCATGCGCCGAATTGGAGCAAGAAGGCATAGACGTGACGTATTTGCCCGTAAAAGGAAATGGAGTGGTGGATATTAACGATTTGAAAAAAGCGATCAGGGATGACACGATTTTGGTTTCCGTAATGTATGCCAATAACGAGGTCGGGTCCATCCAGCCGATTGAAGAAATCGGAAAATTATTGCGGGCGCAAAAAAGAAAAATTTATTTCCACACAGACGCGACCCAGGCCGTTAATGCGCTTGAGTGCGATGTTAAAAAACTGGGCGTGGATTATTTAAGCTTGTCCGGGCACAAAATTTACGGGCCCAAGGGCGTGGGAATTTTGTATATCAAAAACAAATCGCCTTTAAAAGGAATCCAACTGGGAGGGCACCAAGAAAGGAATTTAAGAAGCGGGACCTTGAACGTGGCGGGCATTGTTGGTTTGGGCAAGGCGGTTGAGTTGGCGGGAAAAGAAAGGGCGAAAAATAACAAGAAAATAGAAAAACTCAGAAACGTTTTAATCAAAGGAATTTTAAAAAATATTCCCGAAACGATTTTAAACACGGACATTGAAAATTCTTTGCCTTCGCACGCGCATTTTTCTTTCCTTTGGACCGAAGGAGAATCCATTCTTTTTGAATTGGATTTCAAGGGAGTGGAAGTGTCTACGGGTTCGGCTTGCGCTTCGGGCAGCCTGGAGCCTTCGCATAATTTATTGGCCATGGGAATCACTCCGGAGGTCGCGCACGGCTCCGTTAGATTTTCTTTGGGAAAAGAAAACACGGCGGAAGAAATAAAAAAAGCCATCAAAATTTTACCGGGAATCATAGCGAAACTGAGGAAAATGAACCCATTGTATAAAAAAAATTAGCATATTTTTTGAAAATTTCTTTATGTGCACAAAAAATAGTTTGCAAAAATTATTTTTGTGTTTTATAATATTAACAACGAATAACAAACCAGTTAAATAAGATTATTTAACCGGGGCGAAGATTATAAAAAAGACAGGTTCGTTAAAAACTTTTAAAAAATATTTAAAAAAATGGCCAATAATGTTAAAAAATTATACCGCTCCTCAACCGATAAAATAATTTTTGGAGTTTGCGGCGGTTTAGCCGAATATTTGGAAGTTGATTCTTTGATTATCAGGATTATTTTTTTGTTTTTGGTTTTCGCCGGCGGATCCGGTGTTTTTATTTATTTGATTTTGGCTCTATTGATGCCGAAAGATCCGGTTAAGCAAACCAGAAATATCGGCGAAGAAGCTAAGAAAATAACAAAAGAGCTGGTTGATAACGCCAAAGACAACTCAATGGTGCCGTTTTTCCAAAATATCGCCGGTATCTTGATAATCGTCATCGGTTTAAACCTTTTATTCAAAGAGATTTTTAAAGTGGATCTGTTCGGATGGATGAAATGGGAAATCGCTTTATCTTTGCTTATAATTTTAATCGGTGTAAATATAGTTGGAAAACAAAAATAAATAATTTATATCCTATTTAATAAAAGTGGGATGATTTTTAAAATTTATGGTTCAAGCAAAAACGGCGAAAAAAAGCAAAACCCCGGCCAAGCCCCGCGAAAATAAAATTTCCAAGCCAAGCCCCGCGAGTCCCGAAATAAGCCCAAAAATAAATTGGGGAGGATTTTTCTTGGGAGTAGTGATTATTTTAGTTGGGCTGGCGATTTTATTATATAATTTGGGCTTGATTAAAATAAGCTTTAATGTTTGGAATCTCTGGCCGTTAATATTGGTTTTAATAGGGCTTTGCATGCTTGACCGAAAAAGCATTGTTAGCACTTTTGTCGGAATATTGGCCATTTTAGCCACAATTTTTATTGTTTCTTTGGCTTTTTTGGGCCCCCAATATTATGTTGATATTTTAATGCCCAAACCGAAAATTCAGGACACAATTGTTCCGCCGGTTGTTGAGCCGCAAAAAACAAAAGTTCAACTGTTTTATTACAATAGAAAATTAGACACGGATATAACTTGCGGCAAGGATTTTGTTTTGCCGGTGGAAAGGGAAATAGTTGTTACGGGAACACCGATTCAAGATACGATTAATTTACTTATTCAAGGTAATTTAACGGAAGAAGAAAAAGCGCAAGGCCTTAGAACCGAATTTCCAAACCCGGATTTTAAACTGCTCGGAGTCAATTTGGTAGATGGAAAGCTAACCTTGAATTTCACGGAAGTTCCCGGTTTTACAACCGGCGGAGCTTGCCGAATAAGGATTTTGAGAAACGAAATAATCAAAACAGCGGAACAGTTCCAGGGAGTGGAGAAAGTTGATTTTCAGCCCGAAGAACTTTTTCAACCGTAGAGTGGCTACGGCTCATGGCGCAGAATACTTGATGGCGGTCCGCTTGGACCGCTTTTGATTTAACCGTGTTTATGTTTTATACTTAATCTATAATTCGTAATTCTAAAATATGAAAATATCTTTTCATGGAGCCGCGGAAGAAGTTACGGGCTCTTGCATTTTAATTGAAATAGAGAACGCCAAGTTTTTGGTTGATTGCGGAATGTTTCAGGGGCCTAATTCCCACGAAAGAAACCACGAATTCGGCTTTGAGCCGAAATCAATTGATTTTGCGCTATTGACCCACGCGCACGTGGACCACTGCGGCCGTTTGCCGAGATTGGTAAAAGAAGGATTTAAGGGTAAGATTTTTTGCACTCCTCCAACCGCCGAATTGGCTAATTTAATGCAATTGGATTCGGCTAAAATATTTTTAGCCGATCAAAATAAATACGCAACCGAACCGCTTTATTACGATTACGATGTTGCCGAGACTAAAGAACTTTTTTCCACAATAAATTATAACCAAGAAAAAACAATTATTCCCGGGGTGAAAGTTGTCGCCCGCGACGCCGGGCACATTCTGGGGTCTTGTATTTTTGAGGTTTCAATAAACGACCAAGGTGAGTGGAAAAAACTGGTTTTTTCGGGTGATTTGGGGAATTCTCCATCCGTGCTTCTTAATGATACTTATAGCGTGGATGGCGCGAATTATGTTTTTGTTGAGTCAACTTATGGAAATAGCGTTCATGAGCCGAGAGCCCAGGGCAGAGAAAAGTTAAAGGAGTTAATAAAACAAGCCGTAGCTGAAAAAACTAATTTAGTCGTTCCCATTTTCGCCTTGGAAAGAATCCAGGAGATGCTGTATGATTTGAACGTTATGGTTGAGCAAGAAGAAATTCCGTATGTGCCGATTTTCTTGGATAGCCCCTTGGCGATTAAAGCCACGGAAATTTACCATAAATACGCGAAAGAATATTTTAATAAAACAGCTAACGCCCGCATCAATGCCGGCGACGATATTTTCGCTTTTGAAGGATTAAAATTTACGCCAAGCATCAAGCAGTCTTTGGCCATAGAAAAAGTCCGTCCTCCGAAAATTGTTTTGGCCGGCGGGGGAATGATTAGTGGCGGAAGAATCCGGGGATATATTGAAGATTATGTCGTTAGCTCAAAGAACCATATTTTGCTGGTTTCTTACCAAGCGGAAGACACAATCGGGCGTGAACTTTTAAACGGGGCGAAAGAAATAAAAATAGGCAAGGATAAAGTTCCGGTGCGCGCCAAGATTTCTTCAATTCTTTCTTTTTCTTCCCATGCCGACGAGCCGCGCCTTTTGAATTGGATGGAAAAAATGGATAATCCGAAGCCAACGCGATTTTTTATTACGCACGGAGAAAACGAAACCGCGCAAGCTTTGGCTATTACGATAAAACAAAAAATCGGCGTTAGCGCCGAAGTTTCTGAGCCGAATAAAATCTACGAAATCTAAACTATTTCGGCTTATTGATTATATTTTTATTCACGAAATAAACCGTTTTCGCGCCGATATCCGAGATGTCCTGGATATTTTTCCAAAGCCCTTTTTTTCCGATATTTTTCCATAAAGAGCTGGCTATTTTTTCCGAACGGATATTGGCTGTTATTTCCGCGAAACCCAATCCTTCCACTTTTTTTCCGTTTAATTCGCCGGTTACTTTAATTCCGCCCTCCCAATAACTGATGTTTCCGAAAATCATTTCTTGGTCTTTTTTAAACGGAACAACGGTTAACTTGGCTTTAAATTCCGGTATTTCAATAATGTGCCCCAATTGGTAAACATGGCCCGTGTCCGGGCTTTTGTAATTTACGCCGGCTTCTTTGAAAATTACGTTATCGGTTGACTTGGTATCGCCGCGGGCGTCCGATAAGCTGGCGTGAAAAGTTTTTATTTTGTTGCCGTAAACAAAAACAATAATTTCCGTGTTGTTGTTGAGTTGTAAACTGAACCAAGTCCATTTGTCGTCGTCCGTGGCCGGGGTTTGCGCCCATTGGTGGTCCATCCAGGATAATCCTTCCACTTCAATCCATTGGTTGTTTATTTTAATATGCCCTTTGGTTTCCAGCCGGGTCAAAGAATAGTAATAAGTGGTTTTTACTTCCAAATCCAAAAAGCCGGTTTTGTTTAAAAGCAGAGGCGGTTTTATTGAGCGCATTTTCAAATCAATGAATTCATTAACAACCTGGTACTCATAAGGTTTTGTTTCTTGAATTAAGCAATTGTTATCGTAGTTTGCCCAAAGCAGGGGCTTGGTAAAACTGTTTGAGTCTAAAACGCAAAAAGGGTTAAGCGCTTTCCAAAAATATTTCGTGTTGTCGCTTAACAGATAATGGGAAAAGAAAAGCTGGCCAACCGGTATTTTTTTTAGAAATGGAATATCAACTTTTTTCGGCTTAGCGGCAAACAGGCAATCCATAAAAGAATAAATTTTTCCGCTTTTTGTTTTTAAGTTGCCGTTAAAATACCACCATTCAATAATATGGTTGTGTTTTTGTTCGTCTTGGGGAAAAACAATTGGTTGGTATTTTTCTTTGTAGGTTATTTGCTTTTTTGCCATAGGCTTGTAAAGAAAGAAAATTTAATCGCAATCCACAACCCGGCTTCGTGTTCGCTGATTTCGCCGTTCAGATAGGATTTAATCGCTTCAGCGAAAACAGTCCGGCCAACCGCGAATCCGATTATTTCTTTGAATTGAGCGGCGTCTTTCAGCCATTTTCTGACCTGCTTGTCTTCTTCGCCGCGGCCCAAAACGATAATTTCCGCCTTATTATCAATATGTTTGATTATTTTTTTCCAAGCATTGGCGTTAAACCCTTCCAATTTCCAAATGGCCGGCTTGGCCACTGTTTCTATTTCGTCAATCGCCAAGATGGTTTTAATGGGCCTTATTTTTTGTTCGTAATTTTTTGTTCCGTATTTTTGCAAATCAGCCTCGGTGGGCGGCACGAGCAATTCGATAAGCAAGGGATATTTTTCTTTTTCGCAGAATTGCGCCAATTGTTTCAATTTCGCCAGTTGCTTTTTGTTGATTCCAATATTATCGGGATTGTAGCGGATTAACGCTTTAACGAAATCCGGGCTTATTTTTTTTATATGTTCACCGAATTTATTGCCATATTCAAAATCAAACAAGCTGCCGCTTTTTTCCACGGGCAAGCAAATTTTTATTTTTTCTTTTTTGGCTTTATTTAAAACCGACTGGCCGGTCTTTTCGTCAACGAGAATGGCGAAATCATTTTTGTTTTTAAATCCTTGGAGCGCCAAGAGAAAGCCGTTAAAAATTATTTCTTTCAGTTGATTGGCTTGATTAACGTCTTTTTTGGAAGGGGCGTTTTTAATGCCCATAATGTTTTTAAAAAAAGATGAGCGGTGGTCAAAAGGAAGAATGTAAAGATTTTTATTCATATAATAATATTATATTGGTTTAATGGAACATAGGCAAGAAGTTGGCCGTGAAGCGCGAAAAAAGGGAAAATGCTATTGACAACTAAGTTAGTTTAAACTAACATTAAGTTATAATAAACTAACATAGAAAATATGGACATAAAAACATATGCAGTTCTAAGGACAATAATCGTTATTTTATTGGCCGCAATTTTTTCCGCTTCAGTGGCGGCGAATAATTACATAATTCCTTTTGTTGTGGCTATAGCCGCCCTGGCTGTTTTGGTTACGATGAAGAAAAAAGTTCAAGCAGTCATGGAAGACGAACGGGACTATTTCCTGGCCGGCAACGCGGCCCGTTACGCTCTTTCCATTTATTGCATTTTCGGAGCAATCGCTTCTTTGGTTTTAATGGCAAATAGAAACGTTAATCCGGAGTTTGAATTAATCGGTTCGCTCGTGGCGTATTCAACTTGCGGGCTTTTGATTTTGCAAGGCCTGATATTTAAAATAATGAAAAATAGAAATTATGGCAGCCCAAAAGATGACAACTAAAATTAAAGAATTCCGGGCGCGCCATAATCTCACCCAGGAGAAATTGGCGCAGATGGTAAAAGTTAGGCGCGAGACGATTCTTTTCGTTGAACAGGGCAAATACATTCCGTCGCTAAAATTGGCTCATGATATTGCCCGCGCCTTAGAAACAAAAATAGACGAAATATTTTTCTTTGAATAAGTAAAATATTTAATTAAGAATGCTTGAACTCCAAGCATTCTTTTTTTGACTGTTTTTTGATATAATATTTTTAATGCATAAAAAATTTAAGGCCTTCACATTGATTGAACTCTTGGTCGTAATCGCGATTGTTGGAATTCTCGCCGGCTTTATTTTCGTCTCCATGAGTGGCGCAATCAACTCCGCCAAAGACACTAAAATCAAGGCGGACATGGCAACGATTGAAAAAGCGGTTATGGAATACGCAGCCTTGAACAACGGAGCGTATCCGGCTTTATTAACCGACTTGATTCCAACTTATCTTGGCGTTATTCCATCTAATCCCAACGGCGGTTCATATACTTATACTAATCTAACCACCAGTTTCACTTTGAGCGGAACTCTGACTGGCGGAACTCCCTGGGTTTATAACAGCGCTACGAATTCTTGGGGAGGCGGTTTTGTTTATGGAGCTTTAAAACAAAAAATCAATATTGCCAGTGCCGGTAATGTGGCTATCTCCGGACCTTACCCCGTGAAATTAACGATTAATACCCAAGCTTTGATTCCGGCTAAACTGGACTCAAGTTGCACAGCCTTAAGGTTTTCCGACGATCCCGTGACCACCAACCTAAGTTATTGGATTGAGTCGGGCTGTAATACATCAACCACGATTATTTGGGTTAACCTCCCGAGCGGAGTTGCGGCCACAACCGGCACGGACATTAATATGTTTTATTCGCCCACGGCTACAACCGCAGGGTCAAGCGGAAGTAATACTTTTCCGCCTCCTATGGTTTTTGACGATTTTGCAACATTAGATGCGGGCGTGTGGACCAATTCTGGTGGCACGGTCGGATCTTCTTTATTGACTCTTTCCGCGGTAGGCAATAATACAAAAACAACCGCGAAATTTGGCGTTAATTATTCCGCGAGAGCAAGAATAAATTGGGCGTCTTATCCAAACTTTGGATTTGATAATGGGGCATATTACACCATAATTTATGCAGATTCCGGATCTCTAGGCGGTAGGGATCGATTTCAAAATGCAAATGGAGGGTCGTTTTCCGCGGTTGATTTGGGAACGCAATATCGGGGATACTATATATATGAAATTTCGCGCAATTCCACAGTTTCATCAATTTTTCGGATAAATGATGGAAGCCCATCAATCCATGCCACGTATGTTCCTACGGATGCGGAAAACGTGAGAATATATCAAAGCACGAGCAGTCCGGCTTATTGCGACTGGATTATTGTCCGTCCATATAACGCTGCCGAATTGGCAAGCAGTTCGGCTAATTACGTTGGAGGGGAAGCAGCGGGGCAGTAAAGCATAGGCTATTTTAAAAATAGCCTAAAAAGGATATAATAGTTTTAATAATAAATATAAAGCATTAAACAAAGATGAGCAAAAAGCTGTCTGATTTTTTTACATTATTGGGTTTCGCGCTGTTTGTCCTTTTGGTCGGGTTTTTGAGTTCTTGGTTTTCCGGAATGAATATTGTTAAAGATATTTATTTTTATTTAAACAAGCCTTCTTTTGCTCCACCGGGCTGGATTTTTGCTCCGGTTTGGACGATTTTATACATTTTTATCGGAATTTCCGCGTTCTTGGTTTGGAAAAAGAAAGACGAAAAAAATATTAATCCGGCCATAGCGGTTTTCTTTATCCAATTATTCTTAAATTACATTTGGTCAATCATTTTTTTCGGCAGAGGAAATTACGGTTTGGCTTTTTTTGACATTATCGCTTTATGGATCGCGATAACCGTAATGATTGTAATTTTTTATAAAATATCCAAGCCCGCGGCGTGGCTTTTGATTCCTTATTGGCTGTGGGTGACTTTTGCTTCGGCATTGAATTATTTTGTATGGACATTAAATTAAAATAATTATTATGAACGATATTATTGAAAAATTAAAACAAGCGAATTTAACCGGGCGAGGCGGCGCCGGCTTTCCGACCGGCTTAAAATGGGAAAGCGTGGTTAGGGCGGATGGAGACCAAAAATATGTTATCTGCAACGCTTCGGAAGGAGAACCGAATGTTTTTAAAGATGGTTTTATTTTGGAAAACTACGCGCAGGATGTTATTGACGGAATGGTTTTGGCCATGGAAACAATTAACGCCACGGAAGCGTATTTGTATTTAAACCCGAATTATTTTGAAAAATACGAAAATAAATTAAAACAATTGATTGGCGAAAAACCGATTAAGCTTTTTAAAAAACCGCATTATTACATCGCGGGAGAAGAGACTGTGATTTGCAATTTGATTGAAGGCAAAAAAATGGAGCCGAGGCAAAGGCCGCCGTTTATCAGCACCTCCGGATTATTCGGCTGCCCGACCTTGATGAATAACGTGGAAACTTTTTATTACGCGAGCAAAATTAATAAAGGTGAATATAAAAATACCAGGTTTTATTCCGTGAACGGTGATGTTAAAAATCCGGGGGTGTATGAATTGCCGGAAACCGCGACCATCAATGAAGTTTTAAAACAAACCGACAACTTACCGGAGTTTGAATTTTTCGCGCAAGTTGGCGGTGGAGCCGTGGGCGAAATATTGCTGGGGAATGAAATGGACAAGCCGGCCAAAGGCGCGGCCTCAATCACGGTTTATAATAAGCAAACCGCGGATCCTTTCGCGATTATGGAAAATTGGGCGGATTTTTTCTTGAACGGCAATTGCGACAAATGCGCACCTTGCCGCGAAGGAATTTACCGCATTAAAGAAATTATCAAGCAAAGAGAAATTAAGCAGAATGAATTGGAATTGCTTTTTGAGACTTTGGAAAAAGCGAGTTTTTGCGCTTTGGGCAGGGGAGCCGCCGCGCCTTTCCGGGGGATTATAAATAAAGTTTTAAATGTTTAGATATGGCGGAAATAAAAATAAAAATTAATGGCCAAGAATTTTCGGCCGAGCCTAACGAAACTATTTTGCAAGTGGCCAGGAGAAATTCCATAGATATTCCGACTTTGTGCGAGCATTCCGATTTGGACCCGAAAGCCAGCTGCCGGCTTTGTTTGGTCGCGATAGAAGGCCGCAAAGGGTTGTTTACGGCTTGCTCCACCGTGATTGAGCCGGGAATGGAAATAACAACCGAGTCTGAAGAAATAAGCCGATTAAGGAAGAAAAACTTGGAACTATTGTTTTCTCAGCATATTGAAAGATGTAATTTTTGCGTCCGCAGCTTTAACTGCCAATTCCTTAAACTGGCGAAAAAATACGACGTTGATTTGAAAAAATACGAAGACCGCAAATTGGGCTATCCGCGTTATCGTTTCGGGCCGTCAATTTGTTTTGATACTTCCAAATGCATTGATTGCCGAAATTGCGTGGAAATGTGCGAAAAGCAAGCGGTTGGATTTTTTGATTTGGAGTCGCACAATTCTTTCATTGAAGTTATTCCTTCCAAAAATCCGCAACGCGATTGCGTGTATTGCGGCCAATGCGCCCTGCATTGCCCGACCGGAGCGTTGACTGAGATTGATTCAGTTATGGATGTGGAAGCGGCGCTGGAAGATAAAAATAAAAAAGTTGTTTTTCAAATCGCTCCTTCTATCCGCACCACTTTGGGAGAAGAATTCGAAATGCCCTATGGCACCAATGTTACGGGAAAAATTTTCGCGGCTTTAAGAAAAATCGGAGCATATAAAGCCTTTGACGTTTCCGTGGCTGCGGACGTGACCACCATGGAAGAAGCCGGCGAATTGATAGAGCGTTTGACCCAAAAAAAAATTTTGCCAATGTTTACTTCCTGTTGCCCGGCCTGGGTGAAATATGTGGAATTTTACGCGCCGGAATTTATTCCCAACTTAACCACTGTCCGTTCACCGCAAACGATTTTGGGAGGATTGAGTAAAACTTATTTCGCGGAAAAAGACAAAATTGACCCGAAGAGCATTGTGGTAGTTTCCATTATGCCGTGCACAGCCAAGAAATATGAAATTACCCGCCGCGAGTTTGACGTGGACGGCTTGCCGCCGATTGATTATGTTTTGACTACCCGCGAACTGGCGAGGCTTTTCAAAAAACGCCAGATTGATTTTGTTAATATTGAATCCGAAGCCGGCGATGTGCCGTGGGATGAGCCAACCGGCGCGGGTGTGATTTACGGGGCGAGCGGAGGAGTAACCGAATCCGCCATGCGCACCGCGGTTTATAAATTGAGCGGCGGGCAAAAATTAAAACAATTGGAGTTTAAAAATTTAAGGGGCATGCAACAAGCCAAGGAGGCGTTGATTGATTTGGGTGACATAAAACTAAGAGTGGCGGTGGTAAACGGCTTAGGCAACGCCAAGCAGCTTCTAGACACCATTAAAGCCGACCCCACTCGTTACGATTATGTGGAAGTGATGGCTTGTTACGGTGGATGCATTGGTGGAGGCGGGCAGCCTTTGCCCACCACGAAAGAAATCAGGCATTTGCGGGCGCAGGGCTTGTATAATATTGATGAAGTTAAAAACGAACGCGTGGCGGACGAAAGCCCGATTATAGAAAAATTATACAAAGAATTTTTGACTAACGAAGAAATCAGGCACAAAATTTGCCACACGCATTATTCGCAAAAACAAAAGGAAAACAATTTTTAAAAATTATTATATTTGGTTGTATTATTTGTTCGACGCGTCATTTGCCTGCAGGCAAATGCGCTCCTTCTCAAAAAATTTTTAGTAAAATTTTTTTCCGAAAGGCGTCCAAATAATTACAACGCAAATATGGTTTAAAAATAATAAAATAATTTTATATATATGGAGAATGAGCAAATTAAAAAATTAAGTATTGTTAGCCCGAAAGTTCTATTGGGAATAAAATTTATCGCTTTGTTGGGCATTGCCCTGTTGGCTCCCTTGGCTCAAAACCAAATAATTACGGGCACAATTGTAAACGCTGTTTTATTGCTGTCGGTGTTTATCTTGGGATTGCGCGGAGCCGCGGCAATCGCTTTTTTCCCAAGCGTAATCTCGTTGGGCTTAGGTTTGTTGCCCGGAGTAATGGCGCCCATGGTTCCTTTTATAATAACGGGCAATCTTATTTTTGTTTCCGTGTTCGCGGCTGTTAAAAATAAGAATTATTGGCTTGGCGCTATTAGCGCTTCGGTTTTAAAATTTGTTTGGCTGTTTGTTGCGAGCCAATTGGTGATTTCGTTGTTTATCCAAAAACCGATAGTTGCGAAAATCGTTGCCATGATGAGCTGGCCTCAACTTTTAACCGCTTTGCTTGCCGGAATCGTTGTTTACTTTATTTTCCAAACAAGAGTTAAATCAAAATAATAAAAATAAAATAATAAAAAAATGACATTTGAAGAATACCAGATTGAAGCGAGAAAAACAGCTGTTTATCCCAACCAAGACAATAACTATATCTATCCGACCTTGGGTTTGTGCGGGGAAGCCGGCGAAGTCGCCGAGAAAATAAAAAAAGTTATAAGGGACAATAATGGAATTGTTTCCGAAGAAAAAAAAGTTGAAATTACCAAAGAGTTGGGCGATGTTTTATGGTATTTGGCCAACCTTTCAAAAGAATTGGGCATAACCCTGGAAGAGGTGGCGGCAAAAAATATTGAAAAATTAAAATCGCGCCAAGACCGAAGCGAATTACACGGTAGTGGCGATAACCGATAAGATTATGGAGCTTACGCTTGTTTTAGGGCCAATGAAGTCCGGAAAATCATTTGAAATGATAAGCCATTTCATGCCATTGGGTTATACGGATATCAGTTTTGGAATCTACCAGCCGATTAAAAATATAAGAGACGAAAATACCTGGTCCCGGAGCGGTTTGTCCGTAAAAGCGAAAAAAATACAAACGCTTTATGATATTTTGGAAAATAATGAAGCAATTGTCGGCATAGATGAAATCCATATGTTTGAAGAAAGCGACGCGAAAGCCGTAAGCGCTTTATTGAAAAACAACGTAAAAGTTTTTGCTTCGGGCCTGGATATGGATTACCGCGGAAAAATGTTTCCCATTATTAAAAGATTGTTTGAGCTGGGGCCGCAAAAAGTGAATTACAAGAGGGCGGTTTGTGAAATATGCAAAAAGCCGCAAGCGGTTTATACCCAAATTTACCAAAATGGAGTTCCGATTACGAACGGAGTTCCTTCAATCATACCCGAAGACGGAACTTATGAGTATCGGCCTGTTTGCCAAAATTGTTTCCACCAAGATTAATAAATATTTAAAAAATAAATATGGAAGAAAATAAAAAAGAAAATAATTTTATAATTGGAGTGGTTGACGCATACGTTTCGGAAATAAGCGATAATTGGCTGAACATATCCGTTATCGGAATTCTGTTTATTGTTTTCGGGCTTATCTTTTTGATTTGGCCGGAAAAAACCATTGTTTTTATCGCTTATATTATCGGTTTAATGGCGATAATCACGGGCGTTTGGACCTTATCGGCCGCTTTTAAGGTAAAAAAAATCAAGAAAAATTACCAAAGACTGAAAGACGAATTAAAATCAAAATTTTTTGATTAACCATGCCCCAGCAAATTAAAATTATCAATTCTTTGGGCAAAGAAGAGCCTTTTTCCGAAAGAAAAGTTTTGCGTTCTTTAAAAAGAGCGGGAGCCAACCATCGGATTGCCGCCAGTGTTTTAAACCGCGTTCAGGCGCGGCTTTTTGACAAAATCACCACGTCAGAAATTTTTAAAATCGTCAGGCAAGAACTAAATAAAGAACAGCCGGTTTCGGCTTTAAGGTTTAATTTAAAGCAAGCGATGAGAAATTTGGGGCCGGACGGATTTTCTTTTGAAAAATACGTTAAGCAGATTTTGGAAGAATACGGATTTTCGGTTGATATTGACCGATATATTTCCGGCCGTTGCATGTCTTACGAAACGGATATCATCGCCGAAAACGATAAGCTTATTTATTTCGGCGAGTGCAAATACCGCAACCAACCGGGAGAAAGAATTGACTTGGGCGTGTGCATGAAATTATTCGCCGCTTCCACGGATGCTTGCCCGATCCATTTTAAAAATGAAATTAAAGCGGGCAAAAAAGTGATACCTTTAATCGTGACCAATGCCAAGTTTACCAATCAGGCGATTAAATATTGCGAATGCCAGGGAATAAAATTATTGGGATGGAATTATCCTAAAGGTAACGGGTTGGAAAAAATGGTGGAAAACAAGCAGCTTTATCCCATTACGATTTTGCCGTCTTTCAAGCAATATATGAACCAGCCGTTTGGCGGCGCGGGCGTAATGCTGGCGAAACAATTGGTTAATATTAAAAATATCAATAATTTTTCCAAAAAAGTCGGATTGCCTTTGAGCAGCGTTATTTCACTCTCCAGAGAAGCGAAAATGCTTTTGGAAAGCGATATTCCTATTGTTAAAAATTAATAAAACTGCTATACGGAAGTAAAATATGCCATTACATATCGGAATTGTTGGCTTTCCCAATGTGGGCAAGTCAACTTTATTTCAAGCCATAACCAAAAAGCAAGTGGACAGGGCGAATTATCCCTTCTGCACGATTGACCCCAATGTCGGGGTTGTTGCCGTTCCGGACGAACGCGTGGAAGCTTTGGCCAAGTTAACCAATTCGGCCAAGAAAGTTTATACCGTGATTGAATTCGTGGACATTGCCGGAATAGTTGAAGGCGCCAGCAAGGGCGAGGGTTTGGGCAATAAATTTTTAACCAATATCCGCGACGTGGACGCGATTGTTTACGTGTTGCGCGCCTTTAAGAATTCCAACATCGTGAACACCCGTTCGGAGATAAATGTTTTGGCTGACAAGGAAATATTGGAAACGGAATTGATTTTAAAAGATATGGAAACGGCCGAAAAGCGTTTGGCTTCTTTGGAAAAAGAAGTTAAATCTGGAGACAAGATTGCTTTGAAAGAACAAGATATTTTGAATCGCATTTATGAATTGTTAAAACAAGGCAAATCGCCTGCGGAACTGCCTTGGACTGAAGAAGAGAAAAAGATAATCAAGGGATTGCAACTGTTGTCCATAAAGCCGAAGATGTATTTATTTAACGGCGAAGAAAGCGATATCAGCGAAGAAGTTAAAAATATTTTTAACAATAACCATTGGGCATATTTAACAATGGATGTTTTGTCCGAGGCTGATTATGCGGATTTAGCGGGAGACGAACGCGAGGCCTTGGGCTTGCCGCGGGAAACAAGGATTAACGACTTAATAAAAAAATCATACGAAATATTGGGGCTGATTACTTTTTTAACTACCGGGCCGGATGAAACCAGGGCGTGGACGATTAAACGGGGTGACAAAGCGCCGCAAGCCGGCGGAGCGATCCATTCCGACTTTGAAGAATTTTTTATCCGGGCGGAAGTTATTAATTGGCAAAAATTGATAGATGCCGGTGGTTTCGTGCCAGCGCGGGAAAAAGGCCTGATTAGAACCGAGGGCAAAGAATATATTGTGGAAGACGGGGATGTAATAGAAATTAAAAGCGGTAAGTGATTTATGGAAAAACAAACTGATTTTGACACAATCGTGATTGGTGGCGGTCCGGCCGGAATGATGGCCGCGATTGCGGCCGCGCGAAAAGGCGAAAAAGTGGCGTTGTTGGAAAAGAACGCGTCTTTGGGCAAGAAACTTTTAATGACCGGGGATGGACGCTGCAACCTTACGCACGCCAATTTAAACAATCGGGAATTGGCTTCTGTTTATGGCAAAGGCGGGGACTTTTTGTTATCAACCCTTGCCAGGTTTGGGATAAAAGAAACAATGGATTTTTTTGTTGCCAGGGGGGTGGATTTAAAAACAGAAGCGGATGGCCGGGTTTTTCCCAAAAGCGACAAAGCCCAAGATGTTTTAAAAGCATTGATTAATAATTTAAAAGAAAATAAAGTTTCGATATTGTTTAACAGCGAGGTAATAAAAATTGAAAAAGAAAAAGGCGCGAAGTTGGTTAAAAGCGTAACATTGGCAAATGGCGAAAAACTATTAGCTAAAAAATATATTTTAACCACGGGCGGCAAGGCAATGCCCGTAACCGGCTCAACCGGAGACGGATATGCTTACGCGCAAAATTTAGGGCATACGATTGTTAAACCCCAAGCCGCTTTGGTGCCGGTGCAAATAAAAGAAAGCTGGATTAAGAACTTGTCAGGGCTTTCATTTGAAAACGCCCGAATATCTTTAATGTTGGACGGGAAAATTATTAAAAAGAAAGAAGGAGATATCCTTTTCGCGCACTTCGGCTTAACCGGGCCATTGATATTGGATTTGAGCAAAGAAATCGGATTGGCGATGGGGCAGGGCAAAGTTAAATTATTGGTAGATTTGTATTACAAGAAAACCCAAGAGCAGATGGAAATGATTGTCCAAAAATTAATTGAAAGCAGGCCCAAAAAAGAATTAAAAAATATTTTGAGCGAATTGGTTCCGGTAAAATTAATACCTTACATTGTTTATTTCGCGGGAGTGAAAGAATCCACTTTGGGGTTTGAGGTGAGCAAAGAAGCCCGCGAGAAAATCGTGAAAGTAATTAAGCGTTTGGAATTTAATCCAATCAGCTTGGTTGGATTTGACCGCGCCATGGTAACCGCGGGCGGAGTGTCGCTTAAAGAAATAGATAGCCGGACAATGAATTCTAAAATAATCAGCAATCTTTATTTCGCCGGCGAGGTGATTAATTTGGACGGGCCTTGCGGCGGATATAATTTGCAAATGTGCTGGTCAACCGGTTTTGTGGCGGGCAGCAATTAAAATTTTTATAAAAAAAATCAGGTGTAGGCCTGTTTTTTAATATTTGATTGATTCCAAAACGTATTCGTAGAAAGCGGTTACCAATTCGGTATTTAAATACGAACTTGATTTGCAAAGGTCATGGATGCCGGGCGCCATTATTTTCATAAAGCCTCCCGGGGTTCTTCTTTCCAATGTCCTCGCCAGGCTCATAAAAATAAGCCAAACCTGCTTGTTCATTTTTTTGTTTTTTACGTCGGCGATAATTTGGTCTCGGCCGGGAAAGAGGCACCTGTCCATGTGATCGCTGATTGGATTTCTCTTGTTGGCCTCAAGATACCTTGAAAATATGATACAGGAAAATGCCGGAGCGGTTTCCGCATCAATTTTGTAAATTTGTTGGTTGTCTTGGTTTCTTAAATTATGAATGCGCAGAAGCAATTCGGTGTTTTTTATTCCAATGTTGTTTTGTTTCATTGTTACCACCGGCAAAAGAGCCTTAATTAATCTACAATTTTTTATAAAATAAATCAAGACGTTTGACTTTTTGCCTAGTTTATATTACTATTAAGCCAATTAAATAAGTAGTCAAAAGCATTCTGCTTTTTGAAGCAGTTTTTTTATTATTAATCTTATGGAAATCAGAAATATAGCCATTATCGCCCACGTTGACCACGGTAAAACCACCTTGACCGACGCTATTTTAAGACAAACCGGAGCCGCGGTGGAGGGTTTTAGCATGGACGTGAATGATCTTGAAAAAGAACGGGGCATTACCATTTATTCCAAAAACGCCTCTATTTTTTACAAAGATACCAAGATAAACATCGTGGACACGCCCGGGCACGCGGATTTCGGTTCGGAAGTGGAACGAGTTTTGCGCTCAATTGATTCGGTGTTGTTGATTGTGGACGCCCAAGAAGGGCCCATGCCGCAAACCAAATTTGTTTTAAAGAAATCACTGGAATTGGGATTAAAGCCGATCGTGGTGATTAACAAAATTGACAAGCAAGCCGCCAGGCCGGAAGAAGTCAAAGAAATGATTTTTGAATTGTTTTTGGATTTGGGCGCCAATGACGCGCAATTGGATTTTTCAGTTATCTATGCCAACGGCCGGGACGGAATCGCCAAAAATAAAATGGAAGATGATTCCAAAGATTTGAATCCGCTCTTGGATTTGATTTTGGAAAAAGTGCCCTCCGCTTCCTCGCCGGAATTAGTGGCGAAACCGTTAAGGGCTCAGCCGTTTAATTTGGCTTACGATAATTTTTTGGGCCGTTTAGCTGTTTGCCGAATTTACGAAGGAACGGTTAAGAAAAACAGCGATGTTTTCGTGAAAGGAATTATAGAAGGAGAGCCGCGCAAGGGCAAGATTATAAGAATATTGGACTTCTTGGGAATGGAGCGGAAAGAAACCGAAGAATCCAGCGCCGGAGACGTGGTGATTTTAGCCGGCATACCGGATATTAATATTGGTGAAACCATTTGCGCCGAACCGGAACAAGAGGCCTTACCCGTGATTAAAATTGACGAGCCGACCATTTCTTTGAATTTTTTGGTTAACAATTCTCCTTTCGCGGGGCGCGAAGGCAAGTTTGTGACCAACCGGCAATTACGCGAACGTTTGGAAAAAGAATTGGAAGTAAACGTGGGATTGAAAATTGATTTCAGTAATACCGACCATTATAAAGTTTTCGGCAGAGGCGAATTGCACGTTGCTATTCTTTTGGAAAATATGAGGCGTGAAGGCTATGAATTGCAAGTTTCCCAGCCGCAAGTAATTATCAAAGAAGAAAACGGGCAGAAATTGGAGCCGTTTGAAGAGGTGATTATTGACGTGCCCGAAGAATTTTCCGGAGTGGTGATTGAAAAATTATCCAAAAGAAAAGGCATAATGACCGAAATGAAGCCGGAACAGTCGCACGTGCGGTTGGTGTTTGAAATACCGACCAGGGGCTTGTTGGGATATAAGCCGGACTTTGTGATGGACACGCGCGGAGAAGGAATTTTGGCAAGCCGGGTGATTGGCTTTAAGCCGTATGTCGGCGTGATTGAAAAACATAATTTGGGTGCCATGGTATCCATGTTAACGGGCAAGTCATCCGGATTTTCTTTGTTTAACTTGCAAACCAGGGGCACGCTTTACATCGGCCACGCTGAGGAAGTTTACGAAGGCATGGTTATCGGCAATGTTTCCAAGGGCAATGATTTGACAGTTAATCCGACCAAGGGAAAAGAATTAACCAATATGAGAGCCTCGGGCTCGGATGAAGCCATAAAATTGATTCCACCGGTGCCGATAACATTGGAAAGAGGATTAAGCATAATGAATGAAGATGAATATTTGGAAATTACTCCGCAGAGCGTCCGTTTGAGAAAACAATACTTAAGCGACATTGAAAGAATCAGGCAAAAAAGAGCGGGAAATAAGTAATATTAAAAAATCGGCCGGTTGGGCCGATTTTTTGTTTCAAGATATTTAATCGACAATTTGGAAGTCTACGGATTTGCCTTCCGGGTCGTTCATTTGCGCCCAAACTTTTTTGACCGTTATGTCCGGGAAATTTTTCTTAATGATTTCTTCGGATTTTTTCATATCATTAACTTGCGTTTCGCGCTCTTTTTCCGGGCTTTCAAAGCAATAGTCGTTTTTGTACCGCCCGCAGTCGCTATGGTGGATTAAAACAACTTGTTTGGCTCCGTGAAGGTCATGGGAAATTTGGATTTGCTCCAACATTAATTTTGCCACTTCCGGGTCGTTGTCGGATATGCCCTTCGAAGCGCCCGCCAAGGAAACAACATCGCAATCGCCAGCCAAATTATTTTCGTGTAGCCAGCGCCTGGTTTCGGTTTGCATCCGGAAATCAATGCATTTGAATAAAATACTGCTGCAAGTGTGCTTATGCTCTTCCGCCATAAAATTTATTTTTAAAATTATTATATTTTAAGCTTAACTTACAATAATTATTTTGGCAATAAAAAAATTAGCTAAATTTCAGCTAATTGTTCTAATCGCTCAGCCAGTTTTCTCTCGGCCTTTCTTTGTTCCGCGTATTCAAACGCGTTCGCAACAAATCCGAAAATAACGGCTATGATTGCGAGTATGACCGTAAACACAAGGACTATAAATAGCCAAATTGCGTAAATGATACTTTTCAATGAACTCACCCTCCATGGTTTTTAAATAACATTTCAAATTAGGTTTGTCAATTTTTACGCCAAGTATTTGTAAATTGCCCAAAAGTGGCAAAGCGTGCCGAGCAGGGTTAAAATATGGAAGATTTCATGGAACCCGAATTGTTTGAAAAAATTCGGCTTTTTTTTGGAATAAATGACGGCTCCTACGGTATAGAATATTCCTCCGGCCAAGATCCAGTAAATAAAATCCGCGGGAACAGCTTTGCTTAACGGGTAAAGCAAAGCCAAGCTGAGCCAACCCATCAAAATATATAAGGCGGTCGCGGCCCAGCGCGGCACATGGGTCCAGAATTTTTTAAAAAATACCGTGGACACTCCGAGAGCGGCCAATATCCAAATTATAATCAAGGAAGAAAAGCCGAGGACTCCGTTTAACGGAATCAGGCACATGGGCGTGTAGGTACCGGCGATTAAAATATAAATCATGGCGTGGTCTATTTTTCTAAACACATCAACTTCTTCCGGCGAGTGCCCGAATAAATGATAAATCGCGCTGGAAGTGTAAAGAAAAATCATGCTGAATCCGAAAATAAAAAAAGCAACAATGCTTAAAGCAGAATGTTGTTGGAACGCCCAGTAAACCAAAATGATTGTGCCGATGATTGAAAGAACCGCCCCGAGGAGATGGCTGAAACCGCTGACCGGATCTTTGATTTTTATTTTAAATGCCATGGTCTTTTTTAAATTGTTGGATCCTGTCGTACGATTCGTTTATCCTTTGCTCGGAAATTTGGCCGTTTTTAACAGCAACAAAAAGGGCGTTAACGGCATCATACGGAACCTGCTCATTATAAGTTTTTATATTATTGCTTAAAATTAAAATATCGCATCCGGAGTTAACGGCGCGGACAAGCGCGTCATTAAATCCGTAATTATCCACAATCGCGCCCATTTGCATATCATCGGAAACAACCAAGCCTTTAAATTGCAATCCGTTACGAAGAAGGTTTTTTATGAATAAAGGCGAAAGCGTGGCGGGATAGTTCGGGTCAATCGCCGTGTTCACGATATGCGCGGTCATAACCAGATCCGAATAGCCGCCCTTTATCAACTCAACATAAGGAATCAGTTCTTTTGGAGACCAAGTTTTGGTAACATCAACCATGCCCAAGTGGCTGTCCGCGGTGGAACTGCCATGCCCGGGAAAATGTTTTATCGCAGTGACAATGCCATAGGAATGCAGCCCTTTAATAAAACTTTTCGCGTACGAAGCCACGGTTGAAGGGTCGGACGAAAAAGACCTTTCCAAATAACCGATAACCGGATTTGCCGGATTAATGTTTACGTCAACAACCGGAGCAAAATCCATATTAAAACCCATGGCCGCCAATTCTTGCCCCAAAAGTTCCCCGGCTTGTTCAGTCTTTTCCAAGCTTCCTTTTCCTAAGGTTTCGGCGCTGGGTATACTAAAAAAACCGTATTTGGTTTTTAAGCGGTTTACGTATCCGCCCTCGGCGTCAATTGCCACAAAAAGGGAAGCTGAAGAATTTTGTTTTAAATTCGCTATGAGCGTTTTGGTTTGTTTCGGGTCAACGATATTTCTTTGTATTTCTCCCTTGGACGGGCTGTCTTTATCAAACAAAATCACGCCTCCAATATTGAGTTCGTTGATGGTTTTAACAATATATGAATCTTTGTTTATTTCCGCACCCCGGAATCCGATAATAAGCATTTGGCCGATTTTCTTTTTCAATTCGGCGTCTTTTTTTTCGCTTGATGCGGCCGCGTAAACGGTAAAAGCCGCGGCGCAGGCGGCAAATAAAATTATTGCGGTTCCTAATATTTTCAAGTGTTTTTTTGCGTTCATTGTTTTAAATAATTATATCAACAACCCGCCAGATTACAAGTTTAGATATTTTTTGGCGCAGGCAAACTTGTTGACTTTTAAATATACTTATGTCATCTTTTAGGCAATACTTACCAAAGTGTTCGTACTCTAGCGACTCGGTATGTTGTCTGAGAGTAGGTCGGTTATCAAGTAATAAAAAAAGAAAATGGAAAAAAAGTTGTACATAGGCAATCTACCTTACTCCACTACTGACGAGGCCTTGAAAGAAATGTTTTCTCAAGCCGGCACAGTAGCGTCCGCTTCCATCATCATTGACAAGTTTTCCAAAAGATCAAAAGGATTTGGTTTTGTGGAAATGGCCACTGAAGAAGAAGCAGCCAAGGCAAAAGAAATGTTTAACGGCTCCGAAGTTGAAGGCAGAAAGATGCTTGTTGATGAAGCAAGGCCGATGAAAGAAAGAACTTTCAACGACAGACCCAACGAATAATCGCAGTTGAATTTAAAAAAGAACCCTGAGTTTATCGAAGGGTTCTTTTCTTTTTGGAGTTTTAATTAAATATTAATCATAGTATAATATATTTAAGCAATTATAATAATAAAAAAATTAATATGATAGAAATTAATCAAATTTACAAATGCACGGTTTGTGGCAATGTCGTGGAAGTGGCTCACGGCGGCGGCGGCGCGATGATTTGTTGCGGACAGCCGATGCAATTAGTGGAAGAAAAAACGCAAGACCCGGAACTGGGCGAAAAACACGTGCCCATAGTAGAAGAAGGTGAAGGTTTTATCAAAGTGCAAGTCGGTTCTGTTTCGCATCCAATGGAAGAAAAGCATTATATAGAATGGATAGAAATTATTGACCCGAGCACAAACAATATTTTGCAAAGAAAATATTTAAAGCCAGGCGATAAGCCAGAATTGGTGTTAGCCGAAGCTGATTGCCTAGGAATGACCAAAAATATCAATAATTTGGTTATCCGCGAATTTTGCAATGTCCATTTGCTTTGGGCAAAAAGATAGTTTAGAATTAAATCCAAGAAAGAAGCCGCCATCGGCGGCTTCTTAGTAAATAATTTTTAATTTTATAATATGATAAATTTTGAAGAATTTGAAAAAATTGATTTGCGCCTGGCAAAAATAATTTTCGCGGAGAGAATTGAGGGATCGGAAAAACTTTTAAAAATACAAGCTGAAGTCGGAGAAGAAAAAAGGCAAATTATCGCCGGTATCGGCAAGTTTTACGCGCCCGAGGATTTAGTTAATAAGACCATAGTCGTGGTGGCCAATCTAGAGCCCAGGATGATGATGGGCCTGGAAAGCCAGGCTATGCTTTTGGCGATAAAAAACGAAGAAAACTTGTCGGTTGTTATTCCAGAAAAAGAAATGCCTTCGGGATTGAAATTAAGTTAAAATTAGATATAATAAAATTATAAATAATAATAAATAATAACATATAAAAATATATGGCCTTAGAAGAAATAAAAAACAATCCATTGTCCCAAGTAATAATGATAATTGTGGCGGTTTTGCTTTTTGTAATAACCTTTTACTTTTTGGTTATGATTAACGCCAAGGTTAAAGAAACGCAATACATCGGCGGCGGGCAAAACAACGTTATCTCCGTGTCAAAAACCGGCACTGTTTACGTAAAGCCGGATTTGGCGGTTGTAACAATCACATCAACCACTGACGCGGCCACGGCTTCGGACGCAATCAGCAAAAACAGGGATAAATCATCGGCTGTGTTAACTTTTTTAAAAGCCCAAGGAGTTGAAGATAAATATATTAAAACTGTTAGCTACAGTGTTAATCCGAAATACGAATACGTAAGCGCGATAAGCGCCATTGATTATGCGCGACCGTTAAACCAAAAATTAGTGGGTTATACGGCCACGGAATCATTGGAAGTAAAAATAAAACAATTGGATAAAATCGGAGACATTACTACCGGAGCGGTGACTGCGGGAGCCAGCAATGTTAGCGGTTTAAGCTTTACGGTGGAAAATATAGACGCGGTCAAAGCGGATGCCAGAAACCAGGCGATTGCAAACGCCAAGGCGGACGCGCAAAGTATTGCAAAGGGCTTAGGCGTTAATTTGGGAAAAATAACCGGATTCACCGAATCGGGATCTTACCCATATTACGCTTATGATATGGCCAAATCATCCGGAATCGGCGGAGGAGTTCCCACTGCGGTACCGGTGGCTACCGGAGAAAGCAAGATTGACGTGACTGTAAATATTACTTACGAAATAAAATAGCACCATGGAAACCAAAAAAATAATTATTATCGTGGCGATAATCGCCGTTATCATTATTGGAATTATAATTTGCGCCGGCCGCCAATCAAAAGAATTGCCGGAGCCGATTGCGGAAAATAGCAGCCACGCGAACATAATAAATCCGGAAGACGCGCAAGGAAATGTTTCAAATTCCGTAAACACAAATCAAACAAAAATGAAAATAGAAATATTAAAACAAGGAGCGGGAGCGGAGTCCAAAGCCGGAGATTCTTTAACTGTTAATTACACTGGTACGTTTGAAAATGGCACAAAATTTGATTCCAGTTTAAATCCGGGCCGCGAGCCGTTTGTATTTACGGTTGGCGCCGGGCAAGTAATTAAAGGCTGGGACCAAGGCATGGTTGGCATGAAAGTGGGAGAACAGAGAAAATTAACCATTCCGCCGGAACTGGGTTATGGAGAAAGCGGCATACCCGGAGCTATTCCCGGCAACGCCACCTTGGTGTTCGTGGTGGATTTGTTAAAGATAAATTAGCAAATAGCGTTTGGAGGTCCCGTTTTATAACGGGACTTTTTTATTTTGGTTAAATATTTTCTTGTTGATTCGATGTTGGTTTTTATGCTATTATTTTATTAATGTTAATCAAAGTAAAGGCTTTTCCGGCGAGTAAAAAGGAAGAAGTAATCAAAAAAAGCGAAGACGCGTTTGAGGTGCATGTTCGCGCCAAACCGATTGGCGGCGCGGCCAACCAAGCGATTATTAGCGCCCTATCGGAATACTTTGGTTTAAGCCAAAAAGAAATAAAAATGGTTAAAGGCTTTAAAGAAAGGAATAAAATATTTTTAATTCAATCATTAGATTCCATTAAATAATTTTCTAAAAAATATGAACGAAATCATAGCGGCAGTTTGGGAAAATAAAGCGTTAATTTCAGTAGCCTTGGCGTGGTTTATCGCCCAAACCTTAAAAGCGGTTGTTTTGGCTGCCAAAGACAAGAAATTCAGGTTTAACTTATATTCTTTGCCCGGAGGGTTTCCGTCGTCGCACAGCGCCACTTCCGTGGCTTTGGCAACGGTTGTGGGGTTGCTTTACGGCTTTGGCTCGCCGCTTTTCGCGATTTGCGTGGTTTTGGCTTTTTATATTATTTACGATGCCCGCGTAATTCGGGCGGAAGCGGGCAGGCAAGCCCAGTCGCTTAACCGTTTGATTGAGATATTGAGCTCTGAGTCGGATGAAGCCGAAGATATGGAAAAAGTTAAAGAAGTTTTAGGGCATAGCTTGAAGGAAATATTGGCGGGCAGCTTGATTGGAATTATAATCGCGCTTTTAGTCGTGTATGGAATATAACGGTTTGCCCGAAGCCTATAAGTCCGGGTTTAAAGATTTTTTGGGTTGTAAAATAGATTTAAGCCAAAAGCCTTTAATTCCGCGCGAAGAAACCGAAGATTGGGTTAATGCCGCGATAGGTGAAATTAAAAAAAGCTTAGAACAAAAAATTCACTGTTTGGATTTATTTTCTGGTTCCGGGTGCGTTGGCATAGCGGTTCTTAAGAAAATCAGCAACGCAGTTTGCGATTTCGGTGAAATTGACGATAATTTTTTAAAGCAGATACAAATAAATTTGGATTTAAATGAAATTGATTTAAGCCGATACAAAATAATAAAGACAAACGTTTTTTCAAATATAGCGGATAAGTACGATTTTATTTTAGCCAATCCGCCTTACGTTGCCGAGGAGAGGATGGATGAAATCGGCGAGGATGTTAAGAAATACGAGCCAATGATTGCGTTGATGGGAGGAGAATACGGCATGGATTTTATTAAAATGTTTTTGGAAAATGCGGCCGGGCATTTGAATGAGAAAGGAATCGCTTATATGGAAATAGACCCGCAACAAAAAGAATTAATTGAAAAAATAATAAACAACCCGCCTTCGCTCCAAGAGAGCTATGGCGGGCAAAGTAAAAAATATTCGTCTTACGAATTTTTAAAAGACCAATTTGGAAAGATAAGAGTAATAAAAATTAAAAAGTAATTGAATATGTGGGAATATATTTTAACGGGAATTTTGCAAGGAATTTTTGAATGGCTGCCGATTAGCAGCGAGGGTATAGTGGCGTTGTTTTCCAGCTTTGCCCTGCAACAAGTGAATAGCGTGGACTTTGCGCTGTTTTTGCATTTGGGAACGGCTCTGGCTGTGATAATCTTTTTTTGGAAGGATGTCGTGGATTTGATTTTATTCAAAGATAAAAAGTTTTTGAAATTTTTTATTATCGTAACCGTAATTTCCGGAGGAATCGGTTTTTTTGTTTATAAATTCGCGAGTAATATCGGCGGCGGGCCGGCTTTATTGTTTTTAATGGGTTGCGGGTTATTGCTGACTTCTTGGTTTCAAAAGAAAAAAATAAAGATAAAAGCAAGCAATACCGTTTCCGCGATAATAGTGGGGCTACTCCAAGCCATTACTCCCATTCCCGGGGTTTCCCGCTCCGGAGCAACCATTTTCGGCTTATCTTTGTTTGAAGATGATCCGAAAAAAATATTAAAAACATCGTATTTAATTTCCGTGCCCGTGGTTTTGGGTTCAGGGCTTTATTTATACCTTAAAACCCCGGCAATCATATCCGGGAATATCTTAATCGGCATATTTTTCAGTTTTATTTTCGGCATTGCCACTTTAAAATTATTAATGGGCGTTTCCCAAAAAATTAATTTTTCCAAATTCACTTTTATTTTCGGATGCCTTTGTCTTTTGGGGGTTTTGCTGTATTTTGTTCCGGGAATATTGGAATTTTTTAAATAAGCAATGGTTAATCAGGTTAAAATAGAATTGCAAAAAAGGGCGAATAAAGAAAAGGCGCAATTGTTGGGCCGTTTTTTTAAAACCCAAAAAGGGCAATACGGCGAAGGTGATGTTTTTTTCGGAATTATTGTGCCCGAACAAAGAATTGTCGCTAGGCGGTTTATTGATATAGGCCATAAAGAAATCCAGGAACTTTTAAATGATAAGGTGCATGAGTGCCGTTTGACCGCGCTGTTTATCTTGGTGGAAAAATATAAAAAAACTGACGAAAAGGAAAAGAAAAAAATATTTAATTTATATTTAAAAAATTACAAAAATATAAACAATTGGGATTTAGTTGATTTGTCTGCTCCGCGGATAGTTGGAGAACACTTAATGGATAAAGACCGGAAAATACTTTACGATTGGGCGAAATCAAACAATCTTTGGAAAAAAAGAATCGCGATTTTATCCACATTCACTTTTATTAAAAACAGGCAGCTTGACGATTCTTTTAAAATCGCGAAGATTTTATTAAACGATAAGCACGATTTAATCCACAAGGCCGTTGGCTGGATGTTGCGCGAAGCCGGCAAGCGGGATAAAAACAAGGAAATTGATTTTTTGGAAAAATACGTTCCAAAAATGCCGCGAACCATGCTTCGTTACGCGATAGAAAAATTTTCGCCGAGCGAACGCGCACATTTTTTAAAGATTGACAGGGTAGTATAAAAATATTATAAAGCAATTGGTAGATTGAAAATTTACCCGGGAGCAATGGAATGGAGTATGAGCAAGCGCTGAAAGCGTTAGAATTAAACCTTGAGGGCAAGTGCCAATTGCTTTTTGGAAAGACCTCGAAATTAACAATTATTTTCGTTAAAATCCAGGATGCCGTCCATAGAAGATTTCAACCGCAGATTGAAGAATATTGGAAAAAATGGAAAGAAAGCAATCCAAATGGTTCGGATGAACCGGTTGCCAGCCTAATGTCAATTGTTTCAAATGGCGATGGAATAACCATAAGGGTTAGAAGAAAATATTTTTCCGGCCATGTTTATGGTTCGGCAACTCGTCCGCCTAAAATCGGTTTTACTACGGGAAATTGGGATTCGGGAAAGGTATTAGCATTGTCCATCGGGGCGATTGCAATTACTTTGCCCAGCGAAAAATATCCGAACGGATGCATTATTTTTTCCAAAAGAAAGCAAACCGCTTTTAATTGCGGGGAATATACAATGCTGCCAAGCGGATACATTCAGCCCGAGAAGGATTGCGAAGAAAAAGGAGAAAGGAAATTCATTCCGCTGAAAAAACCGTTTGAGCGGGAGCGCAAGGAAGAATTACCCGGATTAAACCAGCACGGAGAGCTAAAAGTGTTGGGACTGATTTATAATTGCGTCGGGTCCAAACAGCCGTTGCTCGTAGCTTCGGTAAGGCTTTTATATACTGCCGAAGAAGCGGAACAAATATTGAAATCGCGGAAGCCTGATTGGGAGGTGGATGGATATGTGTTTGTGCCGGCTGACATCCAAAGTTTGAAAAACTTTGCGAAAAACAATCCGGTTTGCTTTGACGCTCTTTGCCGGATGGCTCTTTGGGTAGCGGATAATTATTAATAAATAAGGACAAAATAGTCCTTTTTTTAATTGTTATATTTTTTGATAAAACAGTGGTTTTGACGTATAATGCACATATGAATTTGGAGAAATTAAACAAAGAACAAAGAGAGGCGGTAAAATTCGGAGCCGGGCCGCTTTTAATCGTGGCCGGAGCGGGTACGGGTAAAACCACTGTTTTAACCAATCGGCTGGCTTATTTGGTCAGCGAAAAAGGGATTAAGCCTGAAGAAATTTTAGCCCTGACTTTTACGGAAAAAGCGGCGCATGAAATGGAAGAACGGGCAGAAAATTTATTGCCTTTCGGCTATTATGATTTTTGGATTTCAACTTTCCATTCTTTTTGCGACCGGGTTTTAAAAAACTACGGGCTATACGTGGGCATTCCGACCAACTACAAGCTTTTGAACGATAGCGGCGCATGGATTTTAATGCGGAAAAATTTCAGCAAATTTAATTTTTTAAAAGAATATCGGCCCTTGGGCAATCCCACTAAATTTATCCAGGTTTTAATTGAGCATTTCCACCAATGTAAGAACGAGGGAATAAGCCCGGAAAATTATTTGGATTACGCGGATTCTTTAAAGCTTAATTTGGACGACGTGCCCATGGTTGGTAAAAAAAAGAAAAAAAATAAAGACGCGGACGAAGATGATTTATTATTCAAACAAAAAGAATACGAGCGGATAAACGAGGTTGCCATGGCTTACCACACTTACCAGAAAATTTTGCTGGATAACAGTTGCCTTGATTTTGGCGATTTGATAAATTACACGATTGATTTGTTCAAAAAACGCCCGGAGGTTTTACAAAAATTTCGCAACAGGTTTAAATACGTGATGGTTGACGAATTCCAGGATACCAATTGGGTGCAATATGAGCTGGTAAAGATTTTAGCCGCGCCAAAAAACAATTTGACCGTTTGCGCGGACGATGACCAATCAATTTTTTCTTTCCAGGGCGCGTCTTTCAATAATGTGCTTAGGTTTAAAAAAGATTTTCCCGATTCCAAAGAAATAGTTTTGGTTGACAATTACCGTTCGCCGCAAAATGTTTTGGATTTGGCTTATAATTTCATCCAACACAATAATCCCAACCGGCTGGAATACCAATTGAACGAAATCGCGGAATTGCAGGAGCAGGCCAAAGAAAAAGGATTGGATTTGGCGAAATTCAAGAAAATAAGCAAAAAATTGAAAAGTTCACAGCCTAAAAACGGGGCAATGGAATTATTGGGATTCCAAACCGGGGACGAAGAGATTACCGGCGTGATTAACAAAATTTGGGAATTAAAAGAAATTGATTTGGAGGCCGGTTTTTCCGATTTCGCGATTTTAACGCGGTCAAATGAATCGGCGAACGGGTTTAGCCGCGCCCTGGAGCGCGCCAATATTCCTTATCAGTTTGTTTCTTCGCGCGGACTTTATACCAATCCGCTGATTTTAGACATTATTTCTTATTTTAAAGCCGTGGTTAATTTTTACGATTCTTCCAGTTTATACAGGGTGTTGAGAATGCTGCCTTTGGACATTGACGCGGAAGAAGTTGCCAGGATTACCCAATACGGAGATAAAAAAGGAATTCCGATTTTTGAAGCCATGCAAGACGGATATTTGTTGACCAAATTGCAAACTGAAACAAAAGTAAAGTTGCAAAAATTGGCGAAAGCCTTGAAAAAACATTTTGCCCTGTCCAAAGAAAAAAATGCCGGCGAGGTTTTCATAAATATGCTGGACGACTTGGGATACAATAAAAAACTTACCGAAGCCACGGAAGAAAACCTTAAAAATTGGGACTTACTTTACCAATTTTTCCAAAAAATAAAAGAATTTGAAGATTCCCAAATGGACGGAAAGCTCTTGGCGTTCGTGGAACAATTGCAAATGGAAATTGAGGCCGGCGAAGAGGGCGGCTTGAAAACAGCGGCGCTGGATGATTGCGAAGCTGTGAAAGTTATGACCGTGCACTCGGCCAAGGGCTTGGAATTTAAATACGTGTTTTTAACCGGCATGGTCCACCGCAAATTTCCGAGCGACCAAAAAAGCAATCCGATTCCGCTGCCTTCCGAATTAATCAATGAAGTGCTGCCGGAAGGAGATTTCCACTTGCAAGAAGAAAGGAGGTTGTTTTACGTGGCTTTAACGCGGGCGAAAAAAGGATTATTTCTAACTTGGGCGGCCGATTACGGCGGCAAGCAATTAAAAAAGCCTTCCCGATTTTTAATTGAGTCCGGATTAATCAGCGAAGACGCGGCGAAAAACCATAAAACGGAAAAAAGCAAAAGCAATTTTTATTTTAGCCGGCCCACTAACAATGGATTTAAATCCGAATCAAACGAAACAACAAACGGAGGCGCGATTAAAGGATTTTTGCCCGACCATTTTTCTTTTTCCCAATTAACGGCTTTTTCCAATTGCCCTTTGCAATATAAGTTTGGGCATATTTTAAAGATTCCGGTGCGGGGCAGGGCGAATTTCAGTTTCGGCAAAACCATCCATAACACCTTGCATAAGTTTGTCGGTTTGGCGGCTCGGGATATCGGAGTTAAGCAAAAAGATTTATTCGGCTCAAAAGAAAATATTAAAACAGGCATTAATTTATCAATGCAAGACTTGTTGGAAATATACGATAAAGAATGGATTGACGATTGGCACGACGGAGATTCCAAAAAGGATTATTATTTAAAAGGCAAAGAAGTGTTGAAAAAGTTTTATGAGGACTTAATGGAAAAGCCTTTGAATATATATATGGCGGGCGACGAACCGGCGCTGGAAAAAACTTTTTCTTTAAAGCTTAACAACAATACGATTTTGGGAGCCATTGACAGGATAGATAAATTGCCAAACGATGAGGTGGAACTGATTGATTATAAAACCGGCAATCCCAAAGATTCGTTAAGCACAGACGATAAATTCCAATTATTGATTTACCAATTGGCGGCTTTTAAAATATTCGGGTTAAAAACCGGAAAATTGTCTTATTACTACCTTGAGGATGGTTCAATCAAATCGTTTATCCCCACGGACGAAGATATGGCAAAAACCGAAGAAAAAATATTGGACTTGGCGGAAAGGGTGAAGCGAAGCAATTTTAAACCCTCGCCCGGCTGGAACTGCCAATTTTGCGATTACAGGGAAATATGTTCACACAGAAAAAATTAAGTTATAATTATTTATATGACTGCAAAAGCCAAACAAGCGAAAATAACAATTTTGGGAGACGGGGCGTGGGCGACCACTCTCGCGATTTTGCTTTCCAAAAATAATCATAAAGTTTGCGTGTGGAGCGTTTTTCCCGAGCACTTGGATGAACTTAAAAAAGAAAGGGAAAATTGGAAATATTTGCCGGGCGTAAAAATTCCGGAAAATATTATTTTTGAAAAAGACATTGGTGTGGCGATTGAATTTGCGGAAATAGTGGTTTTCGCCATTCCTTCCAAATTTTTCAGGGAGGTTGCCCAAAAAATTAAAAAAACAGATGTTTCTTTAAAAGGCAAAGTTTTTATTAATGTTGCCAAAGGGTTGGAGCAAAAAACGTTAAAAAGAATGACGGAAGTTTTGGTTGATGAATTGGGCAAAATAGAAATAGCGGTTTTGTCCGGCCCGTCGATTGCCATAGAAGTTGCCAAGGGAATGCCGGCGGCCGTGGTTGTGGCGGCCAAAAAACACGAGGCTGCCAAAAAAATACAAGATATTTTCAGCAACGATTATTTCAGGGTTTATACTTCCACGGACGTAATCGGCGTGGAATTGGGTGGGCCTTTAAAAAATATTATCGCCGTAGTAGCCGGAATTTCAGACGGGCTGGGTTTTGGTTCAAACGCCAAGGCCGCGATTTTGTCCCGCGGTTTGGCGGAAATGCAACGTTTGGGAATTGCCATGGGAGCCAAACCGAAAACATTTGTCGGCTTGGCCGGATTAGGAGATTTATCCACCACTTGCATCAGTCCCGAAAGCCGGAACAGGACTTTTGGAGAAAGGATTGCCAAAGGAGAAAAAATGAATGAAATCATTAAGTCAACGGCGAGCATAATTGAAGGCGCGACCACTTCCGAAGCGGTTTACCAATTGAGCAAGAAGTATAAAGTGGAAATGCCGATTACGGTCCAACTTTACCAAATTTTGTATAAAAATAAATTGCCGCAAGCGGCCATTAAAGACTTGATGGGCCGCAAGAAAAAGCCGGAATAAGCATTGAAAAAAGGCGGGTTTTGGGATAAAGTGTGAATATAAATTAAAAATAAAAAATAATTATGAAAATCAATGTTTTTATAGAAAATCCGAAAGGCAGCACCAATAAATACGAGTTGGACAAGGAAACAAATCGAATAATGCTGGATAGGGTGCTTTATTCGCCTGTGCATTGGCCTTTTGAATATGGTTTTATTGAAGGAACTTTATCGGACGACGGCGACCCATTGGACGTGATAATGTTAGCCGAGCACGCGACTTTTCCCGGTTGCGTAGTGCCTTGCAAGGTGATTGGTATGTTAAATATGGAAGACGAGGCCGGCTTGGATTATAAAATTATTGCCGTGCCGGATGATAAAATAGACCCGGCTTTTAAAGAAATAAATAACATTACCGATTTGACCGAATACCAAAAGAAAGTCATTCAGGAATTTTTTGAAACATATAAGCGATTGGAACCAAACAAGTGGGTTAAAATCAGCGGATTTGAACCGAAAGAAATCGCGGAAAACATAATTGAGAAATCAACCCTGCCTAAATAAATTTTGTTTTGCAAAATTGTCGCAGGGTAAAACAATAGGGTAAAAATAATAAAATAATATTAATATTATGGAAGGCAAACAATATCAAGTAAACAAAGAAAAATGCATTGGTTGCGGTAGCTGCGTAATGGCTTGCCCGGGCGGCACGGAGATGAAAGATGACGGCAAGGCTGAAGTCATCAGTTCCGCGAAAATCGAAGAATGCGGTGGCGCGGATTTATGCCCATATGGCGCGATTGAAGAAATAAACACAGTTGAGGTTGAAGTTGAAAAAGAAGAATAAACATATGGATATAACAAAAGAAACGGTTTTGGCTGACCTCATGGGAGACGAGAGAGCTGAACCGGTTTTAGAAAAATACCGGGTACCTTGTTTGTCTTGCCCTTACGCCCAAGAAGAAATGAATGATTTAACCATTGGCCAAATTTGCGAGACATACGGGATTGATTGCGAAGCATTGCTTGCGGACTTGAATAAAGAGTTAAATAAAGAATCGGATGAATAAGCCGATTCTTTTTATTTTCGGGATTCTTGTCGCGGCCAATATTTTCAGTTGGTCTTTGTTTGTCGAAGCCCACCGAAGCCAATATTTAGTGGTTGATTTTTTAAATGTGGGCCAGGGGGACTCGTCTTTTATCAAAACACCCGAAGGGCATAAAATTATTATAGATGGTGGGCCGGATTACAATAGGGCGGCGGAGAAATTAGCCAAGGAAATTCCTTTTTGGGACAAAGAAATTGATTTAATGGTTTTAACCCATTCGGAAAAAGACCATTTTGCCGGGCTTTTTAAAATTTTGGAATTATACAATGTTAAAAATATTGCTTGGAGCGGAGACGCGAAAGATACGGAAGAATTTAAGAGTTTTAAATTGGCGGTTTTGAAAGAGCAAGAAGAAGGAAGCAATGTTTATGAAATTGGCGCGAAAGACAAAATTTTATTCGGAAAAACCGAAATGGATATTTTGTTTCCATATGAATTAACCCAGAACAACGGCCAATCGGTTAACGAAAATTGCCTTGTTGGAAAATTGGTTTTTGATAAAAATTCTTTTTTGTTTGCGGGCGATATCAGCGACAAGGAAGAAAAACAAATCATAACAAGCCAAGAAAACATTGATGCGGATGTTTTGAAAGTGGCGCATCACGGTTCCAAGTATTCCAGTTCGGCCGGTTTTCTTAAATCGGTTTCGCCGAAAATAGCCGTTATCCAGGTAGGCAAAAATACTTACGGGCATCCGACCGTTGAAGCAATCTCGCGGTTAACGGACGCGGGAGCGAAGATCTACAGGAATGATTTGAACGGGGATATAAAGGTTATATCGGATGGTAAAAATATGAAAATATTGAGTGAAAACTAACAATGCGGCTTAATTCAGTGGGGATAACTTATTTGACATAATTAAGATAATATTTTATAATCTAAGCATAAAACAACAGTTCTTTTAATCTTAATTGCTTTATTTGGTCATAGCCAAAAGATATTGATTTTCAATGTTTTCTGGCTATGACTAATCAAGGATTGGTCTGGCAGGAGAAAGCGTTATCATGACGAAAACCTACGACAACCAGACGGGAGAGTTCTTGGCTAAAGTAGCCCAGAATATGCCCGCTCTGTCTGCAAACGTTATGCAGGGATGGATTGAAAATCCGCAGAGCCTTAAGAGGGTTCTTGCGGAAGCATTACTTCCACCACCTCAGGAGTTTGAGGTTTGGAAGACTGTTAAAATCGGGACGTTCCAAAACGTGGATGCAATCCGCGAAACACTCAGGAAAGAGAATGTGCTTGTTCAGAAGTATGCTAATTCCATGCTCCAAGAAATTCCCTTAACAACAAGTGAAATTGAAATTAACCTTGTATCCCGATCGGTTGCGGAACTTGGCTTCAAGGATGGAGCCGAATATGAAGATATTTGCCAACGGGCAAAGGAAATCGGTTTGGAATTATGCCCAGCCGAGGTTGGCCCTCAACTGAGCCGAGGATACAATGGCCAGGTTGAACTGATTATCGCCATGGAGCCAATCTACGGCAATGGTCCGGTCCGAGAACTTTTTACCGTGCTGGCCGGTTGCCAAGGCCCATGGTTATACTCCCGTTCCGGCAACCCAAAAGCCGTTTGGCATGCCGAGGAACGGTTTGTGTTCATGTATTCCCGCAAGTAAAGTAATCTGAAAACCAAATCCATAATTATGGATTTTGGAAAACCCCTTTCTAAGCGTAATGCAAAGGAAGGGGATTTTATTTAAGTAAAAACATGAAAATATTGAGCGAGAATTAGTGATTTTAATTTGAACAAAAATTTGCTATAATAAGCATAGCTCCGGGTTCAAAAAATTCCGAACACCTTTTCAAAGGGAGCCATAATTTTTAGCTGCTGTGGCAGTTAACTGAGGCACCCACTTGGACTCTTCGGATTCCATTTTGAAAAGCCGGGGCTGACAAAAAGCCACTCGTTTATTCGGGTGGATTTTTTGTTAGAATAATTTAAAAAAATAAAATCCGCTTTGGCGGATTTGGAGATTTTATAATGGAATTGCTTCCAATTCTTGGGTTAATTTAATTCTTGCTTCAATGCTTTTTGTATTGTGCCTAGAGCTGGCAGCCTCGGTGGTTGTTTTGCAATGCGACCGTCGGTCGCAGTAGGCGCAGGCAAGACAGTTGCGGTCATACGCGCTGAAGCATTCGGGTGTTTCTATTTCAGATTTCTTTTTGAAGTTATTTAGGGCGACTAAAGGGATTGGTTTTCCTTTTTTTAGAGTTTCAATCGGCATTTTAACCTCATTTTTAAAAGAGCAATCAAGGCTCCTATATTTAATATATAATTTTATTGCCCATAAGGTCAATGTTTCTGTCGGGCATGTGCGTTCAATTCCCAGGGAATTGCCTTCGCGTAAACTTCTGTTGAAGTTTCGCTCAGGCCCGCCTCGGTGCCGTCGCACCTCCGGCTTCAATTCCCACAAAGTTAGGCTGGGAATTGCCCGAGTCGTCAGCATCTACTGATGCTGCGCTCGGGCCCCGCTCGCTGCCGTCGCAGCTGTGCGTTCAATTCCCAGCAAGACACAATCTATGTAAAAGAAAACATCCTTATTGCAATAAGGATGTTTTCTTTTACTGGTCGGGCTGCTGGGAATTGAACCCAGGTCTTACGCACCCCATGCGCAAATAATGCCGTTATACGACAGCCCGAGACGGGCTAATAGTCTACTTGGCTAAGGCTTTGATGCATTTTGCGCAAGCCAAGATTCTTTTGCCGGCGAATTCCTTGTAGTTCTTTTTAGATGTGCCACTGGGAACAGCAACCCATTGTAGATTGGGGTATTTTCTTTTCTTCGGGGAAGGATTATATCGAGAAATCAATTTCTTGTAGTGTCCGCCCATATGAGAAGATTTTCCGCAAATTGTGCATATTTTTTCCATATAAATAGTATCTTAGCAAAAAATTAAATAATTTCAAGCCCTGACGTTTTTTTAAAATACTTTACAAGGTAAATAACAGGGTAGTATAATAATATTAATAAATAAACATAATAATTAAACCTATGGAATTACTAGAAAAAACTTCAATTAAAACAGCCATAATTCTTGGCATATTTTTTGTAATTGGCGCCGGGATAATTGGCTATACTTGGATGTCGGTTAAAGCATCGGATAACTCGTTGAGCGTTACCGGTTCCGCTAAACAAGCTGTCCAATCCGATACGGTCAAATGGAATTCCAATTTTTCGCGCCGCGTTTTGGCGACTGATTTAAAAACCGGCTACGCCCAAATGAAAAATGACGAGGCCGCGGTTATAAAATTTTTGAAAGATAACGGGGTGGCTGATGCGGAAATGACAGTGTCCCCGGTTTCGATGCAAAAAGAATATATTTATGATAAAAACGGCAACGCTGGTCCGGACCAATATACTTTGATGCAAACTGTTTTAGTGCAATCAAATGATATTAATAAAATAACCAACCTTTCCAAGAACACGGCCGCGGTTATTAACCAGGGAGTGCTTTTTAGCAGTTATGCTCCGGAATATTATTATTCCAAATTGCCGGAAGTAAGGATAGCGCTTTTGCCTGAGGCAATGAAAGACGCGCAAACCAGGGCGGCGAGCATTGCCCAAACCACTGGCAAGAAAGTCGGAGTTTTAAAATCAGCCACCATGGGAGTGGTTCAAGTTACGCAACCGAATTCCACGGATGTTTCCGATTACGGCAATTATGATGTTTCCACGATTAACAAGGAAATAATGATTACGGTTAAAGCTTCTTTTACGCTCAAATAACTAAAAACAAAACCACCTTCGGGTGGTTTTTGTCTTCCCAAAACCGTGATTTTGTGGTATTATTTTTAATAACATTATGGACTTGCTTATAACAATTTTCGGTTTTATTATTTTGATTCTTTCGGTCATTATCCATGAAATCGCCCACGGCAGCGTGGCGTATTCACTGGGAGACGCGACTGCGAAAATGGAGGGTCGTTTGACTCTTAATCCGATTAATCACATTGACCCGATTGGCACGATTGTCTTGCCGTTTTTTTTGTTAATCTTGGGTAGTCCGTTTGTGGTTGGCTGGGCCAAGCCCGTGCCGGTTAATTTTAATAATATAATAGATAAAAGATGGGGCGCTTTAAAGGTTTCTTTGGCCGGTCCGGCTGCCAATTTCGTAATCGCGATTATTTTTGCTTTGATAATCAGATTTGTGCCAATGCTCGGTTCGGAATTATATACCATTTTTTCAATCGTGGTGGTTTATAATTTAGTCTTGGCGATTTTCAATCTTATACCCATTCCACCCTTGGATGGTTCGCATATTTTATTTGACCTTTTGCCGCAAGGCGAAACCCTAGAATCCATTAAAGAGTTTTTAACTAGGTACGGATTTATTATCCTTGTATTTTTCATTTTTATTTTTCCGCAAATAAATTGGATTTTTTCCATCTCGGAAAAAATATTTTTCTTTTTAAGCGGCCAGCCATTTGTTTAAAACAATTGACTAAGATTTATTTTGTGATAATTTAAAGCTAGGACTTTTTGTCCTTTGGAAAAAATGGAAGTGAAAAAGTGTACGAATTATCACCTGTGAATCATATCCAAGAAACCAGCTTCCCAAGAGCTTGGCAAAAAGCTGTTGCCTTTATTGATGAGGAGGGAATTTTTCGAGTAATTGGCGGACCAAAAGAAGGTCAATCCAATGTTATTGAAAGGAAGAAGATTAAGGATACTTGCCAGCAAATTGTTTTGACTGACAACGCAATTACGCAAATGGAGAATGCGGTAATGCATCCCAAATTTCCGTTTGGCGTAAAGCAACTTGAGGAATACTGCCGTCAGCTTACGCCCGAATACGTTGAATATTGGCAAAATTTACCGCCGGGCGACATGCATAAGTTCAAATATTTATATCTGGAACGATTTCTCTTTCCTTTTGACCAAATGGTTGCCTTGCGAGAAAATTTAGCGAAGTTAATCGAATACGACCTTAGTTCCAACCGAGTCCAGGCTATTACCTGGCGGCCGCCGGAAGACGCTTATAATGACGAGCCGCCCTGCCTTCAAAGATTGCAGCTTTTCTACTTGGGTAAAGACGAGAATGGTGTCGCCTGGGTTGATGTTCGCTGGGATTGGCGTTCGCGCGATATCAATGCTTTATTGTCAAACAAAATTTGTTTGACCAAAATGCTTTATTTCTATGTTTTAACTCCCAACAATGCTCGCATTAAAAGGGACATTGAGAATATTGCTTCTTTGCATTGCTATGAGGACCGGTTAGATAAATTGTATGAGGCGGCTTGGTTTGCTCGTACCGGCAATCAGTTCTTTATTGACACTCCAATGTGTCAGTATCCATACATCAAAGCATAGTGCTGATTATATCAATAATCAGTTTTTTTATTGTTTTTTTATTCCAATACATTATAATAAAGCATAAGGTTATAAATAAAATAAAAAAATAATTATGGAAAATATTTTTACCAAGCAAGAGGCCCAAGAAGCCGGAGAAGCACTGGGAGTGGATTGGTCAAAATTTGATGTGGACCAATTTTATCAAGGCATGGGAGTGGAGCTTGAACATGGCACTGTTGACCCGAATACGAATGTCACGAATGACGACAGGATGATGACCGCGAAAATCGCTTTGGCGCATTTAAACGAATTTCCGGATTATTATACGCGTTTGGAAAAAATGGAAGAAGAAGCGGATGCTTTTTGGGAAAAATAAATTTTAAAAATATTATATGAAATTAAAAGATAAAGTGGCGATTGTTACCGGAGCTTGTTCTGGAATAGGTAATGCCATTGCCATGAAATTTTTAAACGAGGGAGCTAAGGTGGTTTTTGTTGACGTGAATGAAATTAATGTGGATGAATACGCTTCTCAGGCTATTTTTATAAAAGCTGATATTTCAAAGTCAAGCCAGGTCACGGATTTAATTAAAGAAACAATAAAAAAGTTTAATGGTTTGGATATTATGGTGAATAACGCGGGCATTGGCGGCGAACAAGGCAATGTGATGGATATTAGCGACGCGGGCTGGCAGAAAACAATTGATATAAATTTATCGGGCGTGTTTTACGGCGTAAGGGAAGCGGCCAAAGTTATGAAAGAACAAAAAGTAAAAGGTTCTATTATAAACATGTCTTCAATTTTGGGATCGGTTGGTTTTCCGGGGGCTGTGGCTTATTGCGCGAGCAAAGGCGGCATTGTTCAGCTAACCAAAGCCAGCGCTTTGGATTTAGCGGGTTTGGGAATCAGAGTAAACGCTATTGCTCCGGGATTTATTAAAACAAATATGACCAAATCAATAACGGAAAACAAGGACTTTTTGAGTTTAATAGAGCAATCAACTCCTTTGGGTTATATGGGTGAGCCGGAAGATATTGCCAATGCGGCATTGTATTTGGCTTCGGATGATTCTAAATATGTTACGGGTACGGTTATTTATGTGGACGGAGGATGGACAGCGCGTTAATCAGGTAAAATAATGGCATTAAAAAATAAGCAAAGCCGCTCCAAGGGGCGGCTTTTAAATGAATTTGGAAATATTGGTAAGTTATGGTTAAGCTCAGGATTAACGAAAAAGCCTGTTTTTCCCGCAATTATTTGACATTTTCGGTTTTATTTGCTAATTTTATAGCAATATACTTTCCAAAAAAAGGTATTTACTTTTTTAATTTTAGTATTCTAAAAAATTTATGCCAACGATACATCAACTGATTAAGAAAAATAGGAAACCAGCCAAAAACAAGACCGGCTCGCCGGCTATGGCTTTTGGCTTTAACCCGATTAAGAACAGGCCGAAGATTTACGAGTCACCTTTTAAAAAAGGCGTTTGTTTAAAGGTTTTTACCGCCACCCCCAAGAAGCCTAACTCGGCTTTGCGAAAAGTGGCTAGGGTAAAGTTGACCAATGGCATGGAAGTAACCGCTTACATTCCGGGAGAAGGGCATAATTTGCAGGAGCACTCCATTGTTTTAATCCGTGGCGGCAGAGTAAAGGATTTGCCGGGTGTAAGGTATCACATTGTCAGGGGCGTGTTTGATTGCTCCGGCGTGGAAGGCAGGAAAAAAGAAAGAAGCAAATACGGAGCTAAGAAACCCAAAAAATAATTATGGCAAAGAAATCATTCAAAAAAAGAGCAATAATGCCGGATCCGGTTTATAACGACATCATGGTGTCAAAATTCATAAACCAATTGATGAGCTGCGGCAAAAAAACAGTGGCGCAAAGAATTATGTACGACTGTTTTGAGATTGTGAAAGACAAGACCAAGCAAGAACCATTGGATGTTTTTCGATTGGCTATTCAAAACGTTTCTCCCATGCTTGAGGTTAAGCCGAAAAGAGTTGGAGGAGCCACTTATCAAGTTCCAATGGAAGTGAAAGGCAATAGAAAATTGAGCTTGGCAATGAAATGGATTATTGATATTTCTCGGGCAAAAAAAGGCAAAGCCATGAGAGAAAAATTAGCCGATGAATTAATGGAAGCCGCCGACAATAAAGGCGCGGCGGTAAGGAAGAAAGAAAACGCCCACAAGATGGCCGAAGCCAACAGAGCCTTTGCCCACTTTGCATGGTAATTTTAGCTTAAAACCTATTTTTGTTAAAATAGGTTTTATTATCGCGAAATTAATTAAGAAAAATAAATAGCCGCATCAAGCCGCGGATAAAGAAAATTGTATGCCTCGACAATACGAAATAGGAAAATATAGGAATATCGGCATTATCGCCCACATTGACGCTGGTAAAACCACGACCAGTGAGCGTGTTTTGTATTATACCGGAGTTTCCCATAAAATCGGTGAAGTGCACGAAGGAGCCGCCACCATGGATTGGATGGAACAAGAAAGGGAAAGGGGCATTACCATTACTTCCGCGGCCACCACTTGTTTTTGGGTGCCGGGAGATTATTTGAAAAAAGACAGGACTAATGAATACAGGATAAACTTGATTGACACTCCGGGTCACATTGATTTTACCGCCGAAGTGCAGAGAAGTTTAAGGGTTTTGGACGGAGCCGTGGTTGTGTTTGACGGTGTCGCGGGCGTGGAAGCCCAGTCCGAAACTGTTTGGAGGCAGGCGGACAAATATAATGTTCCGCGAATTTGTTTTATCAATAAATTGGACCGATTGGGAGCTTCGTTTGAAAAAAGTTTGCAATCAATCTGGGACAAATTAACGCCTAACGCGGTTGCCCTTCAATTGGCTGTTGGCGAAGAAGCAAATTTTGAATCAGTGATTGATTTGATGGAAATGAAGTTTGTTAATTTTGAAGGGGAAATGGGCAAAGACGTGATTAAAAAAGACATACCCGAAGAATTAAAAGCCAAGGCCGAAGAATGGAGAAGCAAGATGGTTGAAAAAATCGTTTCCGAAGACGAGGCTTTGATGGAAAAATATTTGGAAGGCAAAGAAATTACGATTGATGAATTGAAAGCGGTTTTAAGAAAAGCCACCATCGCTTGCCGATTGGTGCCGGTTTTTTGCGGAAGCTCGCTGAAAAACAAGGGCGTGCAATTGGTTTTGGACGGAGTGATTTATTATTTGCCCAGCCCGTTGGATGTTCCGCCGGTAGTGGGATTGGACCCGAACGACGAGAATATTAAGATTGAAAGGCACGCGGATGACAATGAACCTTTTTGCGCTTTGGCGTTTAAAGTGGCAACCGACCCGTTTGTGGGAACTTTAACTTATTTAAGGGCTTATTCCGGCCAGTTCAAAAAGGGCGGATATTTAATCAATACGATTACCGGTGACAAAGAAAGAATCGGGCGAATTTTGCGAATGCACGCGAATGAACGGGAAGAAGTGGAAGACGTTTATACCGGCGATATCGTGGCCGTGGTTGGAATGAAAAATACCACTACCGGACATACTCTTTGCGAAGAAAAAGGGCAACAGATTATTTTGGAAAAAATAGTATTCCCGGAACCGGTTATCAATATTAAAGTTGAGCCGAAATTGAAAGCCGACCAGGAAAAAATGGGGGCTTCCTTGAAAAAATTAAGGGATGAAGACCCGACCTTTAGAATGGAAACCAATCCGGAAACAGGTGAGACGATTTTATCCGGCATGGGAGAATTGCATTTGGATATTATCGTGGATAGGCTGAAAAGGGAATTTAACGTGGAAACAACCGTGGGCAAACCGCAGGTTTCTTACAAAGAAACAATTGACAGAAACGCCGAGGCGGAAGCGAAATACATTAAGCAATCCGGCGGCCGCGGCCAGTATGGCCACGTAAAATTGAGAGTTGAGCCCAAGAACAGGGGAGAAGGATTTGAATTCAAAGATGAAATCAAAGGAGGTTCAATTCCGCGAGAATATATACCGGCCGTGGAAAAAGGTGTTAAAGAGGCCATGGACAAAGGTGTTATCGCCGGCTATCCGATGGTTGATATGACAGTGGCATTATATGACGGTTCGTTCCATGAAGTTGACTCTTCCGAAATCGCTTTTAAAATCGCGGCCTCAATGGCTTTGCAAGACGCGGTTAAAAAAGCCGGAGCGCATTTATTGGAACCGATAATGAAAGTTGAAGTTGTAGTTCCCGCTAATTATTTGGGCGACGTAATCGGTGATTTGTCGGCCAGGCGCGGGCAAATAGAAGAAACCACTGACCGAACGGGCTTGAAAGTTATTTACGTGAAAGTGCCTTTGTCTGAGATGTTCGGATACGTGACCAACTTAAGGTCGTTAACCGAAGGCCGCGGAACATCAACAATGGAATTCAGCCATTACGAAAAAGTGCCTAATAATATTGCCCAAGAAATAGTTGAGGGTAAAAGGAGCTAATATGGACATTAATGAAATCAAAAAATTAATAAAGGAGGATAAAGCCAAGATTATCGTTACCGGCGACCAAGGCCCGACGTTGGTTATAATGGACTACGCGGAATATAAAGCCTTAAAGGAAAATAGGGTTACCCGAGAACCGATTTTGCCCCAAAGGCAACGCGAAGAAATCAAGGCCGAACGAGTTGAAAATACCCTGGAAGACGAGGGATTGAAGATAGACGATTTGCCGTTTTAGCCTGTTATTTTGAGCCATTGAATTAGTGGAGCCCCGTAGAATAAAGGAAAAGAGGTTAAAATAAGGCTTAAACATTGACTTTTTCCCAAATTTAGTTAAAATAGATTTGTTAATCTTAACGGCGTTATTTGTTTTAAAAATAACGACCTCGCTCATCCGTTATTTACGGAAAAGCGGATAATATAATAAATAAAAAATAAATAAAATAAAATTATGGCAGAAGTTTTTGAAAGAACAAAACCGCACCTCAACGTAGGTACGATCGGTCACGTTGACCACGGCAAAACAACATTAAGCGCCGCGATTTTGCATTGCTTGTCTTTAAAAGGCGGCAGCAATATTAAGGCTAAATCAGTGGATCAGATTGACTCCGCTCCGGAAGAAAAAGCCAGAGGTGTTACCATTAACATCGCTCACTTGGAATACGAAACCGACAAGAGGCACTACGCCCACATTGATTGCCCGGGCCACGCCGACTACATTAAAAATATGATTACCGGCGCTGCTCAGATGGACGGAGCTATTTTGGTTGTTGCCGCGACTGACGGCCCTATGCCTCAGACACGAGAACACATCTTGTTGGCTAAACAAGTCGGTTTGCCTTCTATCGTTGTTTTCTTGAATAAATGCGATATGGTTGACGACCCGGAAATGATTGACTTGGTTGAAGGCGAAGTTAGAGACCTTTTGAAAAAATATGAATTCCCGGGAGACACTTTACCGGTAATTCGAGGTTCCGCTTTGAAAGCTTTGGAAGCCACCAGCTTGGACGACCCGTGGGCCCAAAAAGTTATTGAATTAACCGAACAATTGGACAACTATATCCCTGAACCGGTTAGAGACACAGAAAAGCCGTTCTTAATGGCTATTGAAGATGTGTTTTCAATCGAAGGCCGTGGAACAGTTGCGACCGGCAGAATTGAAAGAGGCGTTATCAACTCCAACGAAGAAGTTGAAATCGTGGGCATTAGGCCAACCGCCAAATCAACAGCTGTATCAGTGGAAATGTTTAACAAATCATTAACCCGAGGACAAGCCGGAGACAATGTTGGAATCCTTTTAAGGGGATTGAAAAAAGAAGACATTGAAAGGGGCCAAGTTTTATCCAAACCTGGAACAATTACTCCTCACACTGAATTTGAAGCCAAGATTTATGTTTTGTCAAAAGACGAAGGTGGCAGGCACACGCCGTTTTTCAGCGGATACAAACCGCAATTCTTTGTCAGGACAGCGGATGTTACCGGTGATGTTACTTTGGCTGCCGGAACCGAAATGGTTATGCCCGGAGACACGGTTGACGTAACGGTAAAATTAATCGTGCCCGTGGCTATGGAAGAAAAGTTTGGCTTTGCCATCCGTGAAGGAGGCAAAACAGTTGGCGCCGGAACTATCACTAAAATTATAAAATAGAACTCAGATGGCAACAGTGAAAAAAACAGAAAATAAGGAGAAGACGCCGCGATTGAGAATAAAGTTGCGAGCTTACGACCACAAGGTTATTGATAAGAGCGCCCAGCAAATTATTGATATGGCTTTGCGCAATGGCGTAAAAGTTGCCGGTCCCATACCCTTGCCGATAGAAATAAGCAAGTTTACGGTTAACCGCTCCACCTTTGTGCACAAAAGCGCGCGCGAGCAATTTGAAATGAGGATTCATAAAAGGATTATTGATATCTTGAATCCGAATTCAAAAGTGGTTGAGTCTTTAAAATCACTGACATTGCCGGCCGGAGTTGATACTGAGATTAAAAGCATACTGTAAAAAAGAAACCAATAAATAAGACGATATACGATTTTACAAATTTAAACCAAATTTAATAACTGTTAACTAGCTTACTGGGCTGGTGCCCAGTTTTTTATTACCAAGCAAAATTACCATGAAATGCATTTTAGGAAAAAAAATTGAAATGGCGCAAGTATTTGACGCGAACGGAAATGTCATTCCCGTGACTTTGGTAATGGCCGGAGATTGCAATGTTTTGCAGGTAAAAACAAAAGAAAAAGACGGATACGAAGCTATTAAAGTTGGTTTTGAAAATTTAGCCGAGAGAAAAATCAAAAAAACCGGAACCCCGTTCAGGTTTGTAAAAGAATTCAGGACGGAAATTTCCGCTTACAAAGTTGGAGACATAATCCAGAATTCAATTTTTGATTTGGGAGAGAGGGTAAGGGTTGCCGGCATTTCCAAAGGAAAAGGATTTCAGGGCGGCGTGAAGAGGCACGGATTTAGCGGAAAATTGACCGCGTCCCACGGCAACAAGCACGAACACAGGACTATCGGTTCCACCGGTTGTTCAACTCCTTGCCGAGTTTTAAAAGGAAAACGAATGCCCGGCCGAATGGGAAGCGAAAGAGTAACGGTTAAAAACGTGGAAGTGGTTGGAATTGATAAGCAAAATAAAATCATTGCTTTAAAAGGAGCGATTCCCGGAAGGAGAGGCACGCTTTTGGAAATTAGAAGCGTAAAATAGATTTATGAAAAAAACAGCTTTAACCAAAGAGAATACGATAGTGAAAGGAACAAGCAAAACCGTTGCGGCTGATTTACCCAAGGCGATTTTCGGAGTGCCTATGAACGCGAACTTGGTGCATCAAATTATCACTTCGCAATTGGCAAACCGCAGGCAAAATATCGCGCATACCAAAAACAGGGCGGATGTTTCCGGCGGAGGCATTAAGCCATGGAAACAAAAAGGCACCGGCCGAGCCAGGCACGGTTCTATCCGTTCGCCTTTATGGATTGGCGGTGGCGTGGCGCTTGGCCCCAGAAACGATAAAATTTTAAGCAAAACAATTCCGCAAAAAATGAAAAGGAAAGCTTTGATGATGGTTTTGTCGTCCAAGGCTAATGACGGTTATTTGATTGTGTCTGATGAAATTTCCATTACCGAAGCCAAGACCAAGAAAGCCATTGAATTTTTAAACCAAAATTCGGTTTACGGGGAAAGCTGTTTAATCGCTTTGGAAAAAATGGACAAGAATATAATTTTAGCAATGAGAAATATCCCGCGAGTCGCGACTATCCAAGCTAAGGATTTGAATTGTTTGGATTTGTTATCGCACCGATATTTGATTATCAGTAAGAAAGGAATTGAAGAAATTAAAAAGACATTTAAGAAAGCTGATAAGGAATAAATATGGCAATTAATATTTTTGGAAAAAAAGAAAATACGGAAGCGAAAGAAAAGCCCGAGGCGAGCGTAAAAGCCGAACCGAAAGCCAAAGAACCGGTGAAAGCAGCGAAAGTTTCGGCTGCGAAAAAAACAGACACTTGGAAAGTATTAAAATTTCCGCACGTCACGGAGAAATCTTCAATGTTGATGGGCGATAATTTCTATGTTTTCCAAGTAATGGATACGGCCAATAAGCCGGAAATCAAAAAGGCGATTGAAAGCGAATACAATGTTAAAGTTGTTGACGTTAAAATAGTGAACATTCCCAGAAAGAGAGTGCAAAGAGGCAGAATTTTGGGTTTTAAGAATGGCTGCAAAAAGGCCATGGTGAGATTGGAAAAGGGCCAAAAAATAGACATAATTGCTCAATAACATGATTAAAAAGCAACGAATGGACAATTTAAAAGTTTTGACCAAGAAAAAGAAACCGGAAAAGTCTCTTTTGGTTAGAATAAAGAGAACCGGCGGGCGCGGCAGCAACGGCCGAATTACTTCTTGGCAAAAAGGCGGCGGAGCCAGAAAGCTTTACCGAGTGATTGATTTTAAGCAAAGCAAATTGGATATGCCGGCCGAAGTTGTTTCTATTGAATATGATCCGAACCGAACCGGTTTTATCGCCTTATTGCAATACGAAGACGGCGTAAAGAAATACATTATCGCCCCGCAAGGATTGAAGCAAGGCGACAAAGTTATTGCCGCGGAAAAAGCGGAAGCCAAACCGGGCAACCGAATGCGCTTAAAAAATATTCCCGAAGGAACGTTTGTATACAACTTAGAATTAGAACCGGGCTTGGGCGCCAAATTAGTAAGGTCTGCCGGAGCGACGGCCGTTATTTTAAATTATGACGAAGCGTCCGGATATTGTAATATTAAAATGCCTTCTTCCGAAGTTAGAAAAATTCCGGGAGAATGTTTCGCCACAGTCGGTTCGGTAAGTAATGCCGAATACAGGTTTATCAGGTGGGAGAAAGCCGGTAAGAGCCGAATGAAAGGAATCAGGCCGCATGTGAGAGGCACTGCCATGAATCCTTGCGACCATCCTCACGGTGGTGGTGAATGCGGATCTCCAATCGGTATGGCTTATCCGAAAACACCTTGGGGCAAACATGCTTTGGGCGTGAAGACCAGAAGGAAAAACAGATGGACAAGCAAATTAATAGTGCAAAGAAGAGTTAAGAAAAAGAGAAAATAATATAATATGTCAAAAAGTTTAAAAAAAGGTCCGAATATTGACGAAAGGCTATTGGGAAAATTAGTTGGATTGAAAGCCGACAGCGCTCCCATGGTTAAAACATGGTCAAGAGCTGCCACGATTGTTCCGGAAATGGTTGGATTTACTTTCGGCGTGCACAACGGCAAAGATTTTATTTCCGTTAGAGTGACAGAAGAAATGGTTGGTCATAAACTGGGAGAGTTTTCTCCGACAACCAAATTCGTGCGGCACGGCGGAAAGATGCAGAAAGACCAAGAAAAGGGCGCGCCTAAAGCGGCTCCCGCCAAACCCGCTCCCAAAAAATAAATAACAAAAAACTATGGCTTTTGAAGTAAAATTAAGACATTTAAAAATATCGCCCCGAAAATTAAGATTGGTGGTTGATATGGTTAGGGGCAAAAAAATTGATGAAGCTCAAGTTATTTTGGGATTTGCCGTAAAGAAAGGAGCCGACCCGATTTTAAAACTTTTAAATTCAGCCATAGCGAACGCTAAGAATAATTCAAAAACCGGAACAGACGGATTGATTATCAGCAAGATTGTTGTAGACGAGGGCCCGATTGCGAAAAGGATAATGCCGAGAGCCAAAGGCAAGGGAGACAGGATAATGAAAAGATCGTCTCATGTGACCTTGGTGCTGGATACTGTCCGCGGGCCGAAGAAAGCCAAAAAGATTGCGGAAAAAACAAAAGAAAAAAAAGTAAAAGAACCAAAAGAAATAAAAACTAAACCCTCCTCTGCCAAATCTACGGCGGGCGAAGCAAAAAACAAAGTAAAATAACATGAGCCACAAAGTCCATCCTAAAATTTTCAGAATAAGAGGAATCGCCGACTGGTTGTCGCACGGTTTTTACGGATCAGAACCCAGAGTTTTTCTGAAGGAGGATTTTATTATCCGCGATTTTCTTACAAGAAAATTAAAAGAGAGCAGCGTGGAAAAGATTGAAATAGAAAGATATAGCAATAAAATCATCGCGGTAATCCATTCGTCCAGGCCCGGCATAATTATCGGCCGCGGCGGCGAAGGCGTGGAAAAATTGCGCTTGGAGTTGTTAAAAGAATTATTCAAAAAAAATAAGCTTGGATTTAAAGAATTGAACGAGCTTGGCAAAAAATTGAAATTGGAAATAAAAGAAGTATCTAATCCTTGGATATCCTCGGAATTGGTAGCGCAGTCCATTGCCCAAAAAATTGAAAAAAGAACTCCTTTCAGAAAAACAATCAAACAAGCCATTGAAAAAGTTATGGGCAATAAAATCGTGAAAGGAATCAAGATTGAAGTTTCCGGAAGATTGGACGGTTCGCAAATCGCCAGAACGGAATGGCTGGAAAAAGGCAGATTGCCCAGGCAAACAATCCGAGCCGATATTGATTACGCGTTGGAAGAAGCGCGATGCACCTATGGTACTATTGGCATCAAGGTTTGGATATATAAAGGCGATAAATTTGAGTAAAAGAAATTAAGATTTAAAAAATTACATGTTAGCTCCAAAAAGATTAAAACACAGAAAACAACAAAAGGGCAGGAATACCACCCGCACTTTTGAAAGCCGCGGTACGAAAATAAGTTTCGGCAGCTTTGGGTTAAAAGCAATGGGAGCGAAATGGATTACCAGTAATCAGATTGAGGCAGGCAGGCGCGCCATTATCAGATATTTAAGGAAAGGCGGAAAGCTTTGGGTAAGAATTTTCCCGGACAAAGTTATCACCAAGAAAGGGCAAGAAGTGCCCATGGGAGGAGGCAAGGGTTCTTTAGACCATTACGTGTGCCCGGTCAAGCCCGGCAGAATTATTTTTGAATTGGAAGGAATTAGCGAAGCAGACGCGAAAGAAGCTTTAAGAAAAGCCGGCGATAAATTGCCGATTAAGACAAGATTTGTTAAGAACCAATAAAATGAAGAACAACGATTTAATTAAAAAGACCAACGACGAATTATTGAAAGAATTGGAAGACACGCGCAACAAAATAAAAGATATGCGCTTTAAAGCTTCGGCCGGAGGATTAAAGAATGTTAAGGATTTTAAAGAAAGCAAAAAACAAATTGCGAGAATCCTAACCATTTTAAGTAATCAAAATAAAAATGCATAATTATTTGGATTATATTGTTCGTTCAACGCGTCAATTTTAATAGGGAAAATTGCGCTCGCTCTCAATAAATTCCTGGTGGAATTTATTTCCGAGATGTGCCCGAACAATATAATCCAAATAATTCAAAGTTAATAAAATATTTAAACAAACATAACAACACACATATGCCTAAGAAAGAGCTTATAGGAATAATAGTATCGGATAAAATGCAGAAAACTGTGGTTGTTAGGGTTGAGACAATGAAAGAACATCCTTTATACCGAAGAAGATACAAAACTCACGAAAAGTATAAAGCCCATGTTGAAAACCAAACCGATTATAATGTTGGAGACAAAGTAATGATAAGGGAATCCAGGCCTTTGTCCAAGGACAAAAAATGGGAAGTTGTTGAGAAATTAGCTAAATAAAGAAATATGATTCAAACAGAAACATTATTAAAAGTAGCCGATAATTCCGGAGCTAAAACCGCGAAATGCATTCGGATTTTGGGAGGAACCAGGCGCCGATACGCTTACTTGGGTGATATTATTGTCGTGGCCGTGAAAACAGCCGAGCCCAGGAAGAACGTGAAAAAACACCAGGTTGTCCGAGCCGTGGTTATTCGGCAGAGGCAAGCCATGCGAAGAAAGAACGGCACCTACATCAGATTTGACGACAACGCCATTGTGATTTTGGAAGGGCAAGGAAAAGAACCGAAAGGCACCAGAATTTTAGGCCCGGTTGCCAGGGAAGTAAGGGAAAAAGGTTTTGAAAAAATAGGAACCATGACTAAAGAATTAGTATAAAAACGCAACCATGAAAATCAAGAAAAACGACCAAGTTATAATAATATCCGGAGACGACAAAGGCAAGAAAGGAAAAGTTTTAAAAGTTTCGCCGAACGCGGGAAAGGTTTTGATTGAAGGAGTTAACTTGGTGAAAAAACACATCAAGCCGAAGAAGTCGGGGCAAAAAGGGCAGACGGTCAAAACGCCCAATTTTTTTGCCGCCTCCAAAGTAAAGATAGTTTGCCCGAAATGCGGCAAAGGCAGCCGAATCGGTTTTGAAGTGAAAGGAGATGAAAAGAACCGCGTTTGCAAAAAATGCGGAGAAAAAATATAAGGTAAGAAAATTTTATGGACACAATCAAGGAAAAATACAAAAAGAAAGCCATGCCCGGATTAAAAGCGAAGTTTGGCTACAAAAATGTGATGGCCATGCCAAAGATTTTGAAAGTGGTTGTGAACACGGGTTTCGGCAAAGTGATGGGACCTAAAACTAAAGACGAACAAAGAAAATACACGGATTATATCATCAGCAATATCTCCCAGATTACCGGGCAGAAGCCGGTTTTGACCGAAGCCAGAAAATCAATTTCCAGCTTTAAATTAAGGGAAGGCAGCGCTGTCGGAGCCAAAGTTACCTTGCGCGGAAAAAGAATGTATGATTTTTTGGAAAAATTAGTAAACGTGGTTTTGCCCCGTTCCCGCGACTTTCGCGGCATCAGCTTATCTTCCGTTGATTTGAGCGGTAAGCTTAATTTGGGAATAAAAGAACACATTATTTTCCCGGAAATATCCCCGGAAAAATCCGTAATTATTTTGGGATTGCAAATTAATGTGGTTACCAGCGCGAAAACGAGGGAAGAAGGGTTGGAATTGTTTAGATTACTTGACTTTCCGATTAAGAAAAGTTAAAGTCATAATATTGTAAAAATAAATCATGCCAAAATTATCACAAATAGTAAAATCAGCCAAGAAACCGAAATTTTCTTCCAGAACGGTCAGAAGATGTTTTAAGTGCGGAAGAAAAAGAGGATATATGAAAAAGTTTGACTTGTGCAGAATTTGCTTCAGGGAAATGGCAAACAGGGGAGAATTACCCGGAATTAAAAAAAGTAGTTGGTAAAAAAACATTATGGATCCAATCGCAGACATGATCAGCATTATAAATAACGCGCAAGCGGTCGGCAAGAAGCAGATTGTTGTTTTTCCTTATTCCAATTTTAAATTTGATATTTTGGAAGTATTAAAAAAAGAAGGTTTTATTGACGATGTCCAAAAGAAAGGCAGGTTGGCTGGAAGGAAAATAATCGTTGATTTAAAATACGTTGAAGAAGGAAAGCCCGCAATCATTAAGATTCGAAAGATAAGCAAGCAGGGGCAGAGGATTTATTCTCCGGCCGATAAATTAAAATCGGTTAGGTCCGGTTACGGCCTTTCAATCGTTTCCACGTCGCGAGGATTAATGACGAATAAAGAGGCGAGAAAGAAAAAAGTTGGCGGAGAGGTTATCTGTGAATTATGGTAAATTAATTTTATGTCAAGAATAGGAAAAAAATCAATACAAATATCAGCTGGCGTAGAAGTTAAATCCGTGGACGGATTAATTGAGGTAAAAGGCCCCAAGGGTTCTTTGTCTATGAAGCCGGTTGACGCGGTTAATGTTGCCATAAGCGAAAAGGAAATAGTTATCACGCCGAAAAACATGGAAGACAAAAACGCTAGCGCTTTTTGGGGATTAACCCGAACGCTTATTTCCAATATGGTAGATGGCGTGACCAAAGGATTTGAAAAGAAAATGGAACTGAACGGAGTTGGTTTTAAGGTAAGGGTGGAAGGCAAAGATTTGGTTTTGGATGTTGGTTTCAGCCATCCGGTTAAGATTCCGGCTCCCGAAGGAATTTCTTTTTTAGCGGAAAAAAATGTTATCACGGTAATGGGAATTGACAAAGGATTGGTGGGGCAGGTTGCCGCGACCATCAGAAAGATAAGGCCGCCCGAACCGTATAAAGGCAAAGGAATAAAATACCAAGGAGAAATCATAAGAAAGAAATTGGGTAAAAAAGCCGCGGGCGCAGGTTAATTTTAATTGAATATTATGTTAGCAAAACAAGAAAAAAGAATAAAAAGGCACGCGAGCATCAGAGCCAGGGTTATGGGTTCGGAACAAAAACCGAGGCTGTGTGTTTTTCGCAGCAACAGCCATATCTACGCCCAGCTGATTAACGACGTTAACGGAAAAACCATTGTCGCGGTTAAAGACATTGAAATTGATTCTAAAAAGAAAGACAAGACAGCTTTGGCCAAGGAAGTTGGAAGCTTATTAGCCAAGAAAGCGGTTGAGAAAAAAATACAAGAAATAGTTTTTGACAGGGGAGGATACAGATATCACGGCCGAGTAAAAGCATTGGCCGAAGGCGCCAGGGAGGGTGGTTTAAAATTTTAATTTTTAATTATGAACAAAGAAAACAATCCAAATCCAAAAAGAAGATTTGACCGCAGGGATAAAGAGGTCGTAAAAGATGAATTTGATTCAAAGCTTTTGGATTTGGCGAGAGTAACAAAGGTTACCGGCGGCGGAAAAACTTTGCGCTTCAGGGCCGTGATTGTCGTGGGCAACAAAGAGGGCAAGGTGGGAGTGGGCGTGGCGAAGGGCTTGGATGTTTCCCAGGCGATTGACAAGGCCACTCGATTTGCCAAAAAAAATATTATAGTTGTTCCGATTTTACAAGGCACGATTCCCCACGAAGTTGAGGCCAAATACGGCCCGTCAAAAATTTTATTGAAACCCCAACAAAAAGGAAAAGGATTGGTGGCCGGCGGAACGGTGAGAATTATTTGCGCCTTGGCCGGCGTGCAAGATATTTCTTCAAAAATATTAAGCAAAACAACAAACAAACTTAATAACGCCCGGGCGACCATTATGGCGTTACAGCAATTAAAGCCGAAAAAAAGGGCAACGGCGGTTAAAAAAGAAGAAGTGGCGGCAACGGCTGAATAAAACAAAAAAATGCAAATACACGAATTACAACCGAAAAACAGCTTTAAACGAAAGAAGCGAGTCGGCCGCGGAGGCAAAAAGGGAACTTATTGCGGCACCGGTGGCAAAGGGCAAAAAGGCAGGGCTGGTTCAAGATTTAAACCGTTAATCAGGGAATGGTTAAAAAAATATCCCAAATTAAAAGGTTATAATTTTAATACTATCGGAGAACCGAGAGCGATTGTTGATTTGGCGAAAATTGAAAAACAATTCGCGAACAAGGAATCGGTTAGCCCCAGGACTTTGGCCGCTAAAAAACTCATTGAGACCAAAAACGGCAAATTGCCGCGCGTTAAAATTATGGGCGTGGGTGATTTGACCAGGGCTATTATTTTTTCGGGTTGCGAGATTTCCAAGAAAGCCAAAGAAAAAATAGAAAAAGCCGGCGGAGAAATAAAGAACAAGCCAAAACCGGCGCCGAAGAAAGCGTTGACAAAGAAGCCGGTAAAAGCAAAAATAAAAGAATAAGATTACATTTATGATTTTTGATAAGCTTATAGAAATTATCAAAACGAAAGAGATAAGAAACAAAGTCCTTTTCGTTTTGGGAATTTTTTTGGTTTTCAGAATGATGGCGAACATTCCCGTTCCGGGAATAGACGTCCACCAACTTTCTAATTTTTTTGCCAATAACCAATACTTGGGCTTATTGAATTTGTTTACGGGTGGAGCTTTGGATAAATTGTCTTTGGTTATGCTTGGGCTTGGGCCTTACATTACGGCCACGATTATTCTCCAGCTTTTAACTTTGATATTCCCCCAATTTGAAAAGCTTTATAAGGAAGAAGGAGAACAAGGCAGGCAAAAATTCAACCAATATTGCCGAATTGCGGCAGCGCCTTTGGCGATTGTCCAAGGTTACGCCATGATGGCGCTTTTGCGCAGCCAGGGTTTGATTGGAGAATTTTCTATTCCGGTTCTTATCACCGCTATTTTGGCGATTACCGCCGGCTCAATGATTATGATGTGGCTGGGTGAATTGATTTCCGAAAAAGGCATTGGCAATGGAGTTTCGCTTTTGATTTTTGCCGGCATTATCTGCGATTTTCCGAACAACGTTCAATTGCTCGCCAAGAGCTTTGAGCAAACTCAAATACTTTATTATATTTTATTTTTCTTGGCTGCATTAGTGGTAATTGCGTTGGTGGTGTTTGTCAACGAAGGTAGAAGGAATATTCCGGTTTCTTACGCGAAACGAGTGCGTGGCAACAAGCTTTACGGCGGCGCTTCAACTTTCCTTCCTTTAAACATTAACCCGGCCGGAGTAATACCGATTATTTTCGCTATTTCCATTTTAATGATACCGGGGCTAATCGCGTCTGTTTTCCACCTTGACGCGGTAACAAGCTTTTTGCAAAACCAAGTGGCTTACGCGATTATATATTTTGTTTTGGTTTTTATTTTTACGTTTTTCTACACCGCGGTTACTTTTGACCCGAAAAGCATTTCCACGAATTTGCAAAAATCGGGCGGTTTTGTGCCGGGCATCCGCCCGGGCGAAGCCACGGCTACTTTCATTAGAAATATTTTGAACAGGGTTTTGGTCATCGGCGCCATTTTCCTCGGCTTAATCGCCATTTTGCCGTCCATTATCCAAGGCATTACCAATGTGAAGCAATTCCAATTTTTAATCGGAGGCACTTCGCTTTTGATTTTAGTATCCGTGGCGCTGGAAACAATGAAACAAATAGACGCGCAGTTGGAAATGATGCATTACGAAATTTAATTTACTTTTGATTTTTGGAATTTTAAGCGCCGGCAACGGCGCTTTTTATGCGTTTAAATTTTGACAAAATCAATTATATATTATATAAATAAATCATCCCAGGAGGGATGCAAATGAATTGTTCAGAAGACGGATGCGATGGAAAAATCGACAAAAAAACCATAGTTCCTTTAAGGGTCGGCAATGGCCCTAATTGCGGAGGACATGACCAAGCTTATCCTTGTGAAGAATGCGGCAGGCTGCATTGGGAGAGCGGCACCCCCGTTGTCACTATGCCGGCCGGAGAGAAATTATTCGTTGACGGCTTCCAGGTTGTTATCCGCGCGTAATTTTTAAGGAGTTCGCTTTATTTAAGCGGCTCTTTTATTTTTGCCCAAAAAGCATTATACTTATAAAGTAATTAATTAAATTTTTTATATATGGATACAAATCCACTTATTATTATACTTTTGGGAAAATCCGGAGCAGGCAAAGGAACGCAGGTTCATTTATTGAAAGAGAAATATAAATTGGAAAAAATTGGCAGCGGAGAATTATTGCGGGAAAGAAAGAAAATAGAAGATTTTACTGGCAAAAAGATATCAGCCGTGATTGACAATGGCGGCATTATTCCCACGCCCGTGGTTTTCAAATTATGGATGCAGAAAATGGAAGAGCAGAAACAACAAGCTGATTTTAACGGTTTGATTTTTGACGGCTCTCCGAGGAAAATACGGGAAGCGTATTTAATGGACGACGCTTTAGCTTGGTATGAATGGGAAAAAAACATTAAAGTTATTTTGATTGATATCGCCGACGAGGACGTGATAAAGCGAATCGCGTGCCGCCGCGTTTGCGGCAACGGGGCTTGCGATTTTATTCCCAATTCCGCGGAAGCCCTGGAATTGTCCGAATGCCCGTCTTGCGGCACCAAGCTGGAGAACAGGCCCGAGGATTCACCGGAAGGCGTGCAAAAGCGTTTAGCCTGGTTTAAAGAAGAAGTTGAACCCGTAATTAATTATTATAAAGAGCAAGACCGCCTAATTGTTATTAACGGCAACCAAGCGGTGGAAAAAGTTTTTGAAGACATTGTAAAAGCCATTGGATAAATTATGATTTCAATTAAAACAGCGGAAGAAATAAGGGTAATGCGTTTAGGGGGGCGCAAGCTTGCCGAAATAATTGATTTTTTGGGCAATATGGTAAAGCCCGGAGCCAAGGCCGAGGAGTTTGAACGCGTGGCCGAAAAGATGATAAGCGCCGCCGGCGGTAAATGCAATTTTAAAGAACAAGACGGGTTTCCGTCTTGCCTTTGTTTTTCCGTTAACGATGAAATCGTCCACGGGCTGCCGAAAAATAAAACATTAAAAGAAGGCGACATCGTTTCCTTGGACTTGGGAATGTTTTTTTCTTTGAATGTTTTTTTAAAAGATAAAATAGATTTGAAAGAATATCCTAATTTAAAGGACGGATTCCATACGGATATGGCCAGGACATATCTTGTTGGCGAAGTTGACTTGGAAGTCCAGCGATTGGCCAGGTCCACTAAAAAAGCTTTGAAAAGGGGAATTAAGAAATGCAAACCGGGTGTAACCTTCGGTGATTTGGGTGAGACTATCCAAAGATATATTGAAAGCCAAAATTTTGGAATTGTGCGCGATTTATGCGGGCACGGAATTGGAAAAAATTTGCACGAGGACCCGGAAGTTTTAAATTACGGGCAAAGGCACTCGGGAGAAAAATTAAAGCCGGGAATGGTTTTTTGCATAGAGCCTATGCTGACCATGGGTGGCATTAAAATAAAGAAAAGAAATTTCGCGTATGTCACCGAGGATGGTTCCCGGGCCGCCCATTTTGAAGATATGGTGGCCATAACTTCCGACGGCGTCATTGTTTTAACCGATAATTAATTATAGCGATAATAATATTAAACGCCTTGGGCGCGTACCTATTTTCTAAAATTCAAGTTTAAAATGAAAAATAATTTAAAATCAAAATATTTTTTCAATTTTGATGTTATTTTATTTTTTGCTTTGGTTATTTCCCTGATTGTTTATTTTTTTAAATTAGCGCCTTCGCCTTTAAACGAAGGCGTTTTGATTGGCGTGGGGATAGTTGCTACCTTGCCTGTGGTTTTTTCCGCGATTCGGGCAATAATCAAACGGAAAGTTTCCATTGACCTTTTGGCCGGAGTGGCGTTGCTAGTGGCATTGGTTGAAAGGGAATGGTTTTCCGTAGTGTTTATCAATTTAATGATAACTTCCGCCCGAATATTCGCTTATTTCGTGGAAATGCGATCGCGTTCAGCTATTGAGTCATTGCTGAAATTAAAACCCCAGACCGCTACTTTGGAAAAAAATAACAAAATTTCGCAAATACCTTTGGAGCAAATCAAGATTAACGATAAAATAATCGTTGAATTGGGTGAATCCATTCCGGTGGACGGCGTAATTGAAAAAGGCGAAGCTTTGGTTAACCAAGCATCTTTGACCGGCGAATCAGCCCCTATTTTTAAAAAAATAGGCGATAAAGTTTTAAGCTCCACGGTTGTCAGTTCGGGGAATATCACGATAAGGGCGGAAAAAATAGGCAAGGACACGGCTTTTGAAAAAATCATTGAGCTCGTGGAAAAATCCCAAACCAACAAGGCCCGCATAGAAAATTTGGGAGAAAAGTTTACGGCTTATTATATTTTAATAACAGTCGTTGTTTCAATTGTGATTTATTTTTATTCGCGCGACATTAACTTGGTTTTGGCGATTTTATTGGTGAGTTGCGCGGATGATATCGCGGTCGCGGTGCCTATGGCCTTAATGACAACGATAACGCACTCGGCGCGTGACGGAGCCATAATCAAGGGCGGAAACATAATTGAATCCTTGGCGAAATTGAAAGTTATTGTTTTTGATAAAACCGGAACTCTAACAACGGGAAAATTAAAGTTTAAAGGCGTTTTAGCTTTTAACGGATACGAAGAAAAAGAAATTTTGGACAGGGCCATGAGCTTATCGCTATCGTCCCACCATCCGATTGCCGCGGCTGTTGCCGAATACGCGCGAGAAAAAAACATTAAAGTAAAAGAATTGAAAAATTTTGAAGAATATTTGGGCAAGGGAATGGCCGGAACCCTGGGAAGCGAAAAAATTTTTATGGGGCGAGCCGAATTTTTCAATGAATTGGAAATAAAAATAAATTCCGCTGATTTGGAGAAAATAAAAGAAGAAGAGAATAATGGTTATAACGTTACATTGGTTGCGGCCGCGGACAGGATTATTGGGGCGGTGTTGTTAGAAGACACTGTTCGGGAAGGGATAAAAGATACCATCCTCCGGTTAAGGAAAATAGGAATCAAGAAAATGGTGATTTTGACCGGAGACAACGAAAAAGTCGCGGAAAAAATTTCCAAAGAAGTGGGTATCCACCAATACCACGCCAATTTATTGCCGGAACAAAAGACCGAATACTTAAAGAAATATTTAAGCAAAAAATATAAAGTGGCCATGATTGGGGACGGGGTAAACGACGCGCCATGCTTGGCTTTGGCGGACGTGGGCATTGCCATGGGCGTAATCGGGTCGGACGCGGCCATTGATTCGGCTGACATTGCCATGATGAAAGACAACCTTGCGCAGATACCGGAGTTGGTTCAACTAAGCAAGAAAACCATGGCCGTAATCAGGCAGGATTTTGTTATTTGGGGAGCGGTCAATTTAATCGGCTTTGTCTTAGTTGGCATGTATATTTTAAAGCCTGGGGGAGCCGCGGCGTATAATTTTTTTACCGACTTTTTGCCCATTTTGAACTCCTTGCAATTGATTATTTAAAGTTTTTTGGCAAAATGCCAAAGATATATTATAATTAAGCCAATAAGAAACCATCTAATTAAGATATATGCATAAATTGGTTATTATCCGCCATGGCGAAAGCTTATGGAATAAAGAAAATATTTTCACCGGCTGGACCGATATCGGCTTGTCTGATTTTGGCAGAGAACAAGCTCGTGAAGCCGGTCAAATTTTGAAAGAAAACAATTATAATTTTGATTTGGCGTTTACGTCGGTTTTAACCCGCGCCATTGAAACATTGGACATTATTTTAAAAGAAATGGAATTAAAAATTCCAGTTGAAAAATCTTGGCGTTTAAATGAGCGCCATTACGGCGCGCTGCAAGGAATGAATAAAGGCGAAATAAAAGAAAAGTTTGGGGAAGAAAAGTTTGAGCAATGGAGGCGCAGTTATGATGTCCAACCGCCGGCTTTAACCATGGAAGACGAGAGATATTCGGGCAATGACCAAAAATACGCTGAATTAACGCAAAGCGAAATACCTTTAACCGAGAGCCTAAAAGACACGGAAGCCAGGGTAATGCCGTATTGGAACGATATTATTAAGCCGAAAATTTTAAATAACGAAAAGATTATTATTTGCGCGCATGGCAACAGCATTCGGGCTTTGGTTAAAAAAATTGAGAACATCAGTGACGAAGAAATACCGAATGTGGAAATTCCGCTTGGCCGCCCATTGGTCTACGAATTTGACGATAATTTTTGTTTGCTGAATAAATTTTATTTATAATTCTAATGCAAATAAGAAGATTTAGAAAAGCCTTCACTTTAATTGAACTCTTGGTTACAATCGCGATTGTCGGTATTTTATCCGGCTTCATTTTCATTTCCATGAGTAGCGCCTTAAATGCTGCTAAAGACGCGAAACGCCAAGCGGATTTATCCACAATCTCCAAGGCCGTGTTGGAATACTATGCTGAACACACTGCTTATCCCTACACTGCCACAACAACAGCTTGCAATCTTTGCACCAGTGATAGCTGTTCCAATCCTTGCACCGGTTTCTACGCAAACATCCAGTCTTACTTGCCAAGCATACCAATTGACCCAACTGGAACATATTATACTTACACATACACAGCCACTCCCAAGTTTGTGCTTCAAGCAACCTTGAGCAGCGGTTTTGCATATAAATACGATTCGCTTTCCGGTTTTGCGACAGTGGCCCCGTTTACTAGCACTTGCGCCGCGGCGTCTAATGCACAGGTAACTTGCGCGTCAATAACCATTAACTCAACCGAAGAAGCGTGTAGGTGTATCTATGTTTCAGGGGCGGGACAAACTAATTTTACTGTTTCGGATGGGATAACATCAATTCGATATTTAGTTGTTGGCGGAGGCGGTGGCGGGCATATTTTGGGAGGCGGTGGCGGAGGCGGCGGATATCGAAGTTCAATAGTGGGAGAAACTTCGGGTGGCGGCGGTTCGGCAGAATCACCCTTAACAGTTTCTACGGGAAATGTCTTATCAATAACAGTTGGTGCCGGTGGAGCAGCAGGATCAAGCCAATTTACTCCGGCATCAAGCGGTGGTAACTCCGTGTTTGGATCGATTACGTCGGTCGGAGGTGGCGGCGGTGGCGGACAAGGAACCAACGGAGTGGGGGGTGGTTCCGGTGGTGGAGCGGGAAATGATGGTGTGACTCTTAGATCTGGTGGCGGGGGAACTTCCATGCAAGGTTATGCGGGCGGGGGTAATCATAGGAATAGCCCTTATCCGGGCGGAGGCGGCGGGGGTGCGGGAGCGATTGGGGGAACGGCTACCGCGGGAGTTTCAGGGGCTGGTGGCTCCGGACAACAATCAAGTATTACGGGAGCCGCAACATACTATGCCGGCGGCGGCGGCGGAGCTTCTGAATTGCAAACAATATATGGAGCTGCTGGAGCTGGTGGTGGCGGTAGTCATAGCGCGGGAATTGATGGGCTTGGCGGCGGCGGAAGCGGTAATTTTAAAGGTGGTTCAGGAATTGTTATTTTTCGCTATAATCACCCTTAATAAATTTATGTATGGCACTTGGGTATGTTGACTGATAAAATATTCGTGCTATAATTTCACCAATGACCGAGCGACAAAACGAAATATTAAAAGCCTTAATTAAGGAATACATTAAAACAGCCGAGCCTATCAGTTCGGAGTTTTTAGCGAAAAAGTACGATTTCGGGCTGTGCCCGTCCGCGATTAGGATTGAGATGCAGCTTTTAATCAAAGGCGGATTTTTGGAGCAGCCGCACACTTCCGCTGGCCGCATTCCCACGGACAGGGCTTACCGTTTTTTTGTGGACACTTTCGTTGAGCCTAAAGAAGAGAGAAGCATTGAAGCGGAGCTGAATGAAATCTTAAACAAACAAATCGACGACCAGTTTAAACTGGCGGGCAATTTGGCTAAATTTTTAGCCGGCGCTTCGTCCGGCTTGGCGATTATCCATTTCGTGAATAATGATGTTTCCTGGAAAGAAGGCTGGGATGAAATCGCCCGCGAGCCGGAATTTTTGGAAAATAATTTCGCTTTCAACCTTTTGAATTTTTTGGATAATTTTGAAGAAAAAATAAAAAATATTGAATCCAGCGGAGTGAACATTTATATCGGCCACGAAATACCGATTCCTAAGGCTGATAATTTAAGCTTGATTTGTTCAACTTGTTCAATCTCAGATAAGGAAAAAGCCTTTGTTTCCATCTTGGGGCCGAAACGGATGGATTACACCAAGAATATCAATTTAATCCATTCTATTAATAAAGTTTTAAAAGATTTATTGTAATATGGCGAAAGAAGATAAAGACAAAGAAGAAGAAATTATTTCCGACGAAGACCTGATTAGCGACTTGAAAGATTTATTGGACAAAACCGAAAAAGAAAAACAAGACTATTTTAATGGCTGGCAAAGGGAAAAAGCGGATTTCATAAATTATAAAAATAAAGAATTTGAACGGCTGGGAAATATAATAGAAAACATAAAGCAAGATTTTATTTTGGAAATACTGCCGATTGTTGATAATTTAAACCGGGCGGAAAATGCCATAGCGCCGGACAAAAAACAAGACCAAAATATTAAAGGATTGTTAATGATAAAAAACCAATTGGAGCAAGTTTTAAACGACGAAGGATTAGAAAAACTTGAGCGGTTAAATAAAAGATTTGATCCTAGCTTAGACGAAGTGGTTGAAGTTGTGGATGCTCAAAAAGACAAAGAGCCGGAATTGGTTGTTGAGGAAGTGGAAAAGGGTTATCGCTTTAGAAATAAAATAATCAGGCCGGCTAAAGTAAAAATATCCAAGTAGCCGTTGTTAGCAATCTTGACATTAGAGTGCTAATCCAATAAAATAAACTTATAGGCTATTTGAATTATCTTGATTGTTCACCGCGTTAATTTTTCTGCAGGAAAATTACGCTTTATCTCAGAAAATTTTTACTAAAATTTTCTTCCGATATATGTCCAATCAAGATAATTCAAATACCTTTATTATAAAGAGATAAAAAATATATATGGCAAAAATTTTAGGAATTGATTTGGGTACAGCTATTACCAAGTCAGCATCAATAATCAATGGTGACCCGAAAGCCTTGGAAAACAGGGAAGGGTCTATTTTAACTCCGTCAGTCGTGGCTTATACCAAGGGCGGGGAAAGAGTGGTTGGGATTTTGGCGCAAAGGCAGGCCATTACCAATCCGCAAAACACTATTTCTGGAGTAAAAAGGTTTATCGGCCGAAGGTTTTCTGATCCGGAAGTGCAAAAAGAATTAAAGCTTTTGCCTTACGAAACAAAGGAAAGAAGCGATGGCGGAGTAGAAGTTAAAATGGGAGATAAATGGTATACGCCGATTGAAATTTCTTCCATGATTTTGCAAAAAGTGAAAGCCGATGCCAAAGAAAAATTGGGAGAAGACATTAAAAACGTGGTGATTACTTGCCCGGCCAATTTTGACGATTCGCAAAGAAAAGCCACGGTGGCCGCGGGTGAAATCGCGGGTTTTAACGTGCTCCGTGTAATCAACGAACCAACAGCCGCGGCTTTAGCTTACGGCTTTGGAAAAAAAGAAGCGCAGAAAATATTGGTTTATGATTTTGGCGGCGGCACGTTTGATGTCACGATTTTGGATGTTTCACCGGAAGTGGTGGAAGTTTTGGCAACTGGCGGAGAAGCGCATTTGGGCGGCAATGATTTTGACCAAAGAATCATTAATTGGCTTTTGGATGAGTTTAAGAAAAGCGAAGGAATTGATTTAAGCAAGGACACTTTGGCTTTGCAGCGCTTAAGGGAAGCGGCGGAAAAAGCCAAAACGGAATTATCCAGCGCCTTGGAGACAAATATTAATTTGCCGTTTATAACCTCCAACGCCGACGGGCCGAAACATTTGGAATATAAAATAACCAGAGCCCAATTTGAGGGCATGACCAAGGACTTGGTGGAAAGGTCTGTTGAGAAAGTCAGGCAAACGATTGATGAAATCAAGCTTAACAAAAGCGAAATTAACGAGATTGTTTTAGTGGGAGGCACAACTTTGATTCCGTTGGTCCGCCAAATGGTTAAAGATTTTTTTGGCAAAGAGCCGAATAAATCCATTAATCCGGAAGAGGTTGTGGCCGTGGGCGCCGCGATTCAGGCGGAAATATTAACTGCCAAAGAAGAAGGCCGCACGCCGGAAGGAGACATTAAAAGCGTCTTGCTTTTGGATGTATTGCCGTTGTCGCTTGGAATCGAAACATTTGGCGGAGTGGATACGATTATGATCGCGAAAAACACCACGGTTCCGACTTCCGGCGCGCAAGTTTTTTCCACGGCCGCGGACAATCAAACGTCGGTGGAAATTAACGTGCTTCAAGGCGAAAGGCCGATGGCAAAAGATAACCGTTCCCTGGGCAGGTTTATTTTGGATGGAATCGCTCCGGCGCCGCGAGGCTTGCCGCAAGTGGAAGTAAAATTCGATATTGACGCCAGCGGCATATTAACCGTGGTGGCGACCGATAAAGCCACGGGCAAAACCCAGTCCATTAAAGTCCAGGGTTCAATCGGCTTATCCAAGGAAGAGATTGAGAGAATGACAAAAGAAGCGGAAGTGAACGCGGTTGCGGACCAAAAGAATAAAGAATTGATTGAAGCCAGGAATATGGCGGATAACTTAATCTACACTTCGGAAAAAGCCCTTAAGGACGCTGAAGGCAAGATTACGGCTGAATTAAAAACCGAAGTTGAGGGCAAGATAAATGATTTGAAAAAAGTTAAAGATAGTGATAATATGGACGAAATCAAAGCTAAGTCCGGCGAATTGTCTACCGCTATCCAAAAAATAGGGGAACAGGTTTACAAACAACAACCGGAACAGCCCGTTGAACCGAATCCGGAAGCGAATGAAAAAAAAGAACCGCCGGAAGCCGAGACGGAAGAAGATAAAGGCAATTAATCAAAATTTCCGAATGGCAAAATCATATGGTTTTGCCATTTATATTTTAAATGCAAAAAGATTATTATAAAATATTGGGCGTTTCCAAAACTTCCAGCGCGGACGAAATTAAGAAGGCTTATTATAAATTGGCCCATCAATTCCATCCGGATAAAAAAGGCGGAAACGAGGAAAAGTTTAAAGAGATAAATGAAGCTTATCAGATTTTGTCTGATAAGGAAAAAAGGGCCCAATACGACCAATTCGGGAGTAATGTTAATTTTAACAATGCCCGCGGCAACGCCAGCGGTTTTCAGGGATTTAACGGTGGAAACGTCAGCTGGGAAGACATTATGGGAAATTTTGGGGACATTGAGGATATTTTTGATATGTTCGGCAGCGGATTTAGCGGCGGCTTTAACCAAAACACCCGCCAAGACAAAGACATAAAAAGAGGCAGCGATATTGAGGTGGAATTGGAGTTGCCATTGGAATCAATTTTAAAAGAGCAAGATAAAGAAATAAGCATTTTAAAAAACATAAAATGTTCGCGTTGCGTTGGCACGGGCGCTGAGCCAAATACACAAATAAAAGAATGTTTTACTTGCCGCGGCACGGGTAGGGTGCAACAAATGAGAAAGACTGTTTTCGGAACTTTTACCCAGGTGGCGATTTGTCCGGAATGCAAAGGCGAGGGTTCCAAGCCGGAAACGCCTTGTAATGTTTGCCATGGCGAAGGCCGGTTGAAAAAAGAAGAGAAAATAATGATTAAAATTCCGGCCGGTGTTGACAATGAGCAAATAATTAAGGTAAAACGTAAAGGTGACGCCGGCAGGCGGGGCGGCGAAGACGGAGACCTGTATATCAGGATTTTCGTAAAACCGCACGCTTTATTTGAGAGAAAGGGAGATGATTTATATTTAAACCAGCTTATTTCTTTCTCGCAAGCGGCTCTGGGAGATAAAATAAAAATCCCGACATTAGAGGGGGAGAAATTGGTTTTAAAAGTTTCTCCGGCTACGGTTTCCGGAGACGTTCTAAAGGTTTCCCATCGCGGCATTCCGCATTTTTCTGGAATCGGCCGCGGAAATATGTATGTTCAATTGAATATTGAAACACCGCAAAAATTGACGAAAAAGCAAAAAGACTTGCTTGAAGAATTAAAAAAAGAAGGATTATAGTAATTCTTCTTGCCAGCCCCAATAGCTCAGTTGGTAGAGCAACAACCTTTTAAGTTGAAGGTCACAGGTTCGAGTCCTGTTTGGGGCACTATTTAAATAAAAAGAGGGTATTCATACCCTCTTTTTATTTAATGATAAAGCACACCCCAAACAGGACGAGAAGCCGGAGCTCGCCAATATGAAGTCCGCCAGAGTTGGCGGACGAATGGCGAGCGAGGCCGGGCTGAAGAACTTTTGCAAAGCAAAAGTTACTGAAGCCGAGTCCTGTTTGGGGCACTTCGTTCCAAAAAATTTTAATAAAATTTTTTGAAAGCGAGTCCTGTTTGCGTGGAAGTACCGCGAAGCGTGTTTGAAGAGACTCGAACCGGGGGGGCTTGCAAAATATTTATTTTGTGGTATAAGTATTATTGTAGAGTTTGGGATTATCGTCACCTGAGTTCAGCCCAATCTCTGCGAATCGAACCAACGAACGGCATAGCCACTAAAATGTCGTTTGCATAAGATCATCGCGGTGGGAATGGAGGGGTAGCATCGTAGGAGTTCCATTCCTGCCACCTATAACAGCTCTTTGTTTTTTGCACCTTTTACGCAAGCCCCAAAGTATTCTTTGCGGGTTTTTTGTTGACAAAAAATGATTTTGGGCTTATAAATTAAATCGAAGCGTTTGGAGTTTTCACTTATGTCGGAGTTTCCAAACCTTCTGTAGGTGTGGCAGTTAATGAAACATTTCCCCTGTTGGTCTTCCAACCCCACATCTATAAAAGTACCTTAATTTGCACATTGTTTTTAAAACGCCGGTAATTTATTTTCCGGTTTTTGTTTTGTTGAAAAACAATCCGGAATAGGGTAGGATTTATTATACGCGAGATTGGTCTAGTGGTAGAACATCTGCTTCCCAAGCAGAAGACGCCGGTTCGATTCCGGTATCTCGCTCCATATGAATAAGTTTTGCTTAATAACTTATGGCTGCAAGCTAAACCAGACTGATTCGGAGATAATGAGAACATTATTATTGTCCAACGGCTTTAAAGAGTCCCAAGAAAAGGGGGCTGATTTTATAATTATAAATACTTGCGCCGTGGTTGAAAAAACTCAAAGGAAAATTTTAAAACAAGCCAATGAATTTAAAAAAACCGGCAAAAAAATAATTCTAACCGGTTGTTTGCCGGCTGTAGTCCAAACCGAGTGCGAGGCGAGCGCGGATGCTGTCTTGGGAGCGCAAAATGTCGGTTTAGTAATCAAAGCCATAAAAGAAATACAAAAAGGAAATAAATTGGTTGTCCTTAAAGGAAAAGAAATCAATAAAGCCAAGCTATTAAAACAAACAAGGCCAGATCCAAAAAATGTTGTTGCGATAACGGCGATCGCGGAAGGGTGCTTGGGGGATTGCAGTTATTGCGCCACCAAGTTGGCCAGGAAAAAATTAAATTCTTTTGGAACTAAAGACATTCTTAAAGAAATTAAATTAAAAATAGAGTCAGGGTTTAAGGAAATCCAATTAACTTCCCAGGATTTGGCGGTTTTCGGTTTTGACAAAAAACAGCGTAAATTATTATTGCCGGAATTATTAGGGGGCATAGCCGCGCTTCCGGGCGATTTTAAAATAAAGCTGGGAATGATGAATCCAACGCATGCCAAAATTATTTTTAAGGATTTATTGGAAATAATGGAATCAGATAAATTTTATAAATTTTTGCATATTCCGGCGCAATCGGGTAGTGACGCGGTTTTAAAAAAAATGAAAAGAGGGAATAGGGCCGCTGATTTTATTGTTTTGGCGGAAAAATTCAGGAAAATTTTTCCAAGCGGAGTTTTGGCAACCGACATTATCGTTGGGCATCCCGCGGAAACCGAGGAGGATTTCCAAAAAACAGTTGAGTTGATAAAAAAAGCCCGACCGGATGTTTTGCATGTTTTTAAGTTTTCTAAAAGAAAAGGAACCGCGGATTACGCGTTGAAGGATTATCCCGACAGGATAAAGAAAGAGCGTTCCAGGATTTTAAACAATATTTTTAAGGATTATAATCTAAAAAGAAATAAGGAATTTTTAAAAACAAAACAAAGGGCGCTAATTGTGAAAAAAAACGAGGATGGCTATTTGGGCCGAACCCTAGACGGCCGCGCCGTGGCAATTTCAAAAGGAAAAATCGGGGAATATAAAGAACTAAAAATAATTGGTTATAAATGGAATTATCTCATTGGGGAAGAATAAAACATAAAGCGTATTAATCGATGTACGTCGGATTTTACTTATCCGCCACCTCATTTAGTAAAATATATTTAATCATTAATGTAATCCCACTTCGCTTCGCTTATGAGGACCTTCGGCCTACTGGGTCAATTCAGTGGAATGACCACTGGGCATTCGCTCTCCGCGAATTGGAATTTTTAATACTTGGCAAAAGCCAAGCGTTCGTGGTATTCTTAACCTATAAATTTATGCAGATTATCACAAAAAATACTATTTGCGCGGCCCTAATCGGAATTGCATTTTTTTTCGGATTTTATTTTAGTAATTATTTGAGCCAAAAAGAGTCAGCCACCATCCAGGCGGTTTTTGAAGGAATGGATTTGGGTTTAATGAAAAATGTTTTAGACGCAACCGTTAATAATTATGTTGACCCGCAAAAAATAGACAGGCAAGAATTAACTTACGGAGCTATTGCCGGAATGGTTAAATCCATTGGCGACCCGTATACCGTATTTTTTACGCCCGACGAATCAAAAGCTTTTCGGGATGATATTTCCGGAAAATTCAGCGGCATCGGGGTTCAAATTGACGTTAAAGACGGCAAGATAAAAGTAGTCGCGCCGATTAAAGGCACTCCGGCCGATCGCGCTGGAATTTTAGCCGGAGACACTATTTTTGAAGTTGACGATAAGCCGGTTTCGGATTTGAGCATTGACGAAGTTGTCGGGCTCATCAAGGGGCCGAAAGGCACAAAGGTTAAAGTTGATGTTTTGAGGGGAAAAAATAACGACGTGAAATCATTTGATATTATCCGCGACGAGATAATTATGCCTTCAGTTGATTTAACTGTAAAACAAACTCCGGCCGGCAAAAAAGTCGGAGTACTGACCATTTATCATTTTTCCGATAATGTTTTTATTGATTTTAAAAAAATCGCCAACGAAATGCTGGCTCAAAACGTTAGCGGAATGGTATTGGATTTAAGGAATAATCCGGGCGGATTATTGGACCAAACCGACCAAATCGCGAGTTGGTTTTTGAAAAAAGACGATATTATTTTAGTGGAACAAGATAAAAACAACCAAAAAACAATCCATAAATCAACCGGTGACGCGGTTTTGGAAAATATACCCACGGTTATCTTGGTAAACGAAGGAACTGCGTCCGCGGCCGAGATTTTATCGGGCGCCTTGAGGGACGACAGGCATATTGATATAATTGGGGAAAAGACCTTCGGTAAGGGCTTGGTGCAGAAAGTGATTGATTTGGACGACGGTTCATCCTTAAAAGTGACTGTCGCGAAATGGTTTACTCCAAGCGGGGAATTGATTCAAGGCACTGGCATCAAACCGACCATTGAAGTCGCGCTAACTCAGGCTGATTCGGAAAAAGGCAATGACACCCAGCTTAAGAAAGGATTAGAACAATTGGATAAAATAATTAAATAGTAAATTCATTTAGTCAAATGAAAGTAATATTATTGAAAAACGTTGACGGCACGGGCAAGAAGAACGAAATAAAAGAGGTATCCATCGGTTACGCCAGAAATTTTCTTATTCCCAAAAAATTAGCCGTTCCGGCGACTGAAGAAAATACCGCAATGTTGGAAAACCAATTGAAGTTGGAAGAGCAAAAAGCCGAAGAGAATTTAAAAATATTTGAAGCTATTGTCGCGAAATTGGACGGGCGGGAAATATTGATTCCGGTAAAAGTCGGTAAGGAGGGCCAAGTTTACGAATCCGTGACTAAGCAAAAAATAGCGGACGCCCTTAAAGCGCAGGGATTTGAAATAACAAAAAACCAAATTGAAATAGAGTCCCCGATAAAAGAATTGGGAGAATTTGAAGTTAACGTGGTTTTGGACCACAACTTGGAAGCGGAAATAAAAGTAATAATTATTGAAAAAGAAGAGGAGTAGCATCCTCTTTTTTGATAAATACAAAGACTATGCCTTATTATATTTTTGTGGCCGGAGGAGTGATGAGCAGCGTGGGTAAGGGAGCGGCTACCGCTTCCATCGGCAAAATACTCCAAAACAGGGGATTTAAAGTTACTGCGTTGAAAATAGACCCATATATCAACATTGACGCGGGTACCATGAATCCGACCGAGCATGGCGAGGTTTTTGTGACCGATGACGGCACGGAATGCGACCAAGACGTGGGCAATTACGAAAGATTTTTAAACGAAAATTTATCCACGGAAAATTACGTAACTACTGGCAGGGTTTACCAATCCGTGATTGCCAAAGAAAGAAACTTGGACTTTAAAGGCAAGTGCGTGGAAGTGGTCCCGGATATTCCCAATGAAGTTATTGAGCGCATAAAAAAAGTTGGAGTTAAAACCAGGGCGGATTTTGTGTTGATAGAAATTGGGGGAACGGTCGGAGAATATCAAAATCTTTTGTTTTTGGAAGCCGCCAGAATGATGAAGCTTCAAACGCCGAAGAAAGTTTTATTCTTTTTGGTGTCTTATTTGCCGACTTTAAAAATAATCGGTGAAATGAAAACCAAGCCAACGCAAACCGCTTGCCGCTTGCTAAATGAAGCGGGAATCCAGCCGGATTTTATTTTAGGCAGGGCTTCGGTGCCTTTGGACGCTCCGCGAAAAAAGAAGATATCCGTATTTTGCAATCTTGACCCCAAAGATGTTATTTCCGCGCCCGATGTTGATTCTATTTACGCCATACCGATTAATTTTGAGAAAGACGGCCTGGGTGACAGGATTTTAAAAAAAGTTGGGGCGAGAAATAAAAAGAAAAACGGAAAAGAATGGGAACAATTGATAAACAAAATCAGAAAAAATAATCCTCCTGTGAAAATAGGCATTGTCGGCAAATATTTTGAGACCGGAGAATTTTCGTTAATGGATTCTTATATCTCCGTGATTGAGGCCGTGAAACACGCTTGCTGGGCCAATAATAAAACTCCGGATATCCAATGGCTGTCCGCGCAAAAATTTGAAAGCAAAGACGGGAAAGAATTCCAAAAATTAAAATCATTTGACGGCATTATCGTGCCCGGCGGATTCGGCATTCGCGGCGTTGAGGGCAAGATAAAAGTTATTGAATATTTGCGTAAGAATAAAATTCCATTTCTGGGCCTTTGTCTGGGAATGCAGTTGGCGACCATTGAATTCGCCAGGAATGTTTGCGGCATAAAAGGCGCCACTTCCACGGAATTTGACGCCAAAGCCAAAAATCCGGTTATTGATTTAATGAAAGAGCAGATTGATTTAATGAAAAACAAAAAATACGGAGCCACGATGCGGTTGGGAACCTGGGATTGCGAACTAAAGCCGGGCACGATTAGCGCCAAAGCGTATAAAGCCAAAAATATCGCCGAAAGGCACAGGCACCGTTATGAGTTGAACAATGATTACCGCGAGTTATTGGTAAAGAAGGGCTTAATTGTCGCGGGCGTTAATACAGCAAAGGATTTGGTGGAAATAGTGGAATTAAAAAACCATCCATTTTTCGCAGCCACCCAATTCCATCCGGAATTCAAGTCGCGGCCGCTTAATCCGCACCCTTTGTTTAAAGAGTTTATTAGAGTGGCGGCAAATAAAAAGTAAACAAAAAACACCCTTCGACTAAGCTCAGGGTGTTTTAAGTTACTTTGCTTTTACGCTGACAACTTTGATTGTCTTGGATGAGCCGTCAAAGCATTTTTTTTGTTTGGTGGAGAAAGAAACAACTCCTTCTTTTATTGCGTAAACAGTGTCGTCTTTGCCTTTTCTGGCGTTTGCGCCGGCAATAAACTTGCTGCCTCTTTGCCTAATGATGATTGAGCCGATTTTGGCTTTTTCACCGGCATAAAGTTTTACGCCCAAGTATTTTGGTTGCGAGTCTCTGCCTAAACGGCTCGTCCCCGCGGCTTTAGTTTTTGACATTTTCTATTTTTACTGGTTTAATGGTGATATATAAACCGGTTAGTTATTAATTATTAACAGAGTAATGTTAACAAAAATAACGGATTTTGTCAAAAGAAACCAGGCGGAAATAGCCTTGGTTTTGGCGGTTATTTTGGTTTCATTGCTGTCTTTTTCTTTAGGTTATTGGAGCGCTAAAAACGACACGAAGCCGGAAATAAAGATAGAAAAAAATTAAGATGAAAAATTTTCCTCAACACATCGCCCTGATTCCGGACGGCAACCGCCGTTGGGCTAAAAAAAACGGGGTGGCAGTTATGCTTGGGCACGAGAAAGGATCCGATGCTTTTGAAAAAATATTGGAGAAAGTTTTGGAACTGAAAATACCTTATCTTACTTTTTGGGGGCTTTCTTTGGATAATGTTTTAAAAAGGCAAAAAAAAGAAATCGATTACATCTATGGCATTATAGAGAGGCAGTTTTTAAAACTTATTGCGGATGAACGCATCCATAAGAATAAAGTAAAAGTGGAAGTTTTGGGAAGATGGAGAGAATTATTCCCGGAAAAGCTTAAGCAAGTTATTCAAAAATCCATAGATAGCACAAAAGGTTATGATAAAAACCATTTAACCTTTCTTTTGGCTTATAACGGCACAGATGAAATGATTGAATGCGTTAAAACAATCCAAAAACAATCCAAGAAAGTCGATGAAAAAACAATCAAGGAAAATCTTTGGACCAGGGATTTGCCCGGTGTTGATTTGATTATTCGAACTGGCACGGAAGGCGACCCGCACTTGTCGGCCGGCTTTATGATGTGGGATGCGGCTTATGCTCAGCTGTATTTCACTAAAACCTATTTTCCCGCGTTTACTCCCAAGGAGCTTGAAAAAAGCGTGATGGATTACGCTGAACGCCAGCGCCGCAAAGGTGCTTGATAGAAATAGCATTGGACAAAACAGTCCAATGTTTTTTTATAAAAAATGGGGATAAACTCCTTGCCAGGCGCTCTTTTGCCAGGTAAAATATTTGTAAGGGCTCTGAACAAATTAAAAGAGCTTTTTTAAATACTTCGCTTAATATTTTTAATATATGTATATCAAAGGAGTAGGGATGACTAAGTTTGATTATTCCACGAAACCTTGGTGGCAATTCGCTTACGAGGCGGCTCTGGACGCGTTAAAAGACGGAAATATGACAATCGCGGACATAGACGCGATTGTTTTTGCGAGCATGTCTAGCCCGGCGGGCGGGGAGCACCAAACGCACAAAGTATCTTTTCTCTCGGATTTATTTAAAACCAATGTCCCGATTATAGAGGTTACATCTGTTTGCGGCGGCGGCGGAGTGGCTTTTTGGACGGCATTACAATTGCAGCAATATAAAAATATTCTGGTTTTAGCTTCGGAAAAATTCGCGGACAACAAAAGCGAAACAACCACGGATTGGATCCTTTCAGCCGCGGAAAAAATGACCGAGCAAACCGAGGGGATGCTTTTTCCTACCCAAAACGCTTTGGTTTGGCAGCAATATATGAAAAAATACGGGGCGAGCATGGATGACTTATCTCTAATCGCTTTTAAAAACCATACTAACGCGGCGTTAAACCCAAAAGCTTATTTTTATAAAAAACCCGTGGATTTGGAAAAAGTTAAAAATTCTCCAATTGTTTCTTCACCTTTCCGTTTAATGGACTGTTCTTTGTCTGTGAACGGGGGAGCGGCCATTGTTATTACCCAAGAAGAAACAGATGTAAAGATTGTCGGTTCGGGTTTTGCCACTGACTATATTTTAACTTTTGGCCGGGAGGATATTACTCATTTTAAAGCCACCCGATTGGCGGCGCAAAAAGCTTTTAAACAAGCCGGCATAGCGGTTGCAGATATTAACGTGGCGGAAGTCCACGACGCTTTTACGTCCGTGGAATTGATTTCATACGAGGATTTGGGTTTTGCAAATGAGGGCAAAGGCGCGGAACTGATTAAGTCAGGCAAAATAAATTTAGGCGGGGTAATGCCCATTAATCCTTCCGGCGGCTTGAAAGCCAAAGGCCATCCTATTTCCGTAACCGGGCTCGCGCAAATTTACGAAATTACCAATCAGCTGAGAGGCCGATGCGAACCGGAAAGGCAAACAAATCCATTGCCCAAATACGGCCTAACCCACAACATCGGCGGCGCCGGCGGTTCGGTTACAGTCCATATTTTTGAAAGAAATAATTAATTATATCCTTATGCCTTTTTATAAATGTTCAAAATGCGAAAGAATTTGGCAGTACCCGTTAAGCGAGTGCCCTTTTTGCAATATCGAATTAAAAAAAATGGCTTCCGGCCAAAATAAAGTAATCGCTGTTTCCAAGGTTTTTATTCCCACAATCAAACATCCAATAGTCCCATATTTCGCTTGCGTGGTTGAAGATGAGAATAAAAACAAGTGGGCGCATAAAACCGTGGAAGAAGTTAAAGAGGGCGATAAATTGGTTTTTGAAAGCAACGCAGATAGGAATGCAGTCGGAATTTGGCGGATAAAATATGATTACGCGGACGCGATTGAAAAAGCATTGGAATTGATTGGAGGAATTGATTTAAATGAAAATTCCAAAATTTTAATTTTGCCGACCTTAATTTCCGCCAATCAGCCTTATTTCCGGGAAAACACTTCACCGGAGTTTTTGACAAGCGTTTTATCTTTTCTTTTCAGCAAAAAAATAAAATTGGAAAACATAAAAATTGCTACCCAATCTTTTACCGAGCTTTCTGTGGAAGCCATGGCGTCTCGGTCCGGGCTTTTGGATGTTTGCTTAAAAAATAAAATTACGCCGATTGATTTATCCAAGTCAAATTTTGTGAAACAGGGCAACTTGGAAATCGTGGAGGAAATTGTTGGCGCCGACATAGTCCTTAATTTGGGAATGCTTAAAGCCGGAAACGTTGCGGCAACGGAAAACGTCTTCCGCGTTTTAAAAAAAGAAAATTATTTGGGCCTGAAATATTTGAATTCGGAAAAAGATATTGCCAAGGAATTGGAAAAAGCTTTGCCCAATTTAGTTTCTTTGGGAGAAGCCGAATACATCCAAACCAGCGACGGGTTTATCGCTTTTTTGGGAATAATTTTGGCGAGCCGGAATTTTATTAACCTGGACAGGGTCTTAAACGAAATCGTATCGCAAAAAGAATTGCCGGAAATTATCGCCCAAATTAATTTAGAAGAAATACCGATTGCGGGCAGGGCAATAAAAGAAATAAAATTAAATATTAATAAAATATAAAAATAAATATGTTTAAAGAAAAAGTTGTTTTAATTACCGGTGCTTCGCAAGGAATCGGCAAAGCGATTGCTTTAAAATTCGCTTCCCTGAACGCCAAAGTGGCTTTGAACGATATTGTCCAACAAGAAGAAAATTTGAAAGCCGTTAAGGTGGAAATAGAAGCTACGGGGGGCCAAGCCGAATATTTTTGCGCCGATGTTTCCAATATGGAAAGCGTGGAAAAAATGATTGCTGATATCCAAATTAAAATGGGGCGCTTGGACGTGTTGGTTAATAACGCTGGCATTACCAAAGACAGGACCTTGGCGAAAATGACTGTGGAAGAGTGGCAAAAAGTGATTGACGTAAACTTAACCGGCGTGTTTAATTGCAGCAAAGCGGCCTTACCTTTGCTTGTTCCAGTTCAGGGCAATATCGTTAGCATGGCTTCAATCGTTGGGCAACGCGGTAATTTTGGCCAGGCCAATTACGCGGCCAGCAAAGCCGGCATAATCGCCTTTACCAAATCATTGGCCAAGGAAGTCGGCCGCGTGGGAGTGAGGGCAAACGCAATTGCGCCCGGATTTATTGAAACAAAAATGGCGGAAGCGATTCCGGAGCAAATGAAAGCCACGGTAAAACAATTAACCGCCTTGGGCAGATTTGGAAAGCCGGAAGAAGTTGCGAACATAATCGCGTTCATTGCTTCCAACGAAGCCGGTTTTATTACCGGAGCTGTAATTAATATTGACGGCGGATTATCACTATAAGATATATTTAAATCATTCAGATTAATTGTTTTCAAATTTTGATTTAAGATATATTTATTCGTCTGACGCCTCGCTTTCGCCAGCGCGAAAGCGGGCTCTATCTCGGTAAATTTTCGCCTCGATAAATCGAGGCGAACCATGCAAATTTACCTGCGATAGGCATCCGATAAACATATTTTAAATCAATATAAAAAGTTACTATGCTGTATTCAAAAGAACAAATCAAGGAAAAGATTCCTTATCAAGAACCATTTTTATGGGTTGATGAGATTGAAAAAATAGAAGGCGATAATATTGTCGGCTATAAATACACTTCCGTTGAAGACCCTTTTTTTAAAGGGCACTTTGTTGATTTTCCTATAATGCCGGGGGTGTTGGTGGTGGAGGGCATAGCCCAAACCGGGACTTTGCTTTTGCGCGAAAAATTAGGCGAGCAAAGCGCGGACAAGCACTTGTTGGCTTACCAAGTCAGGAGCGCGTTTTTTTACGAGCCGATTTGGCCGGGAGACAAAATTGAATACCGGGTAAAAATGCTGGGAATGTATGCTGAGAGAATTGCGAATTTTTTGGGCGAAGCCTATGTAAACGATAAAAGAAAATGCGAAGTCAGGTTTAGCGTGGCCGTAGTCACAAAAAAAGAAATGCAAGAAAAATTGGCTGAATCAAAAAATACAATAAATCCGGCCGTTGCGGAAGTAAAAATTTCTAATTTGCCGGCACTTAAAGTCAGGAATATTTTAGCCAGGATTCCCATTATTCAAGGGGGGATGGCGGTGAGAGTTTCGTTGCATAATTTAGCCGGTAATGTTGCCAAAGAAGGAGCGATTGGCATTGTGGCGATTTCCGGAATGAATAATCCGCAAGAAGTAAAAGATGAAATCAGGCAGGCCCGGGAAATCGCGGGCGAAAGCGGAATCATTGGGATAAATATTATGGGAGTGGTCGGGCATTTCAAAGAATTAGTTAAAGCCGCGGCCGAAGAAGGAATCAATTTGATTATCCAAGGGGCGGGTTTCCGCGAAGATATTTTTGAAATCGCGGGCAAATACGATATTCCTGTTTTTGCCATGGCATCGTCCGCGCGAGTGGCCGAGAAAGCTGAAAAAGCCGGAGCCGCGGCCGTGATTATTGAAGGTTGCGACGCGGGCGGACATTTGGGTTTTCCGGAAGGGCATGAATTCAGGAAAACAATTGATATTATTAAAGAAGCCGTTCAAACAGTGAAAATTCCTTTGATTGCCGCGGGCGGAGTTTTTAGCGGCAAGGATATTGTGGAAATGTTAAAAGCTGGCGCCGCGGGAGTGCAAATGGCGACTAGATTCGTGGCCACCAATGAATGTGACGCGGATATAAAATTCAAACAAGCGTATATTAACGCCAAGGCGGAAGATATTGTGATTGTGCATTCGCCGGTTGGTTTGCCCGGGCGCGCCATAAAAACCAAATTCGTGGAAAAAGTTTTAAACAACACGGCCCCCAAGGTTAACTTAACGGAATGTATTGGTTGCATCGGTCCGGTTTGCGATAAAAGTTATTGCATCTTAAAAGCCTTGGAAAATGCCAGAAAAGGCGATTTGGACAATGGTCTGGTTTTTGCCGGCAGCAACGCTTGGCGGATAGAAAAAATCATTAGCGTTAAAGAGCTGTTAAAAGAATTGGTGGATGAGGCCAACAATATTCTTGCCAAAGAGCCGCTTATTAGAAAAGCATAATATATTTAATTATAAAAAAATGTTTGAGAATAATAAACTGGTAAAACTTTTAAATATAAAACATCCGATAATCCAGGGCGGCATGGCCGGCGTATCCGAATCCGTATTGGTGGCGGCCGTCAGCAACGCGGGCGGAGTTGGCGTTATCGGTTCCGGCTTTGCTTCGCCTGCTTGGCTTGAAGAAGAAATCAAAAAAACCAAAACATTGACCGATAAGCCGTTTGGGGTAAATCTTTTAATGCAAAATCCCAATGTCGCCGAATTGGTAAAGGTGATTATTAAACAAAAAGTTCCGATTGTTTTTACGGGCGGAGGAAATCCTTTGCCGATTTTGCCTTATTTGAAAAAAGCGGGCATTAAAGTTATCGCCGTAGTTCCGTTTGTGCGTTTGGCGCAGAAGATGGAACAAAACGGAATTGACGCGGTGGTGGTGGAAGGAATGGAATCGGGTGGGCATATTGGAGAAAATTCCACTTTTTGTTTGGTGCCGCAAACCAGCCAGGTTATTAAAACCATTCCGATTATCGCCGCGGGCGGAATTTACGACGCGCATACTTTTGCCGCGGCATTAATGTTGGGCGCGGATGGCGTCCAGATCGGAACCAGGTTTATGGCGAGCGCGGAATGCCAAATCCACGAAAACTATAAGAACGCGATTATTAACGCGACCGATGAAGACGTAACCGTGGTGGCGCGCTTTACCGGCCATCCGATTCGCGCCTTGAAAAATAAATTGACCGAAACCATTAAGAAGATGGAAGAAAAAAATCCGTTTCCCGAAGAAGTTAATTCGGAAAGGTTTGCGGGCAACAAAGGTTCGGCTAATTCCGACTTGACTCCGATGCTTTGCGGAATTTGCGCGGGCGGAATCAATAAAATAAAGACTTGCCAAGAAATAATGGATGAATTGGTATTGGGCGCGTCCGAATTGCTGGAAAACGGAAAAAATTTGTTAAAATAAAAATATGAACAGATTCGTTTCCATTTTTTCAAAAATATTTTTAGCTCCCATCGTTTCCGGAGTGTTCATAAAAAAATTAAAAGGCAGAGAAAATATTCCTTTAGGCAATTTTATTTTAGCCAGCAACCACCAAAGTTATTTGGATATTGTTCTTTCCGGATACGTGTGCGTGCCGAGGCGATTTACCTATATCGGGCAAGTGGACAGGGAGAATAAGGGTTTTAAATTTTTGAGGACTTTTTTATACGCCTACGCCGAGGTTATTCCGGTAAACAGAAATGACAATGAATCCAAAAAGTTGGCGTTTGAAAAAGCGGTTGAATATTTGAAAAACGGCTACGATTTGATAATTTATCCGGAAGGCACCCGAACGCGCACGGGTGAGGTGATGGAAGGGAAATGGGGGGTTGCCAAGCTGTATTTACGCACCGGCGTGCCGATTTTGCCCATGGGCATTGTCGGGGCGTTTGAAACTTTTCCTCCGGGAGAAAAACCGAAAATAAAAAAGAATATTGAATTGAGAATAGGCAAGCCGCTCAGCTTTGTTGAGTATTTTCAAAAAGCGAAACAAATTAACGTTGATTCGGAAGAGTATAAAAATTTTTGCGCCGAGATTACCGGCAAGTTAATGGAAGAAATTAAAAAATTAGTGTATGAAAATTAAAAAGATTTTAATCGCCAATCGGGGAGAAATCGCCATCAGGATTATCCGAACCTGCAAAGAGATGGGTATTAAAACCGTGGCTCTTTGCCCCATGGTTGGACAAGAAAAAGATTTTTTGGAAGCCAATTTGGCGGACGAATTTTATTTTTTGGAAAAAGAAGGGTCTTCCGGATATTTGGATAAGCAAAAAATAATTGAAATAGCCAAGCGGGCGGAAGCGGACGCGATTCACCCGGGCTATGGTTTTTTGGCGGAAAATTGGAAGTTCGCCCTTTTGTGTGCGAAAAATAAAATAAAATTTATCGGGCCCCATTATAAAACTCTTCGAAGATTTGAAGATAAAGTTGAAGCCAAGAAAGTGGCGAAGAAAGTTGGTGTGCCGACTTTGCCCGCCAGCGACCGTCCGATTAGAACCACCAAAGATTTATTTATGAGCGCGCGAAAAATCAAACCGCCATTTATCTTTAAGGCCCAAAGGGGCGGAGGCGGTATGGGTATTCGCGTAATCGACCATGACATCAGCGGCACGGACTTTTTAACAATCACTTCCGGAATCCAAAAACAAATGTCGGCCGGGTTCACGGATTTGGATTTCTTTTTGGAAAAATATTTGCCCGAATCCAGGCATATTGAGTTCCAGGTTTTGGGCGACGGGCGCAAGGCGGTTCATTTGGGCGAGAGGGATTGCACAATCCAGCGCCGCTTCCAAAAATTGCTGGAAGAGAGCCCGTCTTCTTTTTTAACGGATAAGCAAAGGGAAGAAATGGGGCGTTGGGCTGTAAAAATTTGCGAAGAAGTGAGGTATCAGGGAGCCGCCACCGTGGAATTTTTAATGGACACGGAAGGCAATTATTATTTTATGGAAGTTAATCCGAGAATTCAGGTTGAGCATCCGGTTACGGAAGCTATTACCGGAATAGATATCGTGGAGCAGCAAATTAGAATCGCCCGGGGCGAGCAAATTTCTTTTTCGCAAAAAGAAGTCCATTTTAACGGCTGGGCGATTGAAGCCAGAATCAATTCCGAGGACCCGTCCAAGAATTTTTTGCCAACGCCCGGGGTGATTAAAAAATATGTTCCGGCGGGCGGGCAGGGAATATTCGTGCACAGTTTTTTGCACGAAGGCCAGGAAATTTATCCGTATTTTGATTCTTTGATAGCCAAGATTATCGCGCACGGCAAAACACGGAACGAGGCAATTAGCAAACTGAAACGGGCGCTGGACGAAATAATCATTGAGGGTGTTTCCACCACGATTCCGTTTTTTAAAATTCTTTTGAGACATAAAGATTTTTTGTCCGGAAATTATAATTCCAATTTTATAGAAGAGAGCGAAATACTTAAAGAAATAATGTGCTCGGTCGGGTCGCATAAGCACTTTGAAGAAAAATTAGTTCACGACATCAGCGAGCCGGAATTGGCCGAAGCGGTTTTTCAGGTGTATAAAAGCGTTAAAAATAAAAATCAAAATAATGTTTCCGGGGCGTCAAAATGGGTTGCGGGAAACAGGATTAAAATGATGAGATAGGTATGAATTTAAAAATAAAAATTAAAGGCAGGGAATATAACGTAAGCGTGGAAGATTTGGCGGACACGGTGGTTGTTAATATTGACGGCAACGAATATGTTTTTGACGCGAACGGCAATGGAAAGGCGCAAAAAGAAAATAGCGGTTTCGTTAAGCCGGCCTCAATCGCGCCCAAAAATTCTAAACAAATAAAAGCGCCTTTGTCTGGCGTAATTTCCGAAATTTCAATTGAGCCGAATAGCCTAATAAAAGTGGCGCAAAAACTTTTAACCTTATCAGCCATGAAAATGGAAAATGAAATTTTGGCGGAAACGCAAGGCAAGGTAAAAGAAATATTGGTCAAGAAGGGCCAAGCCGTCAGGGAAGGGGATTTGCTTATAATTTTAGAATAATATTTATGGAGCCTAAATTTAAAATAATTGAATTTGAGGATATTCCTTCCACCAGTGAAAAGGCCAAAGAATTGGCAATTCAAAATGAATCGCCGTGGACGGTTGTTTTGGCGCGCCAACAGAGCAATGGGCACGGCCGAAAAGGGGAGGCTTGGTTTTCTCCCGAAGGCGGATTGTATTTTTCCGTAATTTTGCCCAAGAGCAGCATCGCGGATTTGCAAACCATTACTATTTTAGCCGCTTTCGTTATCAGTAAAATCATAAAAGACGATTTCAATTTGGAGCCGTTAATAAAATTGCCAAATGACATTTTATTGGATGGCAAAAAAGTTTGTGGCGTTTTAACCGAGAATGTAATTATGGGAGATAAAACCTTGGTTTCCATAATCGGCGTGGGGCTGGATACGAACATAAAAGAATTTCCAAATGACTTAAAAGATATTTCCGTTTCATTGCGGCAAGTATTATTTAAAGAAATTGATAATAACGAAATTTTGGAAAAAATCCTTTCGGAATTAAAAAATCAATTAGAAATAATTAATCAGAATAACCAATAAAATATAAATTAAAAAAATAAACATTTAAGATTTATGAATTTTGAAAAAGGCATAAAAAAATTAAATGAGAAATTGGCCGGGCTTAAAGATTCCGAACTGGAGGAAAAACAGCGCCAAAAAGGCAAGCTTACCGCCAGAGAAAGAATTGATTTGCTTTTGGATGCGGGCAGCTTTGTGGAATTGGGAGGTTTTATTGAGAGCCGGTTCAGTGAAGAAGAATTGGGCAAAAAAAAGTTCGTGGGGGATTCCGTGATTACCGGATTCGGTAAAATAAATAATCGCTTGGTGTATGTTTTAAGCCAAGACTTTAGCAAAATGGGCGGGTCTTTGGGTGAAATGCACGGGCAGAAAATAGCGGAAACAATTGAATTGGCGGAAAAGAACGGATGCCCGATTATCGGCATTATGGATTCGGGCGGAGCCAGGATCCAGGAGGGGATTGCCAGCCTGGACGGCTACGCTTCCATATTTAAAAATATGGTCAAGTCTTCCGGCGTGGTGCCCCAGATAAGCGTGATTGTCGGCCCGTCCGCGGGCGGAGCTTGTTACGCTCCCGGACTTTCAGATTTTATTTTCATGGTTGATAAAATATCCCAGATGTATATTACCGGGCCGGAAGTGATTAAGAAAGTAACGGGCGAGGATGTTGATTTTGAAAATTTGGGCGGAGCCGCAGTACACGGAAGCAAAAGCGGGTGCGCGCATTTTGTTTACGAAAATGAAAAAGATTGTTTTATTGGAGTAAAACAATTGCTTTCTTATTTGCCTCAAAACAATTTGGAAGACATGCCCGCCAAACCGGCCGCGGCCAGGGCGGACAAAAATGAAAAGTTATTGGAAATAGTTCCCGAAGATTTTAATAAGAGTTATGACATTAAAGCCGTAATCAATGAGATTTTTGATGAGAATTCTTTTTTTGAAATTCAGGCCGGCTTTGCCGCCAACGCGGTAGTGGGATTTGCCAGATTGTCCGGAAAAGTTGTTGGAGTGGTGGCCAACCAAGCCAAGTCTTCTGCCGGAGTTTTGGACATTGATTCTTCGGATAAGATTGCGCGTTTTGTCAGATTTTGCGACGCTTTTAATTTACCAATAATAAACTTGGTTGATACTCCCGGATATTTGCCCGGCGCCAACCAGGAACACCAGGGAATTATCAGGCACGGCGCCAAGGTTTTATACGCCTATGCCGAAGCCTCGGTTCCCAAGATTAGCGTTATCCTAAGAAAAGCCTTTGGGGGAGCGTATATCGCTTTGGCGTCCCGCAAGCTTGGCTATGATAAAGTGATTGCTTGGCCGGAAGCGCAAATCGCGGTAATGGGGCCGGAACAAGCGGTAAAAATTATTTTTAAAAAACAAATTGACGCCAGCCCGGATCCGGAAAAAATCGAGCAAGAAAAAATAGGGGAGTTGAAAGAAAATTTACTGGATCCGTTTTGCGCTGCCAAGCTCGGGCAAGTTGATTTAATTATTAATCCGGCCGAGACCAGAAATGTTTTAATTAAATGCTTGGAATCAATTTCCGCGAAACGGGAAAATAAGATTATGAGAAAGCACGGAAGCATACCGTTATAATAAAAACCTAAATTATGCGCTTGAAAGCGGGTAAAAATTGCCCGCTTTTTGTTATCCACATTGACCGAAAATTTAAAATATGATATATAATAATTGTCGTTCTTTGTCAATAGAATATATTGAATCAGAAGTTGCGCGACTTTGTTGACAGGGAGGGACCAAAGTACAGGAGGAATATATTGATAGATATTTCAGGTGGAAGCTTGTCTGCCGGCGTTCCGACAGCCAGGCGATACTTAGCACCGTTGTGTAATCCCCATGTTGTAGTTCCGGATCCGGACATTGGACGGTTCCGCCCATACAATAGATTGGGAAAACACATAAGCGAAACAAATTCGCATAAAGCGGCTATCCTTGCCGCAAAGAGGATGCACGTGCTTAGAAAAAAAATAAAGACAGACAATGTTCGGGACACTATCCAGTTCATTGATTGTCTGGATTGGCCGCAGGAAATGTGCAATTGCCTTCGGGGAAGATATAATCCCGCGGAAATGTCCACGGCGATTACTCGCCTTGTCGCTTCCAGAGAATTTGGCTTAGGCTTAAACGTTTTGGAGAATTTCCGGACTTACCCGGAATACTACAAACCCATGATGCATGCGTGGGAAGACGCATGCGAGAAATCTAAGGTTGGCATCACCGCGGACGCCATCCAGGAGGGAAATGATTAATTTCTTAAAAAGAAAACAATTATTTCCTTCTTTTTTTATTTTACAATTAAAAAGAAAGGCATTATTGTGCAAGGGAAGAATGCTTGACAAGCTTTATAGGCTTGGATATTATTAGAGTATAAATGTCGGACAATGTAGGTTAAGCGACATTGGAGAGCGTGTTTGTGCCGTATCTGCGTAAATGACTCCTCCCCCGTTGATTTTTTCGTTTTTTCAAAGAGTGTGCTTATTTGTGTAAAATAAAATAATAAATAATAAAAATAAAAAATAAATATATTTTTAAATATATAATTCCCCGCTTATATTTATAATTGTATTAAACCTCTAAAATGACCAAATCCGATAAACCCATTTTAAGGCATATTCCGGATTTCCTGGATTATTGCGAAATTGAAAAAGGCCTGTCTGATAATACCCAAAAGAACTATGGGCGTTATCTCAACAAGTTTAACCAATGGCTCAAATCAGTCCGTAAAGAGGCCTTGTTGCCGCATGAATTGACCCCGGAGGACATTTGGGCCTATCGATTGTTCCTGGCGCGTTTTAAAGACCCGAAAACCAACAAGGTTTTATCCAAGCTGACCCAAAATTATTATTTAATAGCCTTGAGGTCTCTTTTGAGTTTTTTTACAGATAAAGATATTATTTCTTTGCCCGCGGATAAAATCCAATTACCTAAAGATGCGCGCAAAGAAAATACCGTAAAGTTTTTAAGCTTGGAGCAAATCCAAAAACTGCTCTTGGCGCCCAATATTGAAACCAAGGATGGGCTGCGGGACCGGGCCATTTTGGAAGTGCTTTTTTCCACGGGTTTAAGGATTGCCGAGCTGGAAGCCCTTAATTTGGAGCAGTTTAAAAACATAGAAAATAAGAAAGATTTGGAATTAGGGGTTATAGGTAAAGGCAATCATCCCAGGACGGTTTATTTCTCGGAACGAGCCCTGGAATGGCTTAAAAAGTACCTTAAAAGCCGCTCTGACACGGACAAAGCTCTCTTTACTCATTATCGGACCAGAATGGGCTCAGGAGGCCGTTTAACGGCTCGTTCTATGGAAAGAATCGTGAAGAAATACGCCACTTTGGCAAATATACCGTATTTTACCACGCCGCATACTTTACGGCACAGCATGGCCACGGACTTGCTAAACCAGGGCGTGGATATTAGGATTATTCAAGAATTTTTAGGGCACAGGAATATTGCCACCACCCAAATCTATACCCATGTCACGAATAAGAAATTGGGAGATATTCACAGGCAATTCCATAGCGGCAAAGATTTAAAAAATTAAAATAAAACTGTACAGCTCAATTAAAATTGTGGATTGTTTTTTATTTCAAAAAGAGTTATAAATAAAATAGAACCTTTTGGTTCGCAAAACTGTGAGTAGTCTGATTGGGCACACAACGGGTATTTTCTTAAAAGGAGATGCCCCTATTTTTTTATATGGAAATATAGTATAAATAAAATAGAACTTTTGTTCGGGAGGTTATACCATGCGTTGCGATGCATTAATTGGCTGTTAAGTTGAGGGAAGTCATCGCGCCGGATTTTATTAAGTCCGGCGTTCTTATTTTTTTATGCTTGCCTTAAAGCAATAAATATAATATAAAGAAAGTAGTAACTTCGGCCGACATGGTCAGTGTTCCGTTATGAATGGAGAGTGTATCTTCGTCATAAGCACTTCCGGCATGCAAGCGGTAGTGTGGTATTGAGGACTTTGTTGTTTGCGGGGTTTCGCCCTGTTAACAAAGTATCCGCATCATTGCGAATAAAATCGGTAGCCTGTTCCATCTTTGATGGAAGGTCAAAATGTCCAAGAGACTCTCATTTGCAATGCTTACGGGCGTAGTGATTGCCTAACTCAACCGTTACCAGAGGAAATTAAATCACATTGCCCTCGCTCTGTAGAGCCGTATCGTTAATGAACAATAAAAAGAGGTTTCAATGCTTCCCAAAGCATTATCTTCAACCGCATTTTGCGGTGTTGTATCGAAGGGCGTTCGAGTTCAGTTAAGTCGTATTTGCTCACAGAAATCTTAGCCAGCGAAGGCGGATCGTACCTGGAGCCAATACAAAATTGCCCAAATGAGTAAGCCGAACTATTCGGCGCGTAACCATGGGGCATTCTTTCAATTTATCTTTGGAAGAATGCCTCGTTTTAATTTAAGGAAATTAGGGGTTGTATTTTTTTGTAAATCTGTTAATATTATTTTTGTAGTAACTTAACAAGGAGGTGTTGCCCATTATTTCAATTTACGAATTTGTTTGTTCTTTAATGGAACAAGAAAAGCACCGCAAGTACGTGAACTAAGTTCACAAAAAAAGAGATTCCACACAAAATCTCTTGTTAATGAAAATGAACCCCGCTGCCAAGCGGATTTTTTAGTTAAGCGGATTTGATTATTTTGGAAAATTCAATTGGCTTCAAGGACATGCCGCCAACCAATACGCCGTCCATTTGAGCCTGGTTGAAATAGGACGGGGTATTTTCCGCGTTAACACTCCCCCCGTAAATAATTTTTATTTTGCCAATATTTTCTTTGCCTATTTTTTGGGACAATAATCTGATTATAAAATCACGGACTTCTTTTATCTGTTCCGGCGCCGCGAAATTACCGCTGCCGATTGACCAAATCGGTTCATAGGCGAAAATTATTTTCGCTATATCCGGCTTTGCGATTTTATCAATCCCCTCTTGAATTTGATTTTTTAAGACATCAAAGGTTTTTTCATTTTCCCGTTCTTCCCTATTTTCTCCAAAACAGAAAATAGGAATTAATTTATTTTCCAAAACAGAAATTATTTTTTTATTTATTTCTTCGTTGGTTTCTTTATTTATTTTCCTCCTTTCCGAATGGCCAATAATTACGTATTTACACCCCATGTTTTTGAGCATTCCGGCAGACACTTCTCCGGTGTACGCGCCTTGTTTTTCCCAAAAACAATTTTGCGCCCCGATTTTTATTTTTGTTTTTAACGCCAATAAATCTTTTAAAAAAATATTCGGAGGGCAAATAATTGTTTCCGATGTTTTTGAATTTTCAGCCGAGGATTTAATGTCGTTGAATATTTTTAAAGCCTCGCTTGTTTTCAGCGGATTGCATTTCCAATTTCCGATAATTAATTTTTTGCTCATAAAATTTTTATAGTTAATATTTAGATACCTGAATAATACCATATTTTTTCAAAAAGAAAAAAACCGTGTAATGAAATGTTTACACGGGGTTTGGGTTGTGCTGTTATCCAACCCATTGGAGATGGCAGAGAGGAATTCTCTGGTATGACCACACTTGAAGGTACTGGCGTAAGAGTTTGTTTGCTATTCTCGAAGGTAGTTCCTTGTTTTGCATATTCTGTTCACTCTCCTATACAACGAATATGTTAATTGTAAAAATAAAAAAAGTCAAACTTGCCCGGTTAAATAAATTTTAATCATTGATTGGAATTTGAGATTTTAAAAAATTTAAAATCCTATTTAACTCGGGTTAAAAAAAGAACGGTGATATGCGAGATATCACCGATATGGGAGAGGAGAATTTTAAATCTATTATAAAGCGGATAGTCGCATTAGTTAGGAGGATTGTTTGGATTGGTTTGGTCCGGTTTATAGGGATTTAAAATTCTATATTGTTAAAGGTTCTATAATCATTTTATATCTATTAAAATGTTTGTCAAGCCATTAAATAAAAAAAAGCATAGATTTTACTCTATACTTGGTTTCTCGGGGAGGATAATGAATTCACCGCTTTTATCGTGATATTCCTTGAGGGTTTTTCGATAAATTCTTATTCCTCGCACAGCCGGAGCGGTTTTTAATCCTTGCTTTATCCAGCCATGAATTCTTTTTGGGCTTACGTGGAAATACTTGCGTATTTCCATTATGCTCAATACTTTTTTGTCTTCCGGGATTTTAACTGTGCGTGACTTTATGTTGATTTTTGGGATGGCTTTTGAATCTTTGCTCTCGCAATTTAAAGTAGCTGTAGTGTCGGGCATGATACCTTCTGTATAATAATACAATTTATGTCATTTGTCAATTGTCTGCGCGGCTGGGTAATTTTATCCGATTGGGCGCTTGCGCCGGGTTTCGGCTTTCCTTACCCTGTCTTCATTCATTCCAAAATGATGCGCGATTTCATGCCAAACAGTGTCTTTAATAAGTTGTTTGATTTCTTCTTTTGTTTGGGCGGTTTGCTCAATCGGATTTTTGAAAATTGTTATTTTGTCCGGCAAAGCTTGGCCATATCCCCACCTTTCTGTTTTGGGGATTCCTTCGTACAACCCAAAAAGAAAATAATTATTTTTAATTTTTAATTTTTTTAATTGTTCGGGCGTGGGATTTTCTTCCACGATAATATCAACATTGTCCAGCAAGTCCAAGAATTTTTGGGGAATGGCTTTTATTCCTTCCCGCACGAGTTCTTCAAAGTTTTCTATGTCCATGGTTTTATAATAACAAAAAACCGCTAATCCGCCAGCTGGCGGAGCGATTTTAAGTTTTAAAATAATATATTTATTTCGCGGGAGGGAGGGCGCAATTTTCGTAAGTTGTCGCAGCGCCTTCTTGAACAAAAGCTGTGTCGCCTTTATTCCAAAAGACGAAAGATTCATCCGCGTTGGCGTAGCGCGCGCCCGAACCGGAAATAGTTTGCGGAAGCACCATGCTTCGTCCGTCGCTCAAAGAGATGGCGACTTTTCGGCTGTAAAAAACCGCGTCAATTTTTTTACTGTTATCGCAATAAAAAGTTACGGCGTTAATAATTTTGTCTTGGTCTTGTTGCTGGTTTTGTTGGGACGAAAATTGGTCAATAATCGCATTGGCTTCTCCCCATCTTAAGCCCAAGTAAAAAGCCAACCAAAAAGTCGCCACGTAAACAATAATAGCCAACACCATTGAGTATTTAGTGGGCTTATTCCATTCAATTTTCATATATGTTTTTATATAATTAATTATTGCTTAAATTATATACCTAAAATAAAAAAACGCCAATGGTTTTAGAAAATAAAAAAAGCGATTTGATGTTATCTTGTCGCCGGATTTACAATATCCTTTCTTCTCCCATTGTTAGTTCATTATGGGAAGAATTGAATAGAATTTGCTTGCCGAATTCAAATTCTCTTTCTGGTATGCCATCCCACTCAATCAGAATCGCAGTTTCTTTCGGAAAAGGAATTGGAATTGTTTTTAGGCCGTTAACAATAAAGAATTCTTCGCCTTCTTGCCTCACTTCAAAACATTGGAATTTATCTTCGCCGCCTTTCGCGCGGTTTAATAAATTGTTTGCGTGCAAACGGCAGCAACCCTGAACCTTTCGGATTAAGACCATTCTTTCCCTATAATGGCTGCCCCGTTTTTCAAGCCGTTCAATATAGAACAAGGTAATGTCTTCTTGGGGATACAATTTACTGCAATCATAACAGAGGGCTAACCCTTTGTTTTTCCAGGAATCTTTTTGCATTTTTGTCCTTGCGTCTTTATAGGCATGGACGGATTCTCTCAGTTCCCTGTGGGCGTCTGCAAGGGTTTTCCTTGCCTTTCGGGTTATTTCCGCTTTTGTTCGAACTTCATCTTCTATTTCTTTTAATGATTCTTCGTTCGTCATCGCAAATCATCCTTTTTTAATTGTAAGAGAGCTAAAGCTCTAATGGGACGATAACATAATTTACTAAAAAATCAATATGGTTAAATAAAACAAAAAGCGCATCATCTGATGGCTTATATTTGGTTTAGTGATTTATCGTAAAAAAGGAAAATGTTTTACAGTTTGGGAGTTATTAACTCTTGGCTGTTTTGGAGCGTGATTATGCTTCCGGGAACATAAGGTTGAAGTTCGCTCGGGAAATTTTGGGGCTTCATCCACATTTGGTTGGTTGTGAGGTCGCGCATCCGTGAATTGTAATCGCTGACAAACTTGTTGTACTGTTGGATATAGCCGTTGCGGATAAAGATGCGGTCATCGTACATTTCCTTGGTTTTCCAGTCCCAGGTTGATGGGCTTGGGTACATTTTTTCAAACGCTGCGACGCTTTCGTCTGCGTTAAGGATTTGTGAGCCCATTTGCCGCACAGAGTTGTGTTTCTCAATGAAAAATTTATACTGGGCGACTGAATAATCCGCGCTTGTGATTTTCTGGCCCGCTTCCGGATATCCGGAGAAGAACCCCATGCATCCGCACGATAGCGTTGTAACGCCGATTAGGGCGATAACAATTAGAATCAAGGTTATTTGTTTAGCCATGCTTTGTCCTCATCAGTGAGTTTTTCACCGTGCCTCAATTTTTCTTCAATCAGGTTAACATGGTTGTAAACTTCCACATCCATGTTTTGGTAAGACAATACCGGAGTCTCAAATTTTAAGGGAACGTTTGAAATAAAGTAAGGCCCTTCATGCCATTCGTAATAATTACCTTGGGGGTCCATCCAGATTACTCCGGGTGTGTCGTGTCCAAACATTCCGGACGGATTCATCAGTTGTGGAGTTCCGGCAATGAAACCATCAAAACTCTGAGCGGCATTATATTCCCAACTATAGGTGTCAGAAGTAGCCACTACTCTTTCGTATGGCTCGCTGCTTTTGGTGGCTGAAATAGTTTTGCCCATTACGGCCGATTTAAACAGTAGATGTCCGTCCCAACTGAAACAATAAATCCATTGGATATTGTTCGGGTCATTAACCTGGTTGAGATAACCCATGAATATGGCTCGCTCGTTAGACGTTGTTACAGTTGGTGTGCCTTGGGTGTCCAGCATTTGCGCGCGTTCTCCGTTTTTGACATCCGAGCAGCCAGCCAGTGAAATGATGGTCAAGAGTATCGCGATTATCGCAATAAGCAGGATAGTTGCAACATTTTTCTTTTTCATTTAATCACCTTTTGAATTGTTAAGAGTGCTGGTCCAGAAACTCCTTTTTTAAAGAATTTGTTTCCAGGATAATAATACTATTATATAATAATTCAATTTTGTCAATATACGGAAAAGATTATAATTTTAAACAAAAAAACAAACCCTTATGGGGTTTTTGTTGAAGGCTAAAAGTTTTAAATAGACTAATCAAGAATTTTAATTCCGTTTTTTGGATTTATGTTGCGAGAGAGGTTCTTTTTTAGATTCTATTATGTCGCCAGTTTTCATATCAATAATTTTTTCTTCATACCAATTTTTTACTCTATCTATAATCCTATGAACAAAAACTCCTTCTGGATATTTTTTGCTATTTTTTCCTTTTGTTGGCATCCATCCAGTTATTACCTTGCTTAGAAATTTTTTGAACCCAGGGCGTTTATGAGTAAATGACGTTCTATTAAAAGTAGACTTAAAATCACCAGTACCAGCTTTTAAAACAAATTCATTAATAGTTTTTTTAAAACAAAAAATACAAAAATTAAATAATTTTACCCTTTTGCATTCTGCGCAATATCTCACTTTATAACGGTTTTCGTTGGCTTATTTATTGCTGCAAGCCTTGAACGCCGTTAGAACCATTATTCTGGAAGGCTGGAAGCCTTATGAAATGGAAGCGGCGGCCAAATTATTTAATTAATTGGTGCCTGATTGACTGTGGAAACACTTAAAATAACTTACTACTCTGTTCCTATTGGAATTTTACCGCATTTTGATTCTACAGCCCTAATTGCGGTAATTATATCATCTATCTGCGGTTCCTTGGCAATTAATTTATTGCCATTTTTTAGTGTCAGAGTTACGAGTCGGCTGTGTGTTTGAAAGACTTTTTCAACTCCACAGTTATTGACGGCTAACAGCGCCTGCTCCCAAGTGCTATTTGTCTCCTGAACAAATGTTCTTCCGTCGATTGTTTGGCACTGGGCTGGATTGGATTTTAATATCGAAAAGCCAGCCATAACGCATGAGTCAAAATCAGTAATCTGTTTCAAGAGCTCGTCGCATTTCTCTTTATCTCCCGAATAACTCGATACTAAACATTTAGAGAGCTGGCTTGCCAAAGTGTTTTCATCTGAAGCCAAATCCCACCTGACGGTTTGGACTATGCGATCCACCGTTGCATCAAGGTCAAAAGCCTCTCTTTCGCTCGTGCAGGCCAGACTCTGTTCCTCATCGTAATTGGTACAATTTGGATAGCGCAAGACAAAACTTACTAAAACCAGCTTTCCTCTCACGGGAGTCGTATAAACGTAAGAAGAATAAACGCTCCCTGCAGCTCCCTCGTTTTTAACGTTAACGCAGTAAATTCTATTATCGACTAATCTCTGGCTGGTTATTTCAAGCATACTGCTTTTCTCTTGAGGCGTTTCTACACAGGAAAAATTGCCTGATGCAACCT
>JBAZLH010000003.1:0-137718 GCA_041650375.1 Minisyncoccota bacterium | reverse complement strand
GTCCTTTGTACGAGAGGATCAGGATGAACTAACCTCTGGTGTATCAGTTGTCGCGCCAGCGGCACCGCTGAGTAGCTACGTTGGGAAGGGATAAGAGCTGAAAGCATCTAAGCTCGAAGCCTACTCCAAGATTAATACTCTTACCCAGGTTAAAGACTATGACCTTGATAGGAGGTAGGTGTAAGTCCCGTGAGGGATTGAGCCGAGCCTTACTAATTGGGTATCAAACTTTTGATTAGCAATTAATAGCTTTATTCTTATATTTATCAATTCAACTTCTAAAATCAGTTAAAATCTTTTGGTTTTTAATATGGGGATTTTGCCGAGAGTGCTCCACCCGATTCCATGCCGAACTCGGAAGTGAAATCTCTCATGGCCGATGATAGTGGATTCCGCGAAAGTAGGTAGTCCCCGTATTCAAGACCAAAAGATAACAAAAACCGAGAGCATAGCTCTCTTTTTGTTTATGTAATATTTTTGTTTGCACCCCTTTGCGACAGTCGCCGGTATTCAAGACCGAAAGATAACAAAAACCGAGAGCATAGCTCTCTTTTTGTTTATGTAATATTTTTGTTTGCACCCCTTTGCGACAGTCGCCGGTATTCAAGACCGAAAGATACAATAAAAGAAGTTTAATCTTCTTTTTTTGTTTGAAAAGATTATCAATCTGTGTTATATAAAATTCAGTAAATTCGCTTTCGCTCATTAAAGTTTTGGAGGTTATTGTTCATGGACAATTTTACTAAAAGAACGGTATTAATCGCATCGCTTTTAATTTTCTTTGCAATGTTGTTCGTAATCTGCCTTCCGGCTATTTACGTAACGCTATATATAGTTATAGCAATAGTTGTTTATTGCATATGCTTGCGGTCCAGCGCCGACTATTGAGAACATTTATTGTTCTTTTTTGTTTAAATAAAAAAAGCCAAACAATAAAATTTTATTTGGCTTGTTTAACAACCTCCTCAAATCCGGGCAATTGATAATTTCCTTTTGCCCTTTGGTTTGTTTTAAACTTCAAAAAACTTTTCCAGGCCTTATTTTTCAACGGAAATTCTTTTTCGATTTCATCCAGCTCTTGCAGAGAAACCTGTATTTTTAAGTCCGGAAGTTTTTCTATAAATACTCGGGTAAAGTTTGGGTTGCTTTTCGCAAGAACGAACAAATCCATTAAGTGAGGCGTAGTTTCAATTGCTTTTTCGGCAATCACTCTTCCGCACAAACAATATCCGGGTATTTTTATCCCGTCCTTCCAGATTTCATGGGGCAAATTTAATCTTTTTAATTCCGAAGCCAAAAGGGAATCGTCAGAATCGGACTCAAGGGCGATTTCAATTATTATAAATAGGTGGCTTTGCGATCCAACCTCTTGCGCAAGTTCCCTGATGAGGTTGTCTCTGTACTTAGGATCAAGCCATTTTATTTTTTTAATGAGAATTGACTTCTCGTCAAAATTAAGTGGTGTTTGCTTGATCTTTTCGCGAAGATAATCCCGCATAATGTGCGGGATTTTTTCCGCCCCATAATAAAATGAGTTCCATCGATTCGGGTCAAATGATTTAAAATCTTCCGGCAAATATTCCGGATGGAAAACCGCCGCAATGTCCGGTGTCAACATATTTTTTCCTGGCAAATTTATCACCTTTAAATTTTAAACGAGCAAAATTCGTTACTCGCCTTTTAAATTATCGGGCTTGGAGGGGTGATTGTCAAACAAGGATTATTATTGACAAATAGACAAATATATTGTATAAAGATAATATGTCGATTGAACAAGATAAAGAGGTTGTTGCTTGTAAAAAAGCAATTAAAAGTATGCTCGGGGTTAAAAGAGGCATACACGAAGAGTTTGATGACTATAAGAGGCGTGTGCGGGATTCAACCGCTTGTGTGATAAAAGCGGTTCGGAATCCGGAGGCAATCTCCAAAGTTGCGCCATTGCTACTTGAAAAAATTCTCGTTAATCCGAAAGGAGACGGGATTGACCATCCAAAAGGGCAACGTTTTTTCCAGCTATTGGCAATGTGCGCCAAGGAAGAAGTTTTTAAAACAGAAGAACTTACGGAGATTCTTTACGCGGCAGGCGTCTGGCCCGGAGCCGATTCTGGTGACGTTGAAGTCTTTTCAACCTTGCTTAAAAGGCAAAACTTTGAACAAGATTGCGAATTGGACCTTAGGCGAGACAGGGTCGGAGCTTCTTGCCTGGAACCGAGGGATAAGAGCAAGCCCTGGGAATTTGTTACTAAAAGCGATCAAGCGCTGAGTTAAATTATTTCATAAAAATTTTGAATAATTTAACTCAGTATTTTTTTTGACAAATAACCGATTATAGCGTATCAAGAACATAAGCTCATTTTAAAATTTGCTATTGTAATTATAGGATTTGGTTACCATGGAAGAAGACGGTTGTATCTTAAAAGAACCCTCAAAAGAAATTGAAGACATTACTTATATGTTATTCTCTCCGCCAAACAACGGAGGGCTTGGAAAGCGGAAGCATTATATTTATTGCCGGTTGGTGGAATTGTTTAAAAATCGGCCGGATTTAATATGGGCTATGCTCAAAGAGCTTCAAGTCCTTGACGGGGAATTGCTTAACCGTGAAGTTGATTTCGTAAAAAGCGGGCACGATTGCGTCAGAATGGTTTTTAATGAATTGGGCCAACATCCGAATTTCCAAGCAAGAAAATTCAAAAGAATTTTTCCTGAAATGAAAAAATGGCCGCAAAGCAATTTTGGCTATATTTTTGCGGAAACGGCTTTCGCGGTTTTACCGAATTCAAAAGCTGAAACATACAATCCTATCCTAAATTTAAACAATAAGGGTTAGGTTTATAAAGCGCTATTTTTTTAGCGCTTTTAAATTTGATAAAATTATTTTAAAGTGTTATATATAACCCAGCTCTTAACAAAATTGTTAAGGAGGGTAAATTGTGAAATGCAAAGAAAAATGCGGAATCAGCTTTTGGCAATGCATACATGAAAAAAGGCTGGACGTTGTATATGGTATTATTATTTTAGTGATTGCGGCTTTGGCTTTTTGGGAGTATAAAGTAATATAAAGAAGGTTAAACTTCTTTTTTGCTTTTTTAAGGTTTTTGTGGTTATAATGTAAATATGAAAATGGGATTTACAAAAAAGGCGTTATTGGCCGTTTTTATTATAGCGATTATTTTCGCTGGAATGAATTTCGGGCCTGGCAATTTTATTAAAGATTTTTTTTACAGCCGATCGTTTGGATTACAGGCAGCTCTTTGGCAAAAAGGAGGCGCTTTGTCGTTTAACAACAGCGACCAGGCGGAACTAAATAAAAGATTGCTCGCAGAAAGGCAAAAACTATTGTCCGATTTGGCGGATTTGGATTTATTAAAAAAAGAAAATGAAACCTTGCGAACCGCTTTGGGAATCGGCTTGGCGAATAATTACCAATTAATAATGGCCGAAGTGACCGCGAAAAATAATTTTAGCTTTAAAGGAGTGGCTTACGGAGATTCGCTTTTGATTAACAAAGGAAGCAAAGATGGAATTAAAAAAGGATTTACCGTGGTTTTATCCAATAAAATTCTCTTGGGAAGGGTAGTTGATGTTTATCCGAATTTTTCGCGCGTAATGATGATATCCAGCAAAGATAGCGTGATTGATGTTCAAATCCAAGACAGTCCCGGGCTTGCTTTGGCAAAGGGCCAGGGGAACCAAAAAATCATTTTGGATATGTTTCCGAAATCCCAGGATTTAAAGCCGGGAGCGTTGGTTATGACCAGCGCCTTGGGAAGCGCTTATCCGTCCGGAATGGTAGTTGGTTCCATCGGCGCGATTAGCAGCGTGGATAGCGAAGCTTTTAAAAAAGCCGAGATAAATCCGGCTTATGATTTAAATATCCTTAATAATGTTTTTATAATTAAAAACATAATTTTGACAGATGGCTAAAAAAACCATAATATTCTTTTTATTAACCGGGCTGATTTTTTATTTTTTGAATATTATCCAGATAAGTTTTTTACCTTTTCTTGATTTTTTTATTTTTCAAATAAATTTTTCCATGGTTATCGCCTTGCTGGTTTGCGTATTGGAAGAATCACAGAAATTATTGGGAATATTTTGCGCTTTTTGGGCGGGTTTGTTTATGGATATTTTTGTCGGATCAATGTTTTTCGGATTATTCACCGTATCCTTTTTATTAATTGCAATTATGCTAAAATTAGCGTTATACAAATATGTTAAACTTTCGCCGTGGCAATGGTTATCAAAAATTCAAAGTTAAGCGAAGCGGCCGTGATATTGAGGCTGAAGATATTTTTTTGGACGCGGCTATCCAAAAAAAGCATCGAACCAAAAGCCCGGGCTATGGCAGAATAGAAACCGCGCTTTCCCAGAAAACCCTTACTTTGGTTTTCGGTTTTTTTGTTTTAGCTATTTTTTTATTTGGAGGGCTTTCTTTTTATTATGAAACATTCGGATATAAGGTTTACGCGGAAAGATCGGAAAAAAACAGGTATATCTCCAGCAATATTGAGGCGCAGCGTGGAATAATTTACGACAAAAATTTCAAGCAACTTGTCGGCAACGAACAGACATTCGCCTTAACGTGCGATTATTCCCAATTACCGCTGGAAGCGGATTTATTGGAAATTGAAATCAACGATGTTTCCAAAATTTTGGGCGTGGCGCCGGAAGAGTTAAAACAAAAAATGCAAGACAATAAGAAGAAATCGAGCAATACCGCAGTTTTGTATGAAAATTTGGATATAAATAAAATAATTGTTTTGGAAACGAAATTAGACGCTTTGCCGGGTTTTGTTGTTGAAAAAGAGACAGCTAGGAATTACGCTAGCGCCGACAGTTTTTCTTTGTTATTGGGTTTTGTGTCCCGCGACAGCAAAGACGGGCAATTGGGCCTGGAAAAACAATATAATGATTATTTAAAAGAGACCCCTGGAATTTTTGAGAAAACACGGGAAAAAAATTCGGATACTTCAAAAGAAGTTATGATAAAAGCGCCGGAGCCGGGCGATAATTTGTTGTTGAATATAGATATGGACTTGCAAAAAAATATCGCGGAATTCTTGAAAGCCGATTTGGAACAATTTAAAGCCAAAGCTGGCACCGTGGTTGTGACTGATCCGAAAACCGGCGGTATTCTATCTTTGGTAAGCTTTCCTTCTTTTGACAGCAACATATTTTCCAAAACTCTTTCGGCTGAGGATTATAACGCGATGATGAGCAACAGCAATACGTCTTTTTATAATCGCGCCATTGCCGGAGAATACGCCATCGGTTCCACAATGAAGCCCATGATTGCTTCGGCTGCTTTGCAAGAAGGAGTAATTACTCCGGCCACGATAATAAATGATAATAACGGAGGGTTGCAATTAAGCGACGGAACTTTTAAAAAAGACTGGGCGACCCATGGCGCAGTTGACTTAAACAAGGCTATTGCCGAATCTTGCGACACTTATTTTTATATCGTTGGCGGCGGTTACCAGGGATTTAAGGGATTGGGAATAGATAAGATTGATAAATATCTGGATAGCTTCGGCCTGGGAAAAGAAACAGGAATTGATATCGCCGGAGAGACAACCGGATTTATTCCAACTTCAAATTGGAAAGAAGAAAGATATGGAACGAGTTGGTATCCTGGCGATACTTATAATATTAGCATTGGCCAGGGATATATGCGCGCTACGCCTTTGCAGTTGGCTATGGCGACCGCGGCTATCGCAAACGGTGGAACATTGTATCAGCCACAAATAGTTAACAGCATTTTAGATAAAAACAATGGCATTGTTAAAAAATTTGAACCAATCGCGATTAATCAAGTTTCGGTTGGCGCGGAATATTTGGCGGACGTAAGGGCCGCGATGCGGCAAACGGTTACGTCTGACAAGGGCACGGCAAGGGCCTTACAATGGATGCCAGTAACTTCGGCTGCGAAAACCGGAACCGCGCAAACCAGCAAGGCGGACACATACCATAATTTAATAACTTTATTCGCTCCGTATGATAACCCGCAAGTGGTTATTACCATAGTGATAGAAGGCGTGCCTCACGAAACCGGCGTGGCCAACTTATTAGCAAGGCAAATAATGAGTTATTATTTTGCAAAAGATAAAGACAAGCCGGCGGATAACAACGGGCAAGCTTCGGAGCCGGCTGATAATAACGCAATTCCGCCCGTGACCTTACCGGACGGGGAAGGAGTACATAATTGAAGAAGTATTTAGTATTAAGCGTCTGTTTCAATTTTTAAACGCTAAATACAAAATACCAAATACGAAATATTGATGTTTGGGGAGTAACTCCCCAAATATGGGAATTGACTTCTGAAACATCTATGATATGCTTATTGCAATAATAAAACAGGGGCATTCAGCCGCCCTTTTTAATAAAATTAAAAATCAACATGGACGGTAAATATTTAACCAAAGAGGGATTGGAAAAACTTAAACAAGAATTGGAACATCTTAAGAAAGACGAAAGAATTAAAATCGCCGAAGAATTAAAAGAAGCGATTTCTTTCGGTGATTTATCCGAAAACGCGGCTTATGATGAGGCGAAAGAAAATCAGGCTTTCACAGAAGGAAAGATTGTGGAGTTGGAGCGGCTGATAAATAATGCCATTGTGATTGATGAAAACAATGGAAACCATGGTTGGGTGCAAGTCGGCTCGTTTGTGACTTTGTCTGACGGCAAAAACCAGGAAGAATACCAGATTGTCGGCGAGGAAGAAGCTAATCCTATGGAAAAAAGAATTTCATTTAAATCTCCTTTAGGCACAGCTTTGCTAAATAAGCCTAAAGGCGCATCCGTGGAAATCAAAACTGTTAAAGGCGCCATTACTTACAAAGTTTTAAATATTAAATAGGAGCCGAGGATAAATCGCCCAAAGGGCGATTTTTCTTTATTCGCGATTCTTTATTTTTCCGGAATGTTGTCTTAACGGGCCATTTTTGCTATTATGGAACAAATTTAAATATAATTTAACTTACTTAAATATGTCCACAGTTGAAGAAATAAGGAATAATCGTTTGGAAAAGTTGGAAAAAATAGAATTGGGCGGAGATTCGGCCTACCCGATTGAAACAAAAAGAACTCATGAAATAAGCTCGGTTTTGGCCGGTTTTTCTAATTTGGTTGAAAAAGAGGAAGAAGTTATTTTAGTTGGCAGAATCAGGACTATTCGGGGGCATGGCGCGCTGACTTTTTTTGATTTTGAGGACGGCACCGGAAAATTACAAGCATTATTGGCGAAAGACAAGATGGGCGATAAAAGTTATGATTTCTTCGTGGAAAATTTTGATATCGGTGATTTTATCCAAGTCCGCGGAACTCTATTTGAAACAAATCGAAAAGAAAAAACAATTCAAGTTGTTGATTATAAAATTCTTTGCAAATCCTTGAGGCCGTTGCCGGAAAAATGGCATGGACTGAAAGACGTGGAAGAGAGATTCAGGAAAAGATATTTGGACTTGCTCTTTTCTCCGGAAACAAAAGAAAAGTTTGTTATCCGTTCTAATTTTATCAAAGAATTGCGTAATTTTTTAAACACCAGAGGTTTTTTGGAAGTGGAAACCCCGATTTTACAATCCTTATATGGCGGCGCCAGGGCCAAGCCTTTTAAGACCCATATTAACGCCATGGATTTGGATGTGTTTTTGCGCATTTCTCCGGAGCTGTATTTGAAGCGCCTTTTGGTTGGCGGCTTTGAAAAAGTTTATGAGATTGGCAAGTGTTTTAGGAATGAAGGCGTGGATAAGTTCCATAATCCGGATTTCACCATGATAGAATTTTATTGGGCATACGCGGACTATAAACAGCTGATGAAATTTACCGAAGAAATATTCCAAGAAGTATTAAGCAAGGTTGTTGGTAAAACAAAAATCCATTACGACAACCAAGAAATAGATTTTGGCAAAGAGTATGAACGGATTGAATTTTTTTCATTATTGGAAAAATATACCAACATAAAATACGAAGAATTAAACGAGGAAGGGTTGCGGCAAAAAGCCATTGAAATGAAAATTGACCTTCCGGATGGCGCGGATAAGGCTAATATCGCGGATGAAATATATAAAAAGTTTTGCCGGCCCAAGATTGTTCAGCCAACCTTTGTTATCCATCATCCTTACGGCTTCCAACCCTTAGCCAAAGGATTTGATAAAGATAAGTTGGCGAGTTTTCAATTGGTGGTGGCCGGAGTTGAAGTAATTAACGCGTTTTCCGAATTAAATAATCCCGTTGAACAAAGTGAAAGGTTAAAAACGCAAGAAAAATTATTCTCGGGCGGATTTGAAGAGGCCCAGCGTTCGGACGGAGATTTTGTGGAAGCCTTGGAATATGGCATGCCGCCGGCGGCCGGATTTGGAATGGGAATAGACAGAATTGTTTCCATGATTACGGATTCCGGTTCGCTCAGGGAAGTAATTTTATTTCCCATAATGCGGGAAAAAGAATAAAATTTTAAAATAAAAAAAGCTGCTTTCAAAAAGAATGAAAGCAGTTTTATTTTATGGCATTATTTTTTGAAAAGAATGAGCAAGAGAACTAGCAGTATCGTCCAAATTGCGATGAAAACAATTAATGAGCCGATGAGGGATAAAGCAATAATGCTGTTCAATAGGTAAACCGCGAAAGCGCTGATAAGATTTATTGTTTGCGTTAATATGATTATACTGACAAACAAGCTGATGCTTTTGTCGGTTTTTTGGCTATGGAATGCGATTCCAATCGATACAAGGGTGGGCACTAATGTGGCGATAACGCCGATTGCGCCGCCCAAAAGAAAGGTTCCAATAAGGATTGCGATAATTATCACCAAGATAATCGCAATGTTTTTTTCGGTTACCTTCCCGTTTTTGTTGAAGGCTGTTTGGTACAGAATTTTTCCTCCTGGTTTTAATATTACAATAAAATTTAAATTTGTCAATATTTTTACTCGGTTAAATAACGTTTTGCTGATTTTACTCTGCCAAGCTACAAAGCAATATTATTTAACCGGGTTAATTTGATTTTTAATGCTTATATTGGTATTATAAGAAAAAATAACATTGTTATAATCTTATGTTAGACATTAAATTTATCAGGGAAAATCCAGAATTGGTTAAAGAAGCGGTTCGCAAGAAAATGATTAATTTTGACGTTGACCGTTTGCTCCAGCTTGATCAAAAAAGGAAAGAATTGATGTTGAGTGTGGAAGAATTGAATAAAATCAAAAACCAAGCCAATAAAGAAATTCAGCAAGCCAAAGACGAAGAAGCGCGCAAAAACATTATCGCGCAAATGCGGGAATTGGACAGGAATTCGGATGACAAAAGCCAAGAATTTAAAAAAACAGACGAAGAGTTCCAAAGGTTGATGTTGTTAGTGCCAAACGTGCCGGACGAGTCCGTGCCTGAAGGCAAATGTGACGCAGACAATGTTGAAGTTAAAACTTGGGGCAAGATTCCGCAATTTAAATTTACTCCTAAAGACCACATCCAACTGATGAAAGATTTGTGGTTGGCGGATTTTGACCGGGGAGCTAAAGTATCGGGTTTTCGTGGATATTTTTTAAAAAAAGAAGGATTGATGTTATGCATGGCGATTTGGCAATATGCTTTGGATTTATTAATGAAAAAGGGCTTTGCGCCCATGGGCGCGCCCGCAATCGTGAAACAAGAAGCCATGACCGGCACGGGCTATTTGCCGCAAGCCAAAGATGAAGTTTACGCCACTACGGACGGAATGTATTTAGTGGGAACATCCGAAGTGCCGCTAATGAGCTATCACGCGGACGAAATTTTAAATGAAGCGGATTTGCCGATAAAATACGCGGGGTTTTCGCCGTGTTTCAGAACCGAGGTTGGCAGTTATGGCAAAGACACGCAAGGTATTTTCCGCGTGCACGAATTTATGAAGATAGAACAAGTGGTTTTATGTAAAAACGACAAACAAGAATCAGTAAGGTTGCACGAAGAAATCACCAAAAACGCGGAAGAAATTTTACAGGGCTTGGGTTTGCCGTATCACGTGGTTGTTAATTGCACCGGCGACTTGGGATTGGGCCAGGTTAAAAAATACGACATTGAATGCTGGGTGCCGTCGCAAAACAAATATCGCGAAACCCATTCATCCTCTTATTTTTTTGATTTTCAAACCAGGCGTTTGAACATCCGTTACAAAAATAAAGAAGGCAAAACCGAATTCGCGCATTCATTGAATAATACCGGCATTGCCACGCCGAGAGTTTTGATGCCGCTTTTGGAAAATAACCAGCAGGCGGACGGCAGCATAAAAATTCCTAAAGTTTTGTATAAATATTTGAATTTTAAAGAAATTAGAGCAAGAAAATAAATGCAGAATAATAAAATTATAGTTGGCGGGCTTGAAATAAATTATACCGATATTGGCGAGGGGGACGCAGTCGTAATCTTGCACGGCTGGGCAATGAGCAGTTTTTATTGGCAGGGCATTTCGGAAAAACTGGCTCAGGCCGGTTTTCGGGCGATTGCCGTTGACTTGCCCGGTTCGGGAGAAAGCGGCACTCCGAAAGAAATATGGGGTAACGACGAATACGTTGAATTTATTTTGAATTTTCTTAAAAAATTGGAAATTGATAAGTTTAATTTAATCGGGCATTCTTTCGGCGGGGCGCTGGCGATTAAAATAGCCGCCAATTATCCCGAAAAAGTTAAAAAAGCTGTTTTATGCGACGCGGCTTTTGTCCGCGGGCAGCGTTTGAATTTAAGGCAGAAAATTTCCAAATTTTTGGCTGATATTGCGCCGAAATCAGTTAAAGCCGTTCCATTTTACCCGTTTTTGGAAAAAATTGTTTATCGCGTAGCCGGCGTTTCTGATTATTACCGCGCCAGCCCGATAATGCGCGAAATATTCAAAAAAGTTGTGAGCGAAGATATGTCTAATCTGGCGGAGAAAGTAAAAACGGCTTGTTTAATTATCTGGGGTGAAAAAGACCTGGCCACGCCGTTAAGCGACGGCATAATGCTGAGTGATTTAATTAAAGGATCCCAATTGAAGGTTATTTCCAATGTGGGGCATAATCCCTACCGCAAAAAACCGAAAGAATTTTTTGAAGCCGTTGAATTGTTTTTAAAAAATAATTAATCGTTTTATTGTTGCCCATGGTGAATATTTTATCTTTGCCGCTTACAATGATTTTTTCAATAATTTTATTATTGTGGATTTTATCGCGGATAAAAGCGCATTTGTTTTGGATGTATTTATGGCAATTGAAAAATTATCATATCGGCAGATTTTTAGCGCATTTCAGCACTTCCGCCGGCAGGCAAGCTATTTTCAACAAAACAATATTTATAAAAATTATTTTATTGTTTGGGATAGGATACATCGCTTGCGCCCTTAACCCCAAGCCGGTTCTTTTTTGGCTCTTGCCAATAACATTTTTTGTTTACGCTTTTGAAGGCCTGTATTCTTTGTTTTCATTTTTAAAAGCAAGGGCGAAGCTGCCGGAATTTACTTCCAAGGTTATCTTTTTGCTGCCCATTGTTTTTATTCCTTTGGGCGTGATTTCCACGGTTTTCTTTTTATTTATTTTTAATAAATTTCCGCAATTCGGCGCTTATGATATTTTGTTTACGGGAACAATATTTTCTTTGGCCACTTTGGCTTTTGATATTTTGACCCCTTTAATTGTTTCTTTAATTGTTTTATTGTTCCAGCCGGTCACCGTGATTTTAAGGAACCGAATTATTAAAAGAGCGATTAAAAAAAGGCAATCTTTGGAAAACCTTACGGTTATCGGCATTACCGGCAGTTTCGGAAAATCATCCGTGAAAGAGTTTTTAAAAACAATCTTGGGCGTTTCGTTCAAAGTTGTTTCCACGGAAAAAAATAAAAATTCGGAAATAGGAATTTCCGAAACAATATTGGGGCAAGTTAACGAAGAGCACGAAATATTTATTTGTGAGATGGGAGCCTATAACCGTGGCGGCATTAAATTGCTTTGCGATATCGCAGGCCCCAAAATCGGAATTTTAACCGGCATTGGCAACCAACATTTGGCAACTTTCGGCTCGCAAACAAACTTAATTAAAGCAAAGTTTGAATTAATCAACGCCTTGCCGGAAGAAGGGCTGGCTGTTTTAAACTGGGATTCCAGGCTTATTAGGGAAAACTTCAAGGAAGATAAAAATTCAATGAAATACGGATTGGAAAAACAAGAAGATATTTGGGCGGAGGATATAAATATAGGCAAGTTTTCGGTTTCTTTTGACGCGGTTTTTAAAACTAAAGATAAAATAAAAGTTCAAGTTGGCCTAATCGGAGGGCAAAATATTGTTAATCTTTTGGCCGCAATCGGCCTGGCTAAGCGTTTGGGCATGGAAAACGAAGAAATACTGAGGGGCATTGGCAATATTCGTGCCAAGCAAGGGGGGTTGGACGCGGTTAAAACAAAACAAAATTTTTATTTAGCGAATTCAAGTTATTCCATGAATATTAACGGAGCCAACGCGCATCTGGATTACTTAAAAGTTTGGGATACGCAAAAAATTTTTGTTATGCCGTGTTTGATTGAATTGGGGGCTGACGCCAAGCAAGCGCATTACGAACTCGGCAAAAAAATCGGCAAAGTTTGCGATTATTTAATTGTTACAACTAATGATTATTTCAAGCAAATTAAAAAAGGCGCGATTGAATCGGGCATGAGCGCTTCCAAAATATTCTTAATTCAAAACGCGGAAAGCCAGTATAAAAAAATAACAGCGCTCGCAAGCGCGGGAGATATTGTTTTTTTGGAAGGCCGAGTTTCAGATTATTTAGTTAATAAATTAAATGCTTAAAGTAATTTCCATATCATTATCACCCAATACGGAGAGAGACGATATCTTACTGGCGCTTGGGCTTATTTTGAGCCCGTGGCAATGGAAAAAAGGAGGAGCAACGCAAGAACTCCAAAAAGCTTTTCAAGAAAAGTTTGATTTTGGGCAATGTTTTTCTTTTAACAGCGGGCGTTCTTGTTTATTGGCTGCCTTGGACGCGATTGGTGCGGGTAGGGGCAACGAGATAATTATCCAATCGTTTACTTGCAACGCGGTCGTCAATCCGATATTAAAATTCGGCGCCAAGCCGGTTTACGTTGACATTGGCCATGATTTGAATATTGATATTAATAAAATTGAGGAAAAAATCACTCCGAAAACCAAAGCTATTATCGCCCAGCATACTTTTGGAATGCCATGCGACATTGAAGCCATTATTGCCCTTTGCAAAAAACATAACCTTATTTTAATTGAAGACTGCGCGCACGCTCTGGGTGCAAAAATCAATAATAAATATTGCGGCTCGTTTGGCGATTTATCGTTTTTTAGCTTTGGCCGCGATAAAGTTATTTCTTCGGTTTACGGCGGAATGCTTTGCGTTAATAACCGAAATTTATTGGAAAACGTTAAAAATTTCCAAAGCCAAACAGCCTATCCGAAAGGCGCCTGGACGTTTCAACAATTATTGCATCCGGTCTTGGTTAATTTATTGATTTTGCCTTTTTATAATATCCTTCTTGGGAAAATAATAATGGCATTGGCAATCAATTTGGGAATTTTATCCAAGGCTGTCACCAAGAATGAAAATCAAGGCGTTTTACCTGCTTATTTTCCATCGCGCCTGCCTAATGCTTTGTCCATACTTGCTTTAAACCAATTGCGCAAGCTGGACAGGTTTAACAGGCATCGCCAAGAGATGGCGGCCTTTTACGCGAAAGAATTAGCCGATAATCCGGATTATGAAATTGTTTTTAAAAATATTCCGCCCAATAAAAACCCGATTTATTTGAAATATCCGTTAATCAATAAAAATTCCAAAAATATCATTGACAGGATGAAAGAAAGCAATATTTATTTGAATGACGGTTGGCGGGATTCGGCCATAATGCCTCTTGCGACAATTTTGGAAAAAATGGCTTATAGCGAGGGGAGCTGCCGGTTGGCGGAAGAAATTTCCAAAAAAATAATTTATTTGCCCACACACGCAAATATTTCCATTAATGATGCCAAAAAAATCGCATATTTGCTAAAAAACTAGATAATAGATAAAATAAAAGAATAATTAAAGTAACGTTAAAGCAATGGGTATTTTTGATAAAATAAAAGACATTAAAAAATTAAAAGACTTGGACAGCCAATTGGCGAAAGAAGTTTTTGAAATGGAAAGAGAGGGAGTAAAAGTCATTATTAATGGCAAGGCCGAAATAATAAGCATTTCTCTTAATAGTGATTTGGACAAAGATAAGCAAGAGCGAGTTTTAAAAGATATTATTAACGAAGTTTCCAATAACGCTAAAATGGCAATGGCGCAAAAAGCTGCGCAAATAACCGGCATGGGCTTTTAACAATTATGAAATTTTTTCCAACAATCACAACAACATCTGGATCGGACTGGAAAGGAAAAATCAAGGAGATTAACGACATGAATATTAAAGAAGTTGCGCTTTTTCCGACTTGCTTGAACGAAGAAGACCGCAAAACTCTTTATTCGTTGATTTTGCAATCCACAATTAAGCATATTCCTTTTGTACACCTAAAAGAAGATATGAAATTGTCGGAACTGGATTATTTAATAAAAAAATACAATACGCAGGTATTTAATACCCATTCGGTGAAAGATTTTCCGATTCCCGCGGAATGGGAAAAATACAAAAATATTATTTGCATTGAAAATACGCCGTATACTTTTTTGGACGAAGAAGAGGTTAAAAAATGGGGCGGCCTTTGCGTGGATTTCAGCCACCTAGAAGATAATCAAATGCTGGACCAAGAAAAATACGACAGCGATATCAAGATAATAGAAAAATATCCGATTAGGTGCAACCATATCAGCGCCATCAAGCAAAAATTTAGCGTTGATGAACAAGGGCGGATGCGCTACGCCGAGCACACGCTAAACGACCGAAGCGAGTTGGATTATTTAAAAAAATACCCATTGAGTTATTTTACGGATTTTTGCTCCATTGAATTGGATAATAAAATAACCGACCAGTTGGCCGCGATTGACTATATTAACACCTTGCTTAAAGGCAGGGATGCCCAAATTAAAGGAATGGGATTTTAAAATTAAATGATTGTCAGAGAAATAAAAAATAAAAAAGAATGGGAGGATTTTTTGGCGAAAGTAAATGAAAAAACTTTTTTACAGTCGTGGAACTGGGGAGAATTCCAACAAAGCCAGGGATTTAAAATTTGGCGGCTTGCCATAATTGATTCTACGATTCAGGCCGTTGCCTTGGTTGTTAAGGTAAAAGCCAAAAGAGGCACTTATTTATTGATTCAGCATGGGCCGGTAATGGCGAGCGCGGACACAACAATTCGTTCCGATTTATTAAAGTTTTTTTTAAGCGAATTGGCGAAAATCGGTAAGCAAGAAGGCGCGGCTTTTATCCGTTTGAATCCGTTATGGGAAAGAACTTTTGAAAACATCGGGTTGCTCAAGAAGGCCGGTTTAAGAAACGCGCCCATGCACGCCAATGCTTACGAGGCAACCTGGAAATTGGATATAGCTTTGCCGGAAGGCGAGTTGCTTAAAAATATGCGCAAAACTACGCGTTATCTTATCCGGCAGGCGGAAAAAAACAATGAGATTAAGGTTGAAAAAAGCGAAAACGCAAATGATTTGCCAATCTACCAAAAATTAAACAAGGAGGTGGCCATCCGCCAGCAATTTACGCCTTTTTCCGACGAATATATAAAAAATGAATTTGATGCTTTTAATAAAGATAAAAATGCATTGTTATTTTTTGGAAAATATAAAAACGAAATCGCGGCCGGGGCTTTGGTAATTTTTTGGCAGGGAACGGGCTATTACCATCAAGCTGCTTCGTTGTCCCAATATGCCAAATTATCCATTCCGTATCTTTTACAATGGGAAGCGATTAAAGAAGCCCAAAAAAGAGGCTGCCAATTATATGATTTTTGGGGCTACACTGATCCCAAGGCTAATCCCGGGCATCCCTGGGCGGGACCGACGCTTTTTAAAATGGGCTATGGAGGATACAAAAAAGAATATATTAAAACCCAAGATTATCCATTGTCGCCCCTATATTGGTTAACGTATATTTTTGAAGAAATTCGCAAGAAAAAAAGGAATTTGTAATTTATATTCAATCGAGTAAATGAGAAAAATCAAAAGAAAATTAAAAACATCAAAAAGAAAGCGAAAGAAAGCGAACTTTTTATCCAGATTTTATTTTTCTTTAATCGGGGCTTTCTTATTTTTGGGAATTTTTGCCTTTGGCATAATTTATTCTTCCCAATTTACAATTAAAGACATTAAGGCTGGCGGATTGAGCGCTGTTTCCAATGAGCAGCTTACGCAAGCTATCAAAGACAAGCTGACTCTTTCTTATAATTTGTTCGGCAAGCAAATAACAATGGAAAATTTTTTAGTGCCCCAATCAAAAAAAATGAATTCGGTTTTAATGGAGTTTCCGGAAATTGAAAGCGTGGACATAAAAAAAGATTACATTAATAAAAGCATTACTTTTGAAGTGAAGAAAAAGCAACCCGTCGCAGCATGGAAAGAAATTTTTACGGGCAGTTGTTATTTGGTTGATAAAAATGGGGGATTCATAAAAAGTTGCGCCAATGATTTGCCGAGCGGATTGTTCGTTGTGCAAGAAGAAAAAGACATTTGCAAAAACGACGCGGAGTTTAAAAAAAATGCGGTTGTTGCCGGGGCCGCAATTTTGAAGCAAACAGCCAAATACAATATTCCGGCAAATGTCTTTTCCTTGTTGTCAAAAGATAAATTATCCCTCAATTTGGGTAATGGTTGCCAGATTTATTTTAATATTTTGGATGATTTAGATTGGCAATTGGAAAAAATGGCGATTGTCTTAAAACAAAGCAGATATTATTCAAATTTAAATACTTTGCAGTATATTGATTTGCGGTTTGGAAACCAGGCGATAATCAAATAATTGTAAAATTTAAAATATAGGGGAAGCAAAAGAATCGGCCATAGCGGGCGATAGGTTTTTTATTAAAGGAGCTGCTTTTTTGGGAAAATAGCCTTAAAGTTAAAGATGGGTAAGCCTATTGACAAAAATACACTTATTTGTTATATTATAGAAAACAAAAAACCAGGCAAATGGCCTGATTTTGAAAGGAAAAATACATAATTATAAAAACAAAAATATTAAGCATAAAAAATATGAACGCATTAAATTATTTAAAGAATAAAAGAGTCATTATCCTTTTTATTGCTGTATTATCAGTGTTTTTGATTTCTTCCACCGCTTTTGCGGCCAGTTGCGGTTCCGGTGTCGGCACGTGTAATTCCGGAACGCCGTCCACTCCGACAATCGGATATACTTCAAATGAACATTCAACCGGCACATATTACGCTTGGGATTGTTCAGGTGTTGGAGCAACGGTTGGTTGTGTGTCCACTCCCACTTATTCAACGACAGTTATTTGCACCGGCTTTACCTATACCAATTGGGGCGCTTGCCAATCAAACAACACTCAAACCCGGGGCATTACTGCCCAGGCTCCAACTGGTTGTTCCGGCGGTAGTCCGGCGACAACGCGAAGTTGTGTGTATAACGCGCCGGTTACCACTTGCTCTTCTTTTAATTATTCAAGTTGGAGCGCTTGCCAATCAAACAATACCCAGACCAGAACTGTTACTTTTAGTTCTCCGTCCGGTTGCACGGGCGGGAATCCGCTAACAACCCAAAGCTGCACTTATATTCCTCAGACACCGACTGCGGCGATTTGCGGTTCCGCGAACGGCTCAACTATGGCCAGCTTTCCGTCCGGATCCCCAACATTATGCAGTTCCGGCGCACCATCAACCAATACGACTATTTGGAATTATAGCGGAGGCGCTCCGGTAAGTTCATATTTTAGATGGACTTGCACTGCCGGCAGTGCTGTTGCCACTTGTGCATCAGCTTCTTCTCCTCTTGCCGGCGCTTGCGGTTCCGCGGCCGGAGGCACTTTTCTTAGCACCCCAACTTCGGGCTTATGCAACGCCGGCACGCCTAGCGCCGTAGCGTTTGATAATTCATCTACTATAGAAGGTAAGGGAACTTGGTCTAATGTTTATTCTTGGACTTGTGATGGCGGTACCAGCACTCCGATTACTTGGTGTTATGCCTACAAGCAACCCACTGTAAATCCATCTTCGGCCACGACCTGTTCTTCGTTTACTTATTCAGCTTGGGGCGCTTGCCAATCAAACAACACTCAAACCAGGAGCGTTATAGGTTCTTCGCCCAGCGGTTGCACAGGTGGCAGCCCTTATACCGTTCAAAGTTGTAATTATACTCCAACGCCTACTACTTGTACTTCTTTTGATTATTCAGCTTGGGGCGCTTGCCAATCAAACAACACTCAAACCAGGAGCGTTATAGGTTCTTCGCCCAGCGGTTGTGTTGGGGGCAATCCCATAACAACCCAAAGCTGTTCTTACGCTCAGCCACAGAATGGAGTTTGCGGTTCCGCGAACGGACAATCTTTTGTTTCCGCGCCAACCGCCAATTTATGTATCGTTGGTACAACTCTGGGAGCGCAAGGGCTTGGCCCGTGGACTTGGACTTGCAATGGCAGTAATGGTGGCGCCAATGTTCAGTGCAATGCCAATAAAACTTATTCGCCTACGCCAATTAACGGACAATGCGGTTCCGCGAACGGACAATCTTTTGTTTCCACTCCGCAAGTTAATCTTTGCAACACCGGCGATCCAATTAATTTTAATTCCTTTTCCTATTCTTGGACTTGGAATTGTTCCGGGCAAAATGGCGGTAGCGATGTAAGTTGCAGCGCCAACAGGACAAATACTTCCAATCCTATTAACGGCCAATGCGGTTCCGCGGCCGGAAATTACTTTACCTATGCGCCTTCCGGTAATTTATGCAATTCCGGAAACGCAATCAGTTTTACCGGATCAGGCCCGTGGACTTGGTATTGCACCGGCCAAAACGGCGGCAGCGACGTTAATTGTATGGCTTATAAAAACCAAACAAACTTTATTCCGAATGTTGACGCCGGAGACAATAAAAACGTCCAATCCGGGCAAAGCGTTTATATGAATGCTACAGCCTCTGACCCGCAAGGCTACAGCTTAAATTATTCTTGGAACTGCAACGGCGGTTCATTGTCCAGTTATAATATTTTAAATCCGACTTTTTACGCGCCAATGGTTTCTTCGGGCAACGATCTTTTGTATTTTTGCAATTTAACCGTTACGAATACTGTTGGAGCAACCAATTCCGATGGAGTTAATATCACGGTAAGAAATAGCGGTTACAATAATAACAACCCTCCGACTGTTTACGCCGGAAACGATAAAAATATTCCGGCCGGCGGAAGCGTTTATATGAACGCCACAGCTTCCGACCCGCAAGGAAGTTATTTAACTTATTCTTGGAACTGTAACGGAGGAACATTGTCCAGTTATAATATTTTAAATCCGACTTATTATGCTCCGAATATTAATTATAATAACAGCAATTCTTATGCCTGCACGATTACGGTTTACAACAATCGTGGACAATCGGCTTCCAGCTCGGTAAATATCCAAGTCGGCACAAACTACCAGCCTGTCTCGTACAGCAACTTGGCGGTTTCCACTTATGACGCGACTTCTATTACAACTAAATCCGCTGCTTTAAACGGACGCTTGGATGGAGATAATGGCAATCCGGCTAATGTAAGGTTTGCTTACGGCCGCGGCAACAGCTTAAACTTAACCACGCTTGCTTTATCCAATAAAAGAGCTGGCCAAAGATTTTATATCACGGTCAATAATTTGGAAAAAGCCAAAGCTTATTCATTTAGGGCGGAAGCCACGGGCAGCAATGGCGCGATTGTTTATGGGAATACTTTGAAATTTATGACCGCTCCGGACGAGCCCTTGTATTTTAACGGTTCTTTGTCTGGCAACGGAGTAAATTTAACTTGGTTGAACGGTGAAGGCGCGTGCTATACAGTGATAACTAGAAAATTAAATTCTTATCCTGTGACTGCCACGGATGGGGTTGCGGTTTACTTTGGAACAGGCACAAATTATTTTGACTCCGATGTTTTAGCCAATAAAAATTATTACTATCGCGCCTGGTCCGTGGGTTGTGATGAAGGAATGTATTCTTGGTCAACGAGCGTTAACGCGAAAAAATACGTAAGCACTAACGGCATGGGTGGGCAAACGGTCCAACCTTATGTTCCGGCAGTGGTTATTCCTCGGGCGATTGTTTTGAATATTACGGGTAGAAACATAACTCAAAACGGCCAGGTCACTAATGGCGTTGTTTATGCCAAGCCGGGCGATGAAATTGCGGTTAGCGTTGTGATTTCTTCGTCAGACGGCAAGGCCTTGCAAAGCGTTTTATTAAAAAACACCCTACCGGAAAATATTGATAGTGTTAGCAATGTCCGCCTGGACAATAAATTTTATGGCGGAGATATTAACGGCACTATTTTAATCGGAACCATTCCGGCCAATACTTCCAAAACTTTAACCTTTGTTTTAAAAGTCGCTCCGGTGGACGAATGCAATCCGGCCGTTAGCACTTTGGTTGATATGGTTGAGGTAAATGCCAAGGGTGTTGAAACCGTAAAAGGTTCATTAACCATTGATACAACCGGGCAAGAACAATCCACAACCGCGGCTTCCATCGGGCTTTTCGCCAACGGCTGGTGGAACCTGTTATGGCTGCTAATCGGATTGATAATCGGATTGATAATCTTTTTGCTTATCTATATTATTGTTAAGAGAATGAACGAAAAGAAACAACTGGAAGCTGTTCCGGTATTTCCAAAAGATAAATATTTTTCAATTCAACAGTAAGCGCCAAGTGCCTAAACTCTTAAGTAAAAAACCACCTTTTCGGGTGGTTTTTGCTTTTTAAAAAATTAATTTAATTGTTTAACTTTAATCGCCTTAGAAATAAATTGACCGTACTTTTTTAGGTCTACTTTTGCAGTAAGTTTATATTCTTCCAATTCCGCGCCTAAAGAAATTTGGTTTTCTGATTTGTATTTCCTAACTTCGTCAATTGCGGCTATGGCTTCATTAAAATCGCCAATATCCAAATTGATCGATTCTAATTTTTCCGGCCAGATAGATAAATGAATTGTTGCTTCATCGCTAAAATATTGATAAATTTCTTCGGTAATAAAGGGGATTATGGGCGCGTACATTTTTAAAATATTCACGAATACTTGCCTTAAAATGATTTGCGCCGCCGTCTTGCTTGTTGCGTCTTCGCCGTATAACCTATATTTCACGAATTCAATATAATAATCCGCAAATTTGGACATAAAGAAATCTTCAATCGCGGATTTGGCTTTGGCATATTGGTATTCGTCAAAGCATTGAGTTGTCTCTATAATCGTTTTATTTAATTCTTCAATTATCCAAGCATCCGCGTATTCAAATTTTGCGGTGTTGCCAGAGGTAAATCCTTCTCCGGTTGTCAAAATAAATTTGGCAACATTCCAAAGCTTATTGGTGATTTGTTTTCCTTTCTTGATTTCAATAGGGCTGAACCTTAAATTTTGCCCTAGTCCCGCGCCGGTTGCCCAATAGCGGACGGCATCGGCTCCATATTCTTCAATCAGTTTGTCTGAGGGCACATAATTGCCCAAACGTTTACTGATTTTTCTGCCGGTTTCGTCTAGGCCGTGCCCGGAAACCATAATATTTTTAAACGGAACGGTATCAAAATTATAATATCCTTTCACAATGGAATAAAAATCCCAAGTTCGGATAATCTCGTGCGCGTTCGGCCGCAAATCCACGGGGAACAAGTCGTCGCTGCCGCCCAATTCGCGCAACAAGAAGGGCGTGCAAGAAGAAGTTGCCCAGGTGTCCATTACATCTGTTTCCGGCTTTATGTCTTTGCTTCCGCATTTCGGGCATTTGCCCATTGGCGGTTTTTGTTCAAACGGGTTAATTGGCAAATCCTTTTCGTCAGCCAAAATTATTTCTCCGCAATAATCGCAAATCCAAAACGGAAAGGGAACTCCGTAAAATCTTTGCCTGGAAACGCACCAGTCCCATTTCAAGGAATTCACCCAGAGCTCGTAGTTGTTAATCATGTATTCCGGGTGCCATTTGATTTGCTTGCCCAATTCCAGCCATTTTTCTTTTAGGTCCGCGATTTTGATAAACCATTGTTTGCTTTGGATTAATTCCGCTGGCGTGTCGCACCTTTCGTGCACATTTACGGCATGTTCCAAGTCCTCTTGCTTCATAAGCAATCCCTTTTCTTTTAGGTCATCTAAGATTTGTCCGCGCGCTTCTTTAATGGTCAGACCTTCGTATTTGCCGGCTAAGTTATTCAAATGCCCGTCTTCGGTTAAAATATTCCTGGTCTTCAAATTATCTATCCGCCATTTTTCCAAGTCCTCCTGGTCGCCCCAAGTGCACACCATCATTAAGCCCGTGCCAATTTCTTTTTCCACTTTTTCGCTGCCTTTTATTTCCACTTCGTGCTCCATTAAAGGCACAATGGCTTTTTGCCCGATGAGCTTATTGTATCGTTCGTCTGTCGGGTTAACGTAAAGCGCCACACAAGCCGGAATCAGTTCCGGACGGGTGGTGGCAATCAATAAGTTTTGCCCATCGGGAGCGCAAAAATTAATGTAATTCATTTTGGAGGCCTGAGTTTTATCTTCCAAATCGGATTGGGAAATCGCGGTTTGGCAAAATGGGCACCACAAGATCGGCAATTCTTTTTTATAAAGCGCGCCCTTTTTGTATAAATCCAAAATTGATTTTTGCGAAACCTTGGTCGCCATCGGGGCAATAGTGCTGTAAGTCTTGGACCAGTCCACGGAAATTCCCAATGAATTCCAAAGATTTTTATAAGTTTGGATTCCTTTTTTCGTTTCTTCCAAGCAAAGCTTAATGAATTCCGAGCGGGTGGTTTTGGATTTATCAATATTGTATTTCTTTTCCACAAACCTTTCCGTGGGCAAACCATTGTCGTCAAAGCCCATTGGGTAAAAAACATTAAATCCGCGCATTCGTTTATAGCGGACGATAAATTCGGCTTGGGCGTAAGACATTATATGCCCGGCGTGCAGATGGTCGGCGGAAACATAAGGCGGGGGCGTGTCTACAACAAAAAGTTCGCCTTTATTTTGGCGATCGAACTCAAAGTATTTATTAGTTTCCCAGTTATTTGTCCATTTCTTTTCCGCTTCCTTGAAATCATAGGACTTTGGGAATTCAGATACTGATTTTTTCATGTTTTTATCTTAGCCAATTTAATACCAACTATCAAGTCGTTTTTATTTGCATTGGCTTAATAAAAAAGATTTAATAGTATTTGACAATGTTAACAAAGTATGTTATATTATTATCAGTTTCTATTCCTGCAATTAAAAGTTTTGCATGGAAAGGATGCTCGTTTAAATTAGGAGATGCTGAAATGACAAGAAACATCGTTTGTTCGGTATGGGAAGTTGTTGCAATAATCGTATTCAACCCAATTTTATCAATTATTGTGTTTTTGATAGGTCCGGCCATGTATTTTTTTACTGGTGGCGGCTTTGAAGAATTAATGCTGAGCATTTTTTTATTCGCATGCTTTGGCATAATAGCGGTTTTGAAAACCCGAATTGAAGAGAGCCGGAAGCTAAACGTATTTTGGGAAACATTTATTAATTTTGTTTGTGCAATATGTTTAGGTATCGGTAGTATTTTATTATACCTTGGAGCCGGAGAACAAAATTTGATCATAATCATTATGGTTATAGCTTTGGTCTTTTTAGGAACCCAAACAATTGTCTTTATGGGCTGGTTAAATCTAATCGACAATTAACTTTTTATCCTTTGTAATTTACAGAGGATTTTTTAATTAGTTTTTATTATTTAGATAATTTTTAATAAATTATTTTCTTTCTAGGAATAATTTGTTATAATAAATCAAATGCACAAAAAAATTAAAGTTTACCCAATGAAATCTATGCAATTTAGTCGGGCATTCACCCTAATTGAACTCTTGGTTACGATTGCGATTGTCGGTATACTCGCCGGCTTCATTTTTATTTCCATGACCGATTCGCTTAATTCCGCTAATGATGCCAGGCGCAAATCTGATTTATCGGCTATTCAGAAAGCCTTACTAATGTATCAATCCGCGGGGCATACTTATCCGGTATTATCCAGTTGCACAATCGGAGCGGCCGGGTGTTTGGGCGACCCAAGCAACAATGTCCTTTCCGATTATTTGGCCAGAATGCCAACCGATCCTCAGTCGCCAACAAAAAATTATACCTATGCGTCAACCAGCGGCGCTGATTTTACCATCCAAGCTACGTTAAACAGCGGGGCAAGTTATTCTTTTAGCACTGCTAACGGTTGGAGTACGGGTGTTGCCGGTTACGGCCATTATAAAATTATCACTATTGCCAGCGGAACAAGCTTAACGAATTATCCGATCAAATTAATTGTTTACAAAGCCGCGAACCAGGGTGCCAACGGAACTGCCAATTGCGAAGGATTGTGCGTTGATGCTTTTACGGATGTTGCTTTTTCCGATAGCGCCGGCAATACCGCTTTGCCTTTTTGGATTGAAACCGGTTCCGTGGTTTCCGGAACCAGCGCCACTTTTTGGGTAAACGTCCCGGCAATCGCCAATGGCAATACAACCATCCGAATGTATTATCAATCCGCGAGCCCAACATTGTCTTCCAACGGAAGCTTAACTTTTTCATCTTCGCAAGGAATGTTTTTTGACGATTACATAAATCCCGTAAGTTCTTTGGATTCAAGCAAATGGACATTATTGGGCGCTGCGACCGTAACAGTGTCTAATTCAATAATGAGCCATATTGGGACAGGGGCAATATCCGAACTTTATAGTTCGTATTATGTCCCGGATAATTATATTTTGGAAACTTACGCAAAATCATACCATGCCAACACGTCGTATAGGGAACAATTTGTTTATTCGGATCGTGTTGGCCATGGTTATTATGTGGCTCCATCTCCATATGACCTTGGGCTTAGTACTCCCATGTATCGCGTTTGGAATAATGGCAGTTGGGGTTCGGCATTGGCTATGGGTGGTTGGACAGCCAATGTTTGGCACAGGATTACTTTAAAAAGGCATGGCCAGTTTGATTGTTATATTGATAACGCTAATCTTGTTACCGCTACTCCTTATTTCGCTGCCAATGGCACATGGTCAACTTATGTGCAAAACGCGGGCAGCCGAGTAGATATTGATTGGGTTCTCGTCCGCCCATATGTTGCGAGCGAACCTACTGCAACGTTCGGCACACAAAATTAATTTTGGAGTTCGGCCTCCAATCCATAAAAACTTGACTTGTAGCTTAGAGTTTTTTGTGTTCGCAAAGATTTTTTCGTATTTTCACTTCTTGATTCTTGTAACTCAAAAGAGGTAAAATACGGGTAATGGAAATGGGTAAAGAAATACAACAAGCTTCACCTTTGGCGGACAGAATGCGTCCCGAAATATTGGATGATTTTTTCGGGCAGGAAGAAATCGTGGGCGAAAGCAAGCTGCTTCGCGAAGCTATTAAATCAGACACGATTCCCTCAATGATTTTTTGGGGGCCGCCGGGCACGGGCAAGACCACTTTGGCAATGATTATTGCCAAGCAAACCAAATCCGACTTTATCCGCATTAGCGCGGTTTCAAGCGGGCTGAAAGATTTACGGGAAATAATTACCCGCGCCAAGAGCAATAATCTGGCAAGCCGCAAAACAATTTTATTTGTGGATGAAATCCACCGTTGGAATAAAACCCAACAAGACGGGCTATTGCCCCATATTGAAAGCGGGTTGATTACCTTAATTGGCGCCACCACGGAAAATCCCAGCTTTGAAGTCCGTTCCGCTTTATTATCCAGGTGTCGAGTTTTTGTTTTTAAACAATTGGAAGCTGGAGACATTAAAAAACTTATAAAAAAAGCGATTAAGGACAAAAAGCGCGGGCTGGGAAATTTGAAAATAAAAATCAATGATAAAGAAATAGGCGTAATCAGCCGAATCAGCAATGGTGATGCCAGAATTGCTTTAAATATTTTAGAATACGCAACCATGGCTTCGGGTGGCAACGTTACTTTAAAAGTAATTGAGGAAGCTTCCCAGAAAATAAATTTATTATACGACCGCGAAGGCGAAGAACATTATAATATTATTTCCGCCTTGCACAAATCAATGCGTGGGTCGGATGCAGATGCGGCTTTGTATTGGCTGGCGAGAATGGTTGAAGGCGGGGAAGATCCGTTATACATTGCCAGGCGCATTGTTCGGTTTGCCTCAGAAGATATCGGGTTGGCCAACTCCCGCGCCTTAGAGCAAGCCGTGGCGGCTTACAACGCCTGCCATTTCATTGGGTACCCCGAGTGCAATGTGATTTTAGCCCAAGCCGTAGTTTATATGGCGAAATGCAAAAAATCCAATGAATTGTATTTGGCCTATGGCAAGGCCGCGGACGATGTTAGAAAGCACGGTAATTTGCCTGTGCCCTTGCATATTCGAAACGCACCCACAAAACTAATGCAACAATTGGGCTATGGCAAGGATTATAAATACAGTCCGTCTTTCGGATACAAAGAAAAACAAGAATATTTCCCGGACAAACTCAAAGGCAGAAAATACATTAACTAATGTTTAGGTATTGAATACCTAAACATAAAAAAATCAAATGAATTTAGGAAGCCAGGCATACAAATATAAGAAAATTGATACATATAATAAATACAATTTTTGACAAAAGAAAAACAAGGGTATATGTTTTAAGCAGGAGAGTGATTTAAAAAATGAATAATGATTTTGGGGTAATCGTGTCAACCTTGCGAATGGTAAAAATTTTGGCGGCAATTGCGCTTATACTCGCGATAGCGCTTGTCCTTTCGATGTGGCTTGCGATTTCCGAAGTTAACGTATTTAGTAAAATGTTCATCGGATTTTGCTAAATCCAATGCCAATTTTCGCGTCCACAAATTGGCATAATTTTTTTTGACAAAAAAGCATAAACAATGTATAAAATAATCAGCACAGAGGTGTTGTAATGCCGTTTAAAACATTTGGTTTCCAAAGACAAGACGATCCCGAAGAAGTTGATAAAACTCTTAACGACTGGGTGGAAAAAATGAAAGCCGAAAACACAGATTTTAAAATTAAAGACAAAACGCCAATTATTTTTCAAGGGAACAGTTATTGGCAGTTTATAATAGAATACTGAGCCATAGGTAAACAAAAATTCTATGGCTTATTTTTTTTGACAAAAATATTCATATAGTATATAAAACATACAGAGGATTATTATGGATTTGGTTTGGAAGAGATTCTTAATCTGGGAATTTTCACTTTTAGCAGCTCTAAGTTTAACGGGAGTATTAATATATTTAATCGGATGGCTTTCAAGTCCACTGGAGTTTATCTTTTTAGTGGCGCTCATCTGTATTTTAAATGTACCTTTCTATTGTGCGCATGCCGGATTTTGGGGTTAATATCTTAACCTCTTTTTATTTGCCATATACCTCTTTATGCAGTATTCTTAACTCAACATACTAGATACCAAATACTAAATACTTCCCCAAAAAAATATGTTAATAGACGATGTTACAATTAAAGTGAGAGCCGGGCACGGTGGCAAGGGAATGGTTACTTTCAGTAAAATTCCCGGGGCCTTGGGCCCAACGGGCGGAAGCGGCGGCAACGGCGGCAGTATTTATTTTATCGGAGTTTCCGAATTGGACGCCTTAAAGCAATTTCGTTTTAAAAAAGAAATTGATGCGCAAAAAGGCGAAAACGGCAAAGGCCAATGTTTGGACGGAGCCAATGCCGAAGATTTATATTTGAAGGTTCCGGTTGGAACAGTGGTGCACAATTTAACCAACTACGAAGACACGGAAGTCGTTAAATTAAACGAACCGGTTTTAATCGCTAAGGGCGGAAAAGGCGGCAAAGGCAATTACCTTTTTAGGTCTTCTACCAACACCACGCCCATGCAATCGCAAGACGGGCTCGCGGGCGATGAATTTACCCTACGTTTGGAATTGAAAATGATTGCTGATGTCGGATTCGTGGGTTTGCCAAATGTGGGTAAGTCCAGCTTGTTAAAAGAATTAACCAATGCCGACCCGAAAGTCGCCAACTATCCGTTTACTACTTTGGAGCCCAACTTGGGCGTCTATTATGATTTGATTTTGGCGGACATTCCCGGATTAATTGAGGGCGCCTCCGAAGGCAAAGGTTTGGGCATCAGATTTTTAAGGCACTTAGAGAGAACTCGCATTTTGTTTCATTTTATTTCCGCCGAGTCGGAAGATTTTAAAAAGGACTACGAAACCATCCAAAAAGAATTGGAAGATTATAATCCCGAATTATTGGAAAAGATGGAATATATTTTTATAGCCAAGAGCGATTTGGTGCCCGCGGAGATCCTAAAAGAAAAAATGAAAAAATTTAAAAAGAAAGCTGTTCCAATTTCCATTTACGACTACGATAGCGTGGAAAAAGTTAAAGACATCCTCAACAAGATTATGAAAGAAAAGTAACGGTATCCCCGTTGCTTTTTTAATTGATTATGTTATATCTAAACCAGTCTTTTGTTCCTTGAAAAACAAGAGATATGGAGTGATTTAATGGATTCAAAAGAACTGAATTTAGAAATGCTTCAATCTTATGAAATGTTGGGACATCGAAAAGTGAGAAGGGTTTTTCGTGTTCCCGAGCGAATCGATGAGATTCTTTTTTTGACCACGGACAATGTTTCCGCCAGTGACGTTGTTTTTGATTTAATCGAGGGTAAGGGTAGGCTTATCAATAAAACTTCTAATGCTTGGAAGAAAATTATTGGGCAAACTAATGTTATGCCAACCGATTTCGTCACAGACAACGAGGAAGAAATTGCCGGAATTTACGGATGCGGCGCATTGGCCGACGAATTGAAGGGCCGGTTGCTTGTGGCGAAAAAAGCGCTCGTAATTCCGCTTGAGTGCATTGTGCGGGATAAGTTTGGCGGCTCGCTTTTCAAAATGTATGCCAAGGCGGGAGGCCAGTCCGGCTATTATCTTGGGCAATGGTATCCGGAAGGCATGACCAAAAATAAGCAGTTGCTAGTTCCCGCGTATACGCCGAGCACCAAAGCCGAAACCGGGCACGATATCAATATTGATTACGAAAAAACAATTCCGATTTTGGAAAAATTTATTCGCGACAATGATATTCTTGGCTGGAGCGCGGAAAATTTGGCGCAATCAATTCGGGCCCACGCTTTAAGCGTTTTCATGTCCGGCCGCAACTTATTGGCCTCAAGAAAGCTTGAATTGCACGACAGCAAATTTGAATTCGGCCTTATTCCTGTAAATGATTTTAAAACACATGGCCTTTCCGGCCAAATTGTTTCTCATCGGTTATGCCTGGTAGACGAAGTGTTGACCGGCGACTCATCGCGGATATTTGAGCCAATGGATGAAAAACATTATGACAAGCAATTTCTTCGGGATTTCCTGGAAGGCCAAAACTGGGACGGGCAATCAAGATTTCCTTTGCCAACCACGGTTAAAAAAGAATTCATTAGCAGGTATGGCCACATCTTTGATATCGCTGAACACATCAATAATTATGCTCTCAATTTTTAATTGAGAGCATTTCTTTTATTTAAAATGATTATATGTTAAATTAACTGCAATATGCCAGTTAAGGAAAACACTAAAAAGCCTGAACTAATGAGCCCGATTAAAGATTGGGCCGGACTGGAGGCGTGCAAGAATTATGCCAATGCCGTGTATTTTGGCGTAAGCGAGTTAAGCCTGCGTTCGCGGGCTAACGGGTTTAAAAATAAAGATTTAAAGCCCTTGGCAAAGCAATGCCATAATTATGGCCTAAAGGCCTATTTAACGGTTAATTCCGTGATATATAACAATGACATAGAAAAGGCGGAAACCCTGGTAAAAATGGCCAAAAATGCCCAAATAGACGCTGTTATAGTATGGGATCCGGCTGTAATAGAAATAGCTAAAAAACAAGGCGTAAAATTCATTATTTCCACCCAGGCCAATGTGTCTAATTATGCGTCCGCCAAGTTTTATGAAAAATTGGGAGCCAAGCGAATTGTATTGGCAAGGGAGATGACTTTAAAGCAAATTGCAGAGTTAAGAAAAAAAACAAAATTGGAAATTGAAACTTTTATCCATGGCGCCATGTGCGTGGCGATTTCCGGCCGCTGTATTCTGTCCGCCTATTTATTCGGCAAATCTTCCAATTGCGGCTCGTGCGCCCAGCCTTGCCGCAAGGAATGGACTTTATCCGACAACGAAGACAACAAGGTTTCCAATTACGGGCAATATTTTTTAAGCGCCAAAGATTTATGTATGATAGAATTTATTCCGGACTTGATTAAAGCCGGAATTGATTCTTTTAAAATAGAAGGGCGTTTACGGGATCCGAAATATATTGAGGTTACGGCCAGGTGTTATCGTGAGGCCATTGACGCTTATTTTAGCTATACCTTTACCTGTGAAAAAGTGATAAAATGGAAACAAAAATTAGCGGATGTTTATAATCGCGGGTTTTCCACGGGATTTTATTTCGGCAAGCCGGGCAAAGACGGCATCAGTTATGACAAGGCGGATAATTTATCCAAGGTTAAAAAAGTTTTGGTCGGGAATATAATCCATTATTACCCCAAGTCTAATGCCGGTTCATTGGTTTTGAGCCATCATGGCTTAAAAGTTGGCGACAAGATAATCGTCCAAGGCGCGCATACTTTCTTGGAACAAGAAATAGAGAGCATTGAAATAGAAAATAAAAAAACAACCAAGGCCGCGAAGGGCGCGGAAGTTGCCATAAAATTTAAGGACAAGGTCCGCGAACACGATAAGGTGTTTTTAATTAAATAAAATGGTTATTGAGATAATTATTATTTTAGTAGTTTCCTTGGTTGCGTTCGCGATCGTGTCTTTTATTATTGTCCGCTTATTTAAAGAAGAGCGCCAAAGGATGTTAGAGCAAATGGATTCCAAAAAAGAAGTGATTAATGAATCCATTAAATTCAATAAAGATTCCATTAAGGAATTGGTGGAAAAAATTGGCAGCGAATTGGAAAAAACAAAAAATCAATTCAATGCCAGCGAAAAAGAAAGGGTTGGAGAATTCTCCGCCTTGAAAACAATTTTGGAAGAGCATAAGCTCGCGACCGGGGAATTAAAGCAATCAACCGAGAATTTGAAAAATATCTTGTCCAATAACCAAATGCGCGGAGCTTTTGGGGAAGAAATAGCGGACAATTTATTAAAAAGCATTGGCTTTGTTGAGGGCGAAAACTATATCAGCAATACGGCCCAGGAAAATTCCGCCAGCCGCCCGGACTTTACGGTTTTCTTACCGGATAAAACCAAAGTGAATATTGACGTAAAATTTCCATACCAATCTTTGATTAAATATATTGAAGCCGCGGACAAAGTTGACAAGGACAAGCATTTGAAAGAGTTTGCGCAAGATGTGAAACAAAAAATAAAAGAAGTGTCCACCCGCGATTACATTAATTTGGAAGAAAAGACAGTTGATTTCGTGATTTTATTCGTGCCGAATGAAATGATTTTCAGTTTTATTTACGAGCATTTGCCCGAAGTTTGGAACGAGGCCATGGGCAAGAAGGTGATTTTGGCCGGGCCGTTTAGTTTTACCGCTATTTTGAGGATGATTTACCAATCTTATAAAAGTTTTAAATACCAAGAAAATCTTTATGAAATAATCAAGTTGATTAAAATGTTTGAAATGGAATTCGGAAAATACAATGACGAAGTGGATACGCTGGGCACTCGTTTGAAATCAGCGAGTGACCAATTTGATAAAGTTTCTGTAACCCGCACTAAGAAATTATCCGGCATTGTGGAAAAAATAAAAGGCGAGGCAGAGGAAAATAAAATGATTGAAAATCAGCCTGATATTATAGAGGAATAAAAATGATTTTAGAAAAACTGGAAAAACTTTTGAAAGACGAACCGCCCTTTCGTTTAAACCAAGTAAAACGGGCGGTTTTTCACGAACTTATAGAAGATTGGGACAAGGCCACCAATTTGTCTTTGGCTTTGCGGGAGAAATTAAAAAAAGAATGTTCTTTGGAAATAAAGCGCGAACTTTTTGTTTCCAAAGATAATAACACGATTAAGGCTTTGGTGGAGCTGGAGGATGGAAATAAGATAGAAACCGTCTTAATGTTGCATAACGATAAACGCGCCACGGTTTGCGTTTCTTCGCAAATTGGTTGTCCTTTGAATTGCGCCTTTTGCGCCACGGGGCAAATGGGATTTAAAAGAAGCTTGGAAGCAGGAGAAATCTTGGATCAGATTTTATTGTTTTGCCGATATTTAAAAAATAATTACAAGCCTGCCCGTTCTTTGACCAATATTGTTTTTATGGGAATGGGTGAGCCGTTTTTAAATTATGATAATGTTTGGAAGGCCGTGCGGATAATCAACGACAAAGACGGATTTAACATTGGCGCTAGAAAAATATCCATTTCAACCGCGGGAATAATTGAAGGCATTAGAAAAATGGCGAACGAAAGGCTGCAAGTCAATCTGTCTATTTCTTTGCACGCCCCAACTGATGAATTAAGGCAAAAAATAATGCCGATTGCCAAAAAATACCCTTTAAAGCGGCTGCTGAAAATAATTGATGAGTATATTTTTAAGACATCTCGTAAAGTTATGTTTGAATATTTAATGATCAAAGGCGTGAATGATACAATGGAAAATGCCGAGCAATTAAGCAAGATACTGAATAAGCCTCTTTATATGGTTAATTTGATTCCTTATAATCCCACGCAAAAATTCAAGCCGTCGGATAAAAAGACAATTAAATCTTTTAAAGATTATTTGGAAAAACGGGGGGTTTTTGCCACGCAAAGATATGAATTTGGGCAAGAAATCCAGGCCGCTTGCGGCCAGTTGGCCACAAACAAACAAAAAAGTTAATTTTTTAAAATAATAATTATAATTTGCGATATGCCAAAATTAAAATACAAAAGAATTTTATTAAAAATCAGCGGGGAAGTTTTTGGTGAAAACGGAAAAGGAATTTCTTTGGCTTCATATGAACAAATGGCCAAGCAGATTATTAAAATAAAAAAAGAAAATAAGATTGACTTGGCAATTGTGATTGGCGCGGGAAATATTTTCCGCGGGCGTTTTGCCAAAGGCGCCAATTTTGATATGGCCATCGCGCACCAAATGGGAATGGTCGCGACGATTATAAACGGGTTGGCATTGCAACAGTGTTTGGAAAAAATGGGGCTGGAAACCAGAATGATGACAGCTATGCGGATAGACGCTGTGGCAGAGCCTTACTTAAGGAGAAAAGCGCTGCATCATTTTGAAAAGGGCCGGATTATTATTTTCGCGGGCGGTACGGGCAATCCATTTTTTACCACTGATTCGGCTGCGGCCTTGCGGGCCTGCGAACTTAATTGTGATTTGATTCTAAAAGCTACGAACGTAGACGGGGTTTTTGACAAAGATCCGAATAAATATAAAGACGCCAAACTTTACAAAAAATTAAAATACAAAGAAGCTATCGAAAAAGATTTAAACGTAATGGATGGCACGGCTTTTGCCTTGTGCGCGGATAACCAAAAACCGATTATTGTTTTTAATCTTAACAAATTAGACAGTATTACCAAAGCCTTAAAGGGTGAATCATTTGGCACATTGGTGGATTAAATATGAAGTTAAACAAAAAAACAATAAAAGAGATAGAAAATAAAGCCAAAGAATTTTTTGTTGGCGCAAGCGGTTGCCACGATTGGACGCACGTGGAAAGGGTGCGTAATTTGGCGCTTAAAATAGGTAAAAAAGAAAAAGCCAATCTTTCAATCATTGAAGTTGCGGCGTATTTGCACGATATCGGGCGCAAAGAAGAAATGGACACCAAGGGCAAGATTTGCCACGCGGAAAAAGGAAAGGAATTGGCTGAAGAGATTTTGTCCAAGTATGATTTGGATAAAGAAACAGTTGAAAACATCAAGCATTGCATTCTATCTCACAGATACCGAAATAACCATATGCCCGAAACTATTGAAGCTAAAGTTTTGTATGACGCGGATAAATTGGATTCAATCGGCGCCGTGGGAATTGGCCGCGATTTTTTCTTTGCCGGTTACGCGGGCTGTTGCCACTGTTTGTATACCGGCAACGAGAAAAAGAACATAAAAAATGCCGGAAAATACGAATACACCAGCGAGGATTCCGCTTTATTGGAATATTATTACAAGCTCAGTAAAGTAAAATCAAAAATATTAACCAAAGCCGGGCGGGAAATCGCCAAAGAAAGGCATAACTTTATGGAAGAATTTTTTAAAAGGTTTGAAAAAGAGATTAAAGGAGTTTTGTAGTATTGTTGACATTCGAATTAGCGAATGTTATTTTTAATTTAGTGATTTTAAAATGTGCGACAGAAAAAGCTTTCAGCCGGCAAGGCAAACAGAAACAAAACCGGCCCCGTTTGGTTGGGGCGAAAACTATGTTGATGAAATAAGGCAGGTAAAGCCAAATGAACAAGAGCGCTAGATTTTTCTAGGCCTTTTTTATTTTTACCCAATGTCGTGCTATAATGCGATTAATAATATCTAAAATTTATGTCCCAATACTACAAAAAATCCAATAATATTTTTGACCCGAAGGCGACTGTGCCGTTTAAATTAAGCCGTTCCAAAATAGATTTGTTTATGGAATGCCCGCAATGTTTCTATTTAGACAGGCGCTTGGGCGTGGGTAGGCCGCCCGGTTTTCCCTTTACTTTAAACAGCGCGGTGGACGCATTGTTAAAAAAAGAATTTGATTTATATAGAAACGAACAAGCTCCGCATCCGTTTATCCGCGATTTTGGCATTGATGCTGTTCCGTTTAAGCACGATAAATTGAATATTTGGCGGGAAAATTTTAAAGGCATTGAATACGTGGACGAACCGACCAACCTTTTGATTACCGGTGCGATTGATGATATTTGGGTTAATCCGCAAGGCCAAATCATAATCGTAGACTACAAGGCTACTTCTAAAACTAGTGAAGTTAATTTAGACGCGGAATGGCAAAGAGGTTATAAGCGGCAAATGGAAATCTACCAATGGCTTTTTGCCCAAAACGGTTTTGACGTAAATCCGACCGGATATTTTGTTTATTGTAATGGCGATGTTGGCAAACCTACTTTTGACAAAAAATTGGAATTTGACATTAAGGTTTTGCCGTACACCGGCGACAGCAAGTGGATTCCCAAAGCGCTTAAAGACATTAAAGAATGTTTGATGTCGGACAAAATTCCCGAGATGAATGAAAATTGCGATTATTGCAATTACCGGAAAAACGCGGTTGTGGCAAAAATAAAACACGAAAAGAAATAAACACGGAACGATGGAAGAAAAGAATAAATCCTATGTTAAAAACCTTTTAGAGAATAATATTTTCACTGTTTCCGCGTATATAACTGTTTTAAACAGCATTCTCAATTCGTGCGAAGCCAAAGTGAAAGGCGAGGTCTCGGAAGTTAAAGTGTGGAGCAGCGGGCACGTGTATTTTTCTTTGAAAGACAAGAAAGACAAGAGCGTAATGAATTGCGTAATTTGGAGTTATGATTACCGGCTCTCGGGATTGGATTTAAAAGATGGCATGGAAATAATCGCCACCGGCATTCCGGATATTTACAAACCAACCGGCAGAATCAGCTTTAAAGCCAAAACAGTCCGCTTGGTGGGAGAGGGTGATTTAAAAAAAGAATACGAAAAATTAAAAAAGAAGCTGGAAGAAGAAGGCGTGTTTGCTTTGGAAAATAAAAGGCCGTTGCCCGAATTTCCGCAAACAATCGGCGTGATTACCAGCAAACAAGGCGCGGTTATTAATGATTTTTTGAATAATTTGGGCCGATTTGGCTTTAAAATCAAAATGGCTGATTCGCGGGTGGAAGGCGAAGAAGCCACCAAGGATTTGTTAAGTGCCGTTAAATTAATGCGTAAACAAAATATAGACGCGCTAGTGATTATGCGCGGTGGCGGTTCTTTGGAATCATTTTTGGCGTTTAATAACGAAATGTTAATTAGGGAAATTAAAAGTTTTCCCGTGCCCGTGATTGCCGCTATCGGGCACGATAAAGATGTGCCCCTATTGGCGTTGGCAGTGGACGAAATGGTTTCCACGCCTACGGCCGCGGCCAATCTTTTGAGCGCTGGCTGGCAAACTTTGAAATTTAAAATCAAAGAAGAACAAAATAATATTTTTAACAGCTTTGCCGAAACTCTATCTGATGATAAGCGGCAAATCAGGAATCTTTTTTCGCGGATGGAGGCCTATTTGCGGGAATCTTTAAAAGAATACGCAGCCTTGGAATATAAAGTAAGGCAGGTATTGCCAAAAATGCTGGAAAATATATTAATCCAGTTTAAACAACAAATTAATTTGGCGGAAAAAATAATCAACCAAAATAATCCGGAAAGAAATTTAAAGTTAGGGTATTGTTTAGCCAGAAAAAACGGCAAGATTATCAGGAAAACCAATGATGTCGCAATCGGCAACGAATTAGACATCCAAGTTTCCAACGGCACCATCACATCTCAAGTAAAAAATATTAATAAATCAATTAGCGAGAGCTAATTGACGTCGGATTTAGTAAAATCCGACGAACATTAAGAATAAAATTCATAAATATATGGTAAAAGAAAAAAATTTAGACCAATTTACGCGAGTAATATCCCAGTAGGTCATTCTGCTGAATGAGGTGGCGGATAAGTAAAATCCGACGTACATTAATTCAAATATTATAAACATATTTTTAATAATAAACTATTGCCATGAAAGATAAAAACTTGGGTACTAATCTTAAAAAACTTAACGAAATTTCGGAATGGTTTGAGAACCAGGAAGAAGTTGATGTTGAAGAAGGTTTGGAAAAAATAAAGGAAGCTGCCAAAATAATCAAAGAAACCAAAAAAAGCTTTGAGGAAGTGGAAAACGAATTTGAAGAAATCAAAAAAGACATAGAAAAAGACTGATTTGACCAATTTAATTTGATTGGCTAAAATATGGGTGGTTCTTCCGGCGCGCAGAACCTTGAAAATTACCAAGGTGATTGATTGGGACTAAAAGATATCACTACTATCGGAATTGCCGCCAGTGAATCAGCGGTCTTACCATGGGAAGATGATAATCTTCCGCAAACACTTAGAAAAAATTTAACCGAATTGCCTACTCATCCAAGGCATAACGGTAATACTCCGTGCGATTACAGTTATTGTTCAGTGTGCGGAGAATATCATATTGTTGAAAAACATCATGCGCTTCCGGCAAGAGACGGTGGTAGCGACAGCAAGCGCATAGGTGTGTGCCCAAATTGCCATCCGGATTTTGATAAGCTAAACCTTCGAACCGAAGGGCATATAAAAAGAAGATATCCATGCAGGGCCGCAACCAAGGAAGAAACCGTGGCCTTAATGAAAGAGTTTGAAGATGTATTCTATGAGCTCAATAGAAGGCTTGTCTTTCATGGATTTTACGGAGGCGTAACGGATGAAGAAATAATTGCTTTAATTGCGGAGACTGAAAGGGGGTGGTTGAGAAAAAAGTTAAAATAATTATTGGCGACAGTATGAAAATATTGTTGCTTTTTTTGTTCGCGGCAGATATAATTTACTTATAATAATTTAAAATAATTTTTTAAAATGACCATACTAACTGATGAAAATTTTGAAGAATTCATAGCCAAAGCCGATAAGCCGGTTTTGTTGGATGTTTTTGCTACTTGGTGCCCCCCTTGTAAAATGCTTAGCCCCATAATTGAGAAAATAGCCGAAGACTATAAGGAGAAAATAATCGTGGTGAAAATGGATTTGGACGCTTGCCCTCAAACCGGCGCTAAATTCAGGGTAGAGGTTATTCCCACGGTTTTCTTTTTCAAAAATGGGGAAGTTGCGGATAAGTTTGTCGGCTTCAAGCCGGAAGAAGAAATTAAGCAATTTATTGATAATTTAATTTAAATGGAAAACGAAAAAATTGAACTGGAAATAAAAAAATTATTGGCGGAATACGAAGAATACGCCAAAGCCAATAATTTCAAAGTTAATCCAGAAAATAAAATCGCCGAAAATATTGTTCGGGCTTTATTGATGCGGGAAGAACTTTTGGGTGAACGATACTGCCCTTGCCGCAAAGCGACCGGGGATATAGAGGAAGACAAAAAAATAATTTGCCCGTGCATATACCACAAAGAAGAAATTGAAAAAGACGGGCATTGCCACTGCAATTTATTTGTTAAGTAAACAAAAACACCCCTTTTCGGGGTGTTTTTTTGTTAATCATTTGCGCGCCTTGTATATTCGCCTGATTCAGTGTTCACCTCAATAATATCGCCTTCGTTAATAAACAATGGGGCCGCGATTTTCGCTCCGGTTTCCAGGGTTACCGTTTTGTTGCCGGCCTGGGCTCGATCTCCCTTTACGCCCGGCGGAACTTCGGTAACTTTTAATTTAACTTTAATCGGCAAGGTTACATTGATAATCTTTCCGTTGAATAGGATAGTGGTCACGATTTCATTGGTTTTTAAAAACTTGGCCGCTCCACCGATTTTTTCTTCATCCAAATCAAAGCGCTTAGAAGGATTATCGATTTCGGAAAAAGTATACTTGCCCTTGTTTTGGAAAATAAACTTGGCTTCGCTTTTTTCAATGTCCGCTTCTTCAAAAGCGTCTCTGGGCTGGGCGGATTTGGATATAACCGCGCCGGAAACGACATTTCGCATTTTCATTTGCAAATAAGAATGGCCGCGGCCCTTAAAAGTATTTTCCGCTTCAATTATTTCATAGGGCTGGTCGTTTACAATTACGATTTTCCCTTTATTTAATTCTGAATATGACAACATAAAAAGTAATATTTAGATTATTATTTAATAATTAGCATTAATTAAGAATGTTTATAATGTTTGGCTCAATTCGCGACGAGCGAATGCCCAGTGGTCATTTTGCTGAATGAGACGTCGGATTTAGTAAAATCCGACGAACATTTGATTTATTTTTTGTGTTCAATCCGCCATTCAATCTCGGAGTCTTTGCCCGCGTATTCCAGCCATTCTCCGCCATCGTCAATAACATACCATTTTTTCTTGGTTGCGGACCAAACCATGGGTTGGTTTTGATAATAAGGTTTTTTAACAACTTCTTTCGGCTTTAAGCGGCCAAGTTCAAGCCATTTTTTGAAAACGGTTTCAATTGTGTAATCAAGATTTCTTGAATTTGCCCATTCGGCTATTATACTAATAGCCTGTTTTGCTTTTTTTGTCGAGCCCGCCAGTTCAATCAGTTCCTTGGCCGGCCGAGTAAACCGCGAATAAATAATTTTTTGTTTTTTGGCGTTTTCTTTTACGTCTTCCAATGTCAAGCCTTTGGTAAAAAAATAATGGTTTACCACTTCTTGGATATCAGTTTCCTTCTTGGCTTTTTCTTCTTTGCCCGCCGTAGCCTTCTTGTCCGCGGAGGCGGGTTCGCCAGTTTTAGTTTTGCGGGGGCTTTCTATTTTATTCTTAATTCTTGGTTCTTTATCCATAAGCCTAACCAATTTTATTTAAAATTGATTTATAATACTGTTTTACCTTTTCCAATTCTTTTTCTCCGTTTGTGGTTATTTTATAAACCCGGCGTCTTTCTTCCAAAACGCTTTTCACAAAACCTTGCTCTTCCAATCTGTAAAGCACGCGATAGGGCGTAATATTGCCTGGCCTGAATCCGAATTCTTTTTCTATAATGCTCGGTAAATCCCAGGCGTAATTAGTTCCGGTTTTCAAAACAGCCAAGATGTATATCCAGAGATTTTCTTTAGTATTTGATTTTTGCAGCCGTTCCAACGGGGTCATATTTTTATGTTATCATATTGACAAACTATTTTACAGCTGTAAAATAGATTCAAGGTTAATCCAATAACTAATTTATTATAATATTTTTATAACACTATGGCAAAAAAAGCAAAGCCAAAAGTTAAGGCGAAGAGCGCCGCGAAAAATGGCAATGAAATTAAAATTGCGATTGCCGGAATCGGCAATTGTTGCAGTTCGTTGGTTCAGGGTATTTATTATTACAAGGATATTAAAGATGACGACGAATTGGTTCCGGGATTAATGCATAATGTTCTTGGTAATTACCGAGTTTCGGACATTAAGATTGTCGCGGCTTTTGACGTAGACAAGCGAAAAGTTGGCAAGGATATCGGAGAAGCAATCTTTGAAAAACCTAATTGCACAAAAACTTTTTGTCACGATGTTCCTAAAACCGGTGTTATTGTGAAGATGGGTCCGGTTTTAGACGGGGTGGCGGCGCATATGAAAGATTATCCAGACGACCAAACCTTTATTGTTTCCGATAAAAAATCAGTTGATGTGGTTGAAGAATTAAAAAAATCAAAAGCCGATATTTTGGTTAGCTATATGCCGGTTGGCTCGCAAAAAGCCACGGAGTTTTACGCTAACGCTTGTTTGGAGGCCGGCGTGGCTTTTGTAAATTGCATGCCCGTGTTTATTTGTTCGGACGAAAAATGGGAAAAGAAATTCAGGGATAAAGGTATTCCTTGCATTGGTGACGATATCAAATCACAAGTTGGCGCGACTATCACGCATCGAGTTTTGTCGCATTTGTTTGCGGAAAGAGGCGTTACGATTGATAGGTCTTATCAACTAAACGTTGGCGGCAACACCGACTTTTTAAATATGTATGGAGAAAGGGCCCGTTTGAAAACAAAAAAAATATCTAAGACCGAAGCCGTTGAGTCACAGCTCGCTAAAAGATTAAGTTATGACAATTTGCACGTTGGGCCATCCGATTACGTTCCTTTCTTAAAAGACAATAAAGTTTGTTTTATCAGAATGGAAGGCAGGAAGTTTGGCAACGTTCCGGTGGAATTGGAATTAAGGTTATCAGTGGAAGATTCTCCTAACTCGGCCGGTTGCGTAATTGAGGCAATCAGATTATTAAAAATAGCATTGGACAGAGGTGTCGGCGGAACTTTATTGTCTTCCTCGGCTTATTTTATGAAGCATCCTATGACTCAGTTTACGGATGAAAAAGCCAGGGAAATGATTGAAGAATTTATTGCGAACAAGAGAGAAAGATAATATAATAATCGTACATAAATTTAATTTATAAAAATCATGGAACCAATTAAAAGATTTACCAGTTCCGTCACAGAAGGCAATCTTTGGATATATATTCTTTCTCTTGGAAAAGAACAAGAAATTCAACAAAAAGAAATTACAAAATTAACTTTTGAAAAGTTTGGTTTTTTGCCGAACGATTTAATGGTAAAAACAGTATTGTTCCGCCTTAAAAATGACGGGTATGTCAGCCGAGAAAAATTGAAAGGAGAGAAAGCGTATAAAACTACCGAAAAGGGAATTAAGGAACTGGAAAATATGAAAAGTTTCTGCCAAGATTTATTATTAAAAATTTAATAATACTTTTAAGCAACCCGATTAGGGTTGCTTTTGATAATAAACAATAAGTTATTAGAATATGTTGGATACAAAAAGAAGTTGGTTTAAAGATTTGGAAAAATTAGTTGGAAAAATGTTCGGAGTTTTGCCGATTACACCGAATCAATACACGCTTTTGTCGGGATTAATGGCGATAATCAGCGCGTATTTTATTGTCAAAGAATTATTTTGGATGGCAATTATATTCTTTTTAATCGCCTCTTTTTTAGATTTTATAGATGGGGCGGTTGCGCGAGAAAAAAATATGAGCACTAAGGTTGGCGCTTATCTTGATACGATTTTTGATAGATATGTGGAGGGAATAATTTTATTCGGTTTGCTTTTCGTTAATTTACCAACTATTTTTTTCGCACCCGGTTATGTTTGGATTTATCTAACTATGTTCGGTTCAGTTGTCACTACATACGCCAAAGCCGCTGCTAAAGAAAAAGATTTAGTTAATCAAGAGTTAAAAGGGGGATTGTTATCCCGAGCGGAAAGATTAATACTGATATTTATTGTTTTAATTTTAGCGGCCTTATATCCGAATTATTATTACGCAGTCGCTATCTTGTTCGTTATCGCTATTTTAGCTAATTTTACGGCGATTCAAAGAGTTTGGTCTGCCATAAGCTTGAATAAGAAGTAAAAATTAAGCAGAGGAGAAAATAGCTAAACAGCTGTTTTTTTTGACATAATCTAATATTTATGTTATTCTATTCATATTAATGGAGGATTAAATGATTGGAACAATAGTAGTTATGTGGGATTGGGATGGTACGCAAGTTGATACCATGCCGGTCCATGCTGACTTAGCGGCTGATTGTGTCGAAAAGCACATTGGAATATCTCGAGAACTTGCCAGGAAATTATACCTCGAAACAACAGGTATCCCATTTGACGAACAAATCGTAAAAATGCTACCGATCGCAGAGCCATCGGCTCGCAGAGATTGCGCAGACGAATATCGTATGCGCAAAGTAATTGAAGTTTACGGCAATCCAGTTAGCTTTCCGGAGACGGAAAGCACTGTTAAAGTTATTGCCGAGAATTTCGGTGATATGATTCAGGTTATTTCTTCCAGCACGGAAGAGCTCTTGATTGAAAAATGGGCGTTACGCGAGAATCTGGCGCATTATTTCTTCCGGATTTACGGATATGAGCACGGAAATAAAAATGCTCACATCGCCATTGTGAGAAAGATGTTTCCGGAGGCAAAAATTGTTTTCATTAGCGACTCAGCTGGAGATATGAAAGTTAAATCTGATTACCACATTGGAGTGCAAGCCGGGGAAGAAAGAGAAAACTTTTTTACCCAAGGAGCCGATGTTGTGCTCGATGGCCCAATTACAGCCCAGAGTATTGTTTGGGCGCTATGCGAACTTTAAGAGGTTTGCCTAATCCGCAAGAATAAATTTCTTGCGATTTTTTTTATTTGATATTAATATATAAAGCAACATGGCCAAAGAAAAACTAAAAGGAATCTTATTTGATTTAGACGGAGTATTATTTGATACCGAATACTATCAATGGCAGGGTTGGGCTGAACCGTTAAAAGAGTATGGCATTGAATTAACCAAGGAAATATATTTTAACTATGCCGGAAAAAGTTGGAAATACATTGACTCAGAAATGATTCATGATTTTAATTTACCGCTTCAGGAAGGCGAGCTTTGGGAAAAAAAGAAAAGTTTAATTGAGAAATGGTTTACCGAAAAAGCGATGCCCTTAATGCCTTTTGCCAAAGAAGCTGTGGAATATTTTCATAATAATCCAAAATTTAAATTAGGGTTATGTTCCGGCGGAGACAAAGAAGAGGTAATTGCTAAATTGGAAAAAAACAATTTTTTAAAATATTTTTCCATTATTGTCGCTGGCGATGATGTTAAAAACAGCAAACCCGCACCAGATATTTACCTTGCTGGCATAAAAAAAATAGGCCTAATGCCCAAAGAGTGTGTCGCGATTGAAGATACCCAATATGGCTTACAGTCAGCAAAAGATGCCGGATTGGCCTGTTTCGTCGTGCCAAATGAATATTCCGAGAAACAGGACTTTAGCCGCGCGGACAAAATATTTAAATCCTTAAAAGAATTAGTAGGATATTTTAACAGTAATGAATAAACAAGATATAAAAGCCATATTGTTTGATTCAGACGGGACTCTTTTCCAAAGCGAATATAAACAAGCCAAAGTTTGGTCGGAAATTTTGGATGATTATGATATTGTTATTCCGGTTGAAGACTATATTTTATACGCGGGCAAGACCGGTGAACAAATCGAAGATATTATCGTTGAAAAATACGGATTAAAAATAAATAAAGGCGATTTGGTTAAAAGGCGGGATGAAATGGTTTTAAAGTTGTATGGCGAAGATGCTTTGGAATTAATGCCGTGCGCCCGGGAGGCCGTGGAATATTTTCATAATAACCCGGAATTTAAAATCGCGCTTTGCACCAATAGCGGCAAAGATGAAATGGAAACAAAACTGGAAAGAAACGGCTTTGCCCATTATTTTCCGGTCGTGGTTACCAAAACAGATGTTGAAAACCCAAAACCCGCTCCGGATATTTATTTGGCGGCGATGGAAGAATTAGAGCTTGAACCGCAGCAATGCTTGGTAATTGAAGACACGGAGCATGGGCTCGTCGCGGCCAAAGCCGCGGGCGCGCATTGTTTTGTGGTGCCGAATGGCTTTGCCAATGGGCATAATTTTGACCAAGCCGACAAAATATTAACGTCCCTAAGGGATTTAGTTAAATTTTTTAAGGAATAGATTTTCCTTTAATAAGTTTTATTCTTTTTAGAGTTGGAAAAATAAGATACAACAAGGATGCTTTCTTGCCCACAGCGTGGGATTTTTTATTTAATAAAGCGTTTTTAAATTCTTCCAATGTATCGGCCCTGCACTCGGTGTATGTTTCGCCAATTCCGCGATAGTGGTGCGCGTCGCTGCCTCCGGTCATTGTTAAATTGTTTTTTTGGGCAAACTCAAACGCCATTTTGTCCGGTAAAGTAAAAGGCAAGCGGCCGTTAAAAACTTCAATGCCGTCAATAATACCCAGATAATTTTTTAAATCATCTTTAAACCTTTCCGTTCCGTGGCAAGGATGGGGAATTATCGCAATTCCGCCTTGTTTTTTGATTTCATCTATAACCCACTTCGGGTCTTTATTTTTTCCGTTTATTTGTTTTTGGATAAACAATGCCAGAATATCTCCTTTGTTGGTTTTAATCTCTTCTCCAAAAATAATTTTTACGCCCAACTCTTCGCCGATATTAAGGGCCTCTTCCCAGCCTGCCGCTGTTTCGTGGTCTGTAATTGCCACGCCATCCAGCCCTTTTTTAAGGGCTTGTTTGATTATTTGTTCCGGCGAAGAAACTCCGTCGTTACTATAATAGGTATGGCAATGCAAATCTATTTTCATGTTTTGATTATAACATAACTTTGCGTTAAAGGCATTAATATGTATAATTGAAATATACAAAAGTTATATCAAATTATGAAAAAAAGGATTTTTATCAGCATTGGTTTGCCGGAGAAAATAAGGAATAAAATATTTGAAGAACAGCAAGAGATTGACCGTTCTTTTTCTTATTTTTGCGGCAGTTCGCCCATAAAATGGACCAAAAAAGATAATTTGCACATTACCTTGTTTTTCGTGGGTTATTTGGAAATAAATGATTTGCCCGAAGTGTTTAAAATCGTGGGAAGCGTGGTTGATAAATTTAATATTTTTGACGTTAAATTAAAGGATATCGCTTACGCGCCCAAAAACAAAATACCTCCAAGAATGGTTTGGGTAAACGGCGAGCAAACGGATGAACTGGGGCGTTTCCAAAAAGCCATGGAAACCGCGCTGTTGGCTAACCCGAATATTGTTTTGGAAGCCGAAGAAGGCAGTAATAAAAATTTTTCACCGCATATTACCGCGGGCAGAATAATCCAATGGCAATGGGCTCGGATTGAGCCGGAAGAAATACCTGAACTGGACAAGGATTTTTCTTTTTCTTTTCCCGTGAAGTCAATTGAAATTATGGAATCGGAATTGAAAAAAGGCGGAGCCCAATACACGGTTTTGAAGTCATTTAATTTAAATTAATTATGAAAATATATTTTATCGGCATTGGGGGCATTGGCGTTTCCGCCCTGGCGCAATATTACTTGGCCCAAGGTGATGAAATTTTTGGTTCGGACGCATATAGTTCGGAAATAATTGATATGCTCGTAAAAAAGGGAGCGCAAATCGTAATCGGGCCGCAAAAGAAAGAAAATATTAATCAAAATTTTGATTTATTGGTTTACAGCCCCGCGGTCCAGGAGGATAATCCGGAAATGATCGAAGCGAAAAACAAAAATATTAAATGCCAAAGTTATCCCGAAGCGCTGGGGGATTTAACCAAAAAACATTTTACTATTGCCGTTACCGGCACGCATGGCAAAAGCACAACCACGGCCATGGTTGCCCTTATTTTAACTAAGGCCGGACTGGATCCGACTGTTATTGTGGGAACAAAATTGAAAGAATTCGGAAATTCCAACTTTCGTTTGGGCAAATCAAAATATCTGGTGATTGAAGCTTGCGAGCACGAAGCTTCTTTTTTGCAATATTGGCCGCAAATAGCGGTTATAACCAATATGGAAGAAGACCATTTGGATTTTTATAAAACTTTTGAAAACATAAAAAAAGCTTTCAATGAGTTTGCGAACCACGTTCCGGAAAGCGGATTATTGATTAAAAGAGCGGATGTTGAGCTTATGGCTAAATCCAAAATCATTAATTTTGAAGTTAGCCAAGTTGAAGCCCAACAACTTAATTCCATAATGAAAGTGCCGGGAGAGCATAATATTTTAAACGCCCTGGCGGCCATGGAAGTTGGCAAAGCTTTGCAAATATCCGAAAACATTATTTACGCCGCTCTGGGCGAGTTTTACGGCTCTTGGCGAAGGTTTGATATCACAGACTTAACCGATAATTTAACCTTAATTGACGATTACGCGCACCATCCCACGGAAATTGAAGCCACCCTCAAATCAGCTCGGGAAAAATACGAAAATAAAAAAATAGTTTGCGTTTTCCAACCCCACCAATACCAAAGAACCCAATTTTTGTGGAATGACTTCATCAATGTTTTCCAAAAAGCCATAAAAGAAAAATGGGTGGACGAACTGGTTATTTTGGATGTTTATGATGTGGTTGGCCGCGAGGGCGGAGACATTGCCCAAAATTATAATTCCCAAATTTTGGCAAATCGCGTTGGCAACGATTGCGTTTATTTAAATGACAATTCAAAAACGCAGGAATACTTTGCTCAAAATGAAGTGGTGATTATGATGGGCGCGGGCAATATTTATAATTTAAGCGTGGAAATAAAATCAAAATATCTCGGAACATGCGTTGATTAATTTGCGAAGAATCGGTTTATTTTGTATAATATAACAATAATATAATCAAACATTGGTAAAATGTTTTTGCGCAAAGAAAAATTAACCAACAGTAAACAACTTCTGTTTTTAAGCACGGATAATTAAGGCCCTTTACGGGCTTTTTATTTTAATAAAGAGCTATTTAATAATATGAATGAAAATATAACAGTGGCCGCTAATCCGAAAGGGCGGAAAAGCATTACATTTTTTGTTACTCAACCAATCAAGAAAGAGGAATACGAAGAAATTCGGTGGCCGTATTACGCGAGTTTGCCGCTTATGTGGCTTTTGACTTTATCGGTAATGGCCAAGAAGAGAATATATAAATTGTTCGGGCTTGGCGAGCCTCGCACAAACAGTTTCTTTTTTGACGGATTGGGGGTGGCTTGCCGAAAAGTTAAAGAATACGCGGCGTCGTGGCGAGCCATGGATTTAATATACAACCACACCTTTCCTCCTAAATTAACTTTCAGGTTATTGGACGAATTTTATTGGTATGGATTGAATTGCCAGGCTTTGCGCAACCGTTATAAACTGGTTAAGCATGAATTGAAAAAAGCCATTTCAAATTTTGAAAATCAACCGGAGATAAGATTGGCTTCTTTGGCTTGCGGCGCCGGCCAAGCCATAATTGAAACAATCGCCGAATGTAAAGCGCGGAATATAATTGTTCGGGCGATTTTAATGGATATTGACCAAGCCGGATTAGATATGGCCCAAAAATTCGCGGAACAATACGGCGTAGCCGATCAAATTAAAACGCATAAAATTAACCTTGCCGAGGAAGATAATTTCCTTAATGATTTCAAGCCACAAATAATAGAAATGCTCGGATTTTTGGATTACGCCAACCAAGAAACAGCCATTAGCTTTGTGAAAAAACTTTATAGCGCCCTAGACGAGAAAGGAATACTGATTACCTGTAATATTAATTCAAACGTTGAGCAATATTTCATTAAATGGGCCATTAATTGGCCAATGGTTTACCGTAAACCGGCGGAATTGATGGATATTGCCCGAAAATCTGGATTTAACGATTATCAAATTGTTTTTGAACCCCTTAAGATACACAGCCTTTTAATCGCAAAAAAATAAAATGAATTTTTACGCTATCGCGGCTTTAATAAACATGATTACAAGCTTATTACTTGGATTATTCGTGTTTTTTAAAAATAAAAAAAGCCCGATAAACAACACTTTTGTTTTATTAAGTCTGGCGGTTTTCGTTTGGTCTATTTTTTATTTGCTTTGGCAAATTTCAACCGATCGCGCTTCGGCGCTTCTATACACCCGATTGCTTTCCATCGGGTCAACTTTTATTCCGATTTTTTATCTGCATTGGGTTTTATCTTTTTTGGAAATAAAAGACAAGAAAAGCAAAGCCGTCCTGTTTTTTGGATACCTTGTAACGTTTCTTTTTTTAACAATGTCTTTTTCGCCGCTTTTTATCCGTGGCGTTGAAAAAATATTAGTCTTTGATTTTTGGCCCAAAGCCGGGCCGCTTTATACGCTTTATCTTTTAATTTCGTATGCCGGACTGGTCGGATACGGCCTTTATGTGTTGGCTAAAAATTATTTAACGAACACTGGCTTAAAACGTTACCAAATAAGATATATAATTTTTGGGACCATAATCGGATTTTTTGGCGGAGCCACTAATTTTTTCCTTTGGTATAATATAAAAATATTGCCCGTTGGAAACGTGGTTGTTTCTTTATATGTTTTTATTTTGTTTTATGCCATGATCAAATACCGCTTGATGGATATTCGCATAATTGCCCGTAAAGTATTTATTTATTTTGGCATTGCCGCTTTAACGTATGGAATGTTTTATGGTTTAATTTGGCTCTATTATACGGCTTTCGGAGGACTTTTCACCACTCCAGCGTATCTTTTGGGAGTTATTATCGCTCCGCTTTTCGTGGCGCTGTTTTACACTGCGGATAATTGGTTAAAGGATTTCGCCAATAAATATTTATTTGTTTCTTTGTATAATTACCAGGAAACAATAAATAAATTGATTGACGGATTGGTTAGTTACATTGATTTGGACAAAATCATTAATTTAATCGTGGGTACCATTAAAAAAACCATGCAATTGGACAGGGTTGATGTTTTCTTGGCGGACGCGAACGGGGATTACCAAATATTCAAAATTGATATCCAGGATATTTCAGCTTCAATCAAAAACAGGTTTTTGGTGAAATTTTTTTTAAAAAACCAAAAACCTTTGGTTAGGGAAGAATTGCCCATATTATCCGAAAATTCAACAAATGAAAAAGAAAAAAAAGATTTCGCCAAACTTTCCGATTACATGGCCAAAATAAAAGCGGCAGTGTGCTTGCCTTTGATTGCGAATAAGAAATTAATCGGAATTATCGTGTTGGGCTCAAAAATATCCAGAGATCCTTACACAAACGAGGACTTGAATCTTTTAAATGTTTTGAGTAAGCAAGCCGGGGTTGCCATAGAAAACGCCTTGCAATACAAGCAAATTCAGGAATTCGGCGAAACGCTCCAGGAAAAAGTTTATGAGCAAACGAAAGACATTAGGAAAAAGAATACTTATCTTTTGAAGGCCGCCCAAGAGGAAGGCGCCAGAAAAGAAGAAGCTGAAAGAATCAGCAAGTCCAAAACAGAATTTATTTCCATTGTTTCCCACCAACTCCGAACCCCTTTAACCGCCATTCGCGGATATACTTCCATGTTAAAAGACGGAGATTTCGGCGGATTATCCGAAGAAGCCGATAATGCCATAAATTATATCCACGAATCCAGCGTGGGCATGATAAAACTGGTTAATAGCTTGTTGGCCGTGAGCCGTTTGGAAAAAGGCCAAATAGAATTAAAAATACAAGATATATCCATTGAAGATTTGTTGAAAGAGTGCGTTCGGGACATTAAATTGGTCGCCGATGATAAAGGATTATATATAAAATACAATAAGCCGGATAAGCCTATTCCTTTAATAAGCGGAGATCCGGACAAGTTAAAACAAGCCATCGGCAATATAATAAATAACGCAATCCATTATACCGTGGAAGGCGGAGTGGAGATAACTTTAAGCGAGAAAGACGCCAATACCTTTTGTATCCAAATAAAAGATACGGGCATTGGCATTGATAAGGAAGACGCCCAAAAAATATTCAAGAGTTTTTCCCGGGGAAAGAGCGGCACGGAAATGTATACGCAGGGCACGGGTTTGGGTTTGTATGTTGCCAAGAATTTTATTGAAATGCACAATGGCAAATTGCTTGTTGAATCGGAAGGAAGGAACAAAGGAAGTGTTTTCACCATTGAATTGCCGATTAAAAGCAATATTGAAACCAAGCACGATTTTGTTTTAACCGGAGATTAAACGAAGAATTTATGTTAAAATAAATAAAATAATAAAACATTATGAAAAAAGTTCTCATCATTGAAGATGAAAAAATTCTTTCGGAAATGTACCGCTTTAAATTCACCAAAGAGGGCTACGAGGTTTTTGCCGCGATAGAGGTGGGAGAAGCTTTAAAGCTTGCCCAAGAACACAAACCCGATTTGATTATTTTGGATATTCTTTTGCCCAAAGAAAGCGGCATCGCGTTTTTGGAAAAAAGGCAATCCATGGAAGCCATAAAAGACATCCCGGTGATTGTTTTGTCCAATTTTGACGACAAAGAAACCAAAGAGAAAGCGTTCGGGTTGGGAGCGAAAGATTATTTAATAAAATCAAATTTCAATCCCAAGGATGTTTTGGAAAGGATGAAACTTCAAATTAAATAAAATAAATCTATGGCTCAAATTCCTTTATCAATTTATCTTTTGTTACCAAGCAGCATTTTTATTTTGCTTGTTAGTATTTATTTGGCTATCAAGAAAAAAAAGGCCGCCACGACGATTTTTTTAATCGTTGGCGTTTTGCAGTTTCTTTGGATGGCGAGTACTTTAACTTTTTGGCAAGCGTATTTTTTTAACGAGAATGAGCCGTCGCCTTTTGCGGTCAAGCTTTTGTCCTTGTCCGTTTTCTTGATTCCCACGTTTTTGTACCATTTCAGCATTGAATTTTGCCGCGTCCAAAAACAAAAAATTCTTTTGTTTTTATCATACATATCTTCCATCGGCTTAATTCTCGCCAGTGACGCGAGCCTTGCGGTGAATGAATTGTTTTCCCTTAAGCTTTTAGGATTTAGCGCCGAGAATTTCATTTATTATTTTTTCGCCGTTTTCGTGCTCCTGCTTTTGTTTTTAACAATGTATAATTTCGTGAAAGCTTGGCTCCGAAAAGAAGGCAGCAAAGAAAGGCGGGAAACCATGATGTTTATCTTGCTTTCTTTCGGAACGTTCGGGCTAACTCTGATATATTTCGTACCCGCCGGTTTTATCAATATTTTTCCGATTTTTTTCTTAATCATACCGATTTACACTTTTATCCTCGGGTATGTGATCATTGAAAAAGACCCTTTCGCCACCATTTTAACCACTGATATAATTGTTGCCGTCTTATTGGTATTGTTGGCGTCTTTTATTGTTTTTCCCGGGTTGGAATTGGGAATGATAGCCAAGTCCGTTATCTTTATTTTAATTTCTTTTATTTGTTTTTTATTGTTAAGGTATATGAACCGCTTAAACAATCGAAATATTGAATTTGAAGAAATCGTGGAAAAAAGGACGAAAGAATTGCAAGAAAAAACTTGGCGGCTGAATGAAGCCAATGACAAATTGGAAGAAACCAACACTGTTTTGGAGATAACCGTGCGCGCCCGAACAAGGGAATTAAAAGAATTAAACGATAACCTGGAAATGGAGATTCAAAAGCGGACCAAAGAGTTAAGGAAAAAAACCGCTGAATTGGAAGAAAAAGTTGAAGAATTAAAGCAGTTCAGCAGTATTTTTATTGACCGGGAAAATAAAATGGCTGAATTGAAAAATAAAATTCGCGACCTTGGCCAGTCTTCCGGCCAAATGATTACGGATTCGGGGCACAAAAACAAAAAATCATCCAATAATGAAGAATAAAAAGTGGTAAGAATAAGAAAAAAACCGAATAAAAATAAAACAAGGAAGCAAAAAGCTTTCTTGTTTGTCGTTTTGTCGATAATTCTCGTTGCGTCGTTTTTTATTATAAACAAAAATATTATTGAAAAAAAAGCCGAGGCGCAAAATAAATTATTCGTTTATTCCAACGAGTCCCTGTTCCGGCCGCTTATGAAAAGCGCGGCCAAAGACATTGATTTGAATATCACCAACGGCTTACTGGTAATGGTTAATTCAAAAACCGGCAAAGAAAAAATCCTTTATGAAAAAAATGCTGATGCCAGCAATCCGATTGCCTCAATGAGTAAATTAATGACTGCCATAGTCGCGCTTGAATCTTATGATTTAGACCAACCGATCTTGTTAAGTTCCAAAGATATCGCGGCCATTGTTTCCACGGGTGGAAATCCGAAAGCGTTGAAAAAAGCAAATTTGAAAGACCTTTTATCCATAATGTTGATTGAGTCAAACAACGACGTGGCGAATGCTTTGGCGAACCAGATGGAGAAAGGCAAATTTGTTGAAGCAATGAACAAAAAATCCAAAGAAATGGGGTTGAACAATACGATCTTTTACAATCCGAGCGGGCTAGATGAAGATGATTCAACCACTAATCGCGCTTCCGCCAATGATTTGAAGAAAATAATAATTTATATAATGGCAAACCACAAAATTATTCCGGAAATATGCTCTGTCCAAGAAACCGATTATTTTATTAACAATATTTTATTTAAAAAGCTGATAAATACCAATATTCTTTTAAGGGCGAGCCCGGATTATCTTTGGGGTAAAACCGGCTACACAAAAGAAGCAAACGGGTGTATTATCTTAGTATTGAAAAAGCCTTTTTCTTTCGCTTTTGAAGGAAAAAACGAATACCTGATAAGCGTGATTATGGGTGCCGGCAGCAAGGCGGACAGGTTTATTGAAGCTGAAAAATTGGAAAATTGGATAACTAACTCTTTTATTTGGTAAAAAATGACAATTCCAACATTTAACGTTATAAAAATTTTGTCCTTGGCTTTCGCTTCGTCCATAATCGCAATGGTAATCGCCAATTTTCTGGTAAGATTTTTGTATAAAATAGAATTCTGGAAGAAAAAAGCCAGGGAAAAAACAATTGACGGCCAAGACGCGGAGATTTTTTTAGCCCTGCACCGGGAAAAAGAAACAACCGTGCCCCGCGGCGGCGGAATCGTTATTTGGTCCACGGTTTTGATTATTTCATTCATTTGCCTTTTGCTCGCGAATTTTACCGATGTTTGGTGGCTGCAAAAATTCAATTTTTTCAGCCGCGAACAAACTTGGATTCCGATATTCGCCCTGCTTTCCGCTTCGTTGATCGGGTTGGTTGACGACATCTTGGTTGTTTACGGTAGGGGTAAATATATCGGCGGCGGGCTAAAGTTCAGGGTGCGGCTTATTCTGGTGGCTTTAATCGGGCTAATCGGCGGCTCCTGGTTTTATTTCAAACTGGGATGGAGCTCCATCAATATCCCCTTATTATTTAATTTTCCCGAAGGTATTGTAATCCAGCTTGGGCTTTGGTATATCGCGCTTTACGTGCTCGTAAGTTTGGCTTCGTGGGCAAGCGGAGTGGTGGATGGCCTGGATGGATTGGCCGGCGGGGTGTTCGGCTCTATTTTTGGAGCTTTTACCATAATCGCTTTAGTTCAGGGCCAAACGGATTTGGCTGCTTTTTGCGCCATAATCCTCGGAACAATTTTCAGCTTTCTTTGGTTTAATATTCCTCCCGCGAAATTTTATATGGGTGAAACCGGAATACTTGGATTGACAATGACAATGACAGCCGTGGCGTTTATTACCAATTCAATCGCGATTTTGCCGGTTATCGCCGGAATATTAGTTATTGAAACCGGCTCGGTTATCGTCCAGTTGCTTTCTAAAAAAATCCGCAAGAAAAAAATCTGGCTATCCACCCCGATCCACCACCACCTGGAAGCCATTGGCTGGAAAACTCCGCAGATCGTAATGCGCTTTTGGATTATAAGCGTTGTGTTGGCAATTTTGGGCGTAAGCATCCAGTTATTAATGTTAAGGCAATAAAGTTATGGTTAAAAAAGGGCCGAAATTTCAGGTTAATGATTTAAGGAAAAAATTTCCCGAATTTTGTTATGACTCGTACAAATGGTCTTTTTTAAACAAAGATTTAAAAATTGTTTTTAAATTCAGCGCGGGCAAGCATAAATTCGTTTCGGCTGTAAAAATAAAAAACATTCCGAACTCCGCGAAAAAAATTAAAAAAGAAATTATCAATAATTTTGTTTTTAATTTGGGAATGGTGGAATCCCTTAGCTATTGGAAAGCGTTTTGTTCTCCGGAAATCAAAGTTTTGGCAGGCGCTCTTACGAAAAACCAGGTTGCCTGGTGGGAAAAATTGTTATTTAAAGGAATGGGCCAATACTTTTTTGAAAACAAAATAAATTTTAAAGCCAAAAATTTTATAAAAATAATTGTCGAGGAAAGCAAAGATAAAGCGGCGGTATTATATAAGGCAGCGGATGATTCCATTCTTTTGCCGATTGGCGGCGGCAAAGATTCTTTCGCGTCTTTGCACTTGCTCCAACAAAAAACCAATAATGTTTCTTGTTTTTTACTAAACCCAACCAAGGCCGCGGCAGCTGCCGGTAAAGTGTTTGCTTGCAAGGACACGATTGTTTGCGAGCGGAAAATAGACGAACATCTTTTGGATTTAAACCGAAAAGGTTATTTAAACGGGCACACGCCCTTTATCGCGTATGTGTCTTTCTTGACCGCGTTAACGGCCGCGTTGTTTAATAAAAAATATATCGCGTTCAGCAACGAAAAAAGCAGCAATGAGGGCAATACGACCTACTTGAATGAAGAAATTAACCACCAATACAGCAAAACATTTGAATTTGAAAATAATTTTCGGGATTATCTAAAAAAATATTTAAGCCCTAATTTAGAATATTTCAGCCTATTAAGGCCCATCTATGAATTGCAAATTGCCAAAATTTTTGCCGAACGCCGCGATTTGATGCCCATATTTTTAAGCTGCAACGAAGCTGAAAAAACCCATTCCGGCACTAAAGAAAAAACCGGCAAATGGTGCGGCGCTTGCGCCAAGTGCCTGTTTGTTTACATGGCGCTTTATCCGTATGTTTCCACTTCGGATTTAAAAAATATTTTTGGAATTGATTTGTTTGCCAAGAAAGAATTATTGCCGCTGATGTTTGAACTGATAGGGGAAAAGGAAATTAAGCCTTGGGAATGCGTGGGCACCAAGCAAGAGGCCAATATCGCTTTATATTTAAGCTGGAAAAGAAACGTAATCCGTGACGTTGAGCAGCCGTTTTTATTGGAATACTTTGCGGAAAACATAATGCCAAGCGAAAAAAATTGGGAAAAGGAAGCGCAAAAAATAATCCAAAACTGGGATACGAAGAATAATATTCCCAAAAAGTTTGATTTCAGGAAGCAAATCGGATTGTAATTTTGGCTTGACTTAAATAAAATTATATTTTATCCTGGCAATATGCTAAGCGTTACTGCGTATGGATATGAAAAGAGCGCAAAGATACTAAAGCTCATTTTACCGGATTTTAGCGACAAGCCTTATGCCAACGAAATGATTATCGCTAGCGTAAACGCCGAAGTCCTTGATGTAGATAATGCCCTTAGGCCGTATCTGGTGGTTGGGGGTGAAATTGGGGAAGAAGACCAAATGGAAGAAATTGCCGAAATTTTGCAAAATCTCGGTCACGACGTTGAGCTTGCTCCGCCCCATAAATTCTTTCCCCGAAAAATTTAAGCCCATTTTAATTAATGGTCTTTTTTTTATACTATTGACATATATTATATATTAGTTTATAATTAATATATCATTAAAAACTAAATATGGAGTTGACCAAGTGCTTAAAACAATTCTTTTCGTACCCGGGTTTTTAAAAACTCAAAAAGATGTTGAGCAAATTGAACAAATTTGCGGTAAGCTTAACGAATTCGTTAATCCGCATGGATATGAAGTCCTGCTTTCCGAATGCGGAAAACAGCCTTCTACTCTTGGCATTGATGACTACGCGATGATGATTGCGGGCGAGGTGGACATCTATTCACCCGATGCGATAATCGCTTTTTCGATGAACACGGTTAGCCTTAGGCTGTTATGGGCTCGCGCTAAAATTAAAATTCCGCAAATCCTTGTGGAGGGGCCCAATGCCGGCACTCCCGTCTGGAAGCTACTATTAATGCTTACGCGCTTTCCGATTACCCGCCAATGCATTCGAGACATTAGGTACTCGAGTAAGGCTATGCAAGTTATAAAAAAGAACCACCCCAAAGGACCGGTAATGGAAATCCAGGGTAAGTTCTCGCAATGGTGGTTGGCTAAAAAAGTTTACGAGCCACTGCCGCAAACAGAAATTTACTCCCTTTTTCCTAAGATTGGCCATCGGGCCCTTCTTACAGACCCGCTGGTAAACAAAAGAATGCTCGATTTTCTGGAACGATTCACTGTGGCCGAAGCATAAATAATTGTTTATGCATTCGGTCTTTTTTTTATACTTTAATTGTGTTAAATTATACTTAATGAAGATAAGGGAACTGAAAAATAAGGATTTGGTTATTTTAGGCATTGGCCGCGAAGGGCTGGATTCTTTTTTATTTTTGCGAAAAACATTTCCCAAAAAATTAATCGCAATCGCGGACAAAAAAGATATTTCTGAATTAGACCCTAAAATTGAAAAAATATTAAGCAAAGATGATTGCGTTAAATATTACGGAGGCAAAGATTACCTCAAATCTTTGAAAAATTTTGATGTTGTTTTAAAATCACCAGGCATCCGGTTTAGCGCGATTAAAAAATATCTTAAAAAAGGCGGCGTTGTGACGAGCCAGACCGAATTATTTTTTGACAATTCGCCCGCAAAAATAATCGGCGTGACCGGCACCAAAGGTAAAAGCACAACTTCGTCCCTAATTTATAGCGTTTTAAAAAAGAACGGTTTTTCAACCTACTTGCTTGGGAATATTGAAACGCCATCTTTGTCGTATCTTTCCAAGATTAGCAAAAAAGATATTATTGTTTACGAATTATCTTCCCATCAATTGCAATTTTTAAAGCATAGCCCCCAAATCGCCGTATTCTTGAATATTTATCCCGAGCACTTGGATTATTACAAAAACTTCAAAGAATATTTTAAAGCCAAAACCAATATCGCGAACCTCCAAAATAAAAACGATTGGTTTATTTTTAATCCCGGGCTTAAGGAAATTAAAAGTTTGTCGCGAAAAATAAAATCTAAAAAAATAGGGATTGATCCCAAAAAATATGAGGATATTTTTAGGCAAAATCCGAAATTTCAAGAAATTACGCACAAAGAAAATCTAACCGCCGTTTTCGAAGTTGGCAAAATATTAAAACTAACCAATGGGCAAATCATTAAAGGCATTAAAGCTTTTAAGCCCTTGTCGCACCGGTTGGAGTTGGTTGGCAAATTTAAAAATATAGAGTTTTACGATGATTCCATTGCCACGATTCCCGAAGCCACTATTTTTGCCCTGAATACGCTTGGCGAAAAAGTGGAAACAATTATTCTCGGCGGATTTGACAGGGGAATTGACTTCACGAAAATTTCGCAAGAAATTTCCGAAAATATTGGATTAAAAAATCTTATCTTCTTGCCCGTTTCGGGAAAAAAAATATGGCAAGGAATCAATAAGGAATCGCAATCCCGTTTTAACAAGTATTTTACGGATAATATAGAAGAAGCGGTGAAAATTTGTTTTAAAAAAACAAATCCGGGCAAAATTTGCCTTTTATCCTGCGCTTCGCCAAGTTTTGGAATATTCAAGGATTACAAAGAACGGGGCGATTTGTTTAAAAAATACGTAAAACAATATGGCAAATAAAGCGAAAAACAAACCAAATATGGCCTTGCTTGTTTCCATATTTTTGTTAACTCTGATAGGTGTTTTGGCGCTAACCACGGCCTCGGCTCCCTTGTCGCTTAAAAGCGGCAACAGTCCGGCGCATTATTTGTTTAACCAGCTGATTCGCGGGCTTATTCCCGGTTTGATTCTCGGCTTTATCGCTTTTAAAATACCTTTGAATTTTTACAAAAAATACAGTCTGCTGTTTTTTATCGGCGCGTCTCTTTTAACTTTGGCGGTTTTCATTCCGGCTTTTTCCGAAACCCAGGGAGGCGCAACCCGTTGGCTGAATTTGGGATTTACCAGTTTTCAGCCATCCGAATTTTTGAAATTGGCGACCATTTTGTATTTATCCGCAATTTTAAGCAGTGCCCGGCCGATGAAAAAAAGGATACCCCCGTTTTTCCTGGTTTTAGGATTGGTGGCATTGGCTTTGATTTTACAATCAAACTTGAGCACTTTGATAATTATTTCAGCCATTGCTTGTATTATCTTTTTCGCAGCCAACACTCCTTTGGTTTACAATCTTGGCATTTGGATAGCGGGCGCGGCATTAGCCGCAGCCATGGTGATTTTTGCGCCATACAGAATGCAAAGATTCCTGACTTTTCTTCACCCGGAAAGCGATCCTTTGGGCGTTGGCTACCACATTAACCAGGCCTTAATTGCCATCGGTTCGGGCGGATTAATCGGTTCGGGTTTGGGATTCAGCTCACAGAAACTCGGATTTTTGCCCGAAGCCACCTCGGATTCAATTTTCGCGATTTACGCGGAAGAAATGGGATTTATCGGGTGCTTATTCTTAATCGGCGCTTTTTTAATGTTTACGGTAACCTCGTTTTTTATTTTCAAAAAAAGCGCGGACAGCTTCAATAAGCTTGTGGCCATTGGAATCGGTTCTTGGATTACTATCCAAGCTTTTGTGAATATCGGCGCCATGACCGGATTGATGCCCTTAAGCGGCACGCCCTTGCCCTTTATTACCGCCGGAGGCACGCACTTGATAGTGGAGTTGATTGCTTGCGGAATACTTTTAAAAATATCCACGCAAATCAGAGAAGATTAATCTTGTTAAAACATTTAAAAAATATTATAGTTAAACCATGAAGATATTATTTAGCGGTGGAGGCACGGGCGGGCATGTTTTTCCCATTATTGCTATTGCCCGAGAAATAAAAAAAAGATGCGGCACCAAAGTTGATTTATCGTATATGGGCCCGGAAGATGAATTTGTTTCAAAATTATTCTTTAAAGAAGGCCTGAAAACTTACTTTATTCTTTCCGGCAAAGCGCGCCGTTACTTTACTCCGCTCAGCTTGTTGCAAAACATTGTTGATATTTTTATAAAAATTCCCTTGGGGATTATCCAAGCGTTTTTAATTTTATTTTTTTCCGCTCCGGACATGATATTTTGCAAAGGTGGTTACGGCGCCCTGCCCGCTACTTTCGCCGGTTGGCTTTTGGGAATTCCGGTTTTTTTGCATGAGTCTGACGTTGCCCCGGGATTGGCAAACAGAATACTGAGTTATTTCAGCCAAACTATTTTTGTTTCTTTCCCGATAAAACAAACTTCTTTTTTTAAGACAAACAAAATGGTTTTGGCAGGCAATCCTATCCGGGAAGAGATTCTGCTGGGTGATTTTAAAAACGCACGCCGGGAAATCGGCGTGATTTCCGAAAAGCCGGTTCTGCTTATTTTGGGCGGCTCACAGGGCAGCACTAGAATAAATGAATTGATTTTCCAAATTTTGCCGCAACTGTTAAAAGTTTTTGAAGTTGTCCACCAAACGGGTTACAATGATTTTGAAAAAGCGCAAACCGCCCTGCAAGCGTTCGTGCCCAAGGAATTGCACTCCAATTACCACCCGTATCCTTTTTTAAACGAAACGCAAATGAAAAGCGCTTTATTTGTTTCAAATTGCGTAATCAGCCGAGCGGGCGCGGGAACTATTTTTGAAGTCGCGGCTTTTAAAAAGCCAAGCATCTTGATTCCGCTTCCGGAATCGGCCCAAAACCATCAAGTAAAAAACGCCTATGCTTACGCCGAGTCCGGAGCCGCGATTGTGATTGAAGAGGGCAATCTTACGCCCAATTTTTTCCTGGAAAAAACTCTTGATTTGGTAACTTACGGCAATTTGGAATTAATGAGCAAAGCGGCCGCGAATTTCGCCAAACCTAAGGCAGCCGACAATATCGCCAAATATTTAATTGACTTTTTGGGGATAACGCAATAAACATAAAGTATGGTTAATAAAGATACTCCAATTGTCCGAACAAGATTCGCCCCGTCGCCAACGGGCCATGTTCATATTGGCAGCTTAAGGACTTGTTTGTTTAATTACCTGTACGCCAAACAAAAAAACGGGCAATACGTGCTTAGAATTGAAGACACTGACGCGGAAAGGTCAAAATTTGAATGGGAGCACGAGCTTATTAAAATTTTGGAATGGCTGCAAATAAATTGGGACGAGGGCCCGGCTTTAATCAATGGGCAAAAATTTAACCCGGATGATTATAAAATGGATTATGTCGGCCCGTACGCGCCTTACAGGCAGAGCGAAAGAAAAGATATTTACAAAAAATACTTGCAGCAAATGCTCGCGAACGGCACGGCTTATTATTGTTTTTGCAGCCGCGAAGACGTGGAAGCGGAAAAGCAATATTTAATGTCTATCGGTGAAGCCCCGATTTACAAAGGCAAATGCCGGGATCTAGGCAGAAGCGAAGTTGAACAATGCTTGGCGCAAGGTAAGGATTCGGTGATACGATTCAAATGCCCATTAAACCATAAAATAATTTTTAATGATTTAATCAAGGGCGAGGTTGAATTTGACTCCAATATAATCGGGGACATTGTGATTGCCAAAGATTTGGATAATGCTTTATATAATTTTACCGTGGTTGTGGACGACGAAGAAATGAAAATCAGCCACATTATCCGCGGCGATGAACATTTGAGCAACGCGCCCAAACAAATCCTTTTGATTGAGGCCTTGGGCTTTAAGCAGCCGCAATACGCGCACATACCTTTAATTCTCGGTCCGGACAAGAAAAAATTAAGCAAGCGCGACGGCAAAACATCTGTGGTGGATTATAAAGACGCCGGTTATCTTCCGGAAGCGCTGATTAATTTTATCGCTTTCCTGGGATGGAATCCGGGCACGGAAAAAGAAATATATTCAATGGATGAATTGATTAAGGATTTTTCTTTGGAGAAAATCCAAAAAGCCGGAGCGATTTTTAATATTGATAAGCTGGATTGGATTAACGGATTTTACATCCGCAAAAAGCCTTTGGCGGATTTAACCGAAATGGTTGTTCCGTATTTGGAAAAGGCCGGGCTGATTGAAGAAAAAGCCGCGGAGCTTTATGAAATCAAAAATACGGGAGAAGAAGTTATGTTTAATTATTTGGAAAAAGTAGTCGCTTTATACCAAGAACGTTTGAAAAAGCTTTCCGAAATAGTTGAAATGGTTGATTTGTTTTTCGTAAAAGATTTGGCTTACGAGAAAGAACTTTTAAACTGGAAAGAAATGACTGACGTTGACCTAGTGGAATCTTTAAAAAAATCGCATGAAATATTATCCAATATTGATGAAAACAATTTTAATAAAGATAACTTGGAGCCGATTTTAATGGAACAAGCTGAAAAAATGCCGAATCGCGGCAATTTGCTTTGGCCCTTAAGGGTGGCGCTGACCGGCAAAAAAAATTCAGCCGGGCCGATAGAAATTGCCGAAGCGCTGGGTAAAGAAAAAACTCTTCAACGAATTGATTCAGCCCTTCAATTAATAAAAGAAACATAAATAAGGGTACGCGTTTCTAAATACCAAATACAAAATACTTTATACTAAATACTTAATAACAAAACATGCTTAACAAAAAAATCGCTCTTTCAGCTTGTTTATTGTTCGCGTTATTTATGTTCGGCTCGTTGGTTCGGGCGGAAACCGATACTATTGATACAACTGTAAGCAATATTAAAACAACGGTGGAAGAAAAGTTGCCCGAAGCCACAAAAAGCTGGCAAGAACAAATCCTTCCATTTTGCCAAAAAACATTTACCAATGTTGAAACATGGCTTCAAAAAAATATGCCGGCCGCGGCAAAAGAATTCAGCGAAGAAGCCCGGACTATGCCCGGAGAAATTTGGAATGCCATTGTTTTTGGCTGGAATTGGACAATGGGTTTTTTCAAAAAATAATTTGCCCAAAACCTTGAATTGTTCTAATATTGATTTAGGTTTTTACGCTAAATACCAAATACAAAATACTATATACTAAATACTATCATATGATTTCTGAAGAAGACGTAAAAAAAATCGCTAAACTTTCTTACTTAAAAATAAACGAGGAAGAAATGAAGAAATTTGAGCAAGATTTTTCTTCTATTTTGGACTATGTAAACAAGCTGAAAGAATTGGACGTTTCTTTAATTGAAGAAACCGCGAATATGGCTAATGTGGAAAATGTCTTCCGCGAAGATAAAGAAAGGAATTTTGCGGACGTGAAACTTTTAGCCGCTTTAATGCCGCGCCAACGGGATAATTATTTGGAAGTTAAAAAAATATTGAATAACAATGATTGACTTAACCGGCTTAACAATTGATAAAATCAAGCAGGCCTTTAAAAATAAAGAATATACGGCCGTTGAATTAACCAAAGCCTATTTGAAAAAAATTAAAGAAAAAGACTTGGAAGTAAAGGCTTTTCTTTGCGTTACCGAAAAGCTGGCGTTAAACCAAGCTGAAATCGCGGATAAAATGATTGCCGAAGGCAAAGAACAGCCGCTAACCGGCATTCCTTGCGCCATCAAAGACAATATAATGGTAAAAGGCGAACAGTGCACCGCGGGTTCAAAATTTTTAAAAGATTACAGAGCAACCTATAACGCCACAGTTATTAAAAAACTGGAAGAACAAGGCGCTATATTTTTGGGTAAAACCAATATGGACGAATTCGCCATGGGTTCTTCGTGTGAAAATTCCGGATTCTTCCCAACCAAAAATCCCCATGACCTTGAACGAGTTCCCGGCGGAAGTTCGGGTGGGTCAGCCGCTGCCGTGGCCGCGGATATGTGTGTTTTTGCTTTGGGTTCGGACACTGGCGGATCCATCCGGCAACCGGCAGCCTTTTGCGGCGTTAACGGCGTAAAGCCGACCTATGGCGCGGTTTCGCGTTATGGCGTAATCGCTTACGCATCTTCCTTGGACCAAATCGGGCCTATTGCGAAAAATTCCGATGATTGTAAAATTGTTTTTGACGCGATTAAAGGCAAAGACAGATGCGATTCCACGAGTTTTGACCTGCCATTGGATGAAAAAACTTTTGACGTTAAAAATTTAAAAATCGGAGTGCCGAAAGAATATTTCGGCGAGGGCTTGGATCCAATTATTGAAGAATCGGTCAGAAAGGCCATTGATTTTTACAAACAAAACGGCGCGGAAATAATTGAAATCAGCTTGCCGCACGCCGAATACGCTTTGGCTTGTTATTACATTATCGCCCCGGCGGAAGCCAGCGCCAACTTGGCGAGATTTGACGGAATAAGGTATAGTGAAATAGTAAAAGACGGGGACTGGGATATCGTTGATTCGTATTTGCAAAACAGGACCGCTGGATTTGGAGCCGAAGTGAAAAAAAGAATAATGCTCGGCACTTATACTTTGTCCGCAGGCTATTATGACGCTTATTACAAGAAAGCGTTAAAAGTCAGAACCTTGATTAAAAAAGATTTTGATGACGCGTTTGAAAAAGTTGACATTATTATGAGTCCGACTTCGCCAATATTGCCTTTTAAAATAGGCGAAAAAACCGAAGACCCCTTATCAATGTATTTGGCGGATGTTTATACTGTTTCCGTTCCGCTGGCCGGTTTGCCCGGAATGTCAATTCCATGCGGCTTTGCGAATAACCTGCCGATTGGCCTGCAGCTTGTCGCTCCGGCCCTTAAAGAAAACTTAATTTTCAGCGTCGCTAATTTCTTGCAAAAAAATTATGGCATTAGATGATATTAATAATTTTCTAACTTCGCACCAATTAAACAGCGCTTTGTTGCCGTTTAAGGTGGTGTTTATTATTATCTCAATATTTTTTATCGCCCTGATTACTTTTTACGTAACCAAGCAATATTATTTAATGGCCGAGAAACGCAGAATCTACCGCGATTTTAAAAATCCGTCTTTTGATTTAAAAACTTACACTTTAAACCGCTGGAAACAAATTATCGTGGCGTTGCGAAAAAAAGACGACATAAACTACAAGCTGGCGATAGTGAATTTGGAAAGCATGCTTTATGATATCTTTAGGGAATTAAGGTATGACGGAAAAGATTTAAACGAAATGCTTCCGCAAATCGCCGAACAAAAACCCATCAGCAATCCCGAAACTATTGATGCGCTGGTTTATTTGGCAAACAAAGTAAAAGTTGACCCGGCTTACAAAGTTGACCCGGAATTTGTTGAAAAAATAGCAAGCGAAATTAACGATTTTCTAATAGAGTTAAAAGTAATATAGAACCGGTAACTTAATTTTTATTATACCGGACTCGGGCCCTTATTGTGCCGGACTCGCCCTACCGACGGACTCTCACACGTCGCTTCGCTCCTTTTAAAAACCCTCGGTTTTTAATATTTTCCTACACGGGAAACCCAGTTTTCCCGACCCCTTCCTCGGTTCGAGTCCGGATTTCATATTCAATTTAAAAACCTCCCGAATGGGAGGTGTTTTAATTGAAAGCGGACCCGACCGGACTCGAACCGGCAGTCTCCTCCGTGACAGGGAGGCGCGATAACCATTTCGCTACGGATCCAAAATTTGAGTTTTCAATCGTAAATCACTCGTTCAATAAGGGTGCCTGAGGTGAGGATTGAACTCACGCACTCTCGCTTATGAAACGAGTGCTCTGCCACTGAGCTACTCAGGCGAATAGCAAAACTCAAACAAATATATGTTGCGGTTCCTGGAATTGCACCAGGGTCTCCAGCTTATGAGACTGGCGAGGTACTACTCCTCTAAACCGCTATGAATATTGCCATTCTAACAAAAACACAGATAAAATCAAGAGTGCTAGTAATTTTCTTTTTGTAGATGCCTATTGTTCTGAATAATTTACCTCTTTTTTATTTTCTTGACTTTAACGCAAAAAAGTATAGATTAAGATTTGGAAGGAAAGCCCTTTCCCAATTTGGAGGCATCATCGTGGTTACAAAAAAATTCAAGGAAAATTTCCTAAAAAATGTTGCCGAAAGCCGAGACGAAGACATAAGCACACCATTTAACCGCCGGGAACCATGGGTTAGCGAAATAAGATTTGACGATGTAATGAATACTGTTTTAATGTGCATCCCAAAACAAAAAAACGCTAAAAATATCCTTATGCGCGTCAGTCCATCCGATTTTTGCGAAATCATAGAAATCGAATGGGATAGATGGTTAAGAAATCTTGAAGACGAATTTTCCAAAAATTTGTGGGGCGCATATACGCCTGGGCCCGGCCCAATGGGAGGCACTGCCAGCACCGCCGAGAGATATTTTCACCATTTTCCCGGACCTTATGGCTACGAAACCCTTTCATTGTTCTTTTTCTATCCCAAAAATTGGCCCGGCAAAGGAGGTTGGCCTCTTTATGAAAAACACGTAAAAGCGGAAGTTTTCTGCAAATGGCGGCGCCCGCAAAACTTAAAACACCTAGACAGGGTCTTTGAGCTGGCGGATATGATTTTTGAAGAAATGCTCATTTGCGCGAACAAAGCGGAAAAAAAATTTTAACCGCTTTTTTATTTTCTTGAAATATGTTATCGATTAATATATAATCGTATCAACATGGAGGAACAACAAAAACCAAAAGTGGGCATCGGAGTAATGATACTTCGGAATGGGAAAATTTTATTGAGCAAGCGAAAAGGTTCGCATGGCGAAGGCGAATACGCTTTTCCCGGAGGACACTTGGAATATATGGAATCTTTTGCGGATTGCGCCAAAAGGGAAACCAAAGAAGAATGCGGAATTGAAATTAAAAATATCCAATTTCAATTTTTAGCAAATATCGTGAAATACGCGCCCAAACATTACGTCCACATCGGGGTTATTGCCGAATGGGACTCCGGCGAGCCAATGGTACTGGAACCGGATAAGGCTGAATCTTGGGATTGGCACGAATTAGGCGGCTTGCCTCAACCTCTTTTTGAAATGTGCGATTTGGCAATCCAAAGTTATAAAAATAAAGAAACATATTACGATTTGCCCGGTTAAAAATTTTACATAAAATAATTAATTTTAAAAATATATGGCATACATTAAAAAAGAAAAAACTTTTGTGATAATCAAACCGGATGGCGTGCAGCGTTCTTTGATTGGCGATATAATCCATCGAATTGAAAGAACCGGATTAAAATTAGTTGCGATGAAATTAACGATTACCGCCGAGGATAATTATTGGGAACATTATAATAAAGACGATGTTTGGTTTGAAGCCAAAGGCCAAAACACCATTGAAAACCGCAAGGCCAACAATTTACCGATTGAAAAAACAGCCATTGAATACGGAAAGGATATTATCAGGGCGCTTATTAAATTTATGACAGCCGGGCCGGTGGTAATGATGGTCTGGGAAGGCAATCAAGCCGTGGGCATTGTAAAAAAAATCGTTGGAGGCACCGAACCTTTAACTTCCGACATAGGAACAATCCGCGGAGATTTAACTATTGATTCTTACGAATTATCCAATATAGACGGCCGGGCAGTCAGGAATTTAATCCATTGCTCCGATAAGCCGGAAGAAGCTGAAAGGGAAATAAAAATTTGGCTCAAAGAAGACGAAATGTATAAATACCGCCTCATTAACGAAGAAATCCTTTACGACGTAAATTTGGACAATCTTAAAGATTAAATAAAAGCGCCCAATTAGGGGCGCTTTTTTATTTCTTTCAAAAATTGGACTCCCGGCGGAATGATTGAAACAAAGATAATCAGCAAAATTATCCAAGTTAAATATTTATCTATTCCCGGAAAAATCGCGGATAAATAATACCCGGCCAAAGTTACGGAAAAAGCCCATAAAAATCCGCCGATAATATTATACGCCACGAATTTTTTGTAATGCATTTTACCGATGCCCGCGACAATCGGGGCAAAAGTCCTAATAATTGGCATAAACCTGGCAAGGATAATCGTAATCGCCCCGTATTTTTCGTAAAAATTTCGCGCTCGGATTAAATTGTTTTTATGGAAAAATAACGAATCTTCGCGCTTGAAAATCATAGGCCCAGTTTTTTTTCCAAAAGCATAACCAACGTTATCTCCGATTACGGCTGCGATAAAAATTCCAAAGCACAAAATCCAAACATTAAAAAAACATTGCGAAGCCAAAAATCCGGCCGTGAACAACAAACTGTCTCCGGGCAAGAAAAAACCAACCAGCAAGCCGGTTTCCGCGAAAATAGCCGCCCAAATGCCCAGGTAGCCCGTGGCCTTAATAAGCGCAATCAAGGTGTCAGTCGTAAAAAAACTATCAATCATAATAACCAGATTTTAACATAAATGCGCGATAGCTACAAACATTGGAATCATTGGGTTAAAACCAAGCAAATAAACCTTGAAAAGTGTTGCTTTTTGGCGTGTTTTAAGGTAAAATTACTTAGTAATCAGGATTATATTTTTTATGGATTTCTCTGAATTAAAAGGGCTCATCAAAACCGAGCTAAACAATGTCAAAAACTCTGAACAATTGAGGGAATTTTCCAATACTTATCTTGGCAAAAAAGGCAAAATCCGAACTCTTTTCGCCGAATTGAAAGATGTTTCCATTGAACAAAGAAAAATAATCGGAGAAGAATTAAATGATTTCGCCAATTTAGTCCAAGCCGAAACCGAAAAACTGGAACAAAATTTTAAAGAACAGGAGCGCGAATGGAAGCAAAAACAAGATAAGCTTGATTTGGATTTGCCGGGCTCAAAAATAGAAACAGGCCATTTACACCCCATGACCATTATCCAAAGGGAAATTGAACGGATTTTTGAATTAATGGGCTTTATGGTGGTGGAAGGACCGGAAGTTGAAGATGAATGGCACAACTTTGATTCATTAAACATACCCGAGGGACATCCCGCCAGAGACGCGCTGTCTTTGGGCAAAACGCTTTATTTGGAAACCGGCGAAGTTATGCGAAGCCAAACATCTTCCGCCCAAACCAGATTTATGCAAAAGATGAAACCCCCGATTAGGATCGTTTTACCGGGCAGGGTTTATCGCTATGAAAAAACCGACGCTTCGCACGAAATTAATTTTTACCAAATAGAAGGCCTGATGATAGATGAAAATGTTTCCGTGGCCAATATGAAAGCCGTATTGCAAACTTTTTTAAAGGAATTCTTCAAGCGGGACGTAACCATCCGTTTAAGGCCAAGTTATTTTCCTTTTACCGAGCCCAGTTTTGAAATTGATATGAGCTGTACGGTTTGCGCGGGTAAGGGTTGTCCGGCTTGCAAAAGAACCGGCTGGGTGGAAATATTGGGCGCCGGCATGGTACATCCAAACGTGATTAAAAATGGCGGGCTGGATCCGAACAAATATAAAGGTTTTGCCTTTGGAATGAGCATAGATCGGCCCACAATGATGAAATACAAAATTAACGATATCCGCTGGTTCCACAGCGGCAACCTTAAATTTTTAAAACAATTCTAAAAAAATGAACGTTTCTTATAAATGGCTAAAAACTTTTTTTGACAAACCATTGCCCCAACCAAAAGAGCTGGCGGAAGTTTTAACTATGCGTTGTTTTGAAAATGAATCATTGGAACGGGCGGGCGATGACTACATTTTGGGAATAGACGTTTTGCCGGACAGGGCCGGAGATTGCTTATCCCACATTGGCATTGCCAAAGAATGCGCGGCAGTCCTTAATTATAAAATAAATTTGCCCAAAATCAGCTTTAAAGAAGATTCCAAAATTAAAACAAAAGACTTTATAAGCGTGGACTTGAAAGATAAGGCCGGGTGCAAAAGATATGTTGCCCGGGTTTTAACCAATGTAAAAGTCGGCGAATCGCCAAAATACATCCAAGAACGTTTGGTTGCGTGCGGAATGAATCCGATTAATAACGTGGTAGACGCCACCAATTACGTAATGCTGGAAATGGGCCAGCCTTTGCACGCGTTTGATTATGAAAACATCAAAGGCAAAAAAATAATCGTGCGCAAAGCGAAAAACGGGGAAAAAATGACAACCTTGGCCGGCTTGGCGTATAAGCTGGACGAGAATATCTTGGTAATCGCCGACGCGGAAAAGCCCTTGGCCTTGGCGGGTATTAAAGGAGGAAAGAACGCGGAAATTAACCGCAATACTAAAACCATAGTGCTGGAATCGGCTAATTTTAATCCCAAGCTTATCAGCCAAACCGCGCGAAAAATAAACCTGCGCACCGACGCGTCAATCAGATTTGAACAAAACCTTGACCCAAACTTGGCGGAAGAAGCGATTAACCGGGTGGCAATGATTATTGCGGACAAAAATAGCGCGAAAATAGCGGGTGGCATGATTGATGTTTATCCGGAAAAAATAAAACCCAAAAAAATAAAATTGGATTTGCAGAATTTGCATAAAATTCTGGGAATTGAAATCAAAACAATTGAAATAATTTCCATTTTAAAAAGGTTGGGCATTAAGTCTTCGCAAATTACTGCCAATAGCCTGGTAGCGGAGATTCCAACTTCCAGGCAAGATATCGTAATCCAAGAAAATCTGATTGAAGAAATCGGCCGCGTTTACGGTTACGAAAAAATACCGCCAATATTGCCTTGTGATTTTTTAAAGCCCGTAGAAAGGAATAATGATATCTTTTGGCAAGACAAGGCCAAGGATATTATGAAAGAAATCGGCTATGTTGAAACCTATAATTACTCTTTTGTGAGCGAGGAAATCCTCGGCTTTTGCGGAATTGCGCCAAACAACGCGCGAAAAATTAAAAATCCGGTTAGCGCGGATTTTGAATACTTAAGGCCGGATTTAATTCCGCAGCTATTGGGCAATTCAAAAGAAAACCTGAAAACTTTCAAGGATTTTAAAATATTTGAACTGAGTAAAATATTTATTCCCGCAAAAAACAAAACCAACGAAGCCCGAATGTTCGCCGGCGTTATTTTGAACGCCGCGGACACGCCGCAAACAATTTTTTCCAATCTGCGGGGTGAAATAAACTTGATATTAAACCGATTGGGAATTGATAAAATAAATTATGAACCGGGAGCGGAAGGGCACATTTGGAACAAACAAAACACGGTTTCCTGTTTTGTGAGAGGCAAAAAAATCGGGACATTGGGGCAAATTTCCCCGGATATTCTGGAAAACTATAATATCCGCGAAAAAATATTCGCTTTTAAGATTGACTTTGACAAACTGCAGCCGCTTTGCGCCGAAGAAAAATATTTTGAAAACATTTCTTTCCATCCGGCCGCAACCAGGGATATCTCCGGCTTGGTCTCCGAAGAAATAAAAATAGAAAAAATTATCCAAACAATAAAATCCATAGACGCCCAGTTAGTGAAATCAGCCGAAGCTTTTGATGTTTACCAGGGTAAAAATGTTCCGGAAAAACAAAAAAGCGTTTCTTTCCATATAGTCTACCAGTCTGACGAAAAAACACTTGATACTAAAACAATTGATGAACTGCAAAGTAAAGTTTTAAAAAAGCTTATCGAAACATTTAATTGGCAAGAAAGAAAATAATTTAATCAATCAAATAGATAACATGGCAAAAGAAAAACAATCATCATATAGCGCGAAAGATATTTACGTTTTGGAAGGCCTTGATCCGGTAAGGAAAAGGCCGGGTATGTATATCGGCTCCACCGGTCCGCAAGGATTGCACCATTTGGTTTACGAAGTGGTTGATAACTCACTGGATGAAGCTCTTGGAGGCTACTGCGATAAAATAGAAGTATTTTTATTGCCCGACGATTATGTTATGGTTACGGACAATGGCCGAGGCATCCCGGTTGATATCCACGAAAAAACTAAAAAATCCGCATTGGAAACAATCATGACCACGCTTCACGCCGGTGGTAAATTTGGCGGTGACGCTTATAAGATCTCCGGAGGCTTGCACGGCGTGGGCGTGTCCGTGGTTTGCGCCTTGTCCATTGATATGCGCGCGGAAGTTTGCCGCGACGGGCACAAATATATGCAAGAATACAAGCAAGGCAAACCAAAAGCGGCTGTAAAAAAAATAGGCGATTGTAAGCGAAACGGAACAACCATTCTTTTTAAACCGGATTCGGAAATCTTCCACGAAATTGCTTTTGACCGAAAAAAATTATTGAATCATTTAAGGCAACAGGCCTATTTAACTAAAGGCATCAAGGTTGATTTTTACGACACCCGCGACAAAGACAATCCTTTTGAATACCATTTTTATTTTGAAGGCGGAATCAAATCATACTTAAAATACTTATCCAGGAATGATGATGTAGTGCACCCGAACGCTTTTTACGTTTCCGGAGAAAAAGAAGGCGTGGTTGTTGAAGCCGCTTTCCAATACACGGATTCTTTTGATATTGCCGAAGAAAGCTTTACCAATAATATTTTTACCATTGAAGGCGGTACGCATTTAACCGGCTTCCGTTCGGCCGTAACCCGGCTTATCAATGACTACGCCCGAAAAAATAACTTTTTGAAAGAGTCGGAACAAAATTTAACCGGTGACGATATCCGCGAAGGTTTAACCGCGATTGTGTCCGTGAAAATCCGCGAGCCGCAATTTGAAGGACAAACCAAAACCAAATTAGGCAATCCCGAGGCCAGGCCGGCGACCGAAGCCGTGGTGGCGGACGGACTGGCGGACTATTTGGAAAAATTTCCGCAGGATATGAAGATAATCATTGAAAAAGCTGTCTTGTCTTACAAAGCGCGCAAAGCCGCGAGGGCCGCCAAAGAAACGGTTTTAAGAAAAGGAGTTTTGGACAGTTTGTCTTTACCGGGAAAACTATCCGATTGCAGCAGCCGCAAACCCGAAGAATCGGAAATATACATTGTAGAGGGTGAATCTGCCGGCGGTTCAAGCCGACAAGCCAGAAACAGGCGATACCAAGCTATTTTGCCAATCAAAGGAAAAATACTAAACGTGGAAAGAGTAAGGTTGGACAAAATGCTTGCTTCGGAAGAAGTGAAGAACTTGATTATTGCCCTGGGAACCGCAATTTCCGATGATTTTAATTTGGAAAAACTGCGCTATCACCGCATTATTATTATGTGTGATGCGGATAGCGACGGAAATCACATCCGAACATTGTTGATGACTTTATTTTTCAGACACTTTAAGCCCTTGCTTGACAAAGGATATATCTACTTGGCCCAACCGCCTTTATACAAAATCAGTTCGGGCAAAGAATTTCATTACGCTTATTCAGACGAAGAAAAAGAAACTGTTTTGACCGGCCTTAAAGACAATCGCGGCAAAGCCAGCATCCAAAGATATAAAGGTTTAGGTGAAATGAACCCTGAACAACTTTGGGAAACTACCATGGATCCGTCCTCGCGAGTATTACTGCGAGTAACAGTGGATGATGCCATTGAAGCGGACAAAACCTTTGATATGCTAATGGGCAAAGAAGTGTTGCCCAGAAAAAGGTTCATCCAAGCATTTGCTAAAAACGTCAAAAACCTTGATATATAGGTAATAATTGACTTTTTTGCCTTATTTTGTTATTCTACAACCATGAAATCAACGAATGCAGTGACCAATTTACTCGCTGAAGTGGGCTCGGAAATCAAAAAGATAACCTGGCCAACTCGGGAAGAAGCGGTTAGATACACAATTACCGTAATAGTTATCTCATTAATCGTGGCCGCGATTTTAGGGGCTTTCGATTTTGGCTTCCAATATTTATTAGAAAAATTCGTTTTTAAAAGATAAAGATAGGCTCTTTTTCGTATGGCAAAACAACAAACCTCAACTGAAAAAAGATGGTATGTATTGCATACCTATTCCGGCTATGAAGACGCGGTGGCAAAGAATCTCAAACAAAGAGTTGAGTCTTTGGGCATGGAAGATAAAATTTTTAACGTTGTTGTGCCAAAAGAAAAAAAGATAAAAATCAGAAACGGGAAGAAAAGGACGATTGAAGAAAAAATTTATCCGGGTTACGTATTGGTGGAAATGATTGTGACCGACGACTCTTGGTATGTTGTAAGAAACACGCCAAATGTTACGGGGTTTGTCGGTTCAGGCACCATTCCGCTTCCGGTGTCCACCTTGGAAATTGACGCTTTAAAGAAAAGAATGGTGGAAGAAGAACCGAAATACACCATCGATTTCAAAGAAGGCGACTTGGTGAGAATCACGGACGGGCCTTTTAAAGACTCTGAAGGCAAAGTTTCCGGAGTAGATGGAGAGAAGGGCAAGGTAAAAATAATGATTAATATGTTTGGCCGCGACACATCGCTTGAGCTGGACTCGCTTCAAATCACAAAAATTGGTTAACCCCACACAGACACTAAATACTTTATACTAAATACTATTATATGGCCAAAGAAATTAAAGCAATCATCAAACTTCATATTCAAGCAGGTAAAGCCAATCCCGCCCCGCCAGTCGGCCCGGCTTTGGCATCCCAACAAGTTAACATCGCTGAATTTTGCAAAGCGTTTAACGACGCGACCCGAGAATTGGGTGATTTTAAAATACCGGTAGATATCACGGTTTACACAGACAAATCTTATGTTTTTAAATTGCACCAACCGCCGGCCGCGCAATTGATTAAAAAAGCCATTGGTTTGGAAAAAGGTTCCGGCACTCCGAACAAAAAGAAAGTTGGTAAAATAACCCGAGCGCAATTGGAAGAAATCGCCAAACAAAAAATGTCTGATTTGAACACAAAGGATATGGACGCGGCTGTTAAAATATTGGCCGGCACTGCCAGGTCTTTGGGCATTGACGTTATCTAAATTTTCGTTTTCCTCAACTGGATTATCAATTCAATAAAATTTAACTATTGTGATTTTATCTGACAGGGAAATCAAGAAATTTCTTGACGAAGAAAAAATACAAATTACTCCCAAGCCGAATTTGGAAGAACAGCTCGGCTCGGCTTCGTTGGACTTGCGCTTAGGCGACGAGTTTATGATTTTCGAACATTCGAAAAATCCCTACATTGACACCCGCAAGCCCGAAACTTTCAGCAATATTACCCGGTCGGTAAAAATACCGGACGACGAAGCTTTTGTTTTCCACCCGGGCGAATTTGTTTTGGGCAGCACTTTGGAAGAGGTGTTTTTACCCGATGATATCGCCGCCAGAATTGACGGGCGTTCCAGCTTGGGAAGATTAGGGATTGTTATCCATTCAACCGCCGGCCACATTGACCCGGGCTTTAAAGGAAAAATTGTATTGGAAATGGAAAACATCGGCATGATTCCGATTTTGCTGTATCCCAAAACCAGGATTTGCCAACTGGTATTTGAACCGCTTTCTTCGCCCACAACCAACCCGTATTACAAAAAGAAAAACGCCAAATATGTTGGCGCGCAACGCCCGCAAGAGAGTAAACTGGAATCTAATTAATTAAACAAAAAATACAATGGCTTCAACAACCGGAAAATTTATAGTTTTGGAAGGAATTGACGGTTGCGGAAAGGGAACTCAGACAAAGTTATTGTCTGATTTTTTAATTCAAAAAGGATATGCAGTTGTTACTAAAAAATATCCCGAATACGGCCAGCCCATTGGCGATTTAATCAGCGCTTGGTTGCACAAAAAATACGAATTCAGCGTTGACACTCAAGTAATGCTCTATTTTGCCGATTTTATTAAAGACAAACAACTCATTAACGAAACTGTTCAAAATAATGGTATAATCTTGGGAGACCGCTATTTAACATCTACGATCGTTTATCAGCATTTTAAAGGATTTCCATTAAAAAAATTATTGGACTTGGCTCAGCTGTTTGAGGCATCCAAACCGGATTTATGCATATATATTAAAATAGCGCCGGAAACATCGCTATCCAGAAAAACAAACCAAAAGCCCGATAATCTGGACCGGCACGAAGAAGATAAAAAATTCCAGGCAGCGCTGGCGGAAACTTATGAAAAAATGGCCAACGAAAAAGTATTTTGCGATTGGGAGACAATTGACGGCGAACAATCTGTTGAAAATGTTTTCAATCAAATAATTGGAATATTAAATAAAAAATTGCAAATTTAATCTTATGGCAAATAAACCAATCAACAAATACATTGACCAGACCAATATTGACCTTAACACAAAAAAGCAGGATATTATAGATACCTGCCGCGAAGCTTTGCAATATGATTTTCGGGGTGTTTGCGTCAGGCCGCAGTGGGTTAAAACCGCGGCGGAAATTTTAAAAAACAGCGGCATCAGGATAGTTGTCTTAATTGATGACCCGATTGGGGATTCGGATTACAAAAAACGCTTAACCATAACCCAAAAGGCCTTAAAAGACGGAGCCGATGACTTGGATATCGTGGTTAATATTCCGGACGTAAAGCACGAACGTTGGGATAAAATTGAAAAAGATTTGAAAGCTATCTGCAAGCTTGGCGATACCAAGGTTATAATCGGCAGCGGCTATTTAACGGATGAAGAAATCGCCAAAGTATCGCAATTGGCAAAAAAAGCCGGAGCGATTTGCGTAAAAACCGCCACGGAAAAAGACCCTTTGGAAAACAGGGAATTGAAAGAAAAAGCCATTCATTTAAAAATAATGCGCGAGAATGCTCCCGGCCTGTTAATCAAGGCCTCGGGCAAAATAAAAACATTAGCCGACGTTAAACTGATGATTAAAGCCGGCGCCGACATTATCGGCACCAGCAGCGGAGTTAAAATAATGAAAGACCTAAAAAAATAATTATGTACAAAACCACGATTGGATTGGAAATCCATTTTGAATCCAAAACCAAATCAAAAATGTTTTGCGCTTGCCCGAACGAAGCCAACAATTCATTGGAAGAAAAACCGAACACGAATGTTTGCCCGATTTGCATGGGCCATCCGGGAACTTTGCCCGTTATCAATGAAGAAGCCATTAATAAAATTATTATGACCGGCTTGGCTTTGAATTGCCAAATCGCGGCGCAATCAAAATTTGACCGCAAGAATTATTTTTATCCCGACCTGCCCAAGGGCTACCAAATATCGCAATTTGATATGCCTTTCTGCGTTAATGGATTTTTGGAAATAAAGCTAAATGGCGGCCGCGAAAAAAGAATCGGCATCACCCGAATCCATATGGAAGAAGACACGGGTAAACTTTTGCACACAGCCGATGGAGCCAGTTTGGTGGACTTTAACCGTTCCGGAGTGCCTTTGATGGAGCTGGTCACCGAGCCGGATATCAATAGCGCGGAAGAAGCCAAGAAATTTTGCCAGGATTTGCAATTAATTTTAAAATATTTGGATGTGAGCAACGCTGACATGGAAAAAGGGCAAATGCGCTGCGAAGTTAACATTTCTTTGAATAAAGAAGGGGACAAAGAATTGGGAACCAAGGTGGAAGTTAAAAATCTTAATTCTTTTAAGGCTGTGGAAAAATCCATTGAATACGAAATCAAAAGGCAAGCCAAGTTATTGGATGAGAATGAGCCCGTAGTCCAAGAAACCAGGGGCTGGCACGACGACAAACAAATTACCATTAGCCAAAGAAGCAAAGAAAACGCGCACGAATACCGCTATTTCCCGGAACCGGACTTGCCGAATATAAATATTTCTATTGAAAAAATTAAGGAAATTGAAAGTAAAACTCCACAATTGCCGGCGCAAAAAGCGGCCCGCTTTGAAAGCGAATACAAACTCTTGCCCAAAGAAGTGGAATTTTTTATTAAAGATATGGCTTTTGCCGATTATTTTGAAAAAACAGTTTCTGAATTGGTTTGTTGGAAAGAAGACACTTCCCGCGAAGATGTGACTGAAAAGAATTTCGCGGATTTGGTTAAATTAGCGGCCAATTATATGATCACGGACTTGCAATCTTTGTTAAAAGCCGAAGGCATAGGCAAAGAAGCTTATTCCTTGGAATATTTGGAGAATAAAATTACGCCGGAAAACTTCGCGGAATTGTTATGCCTGATTTCTTCCAAAGAAATTTCCAGTAAAATCGCCAAAATTGTCTTGGCGGAAATGTTTACCACCCAAAACGACCCGTCCTTGATTATTGAAGAAAAGGGCTTATCGCAAATAGGCGATGACTCGGAAATTGAAAAAATAATTGATGATGTTTTGGCGAAAAATGAAAAAGCTGTAATTGATTATAAGGCCGGCAAGCAAAACAGTTTCGCATTTTTAATCGGGCAAATAATGGCGGAGTCACAGGGCAAAGCCAACCCGCAACGAGCCGCCGAACTGTTAAAATCAAAAATTGGATAAATAAACAAAACCGGCTAATGCCGGTTTTTACTTACAAGAATTTCTTTATTTCTTTTTCCGCTTGCTTATAATCTTTAATCCATTTAATCGCACCTTGTTTCTTGAACCAAGTCGCCTGGCGTTTGGCGAATTTAATGGTATTCGTTGCAATATCCTTTTCAATTTTATCTTTATCGTTTTTAGTATTCCATTCCGCGTAACCAATGGTTTGCATGGGCAACAAAGTAAGACCGTATTTTTTGGATAACTTCTTAACTTCTTTTTCCAACCCGGCTTTAATCATTTTTTCCACTCTTTTAACGATTCTTTTTTTCAGCTCCTCTTTCTTAACCTCAATGCCTAATTGCAATGCTTCATAAATTGGGTCCATTGTTTTCCGTTCTTGCCAAAACGGCTTGCCTGTAATTTTACAAACTTCAATCGCCCTAACCAAGCGCCTTTTATTATTTTTATCTATTTGTTTCGCGCCTTCCGCGTCCAATTTTTTATAAATTTCAAAAAGCTCCGCAACATTTTTCTTTTCTAATTCATTCCTTAATTTTTTATTTGGTTTTATTTTTGGAAAATCCAAATTATCTACTACAGCCTTAACATATAGGCCGGTGCCGCCAACTAAAAAAGGAATTTTGCCTTGTTTTAATATTTCGCTTATTGCTTTTACTGCGCGCTCTTTAAACAAAGCCGCGTTAAATTCTTCGTTCAAATCCAAAATATCAATTAAGTGATGCTTTATACTGCTCACATAATAACCATTTTTTATATTAGTGTCTTTTAGCGGTTTGGCTGTGCCAATATCCATTCCCTTGTAAACCAAGCGGGAATCGGCTGAAACAATTTCTCCGTTAAACTCTTTCGCCAATTTAACCGCCAAATCCGTCTTGCCCGAAGCGGTTGGGCCAACAATAATAATTAACTTGGGCTTCTCATATTTCGCTTCCATTGACCAAGCGGAAGCCTTGGTGGCTTTTACGTTTACGAATTGCCCGATTAATCCGGCTTTTTCCGCCTTAAAGCGGATGGGCTTATTTTGCCTGGTTCTCGCCAGATAATAGCCATCCTCCAAATTAAATACCAAAACCGGAATAGTTTGTTTTAAAAATTGTTGGTTATTTTTCAAAGCCGTGATTCGCAACACATCCGTCAAGTCTTGTTCTCTTTTTCTTTTATCTTTTTTTAACACATCGTCCGCGATATTTTTATAGCAAAAAGACTGGGGCCGGGGAGAGTATTGGGAAATAAAGGCCATATCAAATTTGACTTCCCGCATCAGTTTAACGCTATTATTGAATTGCGCCTGGCTTTCGGTTGGGAAGCCCACAATTATATCCGTGGAAATTCCGACAATCTTGTCCATGCCAATCCGTTGTTTTTCAAAAGCCAACCTTATTTTTTTAACTAAAACTTTATACGCTTCAACAGTATAAGGCCGGTTCATTTTTCGCAAAATCACATTGTCTCCGGCCTGGACCGGCAAATTCAAATAAGGCGCAAATTTCTTGGATTTAGCCAAAACATCAATCAGCTTATTGGAAAAATATTTCGGATGCGGGCTGGTAAAACGCAGCCAAAAATCACCTTCAATTTTATCAATTGCTTCAATAAGTTTGGTAAAATCTATTTTTTCTTTACCGGGCGACAAATAACTATTTACGTTTTCGCCCAAAAGCCAAATTTCTTTATATCTTTTTTGGACAAGTTCTTTAATTTCTTTTAATATGCTTTTGTGGTTCCTGGATACCAGCCGGCCGCGGGTATAAGGCACGGCGCAATAAGTGCAATAATTATCGCACCCGTTACTAATGGGTACAAACGCCTGGATATTACTGGTATGAAGCGGGGTAATTTCCAAATAATCCTTTGCTTGTTTTTTTTCACGCTTATTCGCAATAATAGCCGGCCAATTTTCCAAATCCTTCTTATCTAGGACATAGTCAAAAATTTCAGCCATTTTACCCTTATCCGAACTTAAAATACACCCGGTTAAAATGGTTTTTAAGCCCTTATTTGCCCGTTTTAAGCGCTTTATATTGTTATTCTGGCCATAAACCCTATCAACTGCCGATTGCCTCACAGAGCACATATTCACAATAATAAAATTCGCTTCTTTTATCGTGGAAGCGGGAACAGCGCCTATTGATTCAAAAACAGCGGCAATCCTTTCCGAATCGGAATGGTTCATCTGGCAGCCGAAAGTACTAATCCAGTATTTTTTCATATATTGCCATACTATAAGAAAAAGGTGGCTCTTTCAAGCCACCCCAAAATGTTTAATTATCTATCATCAGTGTCCCGCTAAAAATAGCGGGATCCTCGATAATTCAATCTCGATTACTATCGGGAAGAATTATCGGGACATTCACCTCTAAAAAATTTCCATTCTTCGCACTCCTTACCATCCGAGAATATGCAATAACCGGTTTCATTGCCTTGCGCGTCTTTTCTAATTTCCAATTTATATCCTTGTTTTACGCAATACGCCGAGGCTGGATTTGCCATGCCGATATTTGCTGCGGTTGTCGGCCCGGAAACAATATTTTGGCTCGTAATTTTATCAGTTACTTTATTAATGGTTTGCCTGGCTTCTTGGGAAATGTCCAAGGCTTCAAATTTATTCATTGCGTCGGCAAAATCAATCTTCTCCGTGTTTAAAATTTGCTCGGCGTATAATTTTAATTTTTCTTTATCCGCGTCGGAAAGCGTGTTTAATTGGTTTATTTCTTCCTTGTTTTGGCTGACAATATTTTTAGCGAAATCCTCCAAAATAACATTTTTGAATTCGGGCTTGGCTTTTAATTCTTCAAGGTATTGGTTGATTTTCAGCTTGTCCGGCACGCTCAAAAAAGGCGAGCCTGTTGTTTGCTGCAATAAATTATCTTGCACTTTCATTACTTCTTTTTTCAATTCTACGGAAGCTCCACTGTCCATCTTGGCGACCACGTCCATTTTTTCAACTTTTTGCGCGGAAAGAGTATCTTTGTTTAAATTATCTTGGATATTTTTTTGAACCGCTTGCGGAGAAGCCAAGTTAAAAGACGAGGCTGTGAAATTTTCAATTGATTTGCTTTGGGTTTGTTCAACTTTTATTTTATCCGCGCCGGATATTTCGTTTAATATCTGTTGGTGGTTGAAATTTTGCTCAGTAATCTTGGTTAATAATTGGTTGCTGGAAACACTGTCTTTTTTCAAAACACTAGCGGCTTTTTTTAACTTATCGGTTTCACTGGCATAACTGTCCAAGGCCTTATTCAACGCCTCGGTATTGCTTGGGTCGTTTTCAAATATTTTCTTAGCTTCAATCAGTTTTTGGTTGGAAAATTCCAATCGTAATTCCGCTTTCTTGGCCGGGTCAAACACAAAAAAAGACTGTATCTCCCTGCCAATGTCTTTCAAAAAATAAAGCGGGCTGTTGGGCAACAACACGGGCTTGGCGATTTCCTCAACATTGTCCGCAGCCATTGCTGTATTATTGGTAAAAATAAAACCAAAAACGCAGAACAAACACACGAATAAAAAAGACCCGATTGCTTTAAAGCTTTTAGCCGATTCGTCAGATATTGTTTCCATATATTTTATAAGTTTGCCTCTTCTTTTAATTTATTTATAAATTCTTCAAGTTTAATTTCGCCCAAATCAACTCGGCCCCTTTGCCTGGCGCTGATTGTTCCATTAGTAACTTCTTTGTCTCCAACCACCAGCAAATAGGGGATTTTTTCCATTTCCCCGGCTCTTATTTTTTTGCCAATAGTGTCATTGTTCCTGTCTATCTCAATTCGGTAACCTTCCAACTCTTTCGCTATTTTTTCCGCGTAATCCAAATTATTTTCACTAACCGGAATAACCCTAATTTGCACCGGAGCCAAAGGGAACGGAAACGCGCCGGCGTAATTCTCAATTAAAATGCCTATCATCCTTTCGTAACTGCCGAATATCGCGGCGTGCAGCATTACCGGAACTTTTCTTTCCGCGTTTTCGTCCACGTATTCGCAGCCGAATTTGCCGGGCAATTGGAAATCCAACTGGATTGTCGCCACCTGCCAAGACCTGCCTAACGCGTCAAGGATATTAACGTCTATTTTCGGGCCGTAGAAAGCGCCGTCTTTTTCTTTTAAGCCGTAATTTATTTTTAAATTGCCCAAAACATTTTTCAAATCATTTTCAGCTTTATCCCAAACGGAAATTTCTCCCATAAAATCATTCGGCCGGGTTGATAAGAAAAATTTCGGCTCCACTCCCAAGGCGATATAATACTCTTGGACCATTTTAATCAAATTGGAAATTTCTGTTTCAACTTGGTCTTCCCGCAAAAACACGTGCGAATCATCTTGGGTTATTTCCCGCACCCGAAATAAGCCGTTCAATTGGCCGGATTTTTCATTTCGCATTACGTGCCCGATTTCCGTGTATCTTATCGGCAAATCGCGGTATGACCTTTGCGCGGATTGGTAAACTTGGATATTAAAAGGGCAATCCATGGGCTTCAAACAATAGATTTCGTTCTCAACTTCAAAAATAAACATTTCTTCCTTGTAGTGTTCCCAATGGCCGGAAGTAATCCAAAGGCTGTTCTTGGCAATTTGCGGAGTTTTTATTTTTACGTATCCGTATTTTCTTCGGATAGACTGCCCGAACTTTTCCAAGCAATCCCAAACTACCATTCCTTTCGGATGCCAATAAACGCATCCCGGGGCTTCGGGGTGGAAAGAAAACAAATCCAATTCTTTGCCGATTTTTTTATGTTCCCGTTTTTCCGCCTCTTCCATCATTTTCAAATAATCTTCCAATTCTTTTTCGGTTTCAAACGCCAATCCGTAAACCCTGGTTAACATGGGATTCTTTTCATCGCCGCGCCAATAAGCGCCCGCCAATTTTTGCAGCTTAAAAGCTTTGGGATTAATTTCCTTGGTGGAGCCAATATGCGGGCCTTTGCATAAATCAACAAAAGCTCCGGATTGGTAAATCGTAATCGCTTCGTCCGCCAATTCATTAATCAGTTCCAATTTATACGGTTCGTTCTTGAATAATTCCAAGGCTTCTTTCTTGCTGATTTCTTTTTGTTCAAAAACAATATTTTGGGCAATCAGCTCTTTCATTTTCTTTTCTATTGTCGCCAAGTCTTCTTCTTTCAACTGCGCTTCAAAATCATAATAAAAACCATTATCAATCGCGGGCCCAATGCCAAATTTGGCCTTGGGGAAAAGCTCTTTTACGCTCGCCGCGAGTATATGCGCCAACGAATGCCTGATTTTGTTCAAGTTTTCTGATGACATAAATTTAATAATTTACGCTTCTAATATTTCTTCAACCGTGTTGGCGATTATCTTGGGAGAATTATCCCGATAATCCGCCTTGCCCTCAATGGAAACGATTCTATTTTCCGTGAGCATTAATTCACAATTTTCCAGCGTGGAAGGGAATACCACCACTTCAATCCTGTCCGTCAAATCTTGTAGTTTCACGAACATCATTGGCTGGCCCTTTTTCGTTATTATCTTTTTAACGCTGGAAACTATTCCACCCACGGTTACCGTCTCGCCGGAAATAATGTATTTTTGATAGGGATTGCTGTAATCCCGCACCATATTCAAATCCATATTTACTTTCTTAATCGGTGTGGTTTGTTTTTGGAGCATATCCCGGAATTTTTCCAAAGGATGCCCGCTAATGTATAAGCCCAATAGTTCCTTTTCCCAGGTCAACTTATCGTATTCATCCACCGGCTGGGCGTCATCCAGGGCCACAGAACCATTAAAACTTACCGTGGTGCAATTGTCAAACAATCCTTTCTGCCCGCTATCTTTGATTTTCTGGGCTTTCTTCGCCCAATCCATCAACTTTTCCATGTTTGTCAACATCTTGTTTCTTTCAATCAAGGAATCAAAACAGCCGGCTTTTACCAGGCTTTCCATGGATTTCTTGTTTAAAACTTTTGATTCCACGCGCGTAACAAAATCATGGATGTCTTTATACGCCCCATTCTTTTTCCGCTCATTGATTATCATTTCCACAATATTGTAACCCACGTTTTTAATCGCGGTCAGCCCAAACCTGATTTGATCTTTACCCGGCACCACACTGAAATTACTGTATGATTCGTTAATGTCCGGAGCCACCACTTCAATAGACATTTTTTTGCACTCCTCGATCAGTTCCGCGATTCTTTCCACGTCCGAGCCTTCAGATGTTAAAAGCGCGGCCATATATTCTACCGGATAATTGGCTTTTAAATAAGCGGTTTGATAGGCGATAATGGCATAGCAAGCGGCATGCGATTTATTAAACGAATACATGGCGAAAGGCTCAATCCAGGCCCAAATTTCTTGCCCAATCCTTTCACTGATGCCGTTGGCTTTAACTCCGTTTATAAATTTGTCTTTTTGTTCCAATAAAAGTTTCTCAATTTTCTTGCCAATGGCTTTTCGCAAAATATCAGCCTCAGACAAAGTAAAGCCCGCAATCTCTTGCGCGATTCTCATAATCTGCTCCTGGTAAAGGGGAATGCCGTAACTGGATTCCAAAATGGGCTTCAAATTCGGGTGTAAATACCGGACTTCTTTGGTTTTATTTTTTCCCGCGATATAAGTTGGAATATGCTGCATCGGTCCGGGCCGGTATAAAGCCACCATAGCGATTATGTCTTCAATATCAGTCGGCTTTAATTGTTTTAAATATCTTCTCATTCCGTCCGACTCCAATTGGAACACGCCGATACAGTCTCCTTTTTGCAAAAGCTTAAAAGTTTTCTCGTCGTCCAGGGGCAAATTATCAATATCCACGTTAAAACCCCTAACCGCGTAAATTCTTTTCAAAGTTTCCTCAATAATGGTTAAGTTTTTCAAGCCCAAAAAATCCATTTTTAACAAGCCCAAACTTTCAATGCCGTGCATTTCGTATTGGGTCACAATCGCATCGCCGTTTTGGCTGGGGTGTTGGATTGGCACCAATTCGTCCAAAGGATTGGCGGCAATCACCACGCCACAAGCGTGGGTAGAAGCGTGCCTGGCGCAACCTTCTATCTTAAAAGCCAAATCAATCAAGCGTTGGGCGCGTTCATCGGAATTATACAAATCGCTAAATTCATCCACTGACTCCATTGCGTCTTTTAAATCAAAACCCATGGGAATCATTTTGGAAATCCGGTCGCAAAAACTGTATTCGTAACCCAGGGCGCGACCCACGTCCCGAACCGCGGCTTTGGCAGCCATGGTTCCGAAAGTGATAATCTGCGCCACGCGGTTGCGGCCGTATTTTTGCGCCACGTATTCAATCACTTCGTCCCGGCGCTTGTCTGTAAAATCCAAATCAATATCCGGCGGCGAGATTCTGTCCGGATTTAAAAATCTTTGAAAATATAAATTGTAGCGGAGCGGGTCAACGTTGGTAATGTTGGCAAGATAAGCCACAATGGAACCGCCGGCCGAGCCTCTGCCCGGGCCCACGACAATCCGGTTGGCCTTCGCCCAGTTTACGTAATCCTGCACAATCAAAAAGTAATCCACAAACCCGGCTTTGTTAATCACGCCAAGCTCGTATTCCATCCGTTCCACTATGGGTTTTAAATTTTCATCTTTTACATTTTCGGGCTTGATTTCTTTACCTTGTTCTACGGCTTGAATTAGCTGGTTCAGTTCTTCCGAATCAATGTGGTATTTTTTGCCAATGCCTTTGTAGCAAATCTCTTGCAAATAATTAATGTGGCTTTTATCGTCCGGAACTTCAAAATAGGGAAGCTTTATTTCTCCCAATTTCAATTCAAGATTGCAAGCCTCTGCTATTTTTTGCGTATTCTCAATCGCTTCCGGCGCTTCTTTAAAGCTTTCTGCCATTTCGTCTCCGGATTTCATTGAAAAATCTTCGCCTTTCATGCTAAGCCTGTCCTTATCGTTTATGTCCGCGCCCGTGTTAATCAACATTAAAATATCTTGGGCTTCTTCATCGTCTTTATTGATATAATGGCTGTCATTGGTGGCAACCAAGGGTATGCCGGTTTTTTTAGACAAGGCAATCATCAGCGGATTGGCTTTTATTTGGTCGGGCAAATTCGGATGCGGCTGGATTTCTAAATAATAATTGCCCTTGCCAAACATTTTTTCATAACGTTTTGCCGCTTCTTCGGCCTCATCAATCTTGCCGGCCAATAACATTGCCGGAATCCGGCCTTGCACGCAAGCCGATAAACAAATCAAACCCTCGGAATGCTTTTCTAATAATTCCAAATCAATCCTGGGCTTATAATAAAAGCCGCGCAAATGCGCTTGTGTTACCAACTTCACGAGATTATTGTATCCTTCCTGGTTTTTAGCCAAAAGTATCAAGTGGTATCTGCGGCCGCCGGTTTGCGGAGTCTTGTCGTCCATGCTTGCCACGGCTTCATAAAATTCGCAGCCGATAATGGGCTTGATTCCTTTAGCTTTCGCCTTTTCATAAAACTCCACCGCGCCATACATTACGCCGTGGTCGGTTAACGCTACTGAATCCATTCCCATTTCTTTCACTTTGTCCAAAATATCATCAATCTTGGATAAGCCGTCCAAAAGGGAATAATGCGAGTGCAAATGTAAGTGAGTAAATTTTTTCATTTTAATTCAAGCGTTACTTTACTTGTTTTCCCATAATTTCCATGTGCGCGTCTTCCAAACTTTTATAAACCGTGCCGGCCAAAATCAAGTCATTACCCACGCTTATCTCATCCAAGTCCAATAAGCCGTCTATATGGGCTCCGGAAATATTTACATTGCCCAATGTTTTGGCTCCTTCCAAAATCAAATCTCCGCGAATAGACATTTCGTCAAACCTTGTGATCGTGCTTTCTATCCTAGCTTTGTCTAAAATAATGCTTCCACCGATTTCCGTTTTTGCCAAACTCAGGAATCCTTTGCTTTTTATCTTTTGCGCTAAAATATTCTTGCCGATTTCCGCGCCCACTAAATTAATCGCTCCTTCGGATTTTAATTCTTCTATGTTTAAATTTCCCGCCACTTTAATTTTAGCCAAATAAACCGAACCGTTTACTTTTGTGTTTTTTAGAATCAAATCGCCCTCTATATATAATTCTCCCAAAAAAAACTGGCCCTTAACCTCGCTGTTTTCAAAAGTAATTCCGTTTCTGATTCTGTCCTTTAAAATAAAAAATGACCGGATGATTTTATTGCTGAAATCAACCATGCGGCCTTGTTCTTCGGCCTCTCGAATCTCTTTCTCAATCTCGTCTTGGCTTAAGATTTTCTTATTAACGATTTCGTCAAATTTCATATTTTAAAGCTAAATTATATACCTATATATTATCCTAATTCAACTAGCGTTTCAAGTAGAAAAACATCCAAGTCAACGCCAATAATCTTATTGACATAATTACAATAATATTGTATACTAATTTCAGTGGTTCTACATGTTTGAAAAAGTAGCTTTAAGGGTTGAGGGTGGCGAACAAGTCTTCATAAAAAATCTTGGGGCATTCGCCGAAATCGCGTATAGTAATGTTGAAAAGGCCGAAACAATATTTTCCAAACAGAATCTCCTGGAAGATATTAAAATCCCGCCTACCGAAACAAGAAAAAGCAGCGTAAGATTTGAACTTATTTGGCAGATTGAAAAATTTCTTCAAATGATAGAGGCGTACGATAAAAATCCCGAGTACGCCCACGAGATAAATGAACTCCTCAAATCGTTCTGTTCTGAAAATCCGGAATCGCCAGAATTTAAATCAGATATAAAAGACGGCACCCGAAAATTAAGAGCAATTTACACATATCTTGTGGAGTATCATCGTATCAAAGTGCATCCAGGAGAAGTATCAAAAATTATAACGCTTTCAAAAGAAGGGTAAAAATGAAAAAGACCAAAGCATGTCTATAAACTGCTCTTTTTTTATCCCGATTTTTAATATGTTCGTATTTTCGATATAATAATTTATATGAATATACTCGCAGAGAAAAAACTTTGGAAACAAGGATATAAACTGGTTGCGGGAATCGACGAAGCCGGGCGCGGGCCTTTGGCCGGGCCGGTGGTCGCGGGAGCCGTTCTTGTTTTGTCCGATAATTTGGGCAAAGAATTATTTGCTCTGATTAAAGACTCAAAGCAATTATCCGAAAAACAAAGGCAAGCCGCTTACGATATGCTTATCAAAGAACCGAATATTATTTTCGGAATCGGCAAGGTAAATGAAAAAGAAATAGATAAAATAAATATTTTCCAAGCCACAAAACTGGCAATGAAAAAAGCCGTGGATGATTTAATTAAAAAAACAAACAAACATCCCGATTGCTTGATTATAGACGGCAAACATAAAATAAATATGGATGTTGAACAAAAACCCATAATCAAGGCGGACACGAAAATATTTTCCTGTTCCGCGGCTTCAATTATCGCCAAAGTAACCCGAGACAAGCTAATGGATAAATTCCACAAGCAATATCCCGAGTATGGATTTGCTCAACATAAGGGTTATGGCACCAAATTGCATTTTGCCATGCTTAAAAAACACGGCGCTTGCAAAATCCACCGCAAAACCTTTGCGCCCATAAAATATATATCAATTAGCGCGAGCTAATGCCCAGTGGTCATTTTGCTAAATGAGACATCAGATTTAACAAAATCTGATGAACATATAGTTAGAACACTGTTGGGGAGAATATCTATTGACATATATTTAGTATTATATTATAATATAAGCATCAAGATGAACGGGGGATTTGATTGAGACTAACCAACATAGCACATCAATCCTTTTACCTTTATTTTGATCTTTGTTTATGGAACAGTCCGTTCGCCAGCTGGCGAACGGACTGTTTTGCTTTATTGACAAAATGGCAAATATATATGTATAATTATATTGAAGATTATCCTTAAGCCTGGTCGCTTAGTCGATGTCTTCAAGCCATAAACCTCTGTACTTTGGTCCTTAAGGATGCTTCTGACAATCCTTCGGGCCGTCCAAGGCATAGGGCCTCGCATTAACAAAAATGCGTTGGCTCTATGCATTTTTTTTATAATTTTCCCAAATACTTTACAAAAATAGCAAAAAATGTATAATAAACAAGCAAATATAAAGAATGTCCGGAAGTTTTAATTCTATATATTCTCTATAAATTGCGAATTATTACTTTTTAAATCATAACTTACATGGCAGTTCCAAAACAGAGGCACAATACATCTCGCCGAGACCGAAGAAGGGGAAACATTTTTATCAAAGCCCCGGCTTTAATTAAGTGCGGAAAATGCGGCAAACCGGTTCTACCTCATACGGCTTGCGGTTTTTGCGGTTTCTATAAAGGCAAAGAATATATCAATGTAATGGCTAAATTGGAAAAGAAAGAACAAAAAAGCCGCGCCAAAGAAATTGAATCCGCGGAAACTCAACCGCAACCAGAAAAAGAAGAAACTTCTAAATAAAAAGTAAAAAGAAAGTATGGCTTCCAGGCACTTGTCCAGATCAATAGCTATGCAAAGTTTATACGAGTGGGACTTTAACAACGCGAGCGATTCTAACGCGTTGCATTCAATTACGGAAAGAAACATTGAAGAATTCGGCAAAGGATTGGAAACCGTAACTTTTATTTGGGATTTGGTTGATGGTGTCACGGAGAATAAACCCTTTATTGATAAAATCATTGAAAAGACCGCCCCCGAATGGCCTTTAGCTCAAATAAACATCCTAGACCGCAATATTTTGCGCTTGGGGATTTTTGAACTCATTTACGGCAACAAAAAAAATGTTCCGCCCAAAGTTGCCATCAACGAATCAATTGAATTGGCGAAAAACTTCGGAGGGGAAAGTTCCCGCCGCTTTATCAATGGCGTCTTAGGCACGGTTTACCGCGGCATTGAAGAACAAGAACAAGCTGAAGTGTCCTTGCCTAACGAAAAAGAAACGGAAACAGATGTAGAAAATTAAAATGCATTACGGCTTAAATTTTATTTAAACCCTGATTCATTTTCATTTTTATAAAAAAATGGAAGACCTATCAAAACTGGAAAACGAACTGAATATAACCTTTAAGAATAAAAACCTGCTAACGCAGGCGTTTTGCCATCGCTCGTACATAAACGAAAATCCAAATTTTGAATTGTGCCACAATGAACGTTTGGAATTTTTGGGAGACGCCGTGCTGGAATTGATTGTCACGGAAAATCTTTACAACCGCTACCCGGACAAGCCCGAAGGCGAACTGACCGGCTGGCGCGCTTCGCTCGTTAACTCCAATATGTTATCGGATTTAGCAAGGGAACTTGGATTTGAAAAATATCTTTTGCTTTCTTTGGGTGAGCAAAAAGAAAAAGGCCGGGCAAGAAAATATATCCTGGCGGACACCTTTGAAGCTTTTATCGGAGCGGCTTATCTTGACCAGGGATATAATGCCTGCAAGCAAATCATTGAAAAAGAATTAATTGAACGCAAGTTGCCGGAAATATTGGAAAAACGCTTATACAAAGACCCGAAGTCTTTGTTCCAGGAAAAATCCCAAGAGTTAATTGGCATTACGCCAACTTACCAAGTAATAGAAGAAAGCGGGCCGGATCACGAGAAAAACTTTGTGGTGGGCGTATTTTTAGGCAAAGACGTGGTGGCGGAAGGGCATGGCTCCTCTAAGCACGAGGCCGAGCTGGATGCGGCGGAAAAAGCCTTACACGTTAAAGATTGGTAAAACCCTTGATTTTAATCATGTTTTATTGTAATATAGCCAGGTATAAATAAATAACTGTAAACTAAGAAATGCTTACTATCCGATTACTAAGAACCGGGAAAAAGAATCAACCTTCCTATAAGGTTGTGGTTACCGACAGGCACAATCCTCCCAAAGGCGGAAAATTCGTTGAAGAGGTTGGTTTTTATAACCCCAAAACAAAAGAAAAGAAATTCAACAAAGACCGAATTATTTATTGGTTAAGCGTGGGCGCGCAAGCATCCGACACGCTCCACAATATGCTGGTTGGAGAAAAAATTATTGATGAACCAAAAAGAAAGATAATTTTCACCAAAAAAGAAGTTGCTGCAAGTCCTGAACCTGTTGAAGGGAATCCTACCGCCGAACCCGTTGCTGTAAGTCCTGAACCCGTTGAAGGGAAGGAAGAAGCAAAGCCGGAAGAACCGAAAGCTGAATAATCCCAAACTTTAAAACCCGCGGAAAGCGGGTTTTTTGCTGCGCTCATTATGGCTTTACGCAAACTTGACATTTGATTTTTCTGCCGTCATAATCATATTATTAGGGTAGCAAAACATAATTAACTAAAGGAAAGGTCGAACTACCCGAATTATAAAATTGAAAATTTAACATGACAGAAGCACCAAAAGATAGAGATTTTCTTGAATACATTGTTAAAACATTGGTGGATCACCCGGACGATGTAGTAGTAGAAAGGAAAGTTGACGAAATGGGGGTATTGCTTTCAGTGAAAGTAAACCCGGAAGACATGGGTCAACTAATCGGAAGACAAGGCTCAACAGCCAGAGCTATCCGAAACCTGGTGAGAATTATTGGTTTAAAGAACCACGCCAGAGTAAACTTGAAGATTGAAGAACCGGAAGGCGGCCGAAGAACAGAAGTTAAGAGCGAGGAAAAACCAGCTGAAACTTCCACAGCAGCTCCCGACTCTTCAACAGACGACTTCGACGATTTCAAAATCTAATTTCGTTTACACTTTACAAAAACCATGCTATATTTTCTAAAAGCATGGTTTTTGTTTTAAATAAAGATGATTAAATTCAATGTTATTACAATTTTTCCGGAAATATTCGGCTCTTATTTAAAGGAGTCGTTTATTAAAAAAGCGCAAGACAAAAAATTGATTAAAATCAATATCCATAACTTGCGTGATTTTTCGGATAACCCGAGGCGCGTGGTGGACGACCGGCCGTATGGCGGGGGACTGGGCATGGTTTTAAAAGTAGAACCCATTTACAAAGCAATCAAACACATTAAGAAAACAGCCAAAGGTAAAACAACGGTGATTATCTTTACTCCACGCGGCAAAAAGTTCAACCAAAAAAAAGCTTTTGAATTAAGCAAATGCGACAACCTGGTTATGATTTGCGGCCGCTATGAAGGCGTGGACGAAAGAGTGGCAAAATATTTGGCGGATGAAAAAATTTCCATTGGCAATTACGACCTAATGGGCGGGGAACTCCCGGCCATGGTTGTTATTGAAACTATTTCCCGCTTAATTCCCAATGTTTTAGGCAAACCGGCTTTTTTGAACGAACGGATGACCGAATCCGGCGGATTTAAAGAATACCCGCAATACACCCGGCCGGAAGTATTTTCACCCAAAAAAGGCGAAAACTGGCAAGTGCCGAAAATACTGGTTTCCGGCGACCAAAAGAAGATAACTGCCTGGAAAGAGAAGAAGGGCAAGGTTATTGAAAAATAATCATTAGTTTGCTATTATCTAAGAGTTCCATTCAAAAAGTTGGGCGAATACCAAAGTAGTCAAACGGGCCTGACTGTAAATCAGGTGGCTACGGCCTTCGGGGGTGCAAGTCCCTCTTCGCCCACTGTTTCGCCCTTCGACAAGCTCAGGACTTCACAGTATTCTTCGAAAGCGAAGCACCCTGAACGAGCAAAGCGCGTTGAAGGGCTTCGCCGATGTAGTTCAGTGGCAGAACATCCCCTTGGTAAGGGGAAGGTCGAGGGTCCGATTCTCTCCATCGGCTCAGAGATCGGGATCAGACCCCGGGGTATCTAGGGGTCTGACCCCGTAACATTCCCATAAAAAGTCTTAATAAAAATCGCTGAAGCGATTGCCAAACAAATAATTCATAATTCGTAATTTATAATTCACTATCATGGCAACAAAAAAGAAAAAACCAATCAAGCTTGTCTGTGCTGACTGTAAAAAATCAGTCTATTTCACAAACAAAACTAAAGCTGTTGAAGAAAAGCTTGAATTGGCAAAATTTTGCAAATACTGCAAAAAACGCACAAAACACAAAGAAACAAAGAGATAGATTTAGATAAGTCCTTCGACAAGCCCTTCGGTAATTTTCTTGAGAAAATTTCTCAGGACCTTCGGCTCAGGGCTTTGACCAGAAGTAAACTTCTGGACAAAGGGGCGTAAGCTCAACGGCTAAACTGCCTCTCTCCAAAAGAGGTCTTGTGGGTTCGAATCCTACCGCCCCTGCAAAAGTTCAATAAGAAAATATCCCTTTTTTCGAAGGGATATTTTTTATTGAATGCTTCGCAAAAGTGGGCGTGTAGAGATTCGAACAGGTTCGACCTTCGAATAAATTTCTGTTGAAATTTTTCTCAGGCCCGGCTCGCTGCCGTCGCAGCTCCGCCCGCTCATTTTCTTCGAAAAAATCGCGCCTACCGCCCCAAGAGGTGGTTTTGCTTTACAAAACCGATTTTTAGTATTATTTTAATAAAAACATGAAAACCATCGAATACAAATCAATAGATAACCAAGACACCTCTTTTTGAGGTGTTTTATTTTGTAAAAATATGAAAATTGAAAAAATAAAAAGTATCTTATATTTTTCTATCGCTATAGCGATGTTAGTTGTATTAAAATTTTCAGTAATCGATAAGGTGTTTATAGGCCTGCCAAAAGACTCTCAAATTTGGTTTACTAGCGGGCTACTACTAATCGTGTTGGGGACCTTTGTGACAGAAAAATACTTCACAAAACCATTAGATGTTATAGTAAACATCGTAACCCTTTTTGTTGTTTTATTGACTCTTGATAATGTGCAAGAATTTTTATTGTACATGCCTCTTTTAGTTTATGCGTCATTAACAGCAGTGATTGCATTGCTTTCATTTTTACTTGCAGATGAGGAAAAAGATGCAAATAGCCTTCCTCAGAAAATTGCCAATTCATCATACGTGATATCATCATTCTTAGGAAGTTCTAAAATGTTATTTTCAATAGTTTTTATACTTTCAATATTTAGTTATTTTATGACATCGTTACAAAATAACCTCCTTATTAATAATAAACAGGTAGATGTTATCTATATGATAATATTTTGGGGCCTTATAATACTTATTGACCCTATAGATAAAAAACTAATTACTCCCTTAATTAATAAAATAAAGGATAAACCTGGACCTGAAACGATTGGAAAAATATTCGGAGTTCAATCAAAGAAAATTTTTTTAGCTAAACTTTTTGAAGAAAAAAATATTAAAAAATTCGATATTGTTAAATTTAAATATCCCACAGAAGGATTAAAAAATGTGCTTACCGGTATTGTATTCGATACATATTTGTTAAACCAAGAAAAATGGATAAAAGTACTACAGCTAAATAATCCTTCAGACGAAAAAAGTAATCTTAACAATAATATTATCTATAAAATTAATGACGCCGATGGACAATTAAGTGAATTATTGGGAATAAACAATATAGTCGGACTAATTATCGAAGGATCAACTATTGGCAAAATTAAATTTGAATATTCAAAGAAAAAAGATGACCTACAAGAGGGCGATTTGCTTGAATTAAATATTGAGAAAAAGAGGATATTTTATCAAGTTATCAATGGAATTACGGATAAAGAAAAAAGTGAAGCGCATAACGAAAATGGCATTGTTAAGGGAGAAGCTATACAGTTGGGTGAATGGAATAGCGATAAATTATCGTTTCAAAAGTTTGGATGGGTTCCAACAATAGCAACGCCACTATTTAAAGCTTCTACATCTGACCTAACTGTAAATAACTTTGAATATCCAAATTACAAATTAGGTATTATTCCGGGAACATCATTACCATCAATCATTAATTTAAACGAAGCCGTTAGTCATCACTTAGCTCTCTTGGGAATAACTGGTTGTGGAAAATCATATCTGGCTCAAAAAATAATCGAAGAATTGCTAGTTGATACTAAAATTATATGCATCGACTTCACGGGCGAATGGAAAAAAAATATTGATGCGATTAAATACAATTTAATAAATAAAGATGACATTGATTCTTATTTATCTGGTGACGATAAAAAAATTGCTATATTTGAACTTCCCGCATTAAGTAATACGACTGAAGTCTTGGTGGAAACGCAAGAATTTATCGAAAAAATTTTTAACTTTGCTAAAAGTCAATATGATAGCGGGTCTCCAGCAAAGATTGCATTAGTATTAGAAGAAGCTCATACAATTACACCAGAAACTAATTTTCTTGGCGATTTTGGAGATTACTCGGCCAACAAAGCATTGGTTAATAAAATGTCCCAAATTGCGCTACAAGGAAGAAAATATGGAGTTGGACTAATTGTCATCGCACAAAGAACAGCAAATGTTTCTAAAACCGTTTTAACTCAATGTAATACAGTTGTTTGTTTTCAGGCTTTCGACGAAACAAGTTTTACATTCTTGGGAAACTATGTTGGTAAAGAAATGATCCAAATATTACCAAACTTAAAAGAATACCATGCAATTGTAGTAGGAAAAGCGATAAAGTCGAATATACCAATGATTATTGATCTAAAAAGATAAAGATTAAAATTAATAAAAACTATATGTCTAATTATTCTAAATTTAGTGATATTAATGCCGTAATAAATAAAGCAGAAAAATCTTTAAAGGATATTGAGAATCAATACAATAAATATCTAGAACAAAAGATCATACCGGATAGCCTACTAGTAGAAGTAAAAGATTGTTTGGGGAATTTAAGATCAGCTCTTGATTATTTATGGAATAAAATTCCCAATAGTAACGGCGGATATTTTCCAATCGCAAATAGCCTGGCTGATTTTCAAAATAAAGTAAAGGCAATTGATGTAACTTATCAAAAAACATTAGAAAAATGGCAAGACTATGATAGTAATAGTTGGATAACGTCATTTAATTTATTTAGGAATAAAAATACTCATGTTACCCTAATTCCTCAAAAAAGAACTGAAACTCAGAGAATTGTTTCTGAACATGTAGGAGGTGGATCGGTTTCATGGGATCCAAACAGCGTTCGATTTGGTTCGGGTGTTTATATAAATGGTGCCCCAGTAAATCCGCTTACTCAAATGCCGATTACAACACCGGACGCAACTGTAAGACGAGAAATATGGGTTGATTTTTTATTTGATGGTGTGTCAATTTCTCCAAACTTTCCCCAAAATGTATCGGTTATACCTTTTTTAAAAAAGTCTCTAGAAAATGTTAAAAATATTATTACAGATATAGAACCATTGATAAAATAGACAATCCTTTTTATACTGTCTCACTTGTCTCATTTTACCCAGACCCTGGCACCTCAAATTGACTATCGCCAAGACCTCCAAAGAACCCTTACACTGCTTGAAGGGTAGAGATTCTAGACCTTCCTTGCCTGCCCGCTAGTGACAATTCGAGATACATAGCTATAATTAATAAAATATGCGTCGAATAATATTCAATTTAATAAATAGTAAAAAACCTTATTTTAAGTTTTTTATTTTTTTATGACTACTGAAGAATTAGAAGCAAAATTAGAAGGACAGACAGAAAGTCAAAATCTTGAATTTAAGGGAGATGTGGCTTGGGATGTTAAAAGTATAATTAAAGACGTCCTTGCAATGTCAAATCTTCAAGATGGGGGATATATTATATTAGGAATCAATGATAAATCTCTCGAAAGAATTGGAATTTCTTCTGCGAACATGGAGACATACAATTATGATATAATGAAAGATCAAATAGCTCCTTATGCTGATCCTTTCGTAGATTTCAGACTTTATTTTCCAAAAGATAAAGATGGAAAAGATTATGTAGTTATTCGCATTTTTCCATTTCGACAAATACCTACTATATGCAGAAAGGATGGAGCAGATGTTAGGGCTGGCGTTATTTACTATAGAAATAATAATGGACGACCACAAAGCGCCGCAGTTTCTAATTCTAATGACATGAGAGACATCATAGAGGTGGCAACTTTAAAAATGATGCAGAAGAAAAAAGAAATTGGCTTTACTGCTGAAGTTGATGATAAAAGTAAATTAGATAAAGAATTAATGGGATTATGAACGATAAACTAATAGAAAAAATTAAAACAAGGGGTTATTGGAGATTTAATTTCCAGCCACTAACAGCGGAGGTCAGATTGGATACCATCCAAGAGTGTAAAGAGATTATCGAAAAAAATTCCGTTAGTTTGCGCGGTTGGGATTTTCCACACATTCCAAGAAGAAATGATGAAAATTCCGGAATGGCTTCTGCGGCCACCTTTTACGAGGGGTGGGAAGACTGGGCTAATCATAAAGAATTTTGGCATATATATAAAACTGGTCAATTTTTATACTATAGAGGACTCAGAGAAGATTGGTTAGATGAAGACGAATGGCGCCCAAAAGTAGCAGAAAAAATTAAGCCAGGATCTTCATTGGGTGTAGTTGGATCAGTTATATATGAAATTACAGAAGTATTTCTTTTCTTATCTAGATTAGCAAAAAATGGCATATATGAAGAGGGGGTTAACGTTAATATATCATTAAATAACACTAAAGATAGGGAACTGTGGATAGAAGATCCGTTAAGAGCATCGTTTATGTATCCGAGAAAAACTAGTGCAGAAAATATTATTTTTGAGAAAAAATACACTAAAGAAGAAATTGTTACTAATTATAAAGGTATAGCAAACAAATTAATTCTGCATATTTTTGATAGTTTCGAATTCAACCCTCCCCCAGAACAAATCGAAAAAGACCAAGAAAAATTATTAACGGGAAGAATATAAAAACTATTCGAGAAAAATTTTCTTATCTTTAAGAATTAATTTGCTTTCAAGGCAAGATAATAACTCCCTCATGAGAAAAAAAGAATTAGCAAAATTATTCATTAAAAAAATAACCGACGATATTGCGAATGAAGACTTTGATATAAATAGTTTTTATGACTCAAAGCCAGATCTCGATTATCCTAAAAATAAAAAATTCATTGAATTATTAGATGAAATCTTTCCCGATAAAGAAAGTATGAGTAAATTGTGCTTGTCTATTGCTAAAGCAATACATAAGAGAGAACTTCGGGACATTAATTGCAGAACTATATCGAAAAAAGAATCGAAATACCCAGATCGAAGAATTAATAATTTTAAAGACGCTCTTTTTAATATTGATAATGAAAAAAGAGAAATTTTTGCTATATTAAAATTATTAAAAAATGACGATATTTGGTTTCTCTGTAATAATACATATTCTTGGATTGCAGTAAATATTCCATTAAATATATGCGGGAGTAATATAGAGGGAGATATAGATATATTGATTGCTATGACTATTTTCCCAAAAGGATTTCCAGAAAATCCAAAAGGAAAAGTAAAAAACATATATAGAACATTTGAAGTAAAAACAAGTAAAATCGATAAAAATGGCAATTGTAAATCTTTAAAATTTGGAAAATTTGATAGAACAAAAAAACAATTATATAAACTTAATAAATCAGGATCTCAACAAACATTTTTGTTAACAATTTTTCTTTTAGAGTCAGGGTATCATAACAATTTTGATAAATTACCAGAATCTTTAGTTTCCCTGGTCGAAGAAAAAATTAAAGAAATAAAGAATGAAGAGTTTGGTTATGTCTGCACTTTTTTAGAACAACAATCTGGGTGGGATGAAAATAATACTCCTCCAATGATGCATAAGCCTAAAAGTCTAAAACCTGCTAATATTAATAAATTAAATAACCCTATTAAAAAAATTGTTAAGTGTTTAGAAAAATATTGGAAAGAAAATAAAGTAACTGATTTTTCTAAAGTTCCTTTTATTGCATACTGTTCAAGTTGTAAAAAATTAAACATATTAAATGCCAACGATTCTTCATATAAATGTAAACATTGTCAAAAAAATATATTTAAATGAGAATGGAGAAAATTATAAGATCTCTTGAGGTTTTCTACAGAAATCTAATAAAAGATGATAATAGTGGCAAAAAACTTTTGGCAATTCAAAGATTCAATGAAGTTCTTTTGAGGCTACAAATAAGAAAAGAAGAATTGACCAATATTGAAAATGAAATATTTTATAGAGTAGACAACAATGAACCATCTTTAGAAGAAGTACAGATTCGTTTTGTGAATAAAACAGAAAGTTTTCACCAGCAAATTTACGCAACAATATCTACATTTTCTATGCTACTAAATCATACGGCCTCACATGATTTTAAAAGAGACATGCCCATAAAAAGTAATACTGACTTTTTAAGTTTTTTAAGCAATAAATATAAAAATCTTGAAAATGATATAAAAATTTTAGAACTATCTAGAGACTTCAGGGCTAAATTTGATCATATTCAGCAAAATTCTTTATTCGATTGGATGACTGAATCAATTAACGTTTTAAACAAAAGAAGATGTACGATAATATTTTTTTTAAGAAAATCAGGCAATGGAATGTATTCTCCAGGAATTCCATTAAACACTTATTCTTCAGATTATTATTTCTTAGGAAAGCCAAGAAGAATAGGTCCACCATTTGATTGTGAAAGCTATTATGTAAGTCCATACCATGAAGATGTTTATAAATCAGCTATTAATGTATTCGTAAATATAATAAAAAATATTTAATAATAATTTATTATAAAAATATGCCGATAGAACATTACAAGAAAAAGCCGTTGGTGGAGGCGGTGAAAAATTATAAATGAAAAATTGAAAAGTTTTAAAGATAAGGGTGAGTAGGGTTGTGAATAAAAATTGAATGTTTAGGGGTCAGACCCCTAAACATTTTTTAAATTCCTTAAAACTGGCGGATTGACGATTTTTGTTTTCTTTTTCATTCAGTTGAGATATAATAATTTTACATTAAAATAAATAAAACCTAATCGAAAAACTTATCAATATGCAAAATAATAAAAATCTTTACATTTCTATATTTATAATAACCGCATTTATAATATTATCAATGCTTTATTTTTTAGGAGAAAGCGCAAGAATCGAGCACATTAGAGGCATTTATCCTTATATTGATTCTTATGTCACCTGCATTCTAATATCTTTTTTAATTATCTATATCAGCATGAACCTAGAGTGGAAACGAAACGAAAAAATCGGAAAGAAATTTTCTTTTGCTTATGGTGTACAATTATTTTTTATCGGTATTTTTTTCTTAATATTTCTATATATCGACCATACTTCTTTTTTTATGACGCGTAACCCCGGAGCATTTTTTACATCGCATGATTCGGCTATGTTGATAGGATACATGTTCACGTGGGTTTGTTTTGTTTACTTATTCTCTATGATAGGAGTATGGATAAATAGAGCTATCGCATCAAAATATTTAAAAAAATGGTAACGAGTTTTATCTAGACCTAGACACCTCAAATTGATTATTTAATAAAAAATATTTAATAATAATTTATTATAAAAATATGCCAATAGAACTTTACAAAAAGAAACCGTCGGCGAAGGCGGTGAAAAATTATAAGGAAAAAATAGAAAAGTTTTTGTCGGCGCACGGCGCGACAATTACTGTCTTACTTAGAGATAAGCCGACTAAAGAACGGCCTGGAACAGGAAAGTATGATTCTATAAAATATGATTGGATAAAAAATATAATACTTTTCATTCCCAAAAAGGGGTATTTGCCGGTTAACGTTATGAGTGAGGGTATTGACGAAGATATGAGCGATTGGTTAATTTCTCACGACGCGATTTATATTCAAGATCAAATGTATCGGGCGTTAAGGCGCCGACGCACACCACCTAAAGATGATGTTTATTGGAAAGCGTGGGAATATACGGGAGAACTAAGTAATTAAAAAAATTGATTAAATTAAAGCGCCGGCATTGGCGCTTTTTTGTTTTGACAATTATTGATAAATAGTTTATTGTTTAGACGAACGAGGATTAAGTCCGATGAGTTCATTGAAAATTACGGTGATTTTATATGGATGACTGTATCAAAATTTGTATTGAAGAGCGAGGGCCACCACCAACTGACGACGGCATGAAAATAATTTTTTTCAGCATAATTTGCGGTTTCATAGGGGCAATTGCTGGATTAATGTTTTACGGACCAATAGGGTCTATAATTGGATTTATTATCGGAGTCCTGATTATCCCAATATTCATATTTTCTGTTATTTTGTTAATCTTAGGGGCATTCCTAGTAATTTTAGGAATAATTTCTCCTTGGGTTCCGCTGTGGGGATGGTTGCTCATGGGATTAATCATTGCAATAATATTACTTAAAAAAGAAGTAATTATAACGCGCTGAAGCAATTCAGCTCTTTTTTTATATTAAAAAATTGGAAAAGGTTTGAGTGAGTGGGATTGTGAATAATTGAATGTTTGGGGGTCTGACCCCTAAACATTTTTGAAATTCCTTAAAACTGACGGATTGGCGCTTTTTGTTTTTGGGGATATAATATTTTTAATGAACAAAAAACAACTTTCAATTTTTATAATAATTTTAGTAGTTTTGATTTTAGCCGGAGCTGCCGGTTTTTATCTTTGGAATAAAACAATACAAGAAAAGCAATTGATAATACAACAACAAAAACTGGAAATTCAAAATTATAAAAACCTAGCTTTGATAGGGGCTATAAGTTCTGGAAATTTTTATGAGATGCAAGAACTAGTTAACGCCGGGGCGGACGTAAATGCAAAAAGTTCTCTCTACGATTTACCGGCTTTAATATATGCATCATTTTTAGGGAGATCTTCCATTGTTAATGAATTAATTAAAAATGGAGCCGATATTAATACGAAAGACATAAATGGAAAAACTGCATTAATGTGGGCATCTCTTAATGGAGGAACTTCTGACGGAATAGATACAAGATACGCATCTGAAAACGCAAATATATATACAATCGAAAATTTAATTAACGCCGGGGCGGACGTAAATGAAAAAGATAATAATGGATATACGGCACTAATGAATGCATTATTTTATCAAAATATTAATATTGTTAAAAAATTAATTAGTGCCGGGGCGGACGTAAATACAATAGCATTTAATGAAAGTGTCTTAAGTTGGGCCATCAAAAATAACATTCAACCAAAAATTATCCAAATTTTAAAAGACGCAGGAGCTAAGGAATAGAGATTTGTACTCTCAAAAAGGTTCCGAGTTCGTCCTGACCCCATAAATTCCAAGCGCCATCATTGGCGCTTTTTGGTTTGTGAGATATAATATTTGAAAGACGATATTTAATTCTATGAAAAAAATAATCACTAATTTTGGATATTTATTCAGAAATTTTCCAGCCAACTGTTTCTTTTTGATTGGCTTATTAGGCTTATACGTTTTTATCCACAACATAATAAAGTATCTGTTAATTAATTTAGTGTATCATCCTGATTCAGGCTTAGATTTTGCTGGTTTCACGTTAGGGCTGTATGGTTTTTTTAGTTTTATTATTTTAATAATATCGTTTTTATGGGCATTCGCTTTAAAAAATTATAATATTAAAAATATTAGAGAAGAAAAGTCTTTACTAAATCGTTTTTTCTTTCTTTTTAGTTTTTTAATAATTTTTCCAATATTTTATTTTGCGTCTTGGTTTATCTTAAGCGCATTACTAACTAGTGGTTGGGAACGATATTGTTTATTTTAGTGACATTTTAGACTCAAAATCAGGTGACACTGATACTTCATTCAAGAATCACAAGACACCCAAAGAATTCTTATACTAATTAAAAGATATTATGGTGCGTCTGATTCTTTTGAATCAGGCGTCAATTAACTCTCGTTAATTGATATGCAATCTAATTTCTGGAAAAAACTAAAAAAGCCGATTTTTGTTGCGGCTCCAATGTCGGGAGTTACTGACGATGCATTTAGGCATATGCTTTTAAGACATGGCAGACCGGATGTTTTTTGGACAGAATTTGTTTCTGTTGTTGGATTATTTTCCAAAAGCCGTGAAGGATGTCTTAAAAATTTAAAATTCTCTCCGAAGGAACATCCGATAGTCGCCCAGATTTTTGGTTCAGATCCATCATATTTTAAAAAAGCAGCGGAGGAGATTGAAAGATTTGGTTTTGACGGTATTGATATTAATATGGGCTGCCCCGATAAAATCATAGAAGAGAAAGGGGCCGGCGCAGCATTAATAAAAGATGTTGATTTAGCAAAACAAATTATTAGAGCGACAAAGGAAGGAGCAAAGAAAATTCCGGTTTCGGTAAAAACTCGAGTTGGTTACAATGAAAATCAAATCGCTGAATGGATTACGCCTCTTTTAAAGGAAAATATTGCTGCGCTTACTATACATTTTCGCACCAGAAAAGAATTGTATCATTCTCCCGCGCAATGGAATTTAGCGAAAGAAATTGTGGAATTAAGGGATTTATATTCTCCGGATACATTAATTATTGGAAATGGAGATGTTAAAACTCTTACGCAAGCTTACGAACTGGTTAAAGAAAATAAAATTGATGGAATTATGATTGGAAGGGCAACTATAGGGAATCCTTGGTTTTTTTCTGATAGATTGCCCACTATTAAAGAAAAACTAAAAGCCATAATTGAACATGTGGAGCTTTTTAATAATCCCAAGCAGTTTAATGTTATGAAAAAACATTTTCACGCATACGCAAAAGGGTTTAATGGTGCTAGAGAACTTAGGGATAGGTTAATGGAAACCCAAAATTGCCTTGAAGTTGAAAAATTAGTTGAAGAATTTATTTTGCGCTTAAACAAAAACGAAAAGCGAGGGGAGTGTGAATAAAAATTGAATGTTTAGGGGTCTGACCCCTAAACATTCTTTAAATTCCTTAAAACTGACGGATTGGCGGTTTTTGTTTTTGGGGATATAATATTTAAAAGATTAATTTTACTATTATCATGGATAAAATAACTTACCTGGGATCTTTATTCTTTTGTTTTACTATTTCTATTATTCTTGCTAATACTATTTTTTATTTTATTTATAAAAATTTTTTTAACAAGGATATAACTTATAGGCAATCTTTCAAAAATTTATTTCTTTACCAATTAATATCCGGAATTGCTGTATCTTTAATATCTAGAATTATTTCATTCTTTGTTCTAAATATATCATGGAAATGGCTCATACTGGAATTAATAATAACTATTAGCGTATTGCTTATTTTATTTTTTAGATTAGTTATTAAAAAAAATACATTAACTCTAAAAAAATCTCTATTGCTTTTTCTTATAATTATTCTATTAATATTTCCTTTGGTCTCTTTATTTGACAGCACAATACAATCACTAATTCCAACTCCAAAGAATTTCGATTTTTCTTCCCGTTATTATTATAACGTATGCCCAGGAAATATTCCCGACTGCTTTGATATAATCTTAATTAAGCGAATAGACCTATTTTTAAATAGCTTTTTTTATTCTCCGTTAAACTCGATTCAAGAAATTATGGCTAAATTCAATTCTTAATAATTTAGTATAAACCTCAAAAAGTTCTAAATTTGACCCAGTGCCCCGAATTAAAGCCGGACCTCCTAATAACAAAACATTCCACCTTTTCATATTGTGATTGGCGTTCCCCCGAATCAAACCATTAAAAGCCTAAAAGAATGGCTAACTAGTAATTAAAAGCCTTGTTGGCGCTTTTTGTTTAACCTTGAATATTTTACGAATGATGCTATTATTCAAAAACAATGGTTGTAATTTGCCCATTTGACAAAGAAGTATGTGACGAAGGATTGTATGACAACGAACGTACCCCCGCAAACATAACTAGCTGCCGCCATGAAGAATGGAACCCCGGAGAATGCCGGCCGCCGTGCATCCGCGAAGGGATGGAACGATTGGAAAACAATTACTTCCGATAAAAGCAAGATTAATTCTTGCTGTTTTTTATACACAACTCAACAGAATGTTTGGGGCATAAAGCCCCAAACATTCTTGACTAAATAGAATTATTATTGTATTGTTTTATTATGGTTCATTTGGAAGGAGAATTTTCTCCGAGAGAGAAAAGGGCGACGATGTTTATTTGCTTAACAGGAGCAGTAATCGCGTTTCTACTGGGAGCATGGTTAATGTTTCAAACATTAACGGCTCAAATCAGGTATGGCCCATTATTACTATTTTTCGGAATTGTCCTTATCGTAGTGTCACTACTACTCCTTATATTCCGTGGTGCCATAGCACACGACTGGGCCACTGACTGGAATATTTCCGAAGTGCTGAAAACGTGAAGGATCATCGGTTAGTCCTTCTTTTTTTTATACACAACCCTACAAAATGTTTGGGAAGTTATTTCCCAAACATTCTTGACTAAATACGATTATTATTGTATTGTGTGAGTATCTCGCAAGAGATGTTTTATGCTTACAGAGTAGTAGATTGAACAATCGAAAAAGAGGAAAAAATGGAACTAAAAAACAAAATTGCATCCGGGATATTGTGGTCTATCGCGCTCGGACTTGTATGCATGTACGGATTAGTCATTTACCCCGGCAGAGAATGGTTAATTTTTACCATATTTGTAGCGTCGCTATTCTTTTCCGGAATAATTTTTATTAAAAGAAATCCAATAATAGTTTTCCTGGTAATGATTTTCATGGCCATATCAATGATCTATGTTATAATCACAGCATCTCTGGATAGCGGCCCTATTTCCTTAGCAAATATCGGACTACTAATTTTTGACTTCTCATTCCTTTATTGCACGGCAACCATAGAAGAGGATACTTAACCTCTTTTTTTATTTACCAAATTAATCTCGCGTTGCTTTTTTGAAAATTGGCGGATATAATAATCTTGTTTGCTTTTCTGGACAATATATATCAATTAAATTGCTATAAAATTTTTAAATGACACCTGATTACATATTATTACTTTTTTTGGGCGGGCTAGCCTTGACGGTTGGAGATATTTTCGCCGGAATGTATATAAAGTCCAAGGGAAAAATGCTGTATTTATCAGTAATACTTTTTTACATAATCGGATTAACTTTTTTAATTTTCAGTTATAAATTTACGAACATCGCCGTCGCCTCTATCACGCTGGAAATATTCAACGTAGTGACCTTATGCGTGGTGGGTAAATTTTTATTCAAGGAAAACATAACAAAATTTGAATTGTGCGGCATCGCGACCGGCGTAGTGGCGCTTATTCTTTTATAAAAACACGGAATGAAAAAATTATTCAATAAATTATCGCCACTGGTAACGCTTTTAATAGGAGGAATTGTCTTAACCGTAGGGGACATATTCGCGGCGGAATGGGTAAGGTCGGAGGGTGGGATTATCTTATTTGCCTCTACGATGTTTTTTTATATCATCGCCATGATATTTTTAGTTGCCAGTTATGAAAAAGAAGACATCCCCGTTGCCACCGTTATATTAATAACTTTTAACGTTATTATACTTTCAATAGTGGGAATTGTGATTTTTGAAGAAGAACTTACTCGCGAAAAATTAATTGGCATAACCTTGGGCCTGGTCTCGCTTATGTTTTTGGAATTCGGCAAGAAGGATGTGTTTTTTTCTAAAAAGAAAAGTTAATAGGTCTAAGCCCGGCTGCCAGTTGGCGGTTTTTTGACAAAAATCATTTAATATTGTATAAATATTTTAGAGGTGCAACCTTGAAAAAACAAAAAAAGATTACTGTGCCGGCGGGTTATCAAAGAATAGTTCATCCCGCCGGGCTTGGCTTATGTGAACATTGCGGAGAGCTTTTGACTCTTGAGAACATGCCTTCCGAGGCAATGGACGCGGAGTGGCGTTGTCCGAATTGCAATAATGCTATCAACCATAAAACTTTCGGCTTTGAAGAGGTGAATGGCGAATGGGAAAAAATCCGCTGGGTGGGAAAAGACGGAAAATGGACCAGCGAAAGGCCCAAAGAAAACTTTGACCTGGGCGCTTGGCACGTAAGCGATAAGCCGATTATGTTTTAGGAGGAAAAAATGAGCGAAACGCAAAGCATTGCAACGAAAAGCAGAAATGAATTAAAAATGAAAGGGGTTATTAAAATTGCCCGAGAAGCGGGAGTCATTATAACCTGGAATCCCGATGGCAAAGATGAAGGATTCGGCCGCTACGAAATGGGCATAATCGGCGCGGGAATTATAGAATTTTTTGCCCACGGCAATGATATAATCTCAATAGACGCGAACAAAGTCAGTCTCTTGGTAAGAAGAACTAAATTTCTTCCACACGCCCTGCATTTGGCCGAAAAGCTGCAAGAGCATGGTTATCAAACCATGATCGAAAAAGATTTTTAAAATGAGAAGCAATCCCAAGCCTTCTCTTTTTTTATTTAAAAAATTGAATATTGGCTGTTTTTGGTTTTAGAAGTATAATAACAACAGAAAAAATGATTAATGAAAACGCAAAAATTGAATTGGAAAGCTTGGGTTATAACGACTTTTTTGAATCAAACCGAGCGTCTTTAGGTTTAATGGAGTATTCAGTTGCCCGGGTAATTGCCGAACATAAAGAATTATATAAAATAAAAAGCGCAAATGGAGAATATCCGGCAAAAATAACCGGCAAGCAAATATTCAATGCCAAAAAAAGGGAAGACTATCCCGCGGTTGGTGACTGGGTTGCCATAAGCATGCCCGACGAAGAAACAGCGGTTATCTATAAAATTTTGCCAAGAAAAACCATACTCAGTAAGAAATACGATAACAAACAAGACATTCAAATTATCGCCACCAACATTGATATTGTTTTTATTGTTGAGTCAGTGGACAGGGATTATAACCTTAACCGACTGGAAAGATATTTAGTTTTGGCAGACGAAGGAAAAATCAAGCCCGCGGTTATCTTGAATAAAGCCGACTTGATTTCCGAAGAAGAATTAAACCTGAAAATAAATGAAATCAAAAACAGGTTTGACAATATTGATATTATCCCAACTAGCATAATTACCGAGCAAGGATTAAAGGAGTTGGTAAATTATATAGAGAAAGGTAAAACCTATTGTTTTATCGGCTCATCCGGCGTGGGAAAATCGTCCCTAATAAACAAATTGCTTGGAAAAAATGAAATTAAAACAAGCGAAATCGGCCGCAGGACGGGCAAGGGCAAACACACGACCACAACCCGGGAAATGTATTTTTTGGAAAATGGCGGCATTGTGATAGATAATCCGGGAACAAGAGAAGTGGGGATTGCGGACTCAAACAAGGGCGTGGAAAATGTTTTTGATGAAATAATCGCTTTATCCGAAAATTGCCGATACGCCGACTGCACGCACACCCACGAATCGGGTTGCGCGGTTTTGAAAGCCGTTGACACAAAAATTTTGGACAAAAACAAATACGAAAATTATGTTAAATTAAAAAAAGAAGCCGAGCATTACGAAATGACGGATATTGAAAAAAGGGGAAAGGACCGCAAATTCGGAAAGTTTATTAAAAAATCCTTGGAAGATTTGAAAAAACTTGAACCTTAATTCAAAAAAATAATTTTAATATAATAAAAAAATGAAAAAATTTATTTTAATACAATTCTTTGTTTTACTTGCCGGAACAATTTTCGCGTGGTTTAATTTTGCCCAAGAATTTATAAATTGGACAGCGAACAAATCTTGCGCCAGTGGCTGTTCTGCCGGACTCGCTAATCCATTTTTAACTCCCTGCTTTTACGGGGCTATATTTTTCACAATTGCTTTTATTTTAAGCATTCTTCTCGTCAAAAATAAATAACCCGAAACTTCTCCCAGTTATAACGTTGGCGATTTTCGGCTTTAAGGATATAATATTATTAATGCAAAAAAATAAATTAAGATTAGGTTTTACGTTAATTGAACTTTTAGTAGTCATAGCGATTATTGGAGTTTTATCCGGCTTCATTTTTATTTCAATGTCAGGGACGATTAATGCCGCCAAAGATGCGAAAAGAAAAGTTGACGTAATGAATATACAAAAATCCATCTTAATGTATTTAACCGAGAATAATAACGCTTACCCGTCAACAACCAATTGTAATATTAAAGACCCTGGTGTTAACGGTTGCGGAGCCGGATTTGATTTAGCGCTCCAGCCATATTTACCTAATTTGCCTACCGACCCGGACTCAAATACAGTTTATTATACTTACACATATTCCGGTACTGGCCCGGTTTTCACAGTTAGCGCGACTCTCTCAAACGGAAACACATATAGTTATTCCTCGGATAGCGGTTTTAGCGAATCAACACCATTTACTTGCGGAGACACACTGATTGATTCCCGTGACTCAAAAAGCTATAGCACAGTTTTAATTGGATCCCAATGTTGGATGGCTAAAAATTTGGACTATGATAGCGGCTGCACTGCGATTACTTGGGTAAATAATTCGGATGTAGGTTATTGCGGTTACTACACTGGCGGCCCATTTACTGACGAAGGGCTTCTTTACCAATGGTCAACCGCCATGGGTTCAACTTCCGGAAATCCGGGCATTTGCCCAACGGGCTGGCATGTGGCAACCGATGCCGAATGGTATACTTTAGAAAACTATTTAAAGGATAGCGGCCAAACCTGTGATGCGGCTCGAGGAACTCCCAACGGCAGTCCATCTGATTGTGCTACTGCCGGAACTAAAATGCGCGCTGTTGCCGCAGGCGGAAGCAATTCCAGCGGATTCAGCGGCCTTTTTACCGGCTTTAGGGAATACGATGGTTCTTATTACAACTCTCGCCCCGATTACGGAATTTTTTGGTCTTCTTCAGTTTACGGAACTAGCGCAATATACCGCGAATTAATGACCGGATCCACCATGGTAACGAGATATTCAAATCTAAAAGCCTCTGCATATTCCATTCGCTGTCTCAAAAATTAATTTCTATTAAAACTGGCTCTTTGCATTAATTTTTCCTTTCCTTTTAAATTTAATTATTGTATAATATTCTTAATGCAAGAAAAGAAATTAAATAAAATTACTTTTGGTTTTACTTTAATTGAACTCTTGGTCGTGATTGCCATCATCGCGGTCTTTTCCGGCTTTCTTTTTGTTCTAATGGGCAGCGCGGTTAACTCTGCTAAAGACGGCAGAAGGATGGGTGATGTCTCCACTGTCGCAAAATCACTCTTAATGACAAATGCCGGGCCCGGCGGTTCGGCTTATCCAATTGAAACTTGCAACATCGGATCTGACTGCAGCGCTTTTGTTACTTACGTTGCTTCAAATTTACAAGCCATGCCGATTGACCCAAGCGGCGGACAGTATTACCAATATTCCTCAGACGATGGAATTAATTTTACGGTTTGCGCCACGCTTTCCAACGGCTATGCGTATTGTTATGAAAGCATAAATTCCAAATATGATAATTACACTCCAACTCCAGGAGCTTGCGCTTCAATAGCTGATAGTTTTTGCGCTCCGCAGACAAGCTCTCTTTGCGCTGCCGGAACACCAAAGAATTTTTCCGGTTCTGGTCCGTGGACTTGGGAATGCGAAGGAGCCCATACCGGAGCTACGGCTACGGGATGCACTGCCAACAGAACCACTTCAATAACTTTTACAACTTCGCAAACTTGGATTATTCCTTCTTGCCTTACCACTATAAACGTAGAAGTTGTTGGTGGTGGTGGAGGTGGTGGTGGAGGAGCTGGCGGGTACCAAAGTTCGGGTGGTTTAACTAATAGCGGTTTGGGAGGCAACGCGGGATCCCAAACAATTAGCAATAATATTTCTGTTTCAACATTGCCAAGCAGCGTAGCAATTGTTATCGGCGATGGCGGCGATGGCGGCGCCGGCAGCGTCAGCCCAACCTCCGGCTATCACCCGGATGGAGCACAAGGGACTACGGGCACTGCTTCTTCGTTTAATGGCACAATTTCCGCACCGGGTGGTACAGGTGGAAGTGGCGGATCAACATGTTGGGCTACTCATCCTTGTAATCCCGCACAAGTGGCGACAGTTGGAAATAATGGATATGGAACCGAAATTACAGGCAGTTCCGGGCAAAACGGAGCAGGTTCTTTTAATAATGGAGTAGGCGCAATTGGAGGTACTGGATATGGCGCGGGCGGAGGCGGTGGCGGCCACGGCGAATGCGGCAACGGCGCCCACCCCGGAGGTAACGGCGGAAAAGGCGCGCCCGGCCGAGTGGTGGTTACAATACCTTAAACATTGGCCGAAGATAGCTCAATTAAATATTTTTAAATTAAAACAAAAACTTCGCTTTTTCGCGATTTTTTTGGTATAATACAAAAAAATAAAATATTATCATTATGAACAAAAAGAAAACCATTCTTACGGGTATGCGGCCGACCGGAAAACTCCATCTTGGCCACTATGTTGGCGCGTTGGAAAACTGGGTTAAGCTACAAAAGGATTATAACTGTTCGTTTTTGATAGCCGACTACCAGGCTTTGGGAGATTACGCCGAAGACATTGGACGAATTAGAAATTCCGTGATTGAGGTTGCCCTGGATTGGCTTTCCGTGGGCCTGGACCCAAATAAAAATAATTTCGTTATCCAAAGTTATGTTCCCGAATACGCGGAACTGACAATGCTCTTGAGTATGATAACTCCCAAGGGAATGGTAGACCGAAACCCAACCTTGAAATCGGAAATGGCGATTCAAAAAGACGTATCTTTGGGTTTTTATAATTATCCGGCCAGCCAAGTCGCGGATATTTTATTATCCAAGGCGGATTTAGTTCCCGTGGGTGATGACCAATTACCACATATTGAACTGACCAGGGAAATTGCTAGAAAATTCAACCGCATCTATGGCAATGTTTTCCCAATCCCAAACGCTTTAATCGGCAGAATTCCCAGATTAACTGGCATAGACGGCAAAGCCAAGATGAGCAAAAGCTTGGGGAACTGCATTTATTTATCCGATTCGGAAGAAGAAGTAAACAAAAAAGTTAAAAAAATGTATACCGACCCGAGCCGGATAAAAGCCACAGACCCGGGCCATATTGAAGGCAATGTGGTTTTCATTTATTTGGACGCTTTTTATGAAAACAAAAAAGAATTAGAAATCCTTAAGAAAAAATACATTAAAGGGGAAATGGGTGATGTGGAAATTAAAAATATTTTAAGCGAATCTTTGAATAAGTTTTTGAAGCCAATCCGGGAAAAAAGAGCTTTTTACAAGAGCCACCCCGCGGAAATACGAAAAGTTTTAATCGCCGGAACGCAACGCTCCCGCGAAATTGCCAAAAAAACAATCGCGGAAACAAAAAAAGCCATGAACATCTTTGGTTATGAAGATTTGAAAAATATAAAGAAAATAACAGGCTCAATCAGCTAAAAATTATCCTCTATTGACAAAATATTGCTTATCTGTTATAAAGATAGTGTTGAGTTATCGCCTGGCGGAACTCACTAGCCTTAACAGCCAGGCTCCTTACAGCGGCGGTTCTCGGCCGGTAAGGGGAACGACAGGGAAAATCTCTTCGGGTCATAGACCTTACTCATCATGAGCTCTCACGCAAGAATTCAAATGAATTTCTTGATTGGGAGCTTCTTTTGTTTTCCGGGAATATTTAGGTTGACCGATTCGCGATAAGATGTTATCATTCTCGGTAAGATAGTTGCTTAATAAAAATTTAGTCGAGTTTATTTAAGAAACTAAACTTTAGGTTAAAACCTTAAAACATTAAAAATTAAACTTTATAGTCATGGAAGGTACAATTAAAAACCTTACAGATAAAGGTTTTGGTTTCATCACAGTTGATGGCGAGGAAAAAGATTTGTTTTTCCACAGCAACGAACTCAAGGGCGTAAGCTACGAAGAGTTAAGAGTTGGTGACAGAGTGTCTTTTGAAAAAGGCGACTCTCCGAAAGGACCAAACGCAACAAACGTTAGCCGAATCTAAGCAACGCTTGTAATCTGTAACTGAAAGCAGGCCCGTTCTCGGGCTTGTTTTTTTATTGCCGGCAATCTCTGCCTTGACATAACAATTATTAATATTATAATAAATCAACAGGGTTATTAACCTTTGCAGCTTAAAAATTAAAGGAGGTGAAAAAAATTACTGAAAACGACGAAAAACCATTATCTCCGGACGAACAACGGAGGAAAAACATTAATGATCTCTTTGATTTGCATATCTATTTTTTAGAGATAAGAGGGCTTATCGAAAAAAATTGCTCTAAAAAATTAAAAGAAGAAAAATTCAACATCATTAAAAAAATAATAGATTTATTGGCAGAAATTGATTTCTCCGGGAAAACATGGGACATACCTTTTATTATTTGTCCGCAACCGGAGGATGCCTACTGCTTAATCGGCATAAGCTGCGATTTCACAATAGGAAGTAAATCCACCAAGGAAGCCCATAACTCGCTTGCCGAATTAAATAAACACCCGCTCAAAGACGAAGAACTGATAATTCTCGTCAAAACTTTTTACCCGATAATGAATGGATTAAAAAACGAACCTCCGCCTTTGGGAGAATTTCGAAGAAACGGCACTGCGTATATCAAAAGAATAAAAATATAAAGGGGAAATTAAATATCGGATTTCTCTTTTTTTATTTTTAACAAAGTATGTTAATATGCATATATGAACACATCTAATTTGAACAAAATTCTTTTCTTTTTAATAATTATCGCCGTTGGCTGGAACATTTACGCGTTTCGGAATGATTTTGATTCACTCTTAAACCCGATTTTCGGCACACCGACTCCTTGCCAAAAGGCCATTACTTATTCAATCGGAACAATAGACCCGGAATTTGGAGTCTCTAAGGCCGAATTTTTACAAACAATAGAACAAGCGGCCGATATTTGGGGCGATTCAATCGATAAAGACTTATTCACTTATTCTGAAAACGGGGAATTGAAAATAAGCTTGATTTACGATACCCGCCAAGCCGCAACCCTGAAATTAAAGCAACTCGGCACAACCATCAATGTTGGCAAGGCTGATTACGACAAATTAAAGGCGGAATATGAAACAGCTGTCGCCGAGTATAACCGGCAAAAAGCTGACTATCAAAATCAGGTTAATGCTTATAACGCGAAAAAAAATTATAACCAGAATGAAGTTAATAAGCTCAACCAAATACAAGCCCAACTTAATTTGCAAATTAACTCAATCAATCAAATGGCGGCAAAATTGAATCAAATGGCAACGATACTAAACTTAAATGTTGCCAACTATAATGGAATCGGGGCGCAGCAAGGGCAAGAATTTGAAGAAGGCATTTACAGTAGCGACGCAAGCGGAGAAAAGATAGAAATTTACCAATTTGAAAACAAAACCAAGTTAATTCGGGTGATTGCCCATGAATTGGGGCACGCTTTGGGCATAGACCACTTAAACAACCCCCAAGCGATTATGTATCTGCTAAACCAAAGCGTTAACCTTAGCCTTACTGCGGACGACATCAACGCGTTAAAGAGCATTTGCAAAATAGAATCTTAAAATTTTGCGATAAAAACCATTAACTTTTACCGGCGATAAGCCGGTTTTAATTTGCACCAATTCTATTTTTAGTTGCGTATTATATATTAGCTGCTTTACAACAAAAAAACATAAAATTTAATTAATAAATAAAAATATATTTATGTCAAAAAAAGCATTACTTGCTTCGGGTTTAGTGATTATTTCTTTAATGGTTTCCGCCACGGCTTTTGCCGCCACAACTTATTCAACCAAAGAAAAAGAAAACATTGGCGCCCATATCGGATTTATCCGAAATAAGGTTCCGGTTGTAAGCGGCACAGTCAGCGCCATCACCGGAAACAACATTACTTTGGCCGCCAAAGACGGCTCCACCTATATTATTGACGCGACCAATTCCAAGATTACAAAAAATAATAATGTAACCCAATTATCCAACATAGCGGTTGGGGACACAATCTTGGTTGTCGGCAGCTTAAACGGGACAAACGTAGTTGCCACTGATATTATTGATGGTGTGTTTAAACAGGCCGGCTTATTCAAGTCCAATTACTTTAATGGAGCAATTGTTTCCATCAGCGGTTCAAGTTTTACGATTGACTCCAAGGGATGCAAGCAAGAAACCGCGAACCAGGCCGTGAATACGGACAGTAAAACAACTTTCACAAAAAACGGGCAAGCCGCGTCTTTCAGCGACTTAGCAATTGCCCAAAGAGTGGTGGTAACCGGAGCTCGCGACGCTACTACCAATGTTATCCTTGCCACCAATGTTAATATTATCGTCAATACCGCCGGCACGCGCTTTAACGGAACAGTTAAATCAATTTCCGGCAATAATTTGATTATAACTGACAAAAATGGAACGGATTACAATGTTGACGCGACTAACGCTAAGATTACGCAAGGCAAAAATCATAATGCCGCGATTACAGCGATTAAAGAAAATGACAAAGTAATAATTTTCGGCACCCAAATTTCCGGCTCCACGAACATCAAGGCCAACACAATCCACGATTTATCAATGTCTTTTAAAAAGGATTAAATTCCTTTTTAAAGAACGCTCCTGCTTTAGCCAATTAGCAGGGGCGTTTTTTGTTAAAAAAACGCAGTTACAGGGTGGCGTTTTTTGTTAAAAAAACGCAGTTACAGGGTGGCGTTTTTTGTTAAAAAACGCAGTTACAGGGTGGCGTTTTTTGTTTACAAAACTTGTTTTTTAGACTAAATTAAAAGCATGGAAAAAGAACCGCGCCGAGAAGAACCGGCCATAGAACAAGAAAGGAATTCTCCGCAAGAACGATGGGACCAAAAAGTCTTTCATATTTTTAATAACTTTAAACATTTTGAAAGGGGCTACCGCGCCCTGGCCGGCTGGTACCATCCCGACTCCAAAACAGAACTGGCCAACGAAGAAAAATTTAAAGAAATCAACCAAGCGCGCGATAGTGTTAACGAACAAAAAATACTGGAAAACTTAAAAGAGTTGAGCGGGCTTTTGGGAAGGATAGAAGCAAGAGATAATCTGAAACAAGCCCTTCAAATCGAAAAAACATCGGAACCTTCGGAAAGTCCGGCTGAAAGATTGATGGCCGAAATAGCTCCGGCGAGTGAAGAATCGGGAGGTATAATGGAACAAGCGACAACCGATGCCGATGCCCAACCTGGAGAAGAGAATAAAAAGATAGAGGATTCGCGAATCCAAGATATCGCCACCAGATACGAAAACATAAATCCGGACATGGAAGAAGAACATCCGGATGACTGGATAGAGTATATAGAACGATTTTCCGGCTTACCGCCCGAAGAAGACGAAGAAACCAAAGACAAGAAAGAACTTTTTGAAAGGTTTAACGGGATTGGAAATATTCCTCCCGAGAAATCCAAGCAAAAACCAAACTAAAATCCCTCCACGCGGAGGGATTTGTTTTTGTTTCAAAAATAAACCGGGAATTGCTATTTTTTAGCCAATTTCGGAGAAATTACCGCCAAGTAAATTGCGGCAATGCCAACCAATCCATAGATGATTTTGGTTATCATGGTCATAGCGCCAAAAAGCATAGCAACTAAATCATAACCAAACATATACAGACCCCAATTTATACCACCAATAATAACGAGAATTAAAACAACCCAATCTAACCAATTTAATTCACTCATTTTGTTTTTACCCGGTTAAACAGGCCTTGGCCTAATTTGCTTTCGGCAAATTATTTAACTCGGGTGAAGTATAAAAATTATTTTTAACGACCTTTAAATATATTTTACCACCCCCATTCAAAAAACAATACATCTTTGTCCACAGGGGATATGATTCTCTTATTTTTTGCCCATAAAACTATCCCCATTGCCCCATATTGACAAAAATCAATAAATAATTATAATAATAATTAGTTCTAAACAATCAAATATAACAGATAAGAGAAGTTCTGATGGCCTGTTTTAAGGGCGAATAATTGCCTTTTAAACAGGCTACCAGAAGCCATGGATTTTCCTAAATTCTGGGGTACAGCTTTCGGAAGTTTACCCATATGTCGTTGTCTGCGACCAAAGGACAAGGGCAGGGTGGTCAAATTGACTGTAATCAATTCTAACTGTTTCAAACGTGCAGTTGAGCGGAGGCATTGAAATAAAATGAAAAATGAGCCACGCAACCACGTAACCCTTATATACTACCGTACCCGATGACCAGGACCAGTCAGGCCAGGGGAGCGAATAGGAAACTTTATGCGGGCTTGCAAACACGCGCTTGAAAAACCGCCCGAAATTGCAACCGCCCGTCTCTGCTACAGCCCGGGTATTAACGCCCCGGCATTGGCGAGCTTTATCCCGCCGCACCCCAGCGCCCCCTCATGAAAATACTCCCAAAAAAAAGGGAACTTTCGATGAAAACCTACTACTAGGAATTCGCCGGAAATTTCCGGCGCCGGAAATCAAAGGCAGGGAATCAATTCCCTTTACTTCTATGGCAGCTTACACGCCGGCCAAAAAGACTCTTAATTAAGCGCTTAGCGCTAAACAAGAGCAAGAGGGAAAGGCACCAGACCCTTATGTATAGCCTCAATCAGGCATACAACAAGGGCACGCAAACCCTTTAACAAGGCGCAATTCTCTTATCTGTTCTAAATTCGCAAAACGCAATCAGCGTTTTTTCTTTTATTTACCCATAAAAAAGAGTAAATAAAAAAGGGCTTTTGAATTCGGTTTTTAACCGTATAATTCATTAAACCCCTTTTGGGAAAGATTGCCACGATCGGCAATCTTTCTGTTCAATTCACGTTGCTGCGCTTTGGTTTTCCGGGTATCAACCGGCACTCCCTTAGTAAGCGATTCAAAAATATTATTGCGGCGCTGCGCTGATTTAAGGATCATATTATGTCTTATTTATAGCATAAATATATTAATCTGTCAATTCGCGTTGCTTTTTTAAAAATTGGCGGATATAATGTTTTTATATGTTATCCATTTCAGAAAAACTGAATCGAGGATTTGTAATTTTTAAAAACAACCTGTTGTTGGTTATTATCCTTTGTTTGCTCTCGGCGATTTTGTGCGTAGCAATCGCGCCGGCTTTTGTTAAAGACAATGTTCCCGAAACCGCAGTTAACCAAGAGCTGTCTATTTCGTTCGGAGACATTGGCGGAATTTCCGCGGGAGATATAATTAATACTCTTATCTGGCTATTGCAATTTTCCATACTCGCAACCGCGTTATTGGCTGCCGCTTATATTGTCAAACAAGCCACGGACCAACGGCTTTTTGCCCTGAACCGCTGGCGAGATTGGCGGTTTTTTATTTACGCGTCAGCTCTGCCCGTAATCGCGATTGAGCTTTGGGATTGGTTAAACACCCTCATTGCCTTAAATTACAGAAACGACTTGCTTGCTAATTTAATCGTAACTTTCGGGCTTTGTTTTTTGGTGATTATTTTGGCTGCTTTATTCTTTGACCCGGAACCGAAACGAGAAGACCCGATTTTTCCCACCCACGACAAACTAGAAACAGACCCGCGTTGGGATGTTGACAAATTCAATGAATTGGGCAATAATCAGAACATAAATAATCCACAGACAGCAGGCGAACAAATAAGACCTGCCGAGGATGAAAATAATTAAATTTTGATTATTTTTTCCTAATTAACCGAAATCTGTGGGCAACCACGGATTTTTTTATTAATATGCCTTTAACAAAACAAAAAAAGGAAAGTGTTGTCAAAGACATTGAAGAAAAGTTGGCCAAACAGAAATCAATCGTATTTATGGATTTCAAGGGCATCAATGTCAAAGACCTTACGGAAGTGAGGAACAAGCTTAAAAGCGAAGGGAGCGAAATGAAAATAGCGAAAAAAAGCTTATTGGGAATCGCGCTTAAAAACCAAAAAATTGAAGCGGATGTAAGTAAGTTGGAAGGAGAAATCGCATTGGTATTTGGATACGAAGACGAAGTTGCGCCAAGTAAAATAATTTACCAATTTACCAAAACCAATAAAAAAGCGAGATTGGTTGGGGGATTGGTGGGTGAAAATTTTTACGGACCAACGGAAATCATTAAATTCGCCCAGTTACCCGGCAGAGAACAGTTATTGGCAATGTTGGTTGGAACAATCAACGCCCCGATATCAGGCTTTGTCAGCGCGCTTCACGGCAATTTAAGAAACCTTGTTTGCGCGTTGTCGGCGATAGAAAAAAAGAAAAGTTAAAACCCTCCTTCGCCCTCCGATAAACTCAGGGCTACGGCGGACGCAGTAATAAATAAAAATAATAAATAAAAAAATAATATGGCAGAAGAAATAGAAAAAATGGAAGTTCCGGAAAAGTTCAAAAAGATAGTTGAAGAAATAGAAAAAATGTCTGTCTTGGACTTATCCGAATTGGTAAAAATCTTGGAGAATAAGTTTGGCGTATCAGCCGCTCCCCAGATGGTGGCTTCCGCCGCTCCGGCCGCAGCCGCGGGCGAACCGGAAGAAGCTAAATCAGCTTTTGACGTTGTTCTAACCGGCGCAGGCGACAAAAAGATTGAAGTAATCAAAGTGGTAAGAGACGTTACCGCCAAAGGCTTAAAAGAAGCCAAAGACTTGGTTGACGCAATCGCCACCGCTCCCCAAGTAATCAAGGAAGGAGCCAAAAAAGAAGAAGCCGAAGAATTGAAAAAGAAATTCGTGGAAGCCGGCGCCACAGTGGAATTAAAATAAATTTTCCAACAAAAAAACACCCTGAGCTTAGTCGAAGGGTGTTTTTTTGTTTTGCTTACTTGCAAACAGAGGCTGGTTGATTATTGGTCAATTCACAAATCAATTTTGTAAGATTGGCTTTTTCTCCGTCAACGCCGTCTGTTTCACCGGAACCGACTCGGGAATATTTGCATCCCAGCACAACCACCGGAACTCCGCCGGTCGGGCTGTATTTCGCGAATACATCCGGATTCTTAAAAGGAGCGTTATCCACGCTGATGTCTTCTTTAAAAACAATCTCGCTTCCAAATTGCTGGGCAACCGCGTTTATAACCGGTTTCTCCCATTGGCAATGCGGGCAAGTGGCGGTACCGAAGAAATAAACAATCGGTTTGCCGTTTTCTTGGCAAATTGCCGCTTCGTTTGTTGTTTCAAAATTTCCGACAACTTTCTTTTTGCTTATATCAACCGGATCTGCCGGGAAAAGGCTTTTCCCGTCCGTGGACACGTAAGATGAAACAACTTGGCCGTTATAGTTTAAGCCGATTTTATAAAAACAAGTTTGGCCTTCATAAACTTTATTTAAAGTTATTGTTTGGTCATAAGTTGTTTTAATGTATTCCAAAGCTAAATTGGCTGCGGTGGCGGAACTGATTGCTCCGGCGGAAACGCCGGGAATTTTTACGCCCGCAAAATTCATATAACCAAGGCCGATAGAAACTATTAACAGCACTATCGTGGCAATCATCCAAACATTAACCGGCTTCTTGGCTTTGGGAGCGCTCATAGGTGTGTTTTCTGTTGAATTTTCCATAAAGATGTATTTATTTCTTGCCGAATATCCGGCAAAATGAACCCCGTAATTTTACGGGGCTTAATTTAAAAATTATTTTCAGTGTCGTCGTCATCAACGTTATCGTCGTCATCTTCGTCTTCGTCATCGTCAAAATCATCTTCGTCCAAATCGTCGTCATCTTCGTCTTCGTCGTCAGCGTCGGTTTCAAAATCGTCTTCGCTGTCGTCGTTGTCGTATGAGTCAAAATCGTCTTCGCTGCTGTAATTGGCGCAGACAAGCCCGGCTTTTGCTTCAATTTCCGATTCGGTTGTTAATAATTCTTCGTTGATTGTTTCTTCGTTGTTTATCATGATAGTATTTTAAGATTTAAAATATTATTAAAAGCTTTTTGATTAAGCGGTTTTATTGTTTATCGCCCAATCAAATAAATTTGTTATTTTTTTAAAAAATGAATTTATTTAAATTAATGGTTTCGACCTTTTCTATTCAATTTGTTATCATTATAATCGTGGTGAAATTATTGTCAAGCCGAAAGCGTATAGACACTTTTTGTTTTAAATATTATAATTTAAGAAAACAATAAATAACTTACTAAAATGGAATTTTTTCTTTCAATAATCATCGCCGGATTCGGCGGCGGAGCCATCCGGGGATTGGTGGGCTTCCTTAAAAAAGAAAGTTCGTATTCCTATAAAAATCCTTCTTTTAACGTTCCTTACTTTTTTCTAATGTCTTTCTTGTCCGGAATCGTTGGATTATTGTCCGCGATTGCCGTCAAACAATCCGCGATTAATATCGTTGGATTGTCCTCTATTTCCCCGGCTATCGCTTTTATAATCGGTTACGCCGGCGGAGACTTTTTGGAGGGTTTGTACCAAATTATCTTAAAAAGAAACGCTTAATTTAAATTAAATGACAAGCACTCCGGTAAAATACCTTCTTTGGCATTATCTCAAAAAAACCAAACAGATTTTAAGCACCATTAAAAACTTTTTGGCGTTCGGCGCTTATTTCTTTTCCGCCAAAGAAATGCTCTTCTCCCTTTTCTCCCCGTGGAAAAGGCAAACTGAAAACTTCGGGCGGGGATTTGACCCGGCTGTTTATTTCCGAGTTTTGGGTGAAAACCTGATTGCGATTATAATCGGGTTTGTTGTCAGAGCTTTTTTCTTGGTTATTTTCCTGGTTTTTGAGATGGCTGTAATTATTATCGGCGGCGCGGTTTTTTTAATTTGGATATTTTTGCCGATTTTAACCATTGCCGGAATTGTTTGCGGAATAAGATTAATTTTTAATTATGTTTAACTTAAAACAAGCAGAAATATACGCGGCCGTAAAAAAAGAAAAAGAATTTAAAACAATTTTTGTTTTGGAACTGATTTGTTTTTCCGGTTTCGCGGCAATCGGGCTATTTTTACTGTTTAAAATATTTCAAGGCGAAGCAAGCGCCAAAATAGCCACCCTACTGGAAGGGATAGCCCTTATTTTCTTTATCTTTTATTTGTGGTTTAAAACATTGAATGATTTTTTTGAAAATGATTTAAAAAATCCGCAATTGAAAAAAACTTTGGCGGAAGCGATTGTTGACCCGAGCGCCAATCTGGCGGATTGGCTTAATTTTAATTCCGCCAAATATTTATCCGCGTCTTTTCGGCTCGCGGAAAAAGCCAAGCTTTCCGCGCCAACCGCCACCCAGTTATTATCCAGCTTCCTGGACGAAAAAAATCCCAAAATAATCTTCCTGTTTTCCAGGCTTTCCATCGCGGCCGCTCCTTTTAAAAAAGAACTGTTAGAAATAATTGATAAAAATATTTTGGACAGCTCTTCCGATTTCGGAAAAATCGTTTCCGAAGCCGCCAACACTTGCGTAAAAAGAAACGGGGATAAAATCACGGAAGGAGACATCATTGCCGCTTTGTCTGAAGTGGAGCCAAACTTTAAAAAAATATTAATTGATTTGGAAATGGGCCGGGAAGACATTGAAAACGTTTCCTGGTGGATAGAATCCATTAACAAAAGAACAAAGACCCGCAAAGCCTTTGGCAGTTACGAGAATCTGATTAAAGCCGGGTCTGTCGGCGGAGACTTGGCGTTTGGCTATACCATAACCTTGGACAAGTTCAGCCTTGACTGGACCAATCAAATAAGAGCAAGGGGATACGAAGATATAATCGGGCATAAAACCGAAACCGACTTGGCGGAAAAAATCTTATCCCGCAAGGGCCCAAGAAATGTTTTGCTCGTCGGCGAAGCCGGTTCGGGCAGAAAAAGCATTGTCCACCGGATCATTAAAAAATCCTTATCCAGCCAAGCCGGCCCGGCCTTAAATAATAAAAGGTTCCTCCAATTGGATATCGTGGCTTTGTCCGCGAGTGTTTCTTCTTTTGAAGAAACCGAAGCCACTATCAGCAAATGCTTAAACGAAGCCCTGTTAGCCGGCAACATTGTTTTAATTATTAATGACTTGCACGATTTTCTGGGCGCGGAAAAGAAAGCCGGCATTACCGACATTTCCGGAATATTATTGCCTTATCTAACCGACCCTCGCTTACAAATGATTTGCTTGACCACTCCCCACGGCTTGCATAAATATATTGAAGCCAAGCCGGCCATTCTGAATCTTTTTGAAAAAATAGACGTTCCGGAAATTTCCGCCGCGGAAACAACCCTGATTTTGGAAAATCGGGTTTTCGTGCTGGAAAACGAATACAAAAAATTTATTACTTACGAAGCGATAAAAGAAATTATTGAATTATCTGGCAAATATGTTTCCGCTCCTTATCCGCAAAAAGCAGTTTCTTTATTGCAAGACGCTTTCACTTACAGCTCGCAACATTCCGAAACCTCTTTGATTTTGCCGGAACACATTGACCAAATTCTTTCGCAAAAAACAAAAATACCTTTAGGCAAAGTAAACAGCGAAGAAAAAAACGCTTTATTAAATATGGAGGCCGCGCTGCACAAACGCGTGGTCAGCCAAAACGAAGCCATTGAAGAAATTTCTTCCGCCATGCGGCGCGCCAGGTCGGGTATCCGAACTGGCAAAGGACCGATGGGAAGCTTTTTGTTTCTTGGGCCAACGGGCGTGGGCAAAACCGAAACCGCCAAGGCGTTGGCGGAAATTTATTTCGGGTCGGAAGATAAAATGGTACGCTTGGATATGTCTGAATTCCAAAGAGTGGATGATATTCCACGCTTAATCGGTTCGGACGCGCAAAACGGCATCTTGACCACGGCAGTCAGGGAAAATCCTTTTTCATTGGTGTTGTTGGATGAAGTTGAAAAAGCTTATCCCGACATTTTAAATCTTTTCTTGCAAATTTTAGATGAAGGTTATGTTAACGATAATCTTGGCAACAAAGTTAATTTCAGTAACACCATTATTATTGCCACCAGCAACGCCGGTTATAAAGTAATTCTGGAAGCTATTAAAGAAAACAAAGAAAAAGAGCAAATCAAAAAAGATTTGCTGGATTATGTTTTTGCCAATAATATTTTCCGTCCGGAGTTGGTCAACAGGTTTGACGGCGTGGTCATGTTTAAATCGTTAAGCCAATCCGATTTGCAACAAATCGCGCAATTGCAATTAAATAAAATAGCCGCCAATTTGAAAAAGAAAAAAATTGAATTTATAATTACCGACGAATTGAAAAACAAAATCGTGGAATTGGGCTTCCATCCGGTTTTCGGCGCCAGGGAAATGAAGCGCGTAATCCAAGACAATCTAGAAAACTCCATTGCCAAGGCTCTCTTAGCCGATAAAATAGCCCCGGGCAACTCAATAGAAATAAACCCTAATAATTTCAGCGTTGTGGTTAAATAAACCCACAGAAGCCGTTTAAACCGCTTATAGGCGGTTTTTTTGTTGTTATTTAGCAACATTTAGCCATTTTGTGGACAAATGGATTAGAGTGGTTGACAAGTATTTTACGGTGGGGTAAAATGGTTGCATAGTGTTCCTAAGTGGGGAAAAGTGTGGATAAATAAAATTAAGCGTTTTCAATGATTATTGGTCAATACAGCTACATAATTGATGAAAAGAAAAGAGTGGGCATTCCCACTAAATTTCGCAACTCTTTAGAACAAGGCGCGGTTTTAACCAGGGGCTTTGAAGGCTGCTTATATTTATACCCGCAAAAAGAATGGGAACAATTCTTGGCAATGATCGATAAGCTTCCGTATTTTGATCCGGCTACCCGGGAAATGAAACGAACCATGGTTGGTTCGGCCATGGACGTAAAATTGGATTCCGCCGGCCGAATCTTGGTTCCGGATTATTTAAAAGACCATGCCAACTTAACCAAAAAATTAACCATTGTCGGCTTAAACGACCATATTGAAATTTGGGACGAAGACAAGTGGAATAAATACAGCCCAAACCTGAATGAAATTTCGGACAAATTAAAACAATTCGGATTGTAGAATGCATATTCCCGTATTACTAAAAGAAGTGCTTGAGTGCCTGAATCCCGGCAAGAATGAAAACTTTATTGACTGCACGCTGAACGGAGGCGGCCATACCCAAGCCATCCTGAAAATGAACGGACCAAACGGAAAAGTTTTGGGCATAGAATGGGACAAGGAAATCCACGCGAACATTCAAAAACAAAAATTGGAAAGATTAATCGCGATAAACGATTCCTACGCGAATTTAAAAAATATTGTTGAAGAAAATAATTTTAACAATGTTTCCGGAATATTGTTTGACTTGGGAATGTCGTCTTACCAAATTGACGAAGCGGAAAGGGGATTCAGCTTTACAAAAAACCAACCCTTAATAATGGCTTATGGCGAAACCGATAAAAACGCCAAAGAGATTATAAACAAATATCCCCAGGATAAATTGGAAAAAATAATAAGTGAATACGGCGAAGAAAAATTCGCCAAGAAAATCGCCAAGAAAATCGCCGAAGCGCGAAAGATTAAACCCATTGAAACAACCTTTGACTTGGTGGAAATAATCAAGCAAGCTACGCCGGCGCATTATCACCACCAAAAACTGCATTTCGCCACCAGAACGTTCCAGGCCATCCGCATAGAAACAAACCAAGAATTGGAAAATATCAAAGCCGCGTTGCCCCAAGCGCTCCAAATATTAGACAGCAACGGGCGGTTGGCAATAATATCTTTTCATTCACTGGAAGACAGGATTGTAAAAAACTTTTTTAAAGAACAAGAACAATCGGGAAAAATAAAACTTGCAACAAAAAAACCGATAACCGCTTCGCGGGAAGAATCCGAAAATAACCCGCGGGCTCGTTCAGCAAAATTAAGGGCAATAATAAAAATATAAAAAGCAAATATGGCCGCGAAAAAAAGAAAATTCAAAAATATAATCAGCTTGCTTCCGGTAATGGTGGTTATTTTAAGCGCTTTATATGTTTTTCAAATTGCCGAATTTACCCAATCCGAATACAATATCAGCCAAAGGGAAAAAGAAATAGCCACGCTTAAGAAAGAAAACTCAACCTTGCAGCTTTCCGTTTCCCAAAGCAAAAACCTTGTTAATTTTGAAGACAAAATAACGCAAAGCGGCTATAATAAGGTAGACCGAATTGATTACCTTATAATTCCAAGCGATTCGCTGGCGTCCAAATAACACAAATTAGCAAAAGTTGATTATGTCAAAGAATTGGAGGGCTAACACGGTATTATTCTTGATTTTCGTCGCGGGGGGGATTGTTTTGTCCCGCCTTTTCTATTTACAAATCAACCAGGGCAGTTTTTACAAAGCCATGGCGCAGGGGCAACAAACCTCGGTGGAAGACCAGCAAGGCGAGCGGGGTAATATTTATTTCACGAACGGCGAACCCTTGGCGCTCACGGAAAAAGAACCTTATGTTTTTATTTCCCCCAAAGAAATAAGCGATTCGGAAAAAGACTCAATTGTCACAAAGCTTTCCAGCGCCCTGGATTTGGATAAAAGCGAACTCATGGCCAAGGCTAATAAAAGCGAAAGCCAATATGAAATAATAAAAACCGATTTATCAAAAGAAAAAGCCGACGAAATCAAAAACCTGAAATTCAAGGGAGTATATCTAGATTATAAACAAACACGGTCTTACCCGAATATTAAAACCGCCAGCCAATTGTCCGGCTACATTAATAAAGACAACGAAGGCCAATACGGGCTGGAAGCTTATTACGATAATATCCTGAAAGGAAAATCCGCGGTTAAAAAAACCAGCTCCAATCCTTGGAATTTTTTGCTTTCCATGGATACGGGCGATACTTTCAACGGCCAATCCCTGTATTTAACCATTGATTACAATATCCAATATATGGCGGAAAAACTTTTAACGCAAAAAGCCAAAGAATTTGATTACCGCTCCGCCCAAATTATTGTTATGGATCCAACGACCGGCGCGATTATCGCCATGGCGCAATATCCTCTTTTTGACCCGAATAATTACCAAAAAGAAAAAAATTACAGCATCTTCCAAAATGATTCCGTGGAAAAATTATTTGAACCCGGCTCAATTTTTAAATCCATAACCATGGCGGCGGCCATAAATGAGAAAGCGGTAACCCCGCAAACAACTTACACTGATAAAGGCTATGAACAATATGGAGCCAATAAAGTATCTAATTACAACGAACACGTTTGGGGGCTGATAACCATGACCAACGCTTTAGAGCATTCCATCAATACGGGATTAATGTTTGCCGAAAGGCAATTGGGCAATAAAAAATTTCTTGAATATTTGCAAAATTTCGGCTTCTTTGAAAACTCGGAAATTGATTTAAGCGGGGAAGTGCATTCCAAAAACAGCCAATTGCTTCAAGCCCTGGAAAGCAACAATCCGAATAACACCAGTTTTCCCAATACTTCTTTTGGTCAAGGCATTGGCATTACTCCTTTGCACATCACCTCGGCTTACTGCGCCATTGCCAACGGCGGCAACTTAATGAAGCCCTATATTGTTAAAGAAATTGACAACGGTATCATTAAACAAACAACCCAACCGGAAGTTGTCAGGCGGGTATTAACCGCGGAGTCAACCACTACCATGAAAACAATGATGGTGTCGGTAATTGAAAACGGATACGGGCATTTGGCGAAAATTCCGGGTTATTATATCGCGGGCAAAACCGGAACATCGCAAGTCCCTTGGTCTTCTTTGGGTATAAGCAAAAAAGGGTATTCGGATGAAACCTGGCAAACCTTTTTGGGATTCGCGCCGGCTTATAATCCCAAATTCGTGGCTTTGGTAAAATTAGATAATCCCGTGGCAGTAAAAACATCGGAATATTCCGCCACTCCCATTTTCCACGACTTGGCAAAATATATTTTGGATTACTGGCAAATCCCGCCGGACTACAGCACAGAACAAACCGCCACCACTACCCCCGTTAAATAATCTTTACCGAATTGTTTTTTTGTGTTAGTTTTGTTTCATCACGGTCCTATCGTCTAGTGGCCCAGGACATTAGATTCTCAATCTAAGAACACGAGTTCGATTCTCGTTAGGACCACCTATGTAAAAACAACCCGTTTGGGTTGTTTTTTACATAAATTGAATTAAACGAGAATCGAAGGCCAAGGAACTTTAGCGGCTAACCCAGTAAGTTGACGCCTGGTTCTGTTGAATCAGGCGCGCATTAGACTCAGGTAAATCCAATTAGACAACTTCTTTAAACAAAAAATGGATTGATATTATCTCCCCATCTGTATGATATCTATTAATTCTCTTAAGCTTTTATTTTTATGGAGACTACTGAGAAATATTTCGCCAACGACTTTGGCATCGAACTCGATATCGGTTTTATCTATAACTGATGCGTCTTCAAAAACATAACCTATGTATCTCACAAAATTATTGAAAGGTTTTCGATATTCCACATCTCGGCGAAACATCTTAACGTTATGGATAAATTGCAACCGATGCCTAACTTCGTGAGCTCCGATCATTAATAAATACTCTTCTTCAGAACAAGTATTGCGTAAAAGTTTATCCTTATTAAAAGATATTATCTTAAAAAAACTTATTTGTTCTTTTATCCTTGATGAAAGGTTTGCAACGTAAATATTATAACTTTCTTCCGGAGAACCTGGCATTGATGGATGGCTATATCCGGCAAAATTACTCTCTCCGTTAATGAAATAAAGCTTTATAGGATTGCTTCTGAATATAATGAAATCAAAAAAAGAAATAACGCAAGCGATTTTTATCGCAATTTCAATGTCCTCCGGTGTTCGTCCTCGACTCATTATCCCCTCAGAAATGAGAGGCAATCCGCTAAGTTTAATCCTTTGGCGGGTAGTAATAATTTCAAGTAGCGTTTTCGGCTTCATAACAAATTCCTGATACAATGATAAACTAAAAACGGCAAATTGTCAATTTTTTAAACTTTTATTTTTAATACTATCCCGGATTTTCATTTTTAATCTGGGACTTTTTTATTTTTAACTAGCATTGACTTTAAAACATATATTGCTATAAAATCATCATAGGAGATTGCCATGCCCACCGCCTACCTTAATCCTTTGGATCTTACCCGCACGACAGATGACCCCGATGTCCTTTTAGATATCGCAAAAAATTGCGAAACCCCGGACGCTGTCCGAGGCGCCACAGAAAGGCTGAAAAAACAGTTTCCGGCGCATTATAGTAAATTAATTCATTGTAAAGAAATCGACTCAAAAAAAATTTGAGTATTTTTTTGGAAAACTTGGTAGTTTTTTAAATTTTTGGTATCATATCCTTAACATAATAATTTAACAAACTTTAATGCTTGACCTTATTCTTTACTCGGCTATTTTTATTGCTTCTTGCGCGTCTTTTTATTTTTCCGGCCAGCTTGTCATTAGCAGTTTGATTAGAATCGCCAAGGCCTTGCACTGGAAAGAATTCGTGGTTTGTTGCGTGGTTATGGCTGTTATCGCGTCATTACCCAATTTATTCGTTGGCATTTTCTCGGCCATTAATAAAATACCCCAATTATCTTTCGGTGATGTTGTTGGCGGCAACGTGGTGGACGCAACTTTGGCCGTGGCATTGGCGGCGCTGTTTTCCAAAAAGGGCATTCCGGCCAAAAGCAAAACCGTCCAAACAACGCTTTCTTTTACCGCCGTGGCCTCGCTCTTGCCCATACTCTTGGCTTGGGATGGAATTATCTCCAGGGCCGACGGAGTGATTCTCATTTTATTTTACGTGCTTTACCTGGTTTGGCTTTTTTCCAAAAAAGAAAATTTCAGCAAGGCTTGCGATGAAAACGAGATGAAAAACAAAAAAGGCACCAAGAAAAGCCGTTCCATTTTAAACGGTTTGAAAATTTTAGGCGGCATTGCCATATTTATCCTCGCCGCCCAAGGCATTGTTATGTCAGCCCAGTTTTTTGCCGCCACTTTTAATTTATCCTTGATTCTGATCGGTTTGTTTATCGTAGGGCTGGGCAATTGCGCGCCGGAAATATTCTTCGCCATCACCTCGGCCAGAAAAAACCATTCTTGGCTGGTCTTGGGAGATTTAATGGGCGCGATTATCGGGCCAGCCACCTTTGTTTTAGGAACAGTGGCGTTAATTTGCCCGATTGTGATAAAAGACTTTTCGCCGTTTGCCGTTGCCAGAATTTTCTTGGTTATCGGAATTTTCTTCTTTTTTATCTTTATCAGAAACGACGAAAAAATCAGCAAAAGGGAGGCTGTCTTTTTGCTCATGATTTATATCGCTTTTATCATAACCGAAATATTCGTTAAGCTGTAAAATAACGGCTCCAAGCCGCCGGATTGTTGACTATTAGCCAAGAAAATGATATATTCAGCACTGTATTAAATAACTCAAAACTTATGTTAGCAGTAATAAAAACAGGGGGGAAACAGTATAAAGTCACTCCCGGACAAAAAATTAAAGTGGAAAAATTGGAAGTTGAAGACGGCAAAGAAATCACTTTTGACGAAGTGCTTTTGGTTGATAACGACGGTAATTTGACTATCGGCGAACCAATGATTAAAAACGCCAAGGTCTTAGGCAAAGTCTTAAAACAAGACAAGCACGAAAAAGTAATCATCTATAAATACAAACCCAAGAAAAGATACAGATTAAAAAAAGGCCATAGGCAGCCTTTTACCGAAGTTGAAATCCTGAAAATAGAAGCCTAAAATTCAATATCTCCCTCAAAACTACGGCTAGTTTCCAAGTTGCGGAAACTAGCCCTTTGTTTATCAAAGGCTAATTCCACGCGGCCAACCGGCCCGTTTCTGTGTTTGGCAATTAAAATATCCGCCACGCCTTGGCGGGGAGAGTCTTCACGATAAGCGTCTTCCCTGTAAATCAATAAAACCACGTCCGCGTCTTGCTCCAAAGAACCGGACTCACGCAAATCAGACAAGCGGGGAATCTTGGGAGTTCTCTGTTCCACGGCACGCGACAATTGTGACAAAGCTAAAACCGGAACATTTAATTCTCTCGCCAGTCCTTTCAAGGCGCGGGAAATTTCGGTTATCTGTTGAACGCTATTAGTTATTTTTGAATTCGGGTCAATCAATTGCAAATAATCAATTACAATCAGGCCCAATCCTCGGCTGGATTGCAACCTTCGCGCCATGGCCCGCATTTGCAATACACTGCAAGTTGCGGCGTCATCAATATAAATCGGGGCTTCGGAAAGAGTGCCCAAGGCGTGCTGAATGCAAGCAAAATCACTATCCGCGCCATCGGACGATAAATGCCCTTGCCTTATTTTCCAAGAATCAATATTTGATTCGGAACTGATCAAGCGGTCAATCAGCTGGTCTTTGCTCATTTCCAATGAAAATATGCCAACCGGCTTTTTTTCTTTAACCGCCACATTTTTGGCAATGTCCAAGGCTAAACTACTTTTACCCATGGATGGCCTAGCGGCTAAAATAACCAAGTCGGAATTTTGCAAACCGGAGAGCATGGCATCCAATCCGTAAAAACCGGTGGACACTCCCCGCAATACGCCTTTTTGCTGGGAAAGGCGTTCCATTCTTTCATAAGCTTCTTCCAAATACGGCTTAATCGGCAAAAAGGATTGGGTTAAACTTTTCTGTGTAATGCCGAATATCCTTTTTTCCGCGGAATCAAGCAGTTGGTCGGCTTCTTCGGCCTCTTCGTATCCCAACATCGCGATATCTTCGCCCGCGGTAATCAAATCCCTTAAAATTCTTTTCTTCTGGACCATTTTCGCGTAAGACAAAATATGGCTAGCGGTTGGAACAATATTTATCAAATCCGTTAAGTAAGCAATGCCTCCGATTTTATCCAATTGGTTGCTTTCTTTTAATTTTGAAGAAACTGAAATCAAATCAATGGGCTCGCCTTTGTTAAAAAGCCCTTCAATTACCTGGTAAATCAATTGATGGTTGTTTTTATAAAAATCTTCGGCGCGTAAAAAATCCGCCACTTTTATAATCGCGTCTTTGTCCATCATTAGGGAACCGAGGGTGCTTTTTTCCGCCTCAATGTCTTGCGGAGGTATCTTTACTCCCGGTTTTGTGTTTGAAAATTCCTTGGGCATTAGGTATAATATAGCAAGCAACAATCTATACGTCAATTAAGCAATTTATGAAAATTGGATTCATCTCTTTTCACTCTTTTGCCAATCCCGGTGGCGTAAAAAGCCATATTTTAGGGCTTTCCGAAGCATTTAATAAGCTCGGAGTGGAAAATAAAATAATCGTGCCGCGCCGCAAATTTTTTGAAAATTACGGCAAAGACGTGATTATCATGGGTACCTCAATTCCTTTGAACGCCATCGGCACCCAGGGTGACCTGGTTTTTAATTTTAACCCTTTTGCCATTAATAAAATCTTGGAAAAAGAAAAATTTGACGTATTGCATTTCCATAATTTTATTATTCCATCCGGTTGGCAAATACTAAACAAATCCAAAAGCGTGAATATTTTAACGTTCCACGCGAACTTAGACGCGATGCCGGCTTTTAAGTCAATGCCGTATTTCACTAAATTATTCACAACCGATTTGAATAAAAAAATGGACGGCATCATCGGCGTGGCCAAACTCAACCTGGAAGCGTTCAAAGATTTGTCTTTGCCTAAAACCGTAATCCCAAACGGAATTGATTTGCAAGATTTTCGCCCGGGCTATCCCAAAATAAAGAAATTCACAAGCAGCAAAAAAATAAATATTTTATTCGTTGGCAGGATAGAAGAAAGAAAAGGCCTTATTTATCTGTTGGAAGCGTATAATTTTTTAAAACCGAAATACAATAATATCCAATTGATTGTTGTGGGCGACGGGCGGCTAAAACAAAACTGTCTGAACTATGCTAGAAAAAACCGGCTTAAAGACGTGCACTTTGAAGGTGCGAAAAGCGATAGCGAACTTAAAAAATATTTCTCAACTTGCGATATTTATTGCAGCCCGGCCATATTTGGCGAAAGCTTTGGCATTGTTTTGCTGGAAGGCATGGCTATGGGCAAACCGGTTTGCGGATTCGCGAACAGTGGCTACAAAGAATTACTTTCCGAAACTCGGGCGGAACAATTTTTAGCCGAGCCTAAAAATTCAATTGAACTCGCGGAAAAATTGGAATTATTAATCAAAGATAAAAGCCTCCGCGACGAAATGGGCAAGTGGGGATTGGAACACGTAAAACAATATTCTTGGGACAAGGTCGCCAGACGCGTTTTAGATTTTTACCAAATTTGTTCAAACGCCAAAAAAAATATTGACATAAGATAATATTTCTTTTAATATGCGTAAAGCCCTTTACGTAAACAGGGCGAGAGGATAAAAATGGCTGATAATTGCTTCGTAGTTACTGACAGTTCCATACTCTTTATCAAGCCCGACAAGGGCGTGGTTACGGAAATCGGAATATCAACCGCAAAATTCATAAACCATCAAGTCACATCTTGCCGTTTTGTTGAAGAAAACTTGGAACCGTCAACCAACAGGGCCGACGGCAAACCGGAAAAACAAATAAATTTGGTCATAAGAAAAGTTAGCGGCAAAGAGCTGATTTTCAAAAACATCAAAGAAGGTTACGCCCGGGCCTATCCCTTATCGCGGATTGGCTTGTAACAAAAAAGACATTCCTCCGAATGCCTTTTTTTATTTTTATATTTTTTTAACAACCACTTTGCCGTCCGCGTCTTCCACGAGCCAACCCAGTTCTTTTAATTCTTGCCGAATCTTATCCGACTCCTCCCAATTCTTATTTTCCCGGCATTGTTTTCGGTTGGTTAGTTTTTCCATTACTTTTGCGGGTAAAATGCCAAGATCGTCGGTCCACAAAGGCATTCCGTTTTCATCGCTGGTTTCTATTATATATTCATCGCTTTGCCCGCTAACCTTATAGCCAATCTCGGACAGGCGCAACCCCATCACTTTGTCAAAATCCAATAAGAGTTCGTATTTCTCGGTATTGGACAATTCGTCGTCTTTAACCACTTCCCACACCAAAGCCAAAACCGCGGGCATATCCAAATCATTATTTATATTTTTTACGAATTCGTTTTTATATCTTTCAAAATTGCGGTGTTTTGATTCCTTAGCTTCGCAAGTATTTTTTAATTCGCCGACTTTTTTATAAAGCCGGTCCAGGCTGGTTTGCGCAAAATTTAAACTTTCTTCACTGTAAACCATTTTAGAGCGATAATGGTTATTCAAGCATAAGTAACGGTAAGCCAAAGGATTCAATCCCATTTCTTTCAATTGCGAAAGCACGGTAATGTTATTCGCGGATTTGCTCATCTTGCCGTCTTTCAAAATTAAAAATTCTCCGTGCAGCCAATAATGGGCGAGCGGGGAATCAAACGCGGCTTCGGCTTGCGCGATTTCATTGGTATGGTGGATGGAGATATGGTCAACTCCGCCACAATGGATATCAAAAGGCAATCCCAAATTATCCGCTCCCATTACCACGCACTCGGTGTGCCAACCCGGAAAACCGATTCCCCAAGGGGAATCCCACTCCATTTGCCTTTTCTCGTCTTTAGGGCTGAATTTCCAAAGGGCGAAATCAGCCGGATTTTTCTTTTGCTTATTTTCTTCAATCCGCCCGCGGAGTTCTTTTCTTTCCGCGTCAGTCCACAAACGCCCATACCTGTCACCCAATTTTTGGGTATCAAAATAAACTCCGTCATCAATAATATAAGTAAAGCCTTTTTGTTCCAAAGTTTTGATTAATTCTATCTGCTCGGAAATCGTGTCCGTGGCTTTTACCCAAACACTCGGCTCTTCTATGTTCAAAATAGCCATATCTTTCTGGAAAGCTTTCGTGTAAAATTCCGCGACTTCCCAAACCGTTTTATGCTCGCGCGCCGCGCCCTTTTCCAGCTTATCTTGGCCTTCATCCGAATCCGAAGTTAAATGCCCGACATCCGTAATATTCATTACGTGTTTCACTTTATAACCATCGTATTCCAAGGCTCTTTTCAAAACATCTTCAAAAATATAAGTCCTTAAATTGCCGATATGGGCAAACCAATAAACCGTAGGCCCGCACGTATACATCCCAACCTGTTTATCTTTGATTGGCTTAAATTCTTCTATTTTCCGCGTAAGCGTATTATATAAATTCATGGTTTAAATTTATGTTTAGGTATTAAATACCTAAACATTCTAATGTTGTTATTCTTTTGCGATTCATCAAGCCTATTATAGCAAACTATTAAAACGAAACCAATAAATGATAAATTACAAATAGCGCTCGCCGCGGTCGGGAAAGATTGTCACAATAGTCGCGCCCGGATTTTTCTTCGCCACTTCTCGAACAACATAAAAAGCCGCTCCCGAACTCGGGCCGGCTAAAATTCCTTTGTTAATTGCCAAATCCTTCCTGGCCTCAAAGGCTTTCTCGGCTTCCAAATCAACCACTTCGTCCACAATATTAAGATTGGCAACCGCGGGCACAAATGCCTTCAACGACCTTAATCCTTCAATAATTTCTCCTTCTTTCGGCTCCACGCCGATTATTTTAATCTTGGGATATTTTTCTTTCAGCTTGGTGCCGATACCCGTAATCGTGCCGCCCGTACCCATACCGGCCACGAAAAAGTCTATATTTTCTCCTTGCATTTGCTCAATTATTTCTTCCGCGGTTTTAACGTAATGCGCCTGGGGATTCATTTTATTTTCGTATTGGTTTAAAAAAACCAGGTTTTCGTTTTCTTTCACCCTTTCTTTATTTTTTCTATGGCGATTTTTCCGAACTTGTCGTTTTCAATTAAAATTATCCCGCCGCCAAAAGCCGTAATCATTTTAATCTTGTCCGGACTGGTTGTTTTGGGCATTACCAATTTTACTTTATATCCTTTCATCGCCCCAATCATGGCAATAGCCACGCCCGTATTGCCGCTGGTCGGCTCCACGATCGTATCTCCTTTTTTCAAAACACCCCTGGATTCCGCGTCCGTAATCATATTAAAAACAATCCTGTCTTTAATTGACCCTCCCGGATTCATTCCTTCAATTTTGGCAAAGATATTTACCTTGCCGCCGCTTTCCTTTGATTCTATTTTTACCAAAGGCGTATTGCCGATGTGTTCTAAAATTGTTTTCATATTCCTATTTTTAAACAAAAATCTCTTCCGAGAAAGAGATTAGTTTAGAATTATTTATTATAATATTAGAGGTAAATAAAACTAATCTCTTCTGCAAGAGTTACAGCAACAGCAGCAGCAAATTGCGATAATAGTTTTATTCATAACAAGTTCAGTTTATCACCCAAAATTTTAATGTCAATATATTGCGGAAACCAAGAAAATTATGCTATAAAGGGCTTGTCCTCTTGAACATTAACAATTTACCGAGTCCCGGAAACCGCTTGTTGTGTTTAAGGGGATAAAGAAGTACGTTCAATCCAATCGGAAATATAGGGCAAATTACCATCAACTGAAGCGCAATGGTGTTTGCTCTTTTTTTATTGGCATTGCATAAAATAAGGAACTTGTGGTATAAAGGGCTTGTCCTCTTGAACATTAACAATTTACTTAACACCTACGGTTGGTTGCTAGTGTTTGAGATGACAAATCAAACCGGGGGATACCGACTGCGACAATTACCATCGTGCAGTAATTTAGACCTCTTCGAGAGAGCGTCCTGAAGCTCTCTCCCAATAATCCTACAATTATGCTGCGTTTAATCCACTAGGGCAATGCCATGCTTGAACCTGCAATCAAGCCCGGCAAAAGCCCTTTTTTTTATTTTTTAAATTACGTAGTCCTATGAGACAAATTGCCGCTGTTTACCGCGGCAATTTGCTTTTTCCCTGCAAAAATAATAGAATAAGTTATCTATGGCACTCGTCTTATACAGAAAATACAGGCCGCAAACATTTAAAGATTTTATCGGCCAAGAAAATATCGCTAAAATAATCCAGAATGAAATTATCTCCGGGGATATTTCGCATGCTTATCTTTTTTCTGGGCATCGCGGCACAGGGAAAACCACTTTGGCGAGGCTCTTTGCCAAAGCGATAAACTGCTTAAACCGAAATGGCGCCGAACCGTGCAATAAATGCGCGGCTTGTTTGGAAATAAACAATGGCCGGGCGATTGATATTATTGAAATAGACGCGGCGAGCAATAGGGGAATTGATGAAATTCGCGGGATAAAAGAAAGCATTAAATTTACTCCGGCTTTTTTGAAATATAAAGTTTTGATTTTGGATGAAGCCCACCAGTTAAGCAAAGACGCGGCGAACGCGCTTTTAAAAATGCTGGAAGAGCCACCCTCTTACGCCGTATTTATCTTGGCAACCACGGAAGCCCACAAAATGATTCCCACCATCGCTTCCCGCTGCCAAAAATTTGATTTCCATAAACTGTCTTTTGACGAGATGGTCAAAAAATTAACTTTCATTTGCAAAAAAGAAGAATTGGATTGCGAGACCGAGGCTTTAAATTTAATCGTGGCCGCTTCCGAAGGTTCCATGCGGGACGCGGAAGCCAAGCTCAACCAAATGGTCAGCTTTTTCTCCGGCCAGAAAATAAAAGCCGAAGATGTTAAATCAATTTTGGGCCTGGTGGACATTAATCTGCTTTTTGAATTGTGCGAATTTTTAAGCAAAAAAGACAAACCCAAAGCTTTGAAATTTTTAAGTGACAATATGGAAAAGGGATTGGATATCCAAGAATTCACCCGAGCTGTTGTTGATTATCTAAGAAAACTGCTTATTCTGAAAATTGACCCGAATTTAGCGGAATTGATAATGCCCGGCGAAACCAAAGACCTGAAAGAAAGGGCTGTTAAGCAAGCCGCTGAGTTTGAGGAATTATATTTAAGAAATATTTTAGACCTGGTACTGGAAGCGGAAAATAAAAGCAAATACGCTTCCATTCCGCAACTGCCTTTAGAGCTGGCAATCATTGAGGGAATTGGGTAGTTTAAAAATTCAAATATTCCAAACTATTAACATTTAGGGGCCTGACCCCTAAATGTTTTATGTTTACTAATGTTCGTCGGATTTTACTAAATCCGACGCCAAGTCGCTCAACGCTCCTCGGAATATTGTTATTTTGGGCATTTTATCGTATATTATATTTATTCGTAATTTAAATTGCATCTTTACAAATGCGAACTAAGATGATATTATTATATTAATAATGACCTTGGTTCGCTATGATATTAAAATACGAAGAAAAAGAAAAAGCAATAAAACTTAGAAAAGATGGTTTTTCTTATTCGGAAATTTTAAAAGAAATTCTTGTTTCTAAATCCACCTTATCTTTATGGCTAAGAAGTGTCGATTTGGCAAAAAAACAAAAACAGAATATTACCGAGAAAAGAATAGCCGGAGCATTGAGAGGAGCAAAAGCCAGAAAAGACCAAAGGATAAAAATTACAAAGGAAATTAAAGACGCGGCAAGAAAAGACATAGAAAATATTGATGAAAAAAATTTGTGGCTAATGGGAATAGCATTATATTGGGCGGAAGGAGGAAAAGAAAAAGAAAATGGAACAAAGTCTGGAATAAATTTTAGTAATTCAGACCCACAAATGATTCTGATTTTTTTGAAATGGTTAAAAAATACTTTCTCAATAAATCACAACGATTTAGTTTACGAATTATACATTCATGAAACTGCCAATATCAAAAAGGCCCAAATGTATTGGTCCGAAACTCTTTCAATGCCAATTGAAAAATTAAGAACTTATTTGAAAAGAAGCAAAGTAAAAACCATAAGAAAAAATACAGGAGATAATTATTACGGCCTTATAAGGGTTCGCGTAAATAAAAGTTTTAATCTTAATAGAAAAATAGCCGGATGGATAGAGGGAATTTGTGACAAATTATTATAATATTGCGGGATCGTCTAATGGTTGGACATCTGCCTTTGAAGCAGAAGATTCTAGGTTCGAGTCCTAGTCCCGCAGCCAACTTGTACTTTTTGCGTAAGACTCCTCCAAAGCCCGTTTATTTGCGGGTAAAGTGAGGGGTTCGAACTGTGAAGTGTGTGCCTGTATAGAGGATGCGACTTTTTGTAGCGGTAAGA
>JBAZLH010000002.1:0-181928 GCA_041650375.1 Minisyncoccota bacterium | reverse complement strand
CCACCCATTGAATAGTTAAGATATGAACCGCCGCCGCCGCCATACCATCCTCCCCCCCCTCCTCCTCCATAAGAATTACTGCTTGGATAACCACCTTGATATTGAGATCCTGCCACACCAACATTTGTAGCTGCTCCTCCGGCTCCGCCAGCGCTTTGAGTTCCGCCGCCGCCGCCATAAGTTGAATTTTCGCCACCAACACCTGTTTGTCCAATTGCTCCTCCTCCGGCTCCGCCGGCAGCATTAATTGAAGTTGAATATCTTGAACCTCCGCCTCCCCCGCCACCGGCAGTTAATAGTTCCGTTGACCCATTTCTTATAGCCGAACGACCGCCTCCTTGCCCGCCATATTGACAATCCGTCCCGGTGGTACAATTTTTTCCCCCGCCACCATAACTAAAATTAGCATTGGAAATTGAACCATTGTTTCCCCCGGCGCCAACTATTACTGTTAGTGTTTGCCCGGGTGACACGGAAATTACTCCTTGCGTATAACCGCCTCCTCCGCCTGGATAACCAAAAGTCCAACCACCCGGATTTCCACCACCACCACCACCACCCCAAGCTTTAACTGAAATTGAAGTTACTCCGGCCGGCACTGTGTATGTTTGGTCGGCTCCGGTATAAGTGAAGACCGTACTCGTTCCCATACCTGAACCGATTGAATTAGTTTTACAAATATGTAATTTTGCTTGATCGGATGCGTCTGTCCAATTAGTGTTAAAAATTATACTGTTTCCCACTCCAACCGTACTCGGAGAAGGAATTACCGTAGAAATAACCGGGGTTACGTTTACAGACTCTTCATCTCTCAATAAAGAAGTTGGCTCAATGGCAATATACTTTCTTTGAATCGCCCAATCAATATTATATGTGCCTGCTCCGGAAGCATACCATGCCACAATAGTTGCATGTTTATTGGCATACGAAGACTGCGCCCACGATGTCTTTACGCCACGGTTATACCAACCAATAAGATTTGTTCCATCGTATGCCGCGGATAAAATAAAATAAGTATTGCTGGTATTATAATCCGCCATCTTAGTTGATGCCCATGCCACACCATGATTTAATAATCCGATTTGTCCAAAATTTCCATTGTAATCAGAGGCTACCGCGACACCGACATTGTACGCGCTTGATTGAACCAAAGAAATAAGATGGGCAGCGGTTGTGCCGGCGCTTCGCTTGGCTTTAATTTCCCATATCATATTATTAGCGGCAACATCAGTATTACAAGCCATGGTTGGATATTGGCCTGCCCCGCCGGTAGTAATAGATGCCATGCCATCAGACACAGACACAGTTCCTCCTCCATTTAACGTAACTGTCCATTTTCCGGCATCGATACTTGCTCCGTTAAAATCGTCAAAAAAATCAAACGTTAACGTTCCATCAGAAGCCGAAGTGGCCGCGGAGTTTCCGTAATACATATATATGGTAGTTCCGGAAATAGGAATGCTTGCAACTTTCACCCAAACAACCGCTGTTGCAGAATCAGTTTTTGATTCAATCCAATAATTCAGATTTGCGGTTCCAGTTCCGTCCGTAAATTTCAGATCCCTAAAATCGGTCTGCATTTTAGAATCGTAGACAATCGTTAACTTAATTTGATAATCGGTTAAAGTTGAACCGGAATTATTAATAACAGTAATAGGTTTTCTATAGCTCCAACCAGACAACCAACTATTGCCCGTCTTAGAAGCCGAACAATTTGAAACTAATGCGTTAGAAGCCGTGCAGGTCCAAGTCCACGGTCCAACGCCGGAAACCGCCGAGGCCAACCCGTCATTACAAAGATTTGTGGGCGTTTGCGGAATAGTCGCGCCATCATCAGACCCACAAGCATTTGCCGCTTGATAAATAATTCCAACACTTCCGGCGCCGCCGGCGCCGCCAGGATAAGTTTGACTTCCTCCGGCGCCACCACCACCGGCAAGAACACTAACTGTTCCGGTTAAGGTTCTGGTTGGAGAAATTATTTTGAGAGAACCTCCGGCGCCACCACCGCCACCACCGGCACCCTGCCTGCATCCCCCGTTTGTTCCTCCGGTAGCTCCGGTATTTGCATTTGACCTGATTATTCCCCCGCTCGGAACATTCACCGTATTTGCGCTTATGAATATAATTCCGCCGCCGGCTCCGCCGGCTCCGCCGGGTCTCGGGCAAGAATCTCCTGTTCCGCCGCCGCCGGAACCACCGCTGCCCAAAAGTAATTTTGTTAAAGTGGGATTAGAATATGCGCTACCTGCAAGTCCGGCCGGCCCGCCTCCTTTTGCCGGAATAATGCCTGCTGAACCGGCTGTCATATAACCGCCGCCGGCTCCTCCAGCGTCGTATCTTCCGCCGCCGGCTCCGCTAAAATTTGGGCCGCCTGAATACGCGGGTATCCCCGCGTAAGAATAACCCTGCATTCCAAAGAAGCCACTCGTCGGACATCCTGCTCCGCCGGAAAATCCTTTTCCGTTCAAATCAATTGTTCCGGAAACAGTTACTGTTCCCGAAGCGTTAAAGGCCATCACTCCATTTTTACTTCCATTCCAAGAGTCAACGGTTAAAGCTGCGCCGGCCGCAATCGTTACATTTGTATAGTTCGGCAAACGCTGAACCATTATTTTTTGCGAGGCTCCGTTATAATTATTAATAAGCGGTTGGGTAAAAGTTAATGTATTGCCATTAATTTGAGAAATTACTTTGGCTTCGTATTTCCCAACGTTGATATAATCATCCGATGTTCCTTGCATATTAATAACCAATACTTGATCTCCGACAGCCAATCCGGTTGGGGCCGTGCTTAAGGTTATTGTTGTTGCTCCAGCCGAATTATTGGCGGTTGTTATAAAATTAATCGCATCCGCAGTTCCCCTGCCTGAACAACTTTGTGTATTTAAATTAATTGTTCCCGAAGCCACATTACAAGCGCCATCGCCGGAAGCTCCAATATTCGCCGAGCAACTGACTGTTTGGCTATCATCCCCGGCACAAGTCCAATTCCACGGACCACTGCCGGTCACTTCTGAAGGGGTTCCTCCGTTGGCAGCGCAAAGATTAGTTGTAGGCGCCGATGAAAATGATCCGTCATTAGATGAACCGCAACTTGTTTTATAAGTATAACAAGCCACGTCTGTGCCGGGATTATTAGTGCAAGTATAAAACCAGGTATTATTAGTCAAGGTTAAAGTTGTATTTGTTCCGTATTGGCAAAGATTCGTAGAAGGCTGATCTTTTCTGATTGTATTATGATAAGAGCCGCAAGATACTTTATTGGCAGAACAAGTTGCATTCGTTCCACCGCCGGAACCATTGCAACCCCATGACCAACTGGAACCATTGTCTGTAAAAGAAGTAAATGTCCCGGCGGAGCATTTCATCGCATCTGTGTTTATGTCCGTTGTCGCGCTATAACTATGAGTATTAGCCGTACCACATGTTCCGTTTACGGCCGTAATATTAGGGGCAGTACAAAAATAGTTACCTTGCGTTCCAGCACAGACCCAATACCAAGAACCATTCCATAACGTTGGATCTGTGGAATAAGAACCCGATAAATTTTGAACTCCGCCATTAGAACAGCGCGTACCACTTGATGGAGCTACAGAGGTTGGAATTCCCTCCGCTGAACCGCAAAGACAAGTAGGGTTGGAATAAGAATTTGTACAACACGAAGCGGTGCTCCCTCCGCCGGAGCCGATACAACTCCAATACCAACTACCATCAGTAGAAAAAGGACGAGTGGGAGTTGTATAGGTTCCTCCGCTACAAAGAGATCCGGGATTTAAAAGCGCAAATTCACTATCATTATATTTTGCCTCCACCCACGGACCGCAAGAACCATTGGTCGCTATTGCTTTCGCTTGATCTGTTATAAAAAAAGAAACAACGCAAAAGCTAATTAAAAATATTTTTATAAATTTGCCACTAAGCCACATATTTTTACCAATTTATTTTTGTTATTGATTTGTTGCTTATATTATATCGGCTGATAAGATTTTTCGCAACAAAAAACAGGAGAAATCCCCTGTTTTTTCAATCAATTTATTTTTTACCAGTAAACTGGCGGGTGATAACTTCATCAATCACTCCATATTCTTTGGCTTCCTCGGCCGATAGATAAAAATCCCTATCTGTGTCTTTAGAAATCTTTGCCAAGGGTTGCCCCGTATGTTTCGCCAAAATTTTATTCATCGTATCCTTTATTTTTAATATCTGTTTGGCCGTTATTTCTATTTCCGAGGCCTGTCCCTTTACTCCTCCCATTACCTGATGAAGCAATATTTCAGAGTTAGGCAAAGCGTATCTTTTTCCTTTGGCTCCGGCAGCTAAAATCAATGCCCCCATGGAAGCGGACATACCGATGCTAACCGTGGAAACGTCCGGATTAATATATTGCATGGTATCGTAAATCGCCAATCCGGCGGTTACCGAGCCGCCCGGACTGTTAATATACATTTGAATATCTTTGTCCGGGTCTTTGCTCGCCAAAAATAATAATTGCGCCACAATGGAATTGGCCATATAGTCGTCCACCACGCCGGCAACCAAAATAATCCTTTCTTTTAATAATCTTGAGTATATATCATACGCCCTCTCTCCATATTGTGATTTTTCTATAACTGTTGGAATTAAGTTCATATGTTTATAATTATTAATTATCAGCCTTAACTTGCTTCTATTACTACGCAACTAACAACCTAAAAGTTTAAATATTTTTTCTCGCTTTATTTCATCCGTGAAATATGCCCTGGCATCACTGGCTTCTATTTCTTTTCGGGCCTTTTCGGGATCGGGATATTGCTTGATAATCTGTTCCACTTTCTCGCTCACTTCAGCTTCGGTCGCTTCTATTTTTTCATCTTTTTCTATTTGGTTTAAAACTAAAAATGTTTTCACCCGTTGCTCCGCGACTTTCTTAAAATCATTTTTCAATTCTTGCTCGGTCTTTTTTATTTGCTCCAAATACGCGGCCAAAGGCATGTTCATTTCTGCTTGAACCCGGCTCTTTAAATTTTCAAACAAAGCGGTTTCTTCGCGACTGATTAAAGACACGGGTATTTCCACTTTGGTTTTTTCGTTTATCTTTTCCAAAACTTCAGCTCTCTTTTTCTCCCGATTCGCGATTTCTTTTTCTTCGGTTATGCCCTTTTTAATATCCGCTTTTAGTCCAGCCAAATTCTCAAAATTGCCAAGACTTTTCGCCCAATCATCCGTAATCTCCGGCATTTCAACTTTTTTTACCCCATGCACCAACAAGCTGATTTCAACTTTTTCTTTTTTGCCTTTTTCCCCTCCCATCTGGACTTCACCCGCAATTTTTTTCACTTCTTCTTTTTTCATCCCAAGCAAGGCCTGCTCCATTCCATTAATATAATAACCTTTGCCTAAAATAAAATTATCGTGTTGCGGGCCTTTCGGCAATCCTTCAATCTCGCTTAAAAATTCAAAATGAATTTCCGCCATGTCCCCGTTTTCAATTCCCCCATCTTTTTCAATCATTATCGCGCGGGACTGTTGTAGCCACTTAATCGTGTCCTCGATATCCTTTTCCGTGACCTCCACTTTTTCTTGTTTTTCACAAACTTTCGCGCCGATTTCCCTGATGTTCGGCAACTCAACTTTAGGTAATGATTCGACTTCCATGGTAAAAACAAAAGGGTTATTCTTGGCGATTTTCACTATTTCAACCTGCGGCGCGGCAATCGCATCCATCTTGGTTTCTTTCAATATTTTTAACCAAGAATCCCTTATCGCGATTTCCCCGGCTTCGGATAAAAGCGCGTCCGGGTTTATTTTTTCTTCAACCATTTGCGTAGGAGCTTTGCCCTTGCGAAAGCCGGGCAACTCGGCCTCACTCGTGAAATTTTTTAAAGTTTCCGCGTAAAAATTATCAAATTCTTCCGCCGTTAATTCCACTTCTATTTTTCTTTTGCTCGCTCCGATTTCTTTAATTTCGTATTTCATTAATGTGTTGTATTAATTTATTCTTCCGCGCTGGCTTCATCTTCTTCCGCTTCTTCTTCCTTTTCTTTCTCGGCCAAAATAGCGTCAATCGGTTCCTGGTCGCTCTTTACATCTATTTTCCAGCCGGTCAACTTGGCGGCTAAGCGGACATTCTGCCCGTCCTTGCCAATGGCCAATGATAGTTGGTCTGACGGAACGACAACCAAGGCTGTGTTTCGCGGCAATGTTTTTACTTCAATAACTTTGGCCGGTGATAAAGCATTGGTAATGAATTTGGCCGGGTTATCCGAGTATTCAATAATATCAATTTTTTCACCGCCCAATTCGGAAATAACCGCGGACACTCTCACTCCCCTTTGCCCCACCATGGCGCCAATCGGGTCAACTCCGTCAGCCAAAGAAGCCACGGCAATCTTTGTTCGGCTGCCCGGCTCCCTGGCAATTGATTTAATTTCCAATTGATTGCCGGAAATTTCCGGAACTTCAAGCTCAAATAATTTAGAAATCAATTTCGGATAAATGCGGGATAATAAAATAATCGGGCCTTTCGGAGTGGAATCCACCCTTAAAACATACAACTTTAAACGCTGTCCTTCTTTATAAAACTCTCCGCGGATTTGCTCTTCTTTGGGCAATACTCCCAAGCTCTTTCCCAAATCAAAATAAATATTCGGACCTTCAATTCTCTGCACGATTCCGCTCACAATTTCACCTTCTTTAGATTTATATTCTTCCAATACCGCGTCTTTTTCCGCTTCCCTGATTTTTTGCAAAATAACTTGCTTGGCTGTTTGCGCCGCGATCCTGCCGAAATCTTCTTTTTGTTCAACCGGGATTGTTTGCTCTTCGCCCACTTTTAATTTTAACCCTTGCTCTTCAACTTCTTCAATTAAGATATGCCTTTCCGGATTATATCTTACACGCCTTTCGGTTTCATTTACCAAATTAGTTTCTTCGGTGTTAAGCTCTTTCTCCGTTGGCCTATAGCTGTCCTTGATTTTAAAATTAAAAATAACCTTTTCCTCTTCTTCTTTCGGTTCTTCGCTTTCAACAGATTCCACCACCTCAGGAATATAAACGATTGTATCGTCTACGACTGTTTTCGTTCTCCAAAAATTAACCTTACCGTTCTTGGAATCAATCTTGGCTTTAATCACCTGCCCTTTTTTACCGTATTCTTTTTTATAAGCCGAAGCCAGCGCGTGCTCAACTGTTTCCAGCACTCGTTCTTGCGATAGGCCTTTTTCTTCTGCAATCTGCGTTATGGCAGATAAAAATGATTGAAAATCCATGTTCTTGTTGTTAACTTATTATGTTTATTGTTGTTCTCCCCCACTATCAGACGCCTACCTATTCCTTACAATTATTATTGGTAAGAATTACGGTATATATATGTAGCTCCCACCAACTCTTCCGGTAATCCGGATTGAGTTAGTGAGGATCCCGCAAAGCGGGAAACCTTTTATATCGCCTCCGCTTATTCGTAGAATCGTATAAAAAAAACCGGAATCAATCCGATCAATCAGTAAAATCCTTTCTTTGTTGCCATTTTAACAGAACACGGTCGGTTGTCAAGTAGCCTGTTTTATACTAAAATCAAACCATATGGCATTGGCTCAAAAAATTAAGATCCCCAAAAACATCTTGTTCTGCATTAAAGCCCTTGAAGATAACGGCTTCAAAGCTTTTATTGTGGGCGGATGCGCTCGGGATTATTTAAGGAACGTTGAACCCTCGGATTGGGATATCGCCACCTCGGCAACGCCTGAAGAAACCCAACAAGTGTTCCAAAAATTGGATATTAAAACCTTTTATGAAAACGATTTTGGAACCGTGGGTGTGGCTTTTTTGCTAAAAAACAAGAAAGAACCGCAATATGATATTGTGGAAATAACCACTTATCGCTCCGAATCTTGTTATTCCGACAGCCGGCATCCGGACAAAGTCGAATGGTCAAAAACCATTGAAGAAGACTTAAAAAGAAGGGATTTTACCATTAACGCCATTGCTTTGTCTCCTCTGTCGGGCAAACAAAAATTTGAAATTATTGACCTTTTTGGCGGCCAAACTGATTTAAAAAAACATATTATCCGCGCTGTCGGAAACCCAAGAGAAAGATTTTGCGAGGACGCCTTGCGCATGATGCGCGCCATCAGATTTAAAGCAACCCTTGGAGACAATTGGGTTATTGAAGAAGATACTTGGCAAGCCATTCTAGAAAATAACAAACTTTTGGAAAAAGTATCCAAAGAACGCTTGCGTGACGAACTGATTAAAATAATCAATAGTAAAAACGCGGCTAAAGGCATTGAATCTCTGCGTTTAAGCGGACTTTTGGCATATATTATTCCGGAACTATTAGAAGGTTGCGACGTGGCGCAAAACAAACACCATGTTTATGATTGCTATAAACATAATTTGGAATCCCTGGATTTTACCGCAAAAAAGAGCTTTGACTTCCCCATCCGTCTGGCCGCTTTGTTGCACGACATTGGCAAGCCCAGAACCAAAAGCGGCAATGGCGTAAACGCCACGTTTTACAACCACGAAATGATGGGCGCAAAAATGGCAAAAAAAATACTGGAACGTTTGCATTTCCCCAATAAAGAAACGGAAAAAATCATTACCTTGGTAAGATATCATCTCTTTTATTACAATGTAGACGAGGTTAAGGAAGCTTCAATCCGCCGCCTGATTAAAAACGTTGGCAAGGAAAATATGGAAGATTTACTAAAATTGCGAATGGCGGATCGCATCGGTTCCGGCTGCCCGAAAGCCGAACCTTATAAGTTAAGGCATTTAAAATATATGATTGACAAGGTCTCACAAGATCCAATTTCCGTGAAAATGCTGAAAATAAACGGACAAGATTTGATGAGCCTGTTAAACATCTCTCCGGGTCCAAGAATTGGACAAATCCTTGATATTTTGTTAGAAGAAGTATTGAAAGACCCGAAAAATAATACAAAAAAGTTTCTTCAAGCCAAATCTAAAGAACTTTCTATTTTAAGCGACGCCCAGCTGGTGGAATTACGCGACGAAGCACGTGAACAGAAGTCTTTACTGGAAACTGAGCAAAATAAAAAGATTAAAGGCAAATACTGGGTTTAATTTTACTTTTCGGGGCCCGTAGTTAAACGGTATAATACTACTTTCGCATAGTAGAGATAGGAGTTCAATTCTCCTCGGGTCCACTGCTTATCCAAAAAAAATAAGCATGTTTGTCCACTAAGGCATTTTTGTGGACATAAATTTAGTTTTTGTGGACATTTTATGTCCACATTTGTGTCCACAATTGTCCACTAAGATGTCCAGAATGTCCACTATTTTTCCACAATCGTGTCCACAATAATACGGGATGTAATATAAAGGCATTATGCAGGCTTCGGGAGTCTGTAATCTGGGTTCAATTCCCAGCATCCCGACCATTCGACTTCGTGCTCTTGAAGAGCACTTCGCTCATGGTCTTCGACCAATAACCACAATGAAAACTAGATTGCCTACAATAAAAGAAGTCGAATGCCCTGAGCCTGTCGAAGGAAATTTTTATACATATTTATTACTATGTTCTGATAAAAGCATTTATTGTGGCTCAACAATAAACCTAAAAAACCGAATAAATGAACATAATTCAGGAGAGGCGGCTGCTTGGACAAGAGCGCGAAGACCCGTGATGCTCGTCTATTTTGAAACCCCTAATTCATTGTTATCCGCACGACGCCGTGGAAAACAGATAAAAGGATGGACAATTAGCAAAAAAATGAAATTAATTAATAATATTTGGAAAGCTGTATAGTAATAAATATAATTCTTCCTCCCACTTTTCCATATAATAACAACCGGATCCGTAATTTAATGGCTAAAATACTGCTTTCACACAGCAGCAATATGAGTTCGATTCTCGTCGGATCCACCCGCTTCAATCAAAAGCTGCCCAGGGGGGCAGCTTTTATATTTACAAAATAATTAAAATATTTTATAATATCAAAATGTTCCACGTGGAACATAAAAAATAACTGCTCCCCTCTCTTGCAATCAATTAATATTCTTTATTCACGCATTTAAGCGACGAATGATGTGTCTTTTTTAGACTATTCATAATTTTTTAAAACATTGTTTCTCTAAAAATAAAATATCATTTTAATTATATTTATATAATTATTTTTGTTTTTATAATGTTCCACGTGGAACACCATCCCAAAATTTGATTTTTATTCACCAAGTTTTCTTAATTATAAATGATGTTGCTTTTTTGACCAAATTATATTTTAAAAAATATTTACTTCCCTTGAAACAACACATCATTTTGTGGCTTTTTTAAAAAATCATTGCCAATAAAAAACAAATCATTAATGATGTATGTTTTTTAATAATTTCATTTTCAAAAAAATACTCATTACCCCTAAAAATAACTAATGATTTAACCCTACAAAAATTAAAAAATAATAAAATTATGTGTTCCACGTGGAACATTTTGTAAAAATTTATCCTTTTTTAATGTTCCACGTGGAACATTTTTACTTTATGTCCACAATTGTGTCCACTATGTCCACTAAGATATATCTATATTATTAATTGAAATAATGTACTATTTTTAGCATAATTAGTTTTTAGAAATATTTTATTTTCTCAAAAACAACAAATCATTCGTCGCTTAAATACGTAAATTTATAATATTGTGCGACATAATAAACCTATAATGTTATTTTTTAATTTTTAAAAATCAATAACTTTAACCAAACTAATAATTTAATAAAACTCTATTAAAGAGAAAATATTACTAATTTTTATCTTATTATTTCTCTTTGTGGACATAAAATATGCCTTAATTTGATGAACTGTGCCTATAATTGTGTCCACTATGTCCACTAAGACTGATTGTGGACAAATATGTGGACAAGTGGACATTATTGTGGACAATTGTGGACACGATTATGTCCACCAAGTTGTCCACCATGTCCACAATAATATCCTTTATAACGCTCAAATGTCCATTAAAATTGGATTGTGGACATACAATATTTTGCCATTTTGTCCAGTTTGCAATATAATTATTACTAATGATTGAATATTCCACAACAAATATCGGGCAAATAGGGGAATTAATAGCTGAAAAATACTTACTCAAAAAAAGATATAAAATCTTGGACAGAAATTACAGCTTAATCAGCAATATTACCCATAAAAAAATAGGGGAGATTGATCTGATTGCCAAAAAAGAAAGGACTTATATTTTTATTGAGGTTAAGGCTAAGAGAAAAAGCAGGGGAGTAGGAATACCCCTCACGAGCAAAATAAACCAAAAAAAGAAAAACCGTTTAAAAATAATGGCTGAATTTTGGCTTAAAAACAATAAACTATCTTTGACCACAGAGAGGCAAATTGATATAATTACTATTGTCATAGACCTCAACAATAAAAAGGCGCTCATCAAACATTATGAGAATGCCGTTGAGGATAAACAATATTAATTCAAACAATGCAAAGCCAACTCATTTTATTTTTATTAATTTTACTGGGCTACCTGTTCGGTTCAATCCCTTTTGGTTATTTAATCTCACAAACCAAGAACATAGACATAAGAAAACGGGGAAGTGGCAATATCGGAGCCACTAATGTTTCCCGATCATTGGGAATAAAATACGCAATCTTGGTTGGCGCCTTGGACATTGCCAAAGCGGTGCTTCCTATATATATAGGAAGTTTTTATTTTCAACTGGACTGGCAATTGGCATTAATAAGCATTGCTCCCGTACTCGGGCATATCTTTCCGGTTTGGTTAAAATTCAAAGGCGGCAAGGGCGTATCTGTAATTTATGCTTCAATTATTATGGTAATGGGATGGAAATGGGCACTCGTTTTGCTTGGAATCTGGATTATCGCCTTACTCTTAATCCAAACAATGAGCCTTACCAATATTATTATTTTCATTATTGTTCCTTTTATTTTTTGGTACCATACCCATTCCTATATATATGTAACGCTTGGAATTTTTTATGTTTTGATTATTTGGTGGGCGCATCGCGAGAACATTCAACGATTATTAAAAGGAACTGAACCTAAATTATTCAAAAAATGATTTCCTATTTATACTATATTTGGATTATTTTCTATTTCTTTTGGCCGGCTTACATTGCCAACGCCATTCCGCCGTTAATCAACAAGGTTAATATTTTAAATTCTCCCATAGACAATAACAAAACCTTGTGGGGCGCGCCTATTTTGGGCAATCATAAGACCTGGCGAGGATTGGTGGCGGAGTTAATCGCTTGCAGTATTTTTACCGAACTGTTTTTCCAAATAAACCATTATTTTCACTTGGGCATTTATGAATCCCTGGGATTTAATTCTTATTACCAATTCGGGGGATTGGCCTTCGGACTGCTCTTGGCCGCGGGCATTCTTTTCGGTGACATTTCTTTTGCTTTTATTAAACGCCGCTTAAAGCTTAGGCCCGGCTTTCCTTTTATTCCCTTTGATCAAACTAATTACGTTATCGGCGCTTTTATTTTTGTTGAACCTGTTGCTCACTTGGGCATTGTTTTCTGGTTAATCTTGTTTGTTATGACCTTTTTTATCCATATTATTTTCAATCGAATCGGGTATAGTTTGGGCTTGCACAAAGCAAAGTGGTAATATAATATAAAAATAACAATATGACATCCATTTTAGACATTTTTTCACAAAATGCTTTCATTAACGCGCCAAACCTGCTTTGGGGTCTTTTCATTTTAATCGTCGGCTGGCTCGTTTCCATGAGGATTAAAAACATGGTTGTTGATTTATTCGCGAAAATGCGCTTAAACCAAATGGCCAAAACATTGGGCTGGGAAAGTTTTTTTGACCGTTATGACGCGCGCTTGGACGTGGCCAAATTCTTTGGATTAATCATTGAAGTGTTTTTTATTTTATTATTCTTTACCGTATTTTTTGACATTATCGGGCTGGATCAGGTCAATACCGTCTTAATGTCCGTTATTAATTATTTCCCCAATATTCTGATTTCAATAGTAATTTTCATCTTTGCGATTTACATCGCCGGGTTTTCCAAAAAAATCGTGCTAGTCAGCCTTGAAAAAGAAAAGATTACTTATTCTGGAATCTTGGGGGATATTATTTCTTGGGCAACCTGGATATTGGCCGCCTTAGCCATTCTCTACCAATTAAACATTGTTCCAACCCTGATATTGAGCATTTTTATCGGCTTTGTGGCTTTAATTGTTATCACGTTTGGGTTGGCTTTCGGTCTAGGAGGCAAAGATTTGGCAAGAAAATTACTTGAAGACTTGGAAGGCAGAATTAAATAGAATTAAAAGGGGAAAAACAAAAATTCCTCTTTTTGAATTATGGAAATACTTACCCATCAAGAACTAAAAAAAATGTTTATCTTCTCCGCCGAACGCTTGGAGAGGGATAAAGAAAACGTAAACAAAATAAATGTTTTTCCGGTTCCGGACCAAGACACGGGAACCAATCTGGCCGCCACGCTCAAGGGCATTAAAGATGCCATCCAAGAAAAAGACTTTGACGGCATGGAAAGTTTTGGCGCCGCCGCCCTGGACGCGGCTTTAACCGCGGCCCAAGGAAACACGGGCATAATTTATACCGGTTTTTTAGCCGGATTTATTCTCGCCTTGGACAACCAGGATGCTGACGCGAAAACTTTAGGCAATGCTTTTTATCAAGGTTATGAACGGGCGAAAGACTCTATCCAGAACCCGAAAGAAGGAACTATTTTAGACGTGATTAGGGCTTTTGCTGAAACTTTTTCTGAGTATGCCAAAAAAGAAACCGACCTTGTCAAAATATTTTCCAAAGCGTTTAAATCCGCGAACACGGCCTTAATGGAAACTCCGGAAAAAATGGAACTATTAAAAAAAGCCGGGGTCGTGGACGCCGGCGGCTTGGGCTTTTTAATGATCTTGGAAACCTATTTGGATATTCTCTCGGAGCAGACTGACTCAATGACCTCAATCAGCTCTTCGCTATTAAGCAAGGAAGAATCAGCCACGCGAAAATTCGTGCAAATTTTATCCAACCGTTATGAAGTAGTGGCCCTGATGAGAAGGACGGACGTTAAAGAAAACGAGATAAGAAACAAATTAAAATATCTTGGCAATTGCTTGGACATTATTCAAGTGGGGGAGAGGACCAAAATCCATATCCATACCGACGACCCGTATGAAGTCAGGGATATTATTTCCAAAATGGGCGCAGTAGAAAATTTGCGTTTGCAGGATATGGCCATGGAAATCGTTGGAGCCGAATCGGTTCTGAAAGACGTATCTATCGGCATTGTAATTGATGAACGCGCGGGCTTAAGCCAAAAAATCATCCAACATTACGACATTGAAGTTATTCCTTTCCGCATCAACTGGCCCGAAGAACAAAATTTGGCCGGAGAAAATGTTTGCGAAAAAATAAAAGAGGCTAAGAAAAAAGGCCTAAACACCAAACCAACCATTAACCCGATTTCACCTGAATTTTTCATGGAATCGTTTAAAAAGCAGTTGGAAAAATTTGAAAGCGTATTGGCAATTGTCAGCAGTTCCAAGTTATCCAACAACTATAATTCCGCGCTAAAGGCAAGAGAAATGCTGCCCTGGAACCAAAAAGAAAAAGTTTACATAATTGATTCGTACAACATCAGCGCCGGCCAATCCTTGGTGGTTTTGGAAGCCATTGAATTAATTCGGGAACAGCGCAAAATAAAAGAAGTTGTTTCGCGCTTGCAAAACATTATTCCTAATATCCGCTTTTACGGAATTTTTGAAAATTCCCGCTGGTGGAAGAAAGAAAAACAACCGGCCCGAATGTGGTTTCAAAAAGAAGAACCAAAAAAAGATTATTTGCTTATTGAAAAAAGAAGCGGCCGCATCGTGCCGGTGGAAAGGGTAAAGTCCGAAGATTTCGCTTCCGTCTTATTTAATAAAATAGAACGCTTAACTCGCCACGATTTGTTAAACGGCAAAAAAATAAGGGTGGTTATCGCGCACGGCGACAACTTGGAAGAAGCGGATAAATTAAAAACTCAATTAAAAACAACGAAAAAAGCCGATATTTCGTTTATCAGCATTACTGATCCGGTTACGAGCATTAACGCTTGTCCGCACAGCTTATTCGTGGGATGGATTCTTAAATAAACAAACTAATGGAAGAAATAAACAATAAAAAAAGCATTGGGTTGGTAGCGGATGAAATGGGGGATTTACCTGAGGAATTAATTAAAGAAAATAATGTTTCCATTGTGCCTTTTAAAATTGAATATGGCGAATTGTCGGAATTCCCGGGAAATGTTTATCAAAAAATACGCGAGGGAGAGAAGCAAGGGCTCAAAGCCTTGATTAAAACTTCGCAACCTTCTGTTAGCGGTTTTTTAAATGCCTTCCAAGAAAAACTAAAACAATTTGAAAATATTGTCTGTGTTACGTTTTCTTCAAAAATATCCGGAGCGTATAATTCCGCGCTGCAGGCCGTAAAATTCTTGCCGGATAATTTGCGAAGCAAAGTTTTTATCATTGATTCTTTTGCCGGAAGCGGCAGCGAGGGGCTGGTTATTTTAAGGGTCGCAGAACTTATAAAAGATACCCGGCTGAAAATAGAAGATGTCGTTAGCCAAATAAAAAAAGAATTATCCAATTTTAAATTGGTAGGAGCTTACGAAAAGCCGAAATGGATTGAAGCCAGCGGCCGATTGCCCAGTTTTCTGCCAATAGCCTTAAACCAAGCCGAGATTAGGAATATTAAACCGATCTTCGGTTTACGCGGAGGCAAACTTTCAATCGTAAGCATTAAAAAAAATCTAAAAGGCCTGGCCAACACGCTTTTTGAAGAATTCTCCAAACAAACCGCGGCAATCAGGCAAGAAGATAAAAAAATAAAAATCGCGATTACTCACGCCGACAATCCGGAACAAGCCGAAAAACTGGAAAGTTTGATTAAAAACCAAGCCGATTTGGAGCTGGTTTATATCGGCTCGGTTTGTTATCCGATTGGCGCGCACATAGGCCCGGGTTCATTAATTTTCTCTTGGCAACAATAATTAATTCTTAATTATAAATACATGAAAAATACAACCATTATTTTGGGACAAAGCGCGCCAATGACCGAAGAATTGATGCAACGCTTCGGATTTATTATCGCGCCTTTTAAGCTTGACTGGCCGGAAGGAGAAAATTTGTCCGGCGATATGTTTACGAAAATGCGTGAAGCCAAAAAACAAGGAGTAAAAACCACGCCTAAAACTTCCCAGCCGTCCATGGGTTTATTTAAAAAAGCCTTTGATGAAGCGCTCCAAAAAAGCCAATATGTTTTAGCTATAACAATCAGCTCGGTTATTTCGGGAACTTACAATTCGGCCGTCCAAGCCAAAAAAATGTTTAACGAAGAAGATCAAAAAAGAATTTTCATAGTGGATTCTTACAATGCGGATGCTGCTGAAACATTGTTGGCTATTAAAGCCGGGGAAATGGATGAACAGGGAGTTGGGATAGAAGAAATTGCCCAAAAATTGGAAAAACAAAAGAATCAAACCAAACTTTTCGGCATGCTGGAAGGGCCTTATTGGCTGGAAGCCGGTGGAAGAATAAGCCACACTGTGGCAGTGTTGATGGAGCAAATGCAAAAATTGGGAATGCGCCCGCTTTTGTCCATGATAGACGGAGCCGTAAAACCAGCCAATCTAAAAATGCAAGCCAAGGACACGGCCAATGCTTTATTTAAGCAAGTGGAAAGCATTATAAAAGAGCCTTTGGCGCAAGGAAAAAAAGTCAGCATTGCTATTTCGCACGCCGATAACCCAACGGAAGCGAAAAGCCTGGAAGAGCTTTTCGCTAAAAATTATCCGCAAGCAAAGATAGAATTTACTGCCGCGATGGGCCCGGTTATCGGAGCTCATGTCGGTCCGGGAGCTTTGATCTGCTGCACTGTTCAAGACTAACTTAAATTAATTCTCTATGCCATATTTATTAATATTGTTCATTGTTGGGCTATTCTCTTATTTAATCGGTTCAATCCCATTCGCGCTTGCGTTTAATAAATTAGTCTTCAAGCAAGACCCGCGCGATTTCGGCTCTAAAAACATTGGCGCGTTAAACACTTTGCGCATTGCCACGCAAAAAAAAGGTAAAGCAATCGGAGCTCTTTCTTTTTTGGTTGTCTTTTTCTTGGACGCGGGCAAAGGAGCTTTGACTATTATTTTAACCCAAAAACTCCTAGCTGCTTCCGCGATTTCATTCTGCCCGCTTTGCGTTAATATCTCTTTTGCCACTTTATCTCTCGCCGCTGTCGCAATCGCTTGCTTCTTCTCAATTCTCGGGCACAATTATTCCGCGTACATCAAATTCCAAGGCGGCAGGGGAGCGGCAACGTTATTCGGCATTATTTTATACCTTTCACCGATTTTAGCTTGGTATTGGTTTGTCGCCGTTATTTTATTTATGATTATCGGAGAAATTTTGGCCGGGCATAAATTAAATAAAAAATTAATACCCAATGCCATCAGCAATCAAATAATCGGCCGGCTGCTTGGTGAAATCGCGGGCGTGGTTCTAATTTATTTCTTAAATCCAAGTATTTTCTTAATTGTCTTTTTGCCGCTTTTATTGGTTTTAATCGCGCACAAAGACCGCTTAAAAGAACAAATCAAAAACATAAAAAACAAAACATATTTAACCAACTAAAATGCAACAAGCTATTATTGCAATTATAATTCTTGCCGGATCTTACTTAGTCGGAGCTATTCCGTTCAGTTATTTGGTCACAAAAATATTTTCCAAAAAAAACGTTTTTGAAGTAGGCTGGAAAAAAAGCTCGGCCAGCAATGTAATGAAAAATGTGGGTAAGGTTCCCGGAATCTTGGCTTTTCTTTTAGACGGCGCCAAAGGTTTTTTGGTTGTTTACATCGCCAAACAATACGGGCTGGATCCGTATGTCCAATCTATTGCCGGAGTCTTGGCTATTTTCGGGCATAATTGGTCAATCTTTGTTGGCGGGCGCGGAGGAAGGGGGCTCGCGACATTGGCCGGCGCGGTCTTGGCTTTTTCTTGGCAGCTTCTTGCCATAATTTTGATTCCTTGCATTCTTTTCACTTTTATTTGGACCGCCGCAGTCGGCACAATCTTATCCTTAATTACGGGTATTTTCTTGGGATTTACCGTTCTGCCTTGGCAACCCGCCGGTTTGCTTTTAATGCTTTCTCTTTTGCCGGTATTTGCTAAAAGGCTTAGCCCGTTAAAAGAAATACAAAGCGCCGAAGGCGATAAAAAAAGGGAACTCATAGAAAATCGCTTATTTTTTGACCAAGACGGCATTCCTCCTTTTCGAATTAAGGGCTTGAAAAAACTCAACAAAAAAGGCAATATACAAGAATAATATTGTTAGCCCCCGTAGCTCAACGGATAGAGTCCTGGTCTTCGGAACCAGTGGTGCGGGTTCGAATCCTGCCGGGGGCACTTCTTAAACTAAAAAGTGGTATTCTGTACCACTTTTTAGTTTAACTTGTATCTTGGCAGGATTCGAACGCGGAGGCGCGACGGCGCCGAGCGGGGCCCGAAGAAATTTTCACTAGAAAATTATCTGAGGGCGAATCCTGCCCACTTATTCCACCAGGAAAGAAAGCGAATCTTCCCTGTTTTCTTAATAAGCGAAGCGCATTTAGAAAACAGCAATCCCCGCTACTGCGGGGGCTGCCGGGGCTTCCAAGAATTTATCTGAGGGCGAATCCTGCCCACTTATTCCAACAGGAAAAAAGACGAACTCCTGCCAGGACAGTGCTGCTGGGAATAAAACACGAAGGCGAATCTTGAGGAACGAAGGCGACGAAATGCTGGCCTCGGCAGAGGGCAGTGCTGCCGAGCAGTACCGCTAGAACAATTGCCTTAATTCGAACGTGCAGACGCGCCACGGCTTGATTTTTTAAACAAAATAAACTATACTCAAAACCAGATTAGCAACCAAAACTTATGGTTTTAAAGCATAAATTTAAACACTTTTCTATTATTATTGGCATTGTTTTTTTGCTTTTTATTGCTTTTCCAATTATAGCCAACGCAGCTGCTTGCACAGATTGCGGGGCAATTGTATGTTGTGGCAACGAAGGCCAGCCACCTTGTGATTTCGCGGCCTTATTCTGTTTAGTGCAAAGAGTAATAAATTTTATTCTTTTTCAATTAATCCCGCCTTTGGCTGTTTTATGGTGTGCTTACGCCGGCTTTATAATGATGACATCCGCCGGAGACCCGGCTAAATTCAAAAGCGGCAAAGATATGATCACTTACGCTGTTATTGGTTTACTTGTCGCTTACAGCGCGTGGTTGCTGGTTTACTGGTTTGTCAGTTTTATCGGAGGAGAAACACAAAGTAATTGGCTTTTACAATTTTTTAAAACTCCCAAGAACCCGTAAAATAAATGCGGCGCGCCCCGTTAGCTCAGTCGGTAGAGCAGGAAGCTCTTAACTTCAAGGTCGTGGGTTCGAATCCCTCACGGGGCACAACGGACACTTAGCGACATAAAAGACCGAGGAGCTCCGGTGACGAGGTATCGGATTTAGTAAAATCCGATATACATTTATACAACTAAATAACGAACAGACACCTGTCTCGGTTAAAATATTACTGGGGCAAGGCGCATAACAAACATAAATAATAAAAATATGTTATCACCAGAAGACAAGACAAGCATTATTGAAAAATTCAAGACCCACGAAAAAGACACCGGGTCAGCGGAAGTTCAGATTGCTTTATTAACAGAAGAAATTGAACGCCTTTTAGAACACCTAAAAGAACATAAAAAAGACCTTCATTCCAAAAAAGGACTTTTGAAAATGGTTTCCAAAAGAAGAAAACTTTTGAAATATTTACAAAAGACCGATGAGAAGACTTATAAAGAGATTACTAAAAAAATCGGCCTTAAATCATAGGGCCGTATTTTTGTATCTGTAAAAAATTATGGAAACCAAATTATTTGAAATAAACTTAAACGGAAAACCATTAATCGTGGAATTTAACGGATTGGCTGAAAGAGCCAATGGTTCCGTATTGGTAAGATACGGCGACACGGCTGTAATGGCAAACTGCGTTATCGCCAAAAAAGAAATTGAAAACGCGGACTTTTTTCCTTTAACCGTTCTCTATGAAGAAAAATATTACGCAGTTGGAAAAATTCTAGGCTCCCGCTTTATGAAAAGGGAAGGCCGTCCGTCCGAACAATCGGTTTTAACTTCCCGTTTGATTGACCGCGCCATCCGGCCCCTATTTCCGCCGGATCTACACCATGAAGTGCAAGTAATCATTACTTGCCTGTCTTGGGACCAAGAATCCGATCCGGCCACTTTAAGCTTGTTCGCCGCGTCAGTGGCTTTGTTTTGTTCCGATATCCCTTGGAACGGCCCGGTAGCGGCTTTAAGAATCGGGGAAAAAGACGGAGCAATAATTCCTTTTCCAACCATTGAACAAAGGGAAACGAGTAAAATGGATTTGATAATTTCCGCCTTAAAATCAGAATCCGGCAAAGAAATGCTTATTAACATGATTGAAGCCGGAATGAACGAAGCGCCGGAAGAGTTGTTTTTAAAGGCCATCAGGGAAACAAAAAAAATACAAACTGACTTGATTGAATTCCAAGAAAAAATCCAAAAAGAAGTTGGCAAAGAAAAAATTAAAATTAAAGATTATTCTATCAACGAAGAACTTGAAAAAGAAGTCGTTAATTTTATCGGCAACCGCTTGGAAAAAGCCTTATTTGAAAAAACCGAATCAGTCGAAGATTTAAAAAACGAACTGGCCGAACATTTGAAAGGGCTGAACGACGACTCGGACCAATTGAGGAGGGGATTGTCAATTTTTGAAATGGAAGCTGAAAAAACAATGCATGAAGGGGCGATCAAAAAAGGATTGCGAGTTGACGACAGAAAAATCACTGAATTAAGATGTATCGGCTGCAATGTGGGATTATTCAAACGAGCCCACGGCACCGGCTTATTCACCCGCGGACAAACCAAAGTTTTATCTTTTCTAACTTTAGGCGCTCCGGGAGACCAAAAAATAATGGAAGAAATGGAATCCCAATACAAGAAAAGATTTATGCACCATTATAACTTTCCTCCATACAGCGTTGGAGAAACCGGACCGATGCGCGGACCGGGCAGGCGAGAAATCGGACACGGCATGCTTGGCGAAAAAGCCTTGAAGCCAATGTTGCCGCCGGCTGAAGAGTTCCCGTACACCATTCGTGTTGTCTCGGAAGTATTGTGCTCAAACGGTTCCAGTTCTATGGCTTCCACCTGCGCAGCTTGCTTGGCTTTAATGGATGGGGGAGTTCCCATTAAGCGCCCTGTTTCCGGCATTGCCATGGGCTTAATGATGGAAATGAATAATGCCAAGAGCACGGAAGAAAAAGCTTACGCGGTTTTAACCGACGTGCAAGGAGAAGAAGACCATTATGGCGACATGGACTTTAAAGTCGCCGGCACCGACCAAGGCATTACCGCTTTGCAAATGGACCTAAAGGTCCGCGGGATCACCGATAAGATAATCAAAGAAGCGCTGGAGCAAAGCAAGCCGGCCCGCTTGGAAATACTGCAGGAAATGAAAAACATTATTGCCGAGCCGAGGAAAGAATTATCTCCGTATGCTCCCAGAATTTTCATCATAAAAATCAATCCGGAAAAAATCGGTGACGTTATCGGCACCGGCGGTAAAATTATTAATGAAATTATTGACGCTTGTAACGTAACCATAGATATTGAAGACACCGGCGAAGTATTTATTACCGCCCTGGACGGGGAATCGGCCCAAAAAGCCATTGATTGGATTACCAGCCTTACCAAAGAAGTCACTGTCGGCGAATTCTACCAAGGCACAGTTAAAAGAATTTTGGATTTCGGCGCGTTTGTGGAAATTTTACCCGGACAAGAAGGCTTAGTCCACATCTCCCAATTGGACAATAAGCGCGTTGAAAAAGTTACAGACGTGGTAAAACTCGGCGATGTAATTCCGGTAAAAGTCATCTCTATTGACGAACAAGGCAGGATTAATCTATCATTAAAAGAAGCAAAGAAATAAATTTAAAAATCTCTCTACTTTTTTCCTATGGAGGAAAATATTTTCACAATAGAAGCGAGCAAAATACGGACAATGAAAAAAGACATTGCCGCCGCCGAAAGGGAATCAACCGCCAAGGCCGGGGGTAATTTGGTCACCCAAAAAGAAAATGTTATCAATCAGCTGGAAAAAGAAAAAGCTGCGATTGCCGCTTTAGCGCAAAAAGAAAAAGAACTGGAACAAATGGAACAGACTCCTTTGGAAGAGCCGGTTTTACCCATGGCAATCAACAGCCAACCAACGGATGGCCACGCTATCGTTATCCCAGAAAAAGAAAATAAAATAAAAATTAAAGTGGATAAAGGCGATAGTGAAGAAGAAAAAGAATTAAAGCCGCGCATTGAAGATTTGCCCCCGGGCGCCGGGCTAACAAAAACGGAAGCCGAAACAAAGCCAAAAGAAGGGCCGACGGGATTACCCGTGGAAGCCTTATCTTCGGCGCAAGAAGAAAAACCCGCGGAAATGCCGGTCATTTCAACAAAAGAAACTCCAAAAGACGAAGAACTCGGCCTGGCGATTGATGAATTGGAAGAAATGGAAGTGCCAACCTCGGAAGAACAAATTGACATTGGCGAAATTTCCGGCCTTTCGGAACAAGGCTTAAAAGATAATGAAGTCTTTGAAAGCGAAGGCCAAGGATTGGAAGGCGTTAATTTGCCCATCGAAGAGCCGGAAGAGGAGTCTATGCCGGAAATAAAAGACGATGAGATCATTTCCTTGAATAATCTTAAAGTTCAAAACAAAAAGAAAGGCGAGGCCAAAAAAGAACCCGAACCGAATGAATTGGCGATGGAGGACGACTTCGTCATAAAAGAAAAGGAGGAGGATCCGAAAGAAAAAATGCGCAAAATAACCGATTTGATTTTTGAGATTGAACAAAGCATTACTCAAATCGCGGACGAAAAAATACCGTTTGAAGAAAGAAAAAAAGACATTGAAAGAGAAATTGACAAAACCAAACAACGCCTTGAGTTGATAATTGAAAGAAAGAAAAGAATTGAAGAAATTAAAAAAGCCACCGAAGCGAAAGAAGAATCTGCTGGCACTCCCGAAGAAAAAAGAAATATGGAAAAAGAACGCTGGAAGGTGGAGGATGAAAGGAATACGGTGGAATTGGAAAAAAACAAAAAAGAAGACGAAATTAAATCCTTACGCTTGCAGTTAAACGAGTTTAATCTTACTTTTGAAAAGATATTGGCCCGGGAAAAAGAACTTAACATGGAATTGGATTTGTTGAAAAGAGACCGCGATAAAATAATTTATAGCGGAGAAAAAACCGAACTCTTGACCGACCTGGAAAAAGCGGAAGTTGAAGCCAATAGCATTAAGGAATTAATGCTAGATAATACCGACCAAAAAAATGCGTCGGATAAGCGCTTAAGCGATATCGCTAAACAAGAAAAAACAATTGAAGAAGAAATAAAAGTCATTGAAAAAAGAAGCGATATGGCGGTAACTCCGGATGATCTCAGAAAATTGGAACAAGAACGGAAAGCGATTGAAGAAAAACGCCGCGAGATTGAGAAAAAAAGATGGGAAACCGAAGACGAAAGCCGAAAAATAGAAACTATGCGAGAAGAGCTAAGAACGAAATACCAGGGTTTTGCCGCAAACGTTAAGTCAATTAAAGATAAAATTTCAACCGTTAACGAAAAATTAGACAAAAATGCGTAAACCTGCCGGTATTTTTCAAAAATTAATGATTCGGGCAATTTATATTTTAATCGTTGCCTTAATTATATTTTTAATTGTAAAAAAATAAAATGGACCAAAAACTAATAGAGGAATTTAAAAATCAATTGGAAATAAAACAATTGGAGTTAGAAAAAGAATTGGAAACCATCGCCCACCGCAGCAAAGAGGGGAGCGACCATTGGGAGGCCGGTTTTCCAAACGACGAAACCAATACCGATATTGAAGACGAAACCACGGAAGTGGAAGAATACGAAAACATTCTACCAGTTGGATACGTATTGGAAGAAGACCTTAAAAACGTTAAATTGGCCCTGGAAAAAATAAAAAACAACACTTACGGCAAATGCGAAAATTGCAATAAGGATTTATCCGAAGACCGGTTGAGGGCTTTTCCGGAAGCGCGTTATTGCAATGATTGCAGCGCCAATAAATAAAACATTATGTGCGCCAAGGTCTTTTCTTCAACAATCCTGGGAATATCCGCCCAAATTATTGAAGTGGAAGTTGAGTGCACGAACGGGCTTCGCTCTTTTAATGTTGTCGGCATGGCGACAAAATCGGTTGACGAATCTAAAGAAAGAGTTGACTTTGCCATCAAAAACAGCAATATTAAGAGCCCAACCGAACAAACCAAAAAAATAATAGTCAATCTGGCGCCCGCGGAAATTAAAAAAGAAGGGGCGCTTTTTGATTTGCCGATTGCCTTAAGTTATCTCTTGGCGACAAACCAAACTTCTTTTAATCCCAACGATAAAATGATTGTGGGTGAACTGTCTTTAGACGGAAGGCTAAAACCGATTAAAGGCGCTTTAATTATCGCCAGCGCGGCTAAAGAAAGCGGCTTTGCAGAGCTCCTCTTGCCCAAGGCCAACGCGGCGGAAGCCGCGCTCGTAAAGGGCATTAAAATTTTCGGATTTGAAACTCTCAAAGAAGCCATCTCCCACTTGGAAGGCATAAAAACAATCGGCGAAGAACCCGGGGGAGTGCAAGAAAAAATATTCAAAACCGATGAAAACGCTGCGAATATCGGCTGGGTGCAGGGCCAGGAATACGCCAAAAGGGCGCTGGAAATAGCTGCTGCCGGAGGCCATAATCTGCTTATGGAAGGCCCTCCGGGCACGGGCAAGACCTTATTAGCCAAATCCTTTGCTCGGCTTCTTCCGCCCCTGAATTTAAGTGATTCGCTCCAAGTAACCAAGATTTACAGCGTCTCCGGATTATTGCCTCTTGATTATCCTTTAGTTGTTGACCCTCCTTTTCGCAACCCGCACCATACCTCATCCGAAGCCGCGCTTTTGGGAAGCGGCAATCCGCCCGTGCCCGGAGAAATAACCTTAGCGCACAAAGGAGTTCTATTCTTGGACGAACTGCCGGAATTTCACCGCGATGTTTTGGAATCGTTAAGGCAACCACTAGAGGAAGGGGAGATAAATATTTTGCGCGCGAAAACAAAAATACATCTGCCTTCCCGATTTATCTTTCTCGCCACTGCCAATCCTTGCCCCTGTGGTTATTACGGCGACCCGGAAAAAACTTGTGCTTGCTCGGCATCGCAAATCCAAATGTACCGCCGTAAATTATCAGGGCCGTTAATGGACAGGATTGATATGTTTATTGTTGTCCCCAGAATAAATTTTGATAAACTCAACGCGGAAGAAAATAAAACCCTGGAAAAAGAAGTGAAAACGCGCGTTAATTTTGCCAGAGAAATACAAGCTGGCCGCTTTAAATATTCAAAGATATTAACAAACTCGGAGATGCAAATCCCGGAAATTAAAACGCATTGCCAATTTGACGATGAATCCAAAGAGTTGCTCAAACAAGCCGTTGATTCTGGCAAGCTTTCTCCGCGGGGTTATCACCGAGTTTTAAAAGTCGCCCGCACTATCGCGGATTTAGATAATTCCGATAAAATCCTGTTTCCGCATATTTCCGAAGCTTTAATGTACCGCCGCAAAACAAACGTTTAGGTTTTGCGCAACAAAAAACCGCCTCCGCCAGTTGGCGGAAGGCGGCTATCAAATTCTCAACGCTATTTAACCATTGAGCCGGTTTTATATTTGGTTAAAGGATTGGTGGTACCCCTGGTTTCAAAATGCAAATGCGAGCCCGTGCCGCCTAGGGTTACCACTTTACCCGTATTTCCCATGTAGCCGATAATTTGCCCTTGGGTCACAGCCATTCCTGAAACAATTCCTTTGGCAAAAGAACTCATGTGCGCGTAAAGAGTTATCACGCCATTCGGATGCGAAATAGTAATATACTTGCCATATGGCCAAGCGTTCTTAACAATTTGAATCTGCCCGCCGGCAGCGGCCATTATTGGTGTGCCGATATCGTTGGCGATATCAACCGAATTATAATAGCTGTGGCCATTGCTGGTGTAAGAAAAATGGGCTCCTTGCGATAATTTTCCATTGGTTGGTATCATAAAATAAGATCCGGGCAAGGTTAATTGAGTAGACGAACCAGAAGAATCGCTATCAGCCACATCTTTAATGGCCGGCTTGGACGCTTGTTTAATTGGCATTTTTCCTCCCGGAATAATCAAAATGTCTCCTACATAGATGCTTCCGTCTTGGGACAAATCATTAAAATTGATAATATCTTCTTGCTGCGTTTTGTAATACGCGGCCAATGATTTAACGCTATCTCCCTTTTCAACCATATGGATAATTCCATTTGTAGGCAATATCATTAATTCTTGGCCAGGAACTATTCGGCTATTGCTCAATTCATTGGCCAACAAAATTGTTTCCACGGAAATATTAAATTTGTCGGCAATTTGCGAAAGAGTTTCTCCCTTTTCCACCGTATATTTGATAATAGAATTGCCGTCCTTATTATCCGCCATATCAGACAACAATGTTCCCAAATTTTGCGAGGAAATAAAAATAGGGGACGGCACGGCGCTAACAACGCTGGTTCCCCCTATGATTAAACTTGGAGCGGCTTGTGTTCCCGGTTCAATATTGATAAAATTACTGTACGGTTTGGCAAAGATGCTATTATCGCCTTTATTAAAAGGCAAAACAATAAAAATTCCCCAAGCCAGCAATAGGGTAAGCAATAAACAAAAAAATCTGCCTTTGGGGCTTCTAAAATAATCTTTAAGTTCCGGGCTCTTCAAAGATCTGAATGCGGAAAATATAGTTTTAAGTTTCGTTAAAATAAGCCTTGTAAGTAAAATAATAATACTGAAAAAAGGTAAGACTATCTAGATAATATCCAGTTTACCTCTTCTAAACCCTATGTCAAGGAACTTTTCCACCATTAAAAAGCCACACAATAATGCCCCAAAAAGGCAAATTTCGGCTAAAAAATCTTTGGGCCAAAATTTCTTGGAAGATAAAAATATCGTTAATAAAATCGTGGCGTCGGCCGGGCTCAATAAGACTGCTACGGTTTTGGAAATCGGCCCGGGCTTGGGCGCCCTAACCCTTCTTTTGGCCTACCACAGCAAAAAGGTGGTGGCAGTAGAAAAAGACAACCGCTTGGCCGAAGAGCTGCGGATAATAATGAAAAAACTTGGCATAAAAAACGTGGAAATAATCAATGCCGATATTTTAAAAGAATTGGCAAAGGGCAGGGGCAGCCTATTTTTCAAAAAACTCGGCCATCACTATCAAGTGGTGGCTAATATTCCGTATTACATTACCGCGCCCCTAATAAGGTCTTTATTGGAATCAGATCCTCGGCCGGACGAAATAACTTTAATGGTCCAAAAAGAGGTGGCACAAAGGATTTGCGAAGTGCCGCCAAATATGAGCTTGCTTTCCGTGGCAGTCCAATATTACGCCAACCCGAAAATATTATTTTACGTTTCTAAAAACAGTTTTTGGCCCAAGCCGAAGGTGGATAGCGCGGTCATAAACTTAAGCCCATACAGGCGGCACGACTTAGCCGCGATAAAATTCTTCAAAATAGCCAAAGCTGGATTTTCTTCCCCCAGAAAACAATTATTGAATAATCTTTCTTCTGGGTTAAAATTGGAAAAAGAAAAAATAAAAAACCGGCTGATTGACGCCGGCCTAAATCCCGCCCAAAGGGCGGAAACATTAACAATAGGGGATTGGGAGGCATTAAGTAAAATTATTTATCCTGCCAAGTAATTTTCTCTATGGATTTTCGGGCAAAGGCGGCAAAAGCGTATAGGTCTCCGGCCAAATCTCTTTATCATGAGCGTAAATATTTCCATATTTGATAGAGCTGATGCACCTATCATTTCCTTGTTTTTTAAAAATCTGGCAATTGCCATCTTTATCTTTCAATAAAACGACTGTATTGTCGTCCGGCAACATAGACACTATAATCGGCCCTTTGGCCTCATCGTAATACATTTCGCTGCATCCGCTTTTAAAACTGGTTTCTTTGCCATAAGGGTTAACATCCCAAGCTTCCTGGCCGTCTGCTTTTTTCAACATGACCTTGCAGGAATTCGGCCGATATTTTGTAAATTCTATATCCTTGCCATCGCTGCAATTAGCATTGCCGTAAAAAACCACGCCTTGGACATTAACCGTAGTCCTAAAAACATAAACAGATGAAACCTCTTTTAATTCGTCTTTGGATTTTGCCTCGGATAATTTATTAATATCTTTGGTTAACCACGCGCACTTGCCTTGATAATCGGGCTTGCTGAAAATAATGGCCCCAAAACCGTCTCCGCCCGTTTTCGGATTATTGATTCTGATTGACTTGGTTAGTTTGTCAAAATTAACTTTGGCCAGCGCCGGTTGGCTCATGGTCAAGGGGAGTGGAGCCGCTATGTTTTTTAATTTTAAATTCTCATCATCATAAAGGTAAACTCCCATTGTTCTCCAATCCAGCACAAAAGAATTTCCCACGGCCATGGCTGCGCTCTGGCCATTTTTTATTTCCAGTGGGATGCCTTTAAAGTTCGGTTCCGGGTATATAAAAATAGCGGGCAAATCCTCTTTGTTGGAAATCCATCTAATGGCCGTCACGGGATAATCAACTCGGGGGTAAGCTTGATTTGTCCAAACTTCTTCGCTCCCGTCCGGCTTTGTTTCCACCAAAACAATGCCATCAAGATTTTCACCCGCTTTTATTTGCTTTATCTTACTTAAAGCGATATTGGAGTTGATTGCGTTCAAAACAAGAACCGATCCAAAAAGAAGCGCCAATCCGACTAACGCCCGAACCATCATTGATTTGGAGCTGCCCGTTCTGGCAGTATCTCCTTTAGAAAATAAAATTCTGACTCCGGCAAAAATTATCACGCCAACCGCGGCGACGATTCCAATAACCAAAGCCATGCTAAAAAAATAACCGGCCCATTGGTCAAAAGTGGGCTGGACCGGTAAAACCAGCCCGTTTATAATAGGGTAGTCTTTAATTTCCAAGGCAAAAACATTAAAAGCAACAAACAGATTGGCCGCGGTTGCCTCTATCAGAAAAATAATTTTATTCCTTTTTTCCATAATTCTTCTTATTTAGTTACAGGGAAAACCATAAACGAAATCGGTTTTACTCCTCCAAAAGCCGGATTGAATATGTCCGACGTCTCAATATTAGCCAAGCAATTTCCGCTTCCGGCCACATCGTTTAAATTCCAATATTGGCACCTTTGGTTGGCGTTTCTTATAACAACCCCGCCGGAGTCTCCGTTTATCCGGAAAGACCTGATAGTGGAAAGTTTCGGGCAGGACGCGCTTATCAATTTTTCCAATGCGGCAAAAGTCGGGGCGATTTGAACCTCGCAATTCGCCGGTATTTCTTGGGTTTCTTCGTCCAATTCATCTTGTTGTCCGGTGTTTTGCCCGCAATTTTTGGTATTATAAAAAATAACCGTGCCCATGCTTTTATCAACCGTGGTGGAATTGTTTATTTTTGTTGTAAAAATAATAACCGATGATAATGAGCCATATCCGAATTTCGGGGCTTCGTCGTCATAGATATATGTTTCTTTATCCTTTAAATCGCTGATAACCCCGGATTCGGCTACTGCGCAAATACCCCTGTATTTAGGCTCAGGGAATAAAATTCCCATCGGCATTATTTGTTCTTTTTCATACCTTGGCGCGACAACATCAATTGATTTTGTTTTATTGTCAAAATTAACGTTGCTGAAATCGCTTATCGGGCTGGCGCTAAAAATGGGACCCGTCCCGTCTTCCACGGTAAATCCCGCTCCGTCATAAAAATAAAATCCTTCTTGGTGCATAATTATTTTGAATGATTTGATCGGCTTCTCTTCAGTACTGGTTATTTCTATCGGAAAAATTGATTTTTTATAATCGTAAATCTTAGTCGCCTTGCCCTTATAATACGGAGAGGGGAATACCCAAATTTCTTTTACATTGTCGTATTTGAATATAACCACTTTTTCATTTTCTTCCAAAATTAAATTATTAGAGCTTTCCAGCGTCATCTCGGAATATCTTGTTTCTTTTTCCTCCACTATTTTTACATGGTCCACGCAAACCGGAACATTTTTCGTTCCTTCGTTTTCCAATAATTCCTCACAGCTCATTGTTGATACTTTGGGATTAAGCAACTCCGGATTTATGGTTTTCAACAAAAGATACGAACTGTATAAAAGGATTAAACCGATAAAAGCCCCCATTATTTTCTTTTTGGCTCCGCTTATTTTAGTCGGCTCTCCGCCGGCCATCACAAAATCAAGCCCGGCGGATACCATTACGCAAAAAACAACCACGGCTCCGAGCGCGATTGCCAAGGTAAAAAAATACACGGTAAAACCGGCGGTTGTGGTTTGGTCGGTTATTTTTTGACCGAATATTTCCGGATATTTAATTTCCACTGCCAATACTGTTTGGCAAAGGCAAAACAAAATAACGGCCACAGAAGAAAACAAGTATTTTATGTTTTTGTTCATATTATAAAAGTTTGTTATTATAGGGAATTACAAAAAAATTTTGGGGCTTTTGGGTAATCAAAAAATTATCATAGCCAATGCAATTATCGCTTACGCTCGCCACGTCTTTATCCCAATACTTGCAAGAATCATTCGCCGCTGAATCAGTTAAAACCACTCCATACGAACCGGTTATTCGGAATGACAATATTTTTTCTCCCTGCCATTCCGGGCAAACTTGATTAATGGATTTTGATTTCCAGCTTTCTCCATAGGCGGGGCGATAGGTGCACGCCCTGGCCTGAATGTCTCCCTGGCCGCAATTCACGGTATTATAAAAAACCAATTCGCCCAATTCTTCAGAGGCGCGGTCACGCAAACTATCTTTGGACCCTACGGAAAACATCATTATTGATTTGGCAAACGGCACTTTCATTAAAGTATCTTTCCAAGTTAACGGATTGATTACATAACAGCGGGACCCGCTGGAAGAAAACGCGCTCGGTTTTCCATAATTATTGTAATTTACCTGATTAAAAGCAATGCCGTGATACATCTCATTATTTTTAAAATTATCTATAATCTCAATTTGGCCTCCGGCAGAATTCAAATCATTGCGGCTGCGGTCAAAAAACACGGGAGCTGAATTTTCGGTTTTATATAAATAAAATCCGGGAACCTTTGGAAAAATCTTGATGGATTTAATCGCGGGCGTAATCACAATAGGTGAGAGCAGGGGATTATCAAGCGTTTCTTGCGTTAAAGGATTCTCATCTCTGTAAAGCAATTGCTCTCCCTCGGCCCAATCCGGCTTGGAATAACCCCATACTTCTTTCAGCCCGCTGAATCTTTTAATTGTTAATGTTTCTCCCGGTTGTAAATCCAATCTTCCTTTGGTGATAACATTCATTTCAATCGAAACTTTTTCTTTTCCTTCGGGGGTTTTGGTTAAAAATTCGGCGCAAACGGGAAGCGGGGTTGTATCACAATTCAATTCAACATTTTTAGGTTTAATTAACATCGGGCTGATTGCGTTTAAAATTATATAAGAAGACGCCAATACGACCAGCCCTACGATGGCGCCTAAAATTCTTTTTTTAGCCGCGCTGAATTTTCCCGCATTTCCCGAAGAAATAACCATCTCTAAGCCGGCCCAAACTATTATTGTGAAAACAATTATTGCCGCCACGGCCGCAAACAGGGAATAGAAATATATCACAGCTTCCGCCAACGTGGATTCATTGTTTAAAGTAAGCGTTTGCCCAAAAGGTAAATTAATCGGCGGATAAACAATTTCAACGGCGGCTAAAGCCGGGCTGGCCCAAATGAGGCAGAACGAAAGAAAAACTAAAAATTTTATTGTTTTATTTTTTTTCATTGTTTTTTACTCGCCTTGACTGCAACAATAATAATCATCTAAATAATTTTTAATAATGTCTTGGCAGCCCGGGTCGGAAACAGTTCCGATTCTTTCCGTGTTGGCCGCGCATTTTTGCTTTTCTTCAATAGTCAAAGACCAAGCGTTTAAAGGATAGCAATTTTTTTCATTTTTTAAAGCAGGATAAGGAAAGTTGGGGATAACCGTCAAGGCTCCGAGCCGATTGGCCGTAATGCCTTCCTGGCAAGAAAATAGTAATTCTTTAGCCAAATCATCTTTATGCGGCGCGCCGTATCCCTGCACGCAACTTGTGGCGCGGCTGCGGACGGTCGTAAGCATATCTAAAAGAGTCCATCGGTTTTCATCCTCAATTTTTAAGCCAACGCTGTATTGGAAATCCCATAAGCGTTGTTGCCACAATTCAATTCTCTGTAAAAATCCGGGAACATTTTCATTGGCGCATGAATTTCCGGACGAGGTGGAGCCGGCCGCGTTTTCAATGTCGGCGACAGTGGCCTGGGTTATCCTTTTATAAATATTGCATTGTTGTTTTTTGATGTCTTCTATCGGGCAAATATTATAATCGGCAGTTGATGTTCCGTTGGAATATTTCACCAATTTAATTCTATACAAAACATTGGTTGTCTGTTTGGTGCATTCCATTACCTTGGGGTCGTGGATGGGATAACATGTCGACAGGGGATAATACGCGATTGAATTAGACCCTTGGTCCGGCGCGCACCAATTCGTTTCATTTGTGTTGTAATTCATGCAGCCCGGACGGAGAATATTGGCAATGGGCTGGAAAGAATCAACTGAAATGGTTTCTAATTTTGCCACACGATAATTGGTGGGCAAATTTATTGTTGGCGCGTTTAATCCCTGCCCGCCGCCCGGAGGGTTGCAATAAGCAAACTTGGTTGTTTCAAAGGTATCGCCGCTAATCCAATTTAACGATCCAGAATTTGAAAAAGACGAACCCGTGCAATTCCTATTCAAACTATTAACCTCCTCTTTATTTATTTTATCAAAGCAATCTGCGTTCTTATCCGGCATGGCCACTTGTTGGACCGTAAAATACGATTTATAAAGATAAACTCCCGTATTCTGGCCGCCTAATCCCGGGCCGATATAGTCATTGCCATTGGTCATTGTTACGGTGCGGCAGCTTGTTATCCTATTGGAATCCAAATAGGGGAATTGGACCGTGCCAATCGGATCAATGGCTTGATAGTATTTAAAAGTGCTCCAGGATGCCGGGCGGTCTTCAACCTTTTTCAAGGTTCCGTCGCTGTTTAAAAGGGAAAGATATGCCAAGCTGTAAACATTCCGCGCGGAAGCGCCGGGGCACGGGCAAAGAGTTGAATATTCGCCATTCGCTTCTTTCGTGTAGCCACATTTAATTTTTTTATCTTTTTGCCCTTTCGCCCAATCATCCACTAATGATATTTTTGTTTCTTCGGCCGGCAGCATTTCGTTATTGCATGTCACACAACAAGTGCAAACTTTGCGGGAATTCGCCACGCAGGAAGTACACCCCGTGTAATACGGTACTGGATCGTCGTCCGAACCGCAGTTGGAAACAACGCAATGGTTGGTGCTGCCCTGGGAACAAGTGCAATGCTCCGGCAAATCTATTATTTGCTCCGCGGCGTTAATCGTATTCTGGATTTCATTCCTTATGCCATTGCGCGTGCCATTTATCATTTGCAATAATTGTCCGGCATAATTTTCCGTGCGGTCAGCTAACTGCCCAATGGAAATCAATGACACCATTGATTCTTTGTTTATCCTTGTGTCCAAGCTGCACTTATTTGAACTGGCGCCATAATCAATGATTCCGGCCTGCGCGGATAAAGAATATTGCCCGTTAACTTTAAGCCCGGCATCTTTCAAAACATAAAATGTAGCCGGCTCTCCATCGGTATAAGTTCCTTCGCCCACGTTTGGCTTTACACTGGATAAGTCACCCCATATCCTTTTTTGTAAAACCGGCCAAGCGTCCGCCAAATGGTCATTGGGGTATTCCGGGTCCGGTTCTCCTGGGAAAAATCGGGTCATATTTTCATTGGCGATTCCATCCAATTTAATAATCGCGCCTTTATTGCATAAATTTGTTGATTTGCCCTCATTATATCTTGTGCAGTTGAAATTACCGTGATATCCAATAACGTCATAAAGAGCCGTAGCCGCCATCGGCGATGTTTTAATCTCGTCTTGAGATCCTTCTTTCAAGCTTTGGACTTCGGCCGAAGTTAAAACATTTTTTGTTTTATCTTTCATTTCAGCTTCGGCTTTATTTAAGTCGCTTAAACGATTTGCAAAATAAGTATTAAAAGAATCAACCCGCGTCATGCCCGTGCTTATAAGCAAAAACTTTGGATCCAATTTGCCGTCGGTGCCGATGAACGGAGCTATGTCCGGGCTATACTCGCAACCAAGAAATTTCTCCGGCAGGGGAACTCCCTTAATCCTGTAATTAATTTCTTGGCGTTCGCAATCGATTTTTCCCCGGGTGGTGCAAGGGTCGCGTTCGGCGGACGGACCGGAAAAATTATTTACCAAAACATTCCAAGGCCTTAAGCAACCCGCGTCTTTTTCTCCCCGCGGCCCGCCGCAACATTGGCATCCTCCCGTCATTACGCCGCATCCGGCGCATTCATGCATCATTGCGTTAGGCCCCGTATCAGTAAAAAGATTACACTTGTCCGGAGAACAACCCTCTTTTATTTCCGCTTTCATCCGGTTAATCGGCCCGAAAGTATTTATGTCATTTATGCACTTATCTTCAAATCCGTTCAAGGCGCTTATTTTTTTTCTTATAGCCGAAATAAGCTGGTCCATGCAAACGGATAAATCCAACCCCTCAAACATATCCCTTTCATCTATATGCCCATCGTTATTCCGGTCAACCGTGTTTCCAACGCTGTCATATAAATAACACAATTCTTCGCTCTTTCTCGTAAACATATCCAAAAGGTCTATTTTTTTGTCTGCATTTTGGTCAATCGCTTTTCCGTTATCGTCATACGCGAAATGGCACAAATCTTTTTCTTCAGTTAAAAAAACATCTTTTTCGTCTATTTTTCCGTCTTTATTGTTATCGGGAAAACTGGAACAGTCTGTATTTACAAGCTGTGAGTAATTGTATCTTTCTTTGGCCGTGGTTGAAACCGGATTTAAAATTGATTCAATTATTGACCCAATCGGAACTTCCTCATAAGTTACGGTTGGCGTGGGTTTTCCCGGGGACATAATCTTAACAATCTGGGTGATGTCCGGCAAAGTTTTTATTTCAAACTTTTTTAATTCCGGGTTAATGGTTGTTACCAATACATAAGCAGCCAGCAAAAGAAATGTTCCGAAAATCGCGCCCTTGATCCGGTCTTGCGCCTCCGTGATCCTGGCCATATTGCCGCTGGAAAACAAAATCGTTATGCCGCTGTAAATAATTACGCTAACCGCGGCAACCGCGGCAACAATCACGGCAAGGTTAAAAACATAAGTAAAAAAATCGGCTCCGTTGGCGGGAGAAGGGGAGTTGGGCAGGGCCGGATAAGTATTTTCCAAAGCGGCAAAAGCAAAAACCGGAAGAGCCAGAAACGGCAACAATAAAATTATAAATAATTTTTTATTCTTCATCTTGATTTTCATTTTCTGTTTTCTGCTGTTCTTCCATTTGGTTTTTTTCTTTTAAATTGTTTAAGAACCAAAGGGTCCAGGTTGGAAAAGCTCCGATGTACGGGATTAATTCAACGCTAATGGTTCCAATAAACTTAAATCCCGCTTTCTTAGAATCGGGCATCTTTCCTCCGCTGAATAATACGTAGCCGCCCCCAATTGTAATCCCAAGCGTGTCCGTAATTCCAAAATCGTCTAACCCGAAACAAATCAAACCCAGTCCAATTAGATCTAATGCGGCAAAAAACGGTAAAAGAATCATTACTTCCGGCGATAATTTTAAATTCATGTTGCTCTATGACCTTTAACTATGCATTTTCAGAAAGTTTATGATATAATTATACCATCAAGAATTTAACAATGCAAAAAACTTATGTTCTTCTTTTTTAAAAAATTATTCTCTAAGAAATTCGCCTTGTTTTTTACTTGTTTTGTTATTTTAGGGGTTCTTTTTTTCCCGATGTTCTCCTTTGCCGCGGGCCCTCTTGATTTTTTTGGCGGCATCATGGAGGCAATCGCCAGTATTTTAATGAGCGTGCCGATATTTTTGTTAAAAGTATCCTCCGGATTTTTAAATTGGATTACGAGCGGCGATTTTATGAAAATAAGCATGACTAATTCCGGCCTGACTCCGGATATGCCGGGCTATAATGTTGTTGTTGGTACAGGTTGGGGAATTGTCCGGAACATCGCTAATATTGCTTTGGTTTTCGGCCTAGTAGTAATTGCCATGAGTATTATTTTGGGCTACCAAGAAACAGCGGCTAAAAAAATGCTGGTTAATTTTATTTTAATCGCCATTTTAATAAACTTCACTCCGGTTATTTGCGGAATAATGATTGATGGAGCCAATATTTTAATGAATAGTTTTTTAAAGGGCGGGATTTCCAATACTTTAATTGACGCAATTCAAGAGCAAATTACCAATATAGGCGATAAGGGCGCGGATAATATTCCCACATTAGCGGTTGTATTTGTATTCTGTATTATCGCCGCGGCAATTTATATGCTCTACGCTCTTTTATTTTTAACAAGATATGTAATGCTTTGGATTTTAATAATCGTTTCTCCAATTGCTTTTGCCACTTATGTTTTCCCAAAATCCAGTTATATAAAAAAAATATTCCCAAGTGTTACTTATTGGGATGAATGGTGGGAAACTTTTCTCCAGTGGGTTATTCTTGGTATCCCGGCAGCTATGGCGCTTTATTTATCCAATGTCCTCGCAGCCGCAATTACTAGCGGAATCATTTCATCGCCCTCTCCTGTTACTGGAGTATCCGATTTATCTAATGCGATTTTCGCTAATCTATTCTCTTATGCTATTCCATTTATATTTTTAATCCAAGGATTTTTTATTTGTATGAGTTCAGGGGGAGCGGTTGGAGCAAAGTTAAAAGGCTATGGCGACAAGGCCTGGGCTAAAACTGGGGGAGCGGCTATTGGCGCGGCCACCGGAGCTGCTGTCGCCGGTGGTGTTTGGGCTAAAGGCAGAGCGGGCGCCTTAGGCGGAGCAATAAAAGAAGGAACTATCGGCACGGTATTGGGTGGCACCGAAGGATTTGGAGTTGGAGAAGAAGCTTACCAAGCCAGAGAAGCAGGACGCCAGAAATGGTCCGATTGGAAACAACGAGCGAAAGAAGTTGTTGTTGATTCGCGACTGGCGTCGCCGGGTTTTGCCACCAATAAATCAGAAATCCGAAAACAAGCTGAAAGCTTTGCGCAAAACATTGATTTCGACGATTACAATAAACACAAAGACCGCTATAGCTTTGAACAACGCCAAGCCATAGAACAAAATCTTATCAAAAAAGATGTTGGTCGCTTCTTAAAATCCGAAAATGCCACAGATTACCAAAGTAAAATGCAAGCTGTCTTAAGGCACGACGATAAAACAAAAGAATACACTACTATCAAAACAAAGGCCGTTATGGATAGTATGTATAAAAATAGCAACTTTAAAGGAAGCGCTGATTGGGAAGCGAAGAGCGGCATTAATCTTTCGCAAGAGATCGGTAAGCTATCCGGCAAAGATGTTAATGATATTGTCACTGCCGAAGCGCTTTCCGAGCCTAAAATTTTCAACGCCCTAAGAGTAAATCAAATTAAAAAAATAATGGATGAGGGTAACGGCAAAAAACTAGATGCTTTAAGCGAAGCCATAAAAGACAATAATACAAAATACAAGGATCACTTTGCCCAACTTCAAAAAGATATGGTAGACCAAACTAAAACTTCTACCGACAGAGAAGCGGCACATAAAGAAGCATTAATTATGCAAGAAAATATTGGATACGTCGGAAGTCGACTAAGCCCCCAACCGACTTCAAAAATTAAAAGAATAAGCCAACGCTAGTTTTATACTTTATGAGAAAAAACATATCATTTGCCTCCCGTCTTTTTCTTGAAGATTTAACGACCAAATATGAATTAGAAAATTTTTTATTACAAGGCGATTCCGAATTTTCAAAATATTTTTCAGCCGCCTCAACTTCAGTTGAAAAAATTGCCGTAAAATTTATGTTCCTCCCAGCCATAAAAGAATGTTTTACTAAACAAATTCCCTTGGCGGAAATACTACCATCTGAAAAATTGACTGTAATTGTTACCGAATTAATAAATCAAGAGATTGAATATAATGATTTACCGGAAGCAATAAAGAAAGAGATAGGTGTTTCCGATGAAATTGCTTTACAGATTAGCCAAGAAATAGCTAATAATAAAAAAATAGCCGAAGATAGGTCGGCTTTGTTTATTAAAGAAGATTTTGAAAGTGATGAAATCGGTGGAATAAATGAGGTAGGGGAGCATCCCGCGCCCCAAAAGATATCTGCCTCAGAAAAAGTTAGCGGGCTCAGTCAAGAATTACAATAAAAAAAGCTTAAATAATATTTTACATATTTTTAAGCCTTTTGCCTTTAACGATATCTTGAGGAGTCAATATTTCGTTATTGTCGCCTTGATTATTATCTTCTTCGCTCGAAGAAGATTTTTTATTTTCCGACGACGTTGATTTCTGCGATTGTGTTGATTGAGACGACTGGTTTGAATTATTTGATTGTCCAATGCCACGAGTTGCGATATTGGCTGCAACTGCTGCCTCGAAAACACTCGCTGCCATTCCGTTTCGCTCTCCGGAAATTCCTGTATTGAGGTCAAAGTAATTTCCGTTTTTATTCGCCAAAGTTCTTTGGGCAACACCCATAAAGTGGTCGAGTCGCGGACGGACAAGTTCAACGAATCCAGGTTCTTTCTTTTTTTCCTTGAGTTCGTCCAGACTGATTCCCATTTCTTGGGCAAGCATATAATCGGCTGTACCGGTAATATCCTGGCTATTTCTTATGGCATTAGTCTCTGCTTCTACTTTAGCTGCCGCCTGATTCAATCTGGCTATTTCCTCTCTCTGAGAGGCTTTGGCCACTTCCGTGTCGGACTGCTCTAGGTAAAGCAATACAATGCTTCTTACTCCGATGCCGTAGTCTTCTTCCAATTGTCCGGCGTGCGACCAGGCAATTTCTTCTCCGTCAGGTCCTATGGCCTTTCGCTTTTCATTAATAAAATCATACAAATCGTGACCAACATCCGCATGTGATTTAGCAAAAATATCAGCATATGGATGTTCTTTTACCCAATCAGTACCAGCGGATTGCATTTTTATTTCCGCCAAAGCTATCCACCTTGTCGCAGTATTGCTTTCCGCCTTATACGGATTTTTGACATAAAACACGAATGTCAAGATCATGTTTATCTTTACCTGATCCGAAGATTCCGCCATATTAATCAAAATGGCTTGTGGGTGGTCCACCATTGCTCGAGCGATTAAAAGCTCGCTTCTTTCAATTATTTTTACAGTCCCGTCAGGATTAATAATCGCCTTTTTCCATTTATACTCCGCAACCTGAACCTGTTGAAATAACGAATTAATTGGATAAACTCCTTTAACGCGAAATTGCTTACGAGCAAGGATAGAATTTTCCGGAACTCGCTCAAAGTTTTTACTCAACGCTTCTCCTCTTTTATTGAAAATAATATTTTTTAAACGCCCCTCTCCTTCGGTTATCACAATATAATAACCTTCAGGTACGGACGAGCCAAACAGTTTTTCTTTCACCAGGATATAGTACCAGGTATAAAAAATCGCTGCGCCTAAAATTATTACCATTATTCCAAAAAAAATGGGATTAATAAAAAAGGAAATAGCCGTTACCAGAAGAAGTGGCAACAAAATTTTTAGGGTTTTTATTTTTGCCTTTTTTTGATTTTCCACAAACTGCTTTTTATCAAACTTTTTCTCTTCGATTAATATTTCATTTTTGGCGGCCATTTTATTGTCTCCCGACAGTAATTATTCTCATTGCGATACAGTTGCCGCTAAAAGCGACAAATCCATTCTTCTTTGTAATCATTAAATCACCATCAATCATTTATGTAATTGTCAAACTGCTTCTCCTGTGTAGAGAAGCGCAATTTTACACTTACATTGCGCCCCAAGTTACACTAGGGGATTATTATAATTATAAACTCTTTTCTAATTCTTGTCAAATAGAGTTTTCAACAAAAAAGGAGCTGTTTTATTCAGTCTCCTTAATAGCTCTTTTTCTATTATGATCTTTCCTGGATGTCCAAAACTTCGATTTGGAAGTTTGGATCAATAGTTGGGGAAGTTTCAGGGCCGGCGCGGACAAAGAATGTTGTCCCCGAAGAAATAAGCACTCCGTCGCGCTCGTATGTGGCTGTATATGTTGTGGTTTTTCCAAATAACGTATACTTGATTGTAATTGGCCCACCATGATATCCGTTATTTCCTTTGGGATTCTGAATGCGAATTCCATGGAAATACTTTTTGGGTCCACCGGCCACAGTTACATCCATAGTCCCTTTGCTTAAAATTATTAGCCCATGGGTGTCTATCCCGGAAGAGATAATGCCACCAACTCCACTATTGGGAGCAATGCCATTATCATTAATGGCCGGACTGTTTGCGCCGTTGGCGAATAGGGGAGGAATAAATAGTATCGCGGCAAAGATTAACGCAATGGCGCTAATTACAGCGAAAATAGCGCGCCTTGATACGCCAGGCCGATTCTTATCAATCGGCATCTCTGATTCTGGAGGCGCTCCGGCTGATACAGCCTCTGTGGAATATCCATTTCTGTCAGACAGAGAATCGTCCGGGAATGGATATTTACCTGCGTTTATTCTCGCGTAAACTTGTCTTCCGTTCGCCACGATTCTTTTAAGAATATATGGCCGAATTATTATTTCTGAGACAACAAAGCTTATTATCAGCCAAAGAATTTGCATTAAAACGATGGGCAGGAACGCCTTAACGAATATCATAAGAAGCGCCCCTACAAAAATAATACTCCAAATAATCCATTTGGCGAAATCTATTTCCGATCCCATGAAAGCGTTGACCGCATTCTTCATTTCTTTGCCGTTTGGATTCGGAAGCTTCATCTTTCTCAGAAACACTTTTTCGTGCTCTTTCACTATTCCTTTTTCCGCCATAGCTCCACCGCAAAACATTATTGCTATAATTAGCATAATGTTGAAGATAATAGTTCCAATCGTCCATATATCAATGTTGGCGAAGTCTATATTCATCAGCAATACTGCTCCGGCAACTATTGCCACAGCAATCCAAATAACTTTTTTGTTAAGGTTCATAATTAACACCATCCCAAAGTAATCTAATCCTTAGGATATATTTATTATAGAATGTTATTAGGTATATGTCAATAAGGCTTTCCCCGCTTTAAATTTTATGTTTATCCAGTTTTTCTTAATTTTTAATTTAGGATTCTTGATTCTTTATTCTTTTGTGTGATAACATATTTATATATGGAAGAGTTTACCAAAGAATATTTTTGGAATACTTACAAAACCCTGCCGGAAGAATTGAAAGAAGCTATTTTTTCGGAAAAAAACAATCAGATAATTTACAACATCTGCAGTAAGATTGGCCTGGATGAAGATCAAACATCAATAGTTGCCAAATACGCGGGTAGGGTATTGATGGGGCTTTTGCCGCTTAAGAATTTTAGCGTTACTTTGGAACTGGAATTAAATATTGACGAAAATTTGGCAAACCAAATTTGCCAAGAAATCAATCTCGCTATTTTTAAGCATTTGCGCCTGGCTTTGAATAAAATGGAAGAACAAAAGCCGGAGAACCAAGAATTGCCGGATTTATACCAACAGGATGTGATTAAGACCAGCGAACTTAACGAAAAAGAAAACAAGCTCACCGAGCTAGTAAATGAAGGGAAAGAAAAGGCCGCGGATTCTTCCGCTCCCGAGCCAATGGATAATTCTATTAAATTTCCAAGAATCAAACCTTTAAACTCTTTCACCCCTCCCAAAAAAGTAAGTTGGGTGAATAATCCCGTGCTAGAAAAAATTACGAGCAAGGATGAAAAAATAATAGACCTTAGCGACCAGCCGATGCCGATGGGGGAACAGGTCCAAAAAACAACCCGAGAATTCGCTAAAACAATAATTCAGCCCTTGGAAGAGCTTGGCAAAAAAGAGCCAACCGCAGAACAGCCGGCCCCAGAACCTTTTAATACTCAAATAAACATTGAAGAAGTTGAAAAAATAAAACAAGAACTGGAAGCCCCGGTTGTCGCCGCTCCGGAAGCGATTGTTAACGAACTGCCTGCAGAACCGATAGTTAAGAAACCGCTTGCGCCCGCCGCTCCGGAAAAAGAAAAACCAAACTTCGCTCCCGCGCAAACAGCTGAGGACTTACGAATGTCAAAATTTGATTTTAGTAAAAATTTATTAAACAAAAAAGAACCAAATCCCGCGGAATCGCTTCCGGCTGTGAAAAGCGACCATTTTGACCCTTATCGCGAATTGCCAATTTAAATTATATGGATTTTAGAGTACCACAATTCATTGAACACGACCCGAAGATATTAGGCCCTTTGACTATGAGCCAAACTCTTTTTATCGGCGCGGCCGTGGGCGCATGTTTTTTGTTGTATTTCTCTTTGGGTGTTTCGAATTTTTTTATGTATATTATCGCTTGCGGCGTCTTGTTGTCTGTCGCGCTCGCCTTGGCCTTTATAAAAATCGAAGGGTTTGACCTTTCCACCGTGGGCAAAAATTTGGCCAACTTCAGCTTAAATTCAAAATTATATATTTGGAAAAGGAAAGAATCGCCGGTATTTTTAACAATGTCAAAAGAAAAACCGCTAAGAGAGAAAAAAATCGACGAAAAAGCTTCCGGCTTAAAAATGAAACAGCAGGGAAAAATGGAGGACTTAATTAAAAAAATTGATTTTGGAAAATAACTATGGCTTCACCCTCACAAGACTTTATACCCATCAAGCAAATCCGCGAAGGCGTCCTGTTAATGGACGACCAATCCCTGAAAGGGATTTTAATCGTTTCTTCGATTAATTTCGCTTTAAAATCGGAAGAGGAGCAAGGCGCCATTATTTTTAATTTCCAAAACTTCTTGAATTCAATGGATTTTTCCTGCCAAATAGTCATCAGCTCGCGCAAAGTTAATATCACCGGTTACGTTGATAAAATCAAAGAGCTGGAAGCCAAACAAAAAAACGAACTCTTAAAAATCCAAACCGCGGATTACCGCAAGTTCATAGAAGAATTGGTGGCCGGCGGCTCTATTATGAATAAAAACTTTTACGTGGTTGTTCCATATTATCCTTTATCGGAACTATCCGGAGGATCGCCGCAAGGGGACAAAAAAAAGACTCCGGCCCAAACTAAGCTTACTGAAGAATCATTTCAAAAGGGCAAATACCAGCTCTGGCAAAGGATGGAATATATTTCGCTTGGCTTGCGCCGCTGCGGATTAAAATCCGCGGCCATGGGCAGTGAAGAAATTTTGGAATTATTATGGTCATTGCACCACCCCAAACAAGCCGAAATGGGATATTACCCCGACCTTCCCCCGGAAATCATAATATAAAATACTATGGGATTTTTTGGAAACAAAGATAAAAACAAAAAGAAAATGTTTGAAACCGAAGTAATGGAATTTAAAGACATTATTGCTCCGGCTTCAATTGAGGTTGCGCAAAACTACGTGCACATGGAAGAAAAATACAGTAAAACTTATTTTGTTTTTTCTTATCCAAGATATTTAAATATGGGCTGGGTCGCTCCGATTATAAATATGGATATTCCCTTTGACCTTTCTTTTTATTTCCATCCGATTGAAACAGGGGAGATACTAAAACAATTAAGGAAAAGCGTTACCGAGGTCCAATCCGAAATTATGGAAAGGCAAGAAAAAGGATTGGTTCGGGACCCATCCTTGGAAACCGCTTTTCAAGACTTGGAAGATTTACGCGATAGCTTGCAAACCGCCCAAGAAAAAATGTTTAAATTCGGCCTATACATCACTGTTTACGTTGATGATAAAAATGACTTGGAAACAGTGGAAACCAATTTAAGGTCTATGTTGGAATCCCGCCTGATTTATATCAAGCCCGCTCTTTTCCAACAAAAAGAAGGTTTGATTTCTTGTTTCCCTTACGGCGAAGATCTTTTACAGGTGCACAACACGCTCAATACCACACCGTTGTCCAGCTTATTCCCGTTTATCTCTTTTGATTTGAGCTCCAATGAGGGTATTCTTTTCGGCATTAATAAGCACAACAGTTCGCTGGTGTTGTTTGACCGCTTTAGCATGGAAAACGCCAATATGGTAATTTTCGCCAAATCCGGTTCCGGTAAATCTTACGCCGTTAAATTGGAAGTCTTGCGCTCAATGATGATGGGCACCGACTGCATTATTATTGACCCGGAAAATGAATTTAAAACATTAAGCGATTCGGTGGGCGGTTCTTTCTTTAAAGTGTCATTAAGCTCGGATAACCATATTAATCCTTTTGATTTGCCGGAAATGGCCGAGGATGAATCTCCGGAAGATGTTTTGAGAAGCACGGTTATCAACTTGGTCGGCTTAATGCGAATAATGCTTGGCGGAATGACGCCGGAAGAAGACGCGATTATGGACCAGGCGCTTATGGCAACCTACGCGGCCAAAGATATTACTCTTGATTCCGATCCGGCCAAATGGAAAGAAAGCACGCCCTTGTTGTCCGACCTGGAATCGGTATTGGAAACCATGCAAGACGCCGAATCTCTAACTGAACGATTAAGGAAGTTTACCCGGGGCACGTATTCCTCTTTCTTTAACGCGCCAACCAATATTGATGTCACAAACCAGTTGGTTGTGTTTGGTATCCGGGATATGGAAGACGAATTAAGGCCGATTGCGATGTATATCGTAATGCGATATATTTGGAACACGATTCGCGCCACTTTTAAAAAGAGAATTTTGGTTATTGATGAAGCTTGGTGGATGATGAAAGAAGCCGACGGTGCGTCTTTCTTGTTCGGCATTTGCAAAAGAGCTAGAAAATATTGGCTAGGAGTGACAACTATCACCCAAGATGTTTCCGATTTTATCAGTTCGGAATACGGCAAGCCTATTATCACAAACTCATCCATCCAATTATTATTAAAACAAAGCCCGGCTTCAATTGACTTGGTCCAATCAATTTTTAATTTAACCGACCAAGAAAAATATCTGCTCTTGGAAACGCCGGTGGGGGAGGGAATATTTTTTGCCGGGCAAAAGCACGTGGCGATTGCCATTCGCGCTTCTTACACTGAAGACCAAATTATCACCACTAGCCCGGAAGAAATCTTTAAAATCAAAGAAGCGAAAAACCAGCTGGAGGCCGAACAACAAACCAAAGAATTGATATAATAAAAAAACTGCCATCAAGGCGGTTTTTGTTTTAAGGGATTATATTTTCGCTTTAATAATAATATGGCGGTCTTCGCCTTCGCCCTCGCTTTCCACGACCACATCGGTTCTTTTGGATAATTCCATGTGCACAACCCTTCGGTCAAAAGAAGACGGCATCGGGACCTCTTTCGTTTTTTTTGTAAATGCCACTTCGTCCGCCATATCCTGCGCTAAATCACGCAAATATTCTTCTTTCTTCCTTTTATAATTATCTATATCCAGGTTTAAAAAAATTTCCTTATTCAACCCCTTTTTTAATATCTTCCTTAAAAGCAATTGGATATCAGACAAAACAATGCCTTGTTTCCCAATCAACATTTGAGCCTCGTCCGTGGTTAAGTTAATGTGTAAAACATCGTTTTCTTCTTCGCGGCGGAATGTAATATTCCTGACTCCAACCGAGTATCCGGCCGCATCAAAAAAATCCAGCACCATGTTTTCTATTAATTTTGTTTCTTCTTGCTCCAACATTTTATTTTTTCTTGTTTAATAATTGTTTTTGCTCAAACACGGAGATGATGGTTGAGACCACCCAGTACAATCCAAGCGCGGCCGGCAATCGGAAAAGAACGATAAAAGTTAAAAGGGGAACGAAAAATACCATTTGCTTCTGCATCATATTGCTGATGTCCGCCACGTTATCATTTGATTTGGTTGTTTTAACCGGGGCCGGAGGAGTGGCTGTTTTGATTTGCCAAAACTGGGCCGCAGCTGTTATAACCGCGAGATAAATATTCGGCTTGCTTAAATCCAAAAGCTCAAAACCGTTCAAATTAACAAGATAAGGATAAATCGCTTGGGGCAACTGCACAAACGGATAAAGCATTGAACCGATTTTGCTTAAATCCATTCCATTGCTCACCACGTAAAATAAAGCGATTAAGATGGGTATTTGGAGGAATAATAAAATTATGCCGGCAAAAGGATTAAACTTTTCCTGTTTATAAAGGTTAACCAGCTCCGTGGCTTGCTTTTCTTTATTGTCTTTGTATTTATTCTGGATTTCCTGCATTTTTGGCTGAATCTCGGCCATGGCTTTTTGCGACTCAATTGATTTTTTATTCAAAGGATGTAGGACAACCTTGATCAATAAAGTTAAAATTATAATCGCCACGCCAAAATTTCCAATAAGGCCGTAAAGCCAGATTAGAATGTTCAACATCGGAGTATAAAGAATGGCGTCAAAAGCAAGGGTAATAAAGTTCATTTTTTTATTTTAAATTATATCCTTTTTTAAAGACAAGGGAAACATCTTTTTTGATTTCCTTATAGTCCGCGTTTTTAATCGCGGGCAAGGTGACAATCACCATATCATATCCGGGCAAATAGTTTTTCAGCTCTTCTTTGGCCGCGGCCCGTAAACGCCTTTTTACTTTATTCCTCACAACTGCTTTGTTGGATATTTTCTTACTTACCACGAACCCGATCCGGGAAACATTTTTTGAGTTGTTTAATATTTTTAAAAAAAGCAAACTGCCTCTCGCCGAGTTGCCTTGTTTAAACACTCTTTCAAAATCATTTTTCTTTTTTAACCGGTTTTGAAGAGGGAACATAGTATAAATAAAAACTCCCGTAAAGACGGGACGCTTTTAAACAGTTAATTTTGCTCTTTTTTGAGACCTCCTTTTTTGGATGACCTTTCTTCCGCTTTTGGTTTTAGATCTCACTAAAAAGCCGTGCGTCTTTTGCCTCTTTTTTTTCTTGGGCTTATAAGTAATGCTCATAATCGTAATAACCTAATTAATAAGTATTTAGAATATAGCAAAAAATAACGCCCTGGTCAATAAAAAAAGGAGGCTCCGGACACGAGAATAAGGCGTTAATTTAACCCCGTTTTCTCCACATTTTTTCAACAAGCCGCTCGTTTCCCCTTATTTTATAAGCCGTTTTTGCTATATTGACTTTAATAAATTATAATACATATATAGAAGTTAATACTATTAAACATAAAAACCCATGGAAGCAGAACAATTATGGCAGGCTGTTTTAGCCCAAATTCAACTGAATATTTCACCGGCTAATTTCGCCACCTGGTTCGCCAACACTAAAATCTCTTCCATTGAAAAAGATATAGTGGTTGTTTCCGTGCCCAATTCTTTCAGTAAAGAATGGCTGGAACAAAAATACAATAAAGATATTTTAAAAATACTGCACTCTCTCGACCAGGAAATTAAAACCATAAACTATATCGTCAGCGCGGCCAAGGTTGAAAAGAAGGCCCAAGCATCCAAAAAGCAAGCCGCAAGCGAAGAAGAAAACATTGTTGAACAATTGGGTTTTTCCGAGTTGGAGATAAATAAAGAAACCAACCTGAATCCCAAATATACTTTTGAAAACTTCATTATCGGCCCTTTTAACGAAATGGCCTACGCCGCCGCCATGGCGGTGGTTGAAGAACCGGGCAAAAACTATAACCCTTTATTTATTTATGGGGGAGTGGGGCTGGGAAAAACTCATTTAGTCCAAGCTGTGGGGAATAAAATAAAAGAAAACGACCCGGCTAAAAAAATCCGCTACTTGCCGGCCGAGAAATTAATTTCCATGATTGTTAACGCTATTAGAAACCACAATAGTGAAGATTTGAAAAAAAGCTTGCGGGAAATAGATGTCTTAATTATTGATGATATCCAATTTATCGCCGGAAAGGATAAAACCCAAGAAGAATTTTTCCATAACTTCAATTCTTTATACCAAAAGAATAAACAAATTATTCTATCTTCCGACAGACACCCGAATAACATTCCGGCCATAACCGAACGCCTAAAGTCGCGCTTTGAGGGTGGAATGATTGCGGACATTAATGTTCCTGATTTTGAAACCAGAACAGCCATCTTAAAACAAAAAATGGAAGAGAAAGGAGTGGTCTTTGATAAAGAGGTTATTGAATTTGTGGCCAACAATATCCAAAAAAACATCCGCGAGTTGGAAAGCGCCATTAATCGCCTGATTATCTTTAAAAAATCAAACAATAAAAACCCTTCTATTGAAGATGTAAAAAAACTATTAAAAACCATTATTGTTTCTTCCAGTAAAATAACCACCCCGAAAAAAATAATAGAAACCATCACCGAGTTTTACGATATTCCGAGCGGTAATATGTTTTATTCTTCCCGCAAAAAAGAATTCAGCAAGCCGAGGCAAATCGCCATGTATTTATTAAAAAAAGAATTAAAATTATCTTACTCTGAAATTGGCCGAAAATTTGGCGGAAAAGACCACACTACCGTTATCCACGCTTGCCAATTAGTGGAAAAATTATGGGAAGAAGACGAAAAAATCCACCAAGAAATTCAACTTATTTTACAAAGAGTTTATGCCGGATAGGATTTAAAAGAACTGTTAAGAAAGTGTTTAAAAAATAAGTATTAACCATGGGGGCGATGGTGCGGAAAATAAGTATAAAATTTAAAAAAGAATTCATTAAAATTTTCCGCGCATTTTCAACTGATTTTTTACCGAATTATTCCCACGGTTTGTCCACAAGATTTAAAAAAATAAAAACTGAAATTATGTTTCAAATAAAGGATTAAAACAGAACACCATATTTAATCCCCAAAATTCAGAAGCATAATAATAATCATAATAAATTAATTTAAATTAATATAATTATATATATGAACTTTACAATTTTAACTAAAGAATTTAAAAAAGGCATCGGCTTTACGGAAAAAATAACCGGAAGAAATTTAACCTTGCCGATATTGGATAATCTTTTAATTGAAACATTGCCTAATTTTTTAAAAATTTCTTCCACTGACCTGGAATTAGGAATCCAATGGTGGGGGCTATGTAAAACTGAAAAAGAAGGAAAAATCGCCATTCCTGCTAAGCTCTTAAGCCAAGTGGTTAATACTTTAAGCGAGGAAAAGATAGATATTAAAGAAAAAAATAACACTTTAATTATAGAGGGTAAAAATTACAAAACCCAAGTAAAGGGCGTGTCTGCCGACGATTTTCCAATTATTCCCAGTTTTGGCAAAGACTTATTTATAGAAATAAACGCCAATAAATTAAAAGAAGGGTTAGTGGGAGTTGTTAATGTCGCCAGCGTTTCCCAAATCAGGCCGGAAATATCAGGCGTATATTTTTCTTTTGAAAAAGAACAAGTAAAAATAGTGGCAACCGACAGCTTCCGCTTAGCGGAAAAAGTTTTATCGTTTGGAAATAAAGGCGGATATAAAAACACGTTTAAAAATCCAATCGCATTTATTCTTCCGCAAAAAGCGGCCAAAGAATTAATTAATATTTTAAGCGAAACAGAAAAAGATATTAAAATTTATACTTCTGAGTCACAGGTTTTATTTGAAACATTTTTGACTGGAGTGGACCATCCCGAAATAAATTTAATCAGCCGGCAGATTGAGGGGGAGTATCCGTCTTACGGAGAAATCATTCCTAAAGAAGCGAAAACTAAAGTGATTTTAAATAAAGAGGATTTTACCAAACAAATTAAAACCGCCGGAATTTTCGGCGGAAGGACTAACGAAGTCGTCCTTAAAATAGACCCCAAAAGCAAAGAAATGGAAATCTACAGCCAAGATTCGGAAATGGGAGAAAGCAATTTATCCTTGCCTGCCAAAAGCGAAGGCGCGGAGTTAAAAGTTTCTTTTAACTGGAAGTTTATCTTGGAGGGGCTGGAGAATATTAAATCTTCGGAACTTTCTTTTGAAATGCAGGGGAACGACGGGCCGTCTGTTATTAAGCCGATTGGCGACCCTAGTTATTTATATGTTGTGATGCCGATAAAAATTTAAGTTAAGCCTGGCCGATACAATTTCAAATTCGGCTCAGCTTATAATAATTAAAAAATAATCATATGGAGAATAAAATAATAATAGGCATTATCATTGTTTTATTAATCGTTGCTGGAGGTTTTTATTTTCTAGGCAATGCGGGGAAAAACCAACAACAGCCACCACTTCAAATTACCATATATTGCAATTCAAACAATTGCGCCCCACAGCAAATTATGGGCGGAGCCGGCACATTAATTCAGGGGTGTTATAGGAATTTATTGGATTGCCAAACCAGCCAATGGCTGACTTACGCGAATCGTGACACAGGGGTTGAATTTAAATATCCCGCAACTTTTGGGGCAAATGTATGGAATTCGATTTCGTGGCCGCCTAAAGCCACCGTAGCGCCAATAGAGCAAGATCCAACAACTATTGGCTGTGCCAACATCCAAGCTGATCTAGGGGCGAAACAGCAAGCAGTTACGATTAATAATGTTAATTATAATTTATATACCGCTAGCGATGCTGGTGCCGGCTCGGTTTATAATGATTATTGTTACATAACCCAAAAAGGGCAAAGTTATTATATTTTGGATTTCAATATTAGGTATCATACGGGCTGTTACGAGGGGGGATGCGGGGCTTATTGTGGAACAAGTAATGAAACCGAATGCCGGAATTTTAATTTAAGCCAGGACGTTGAGGCTGTAATCCAACAAATTGTTTCCACTCTTGTTATTACAAAATAATTTATAAATTAAAAAAACGGGCAAACGCCCGTTTTTCGTTGTTTTTAGGCTAATCTTGAACCAAGGGAACTTCTGTGCCCGGCTCCACGGGTTGGGATGTTTCTTGGTGTTGTGCGTTTGTGTTTAATTCAATTGATTTTAAAATTAAGGCTCTCCAAATCGGTCCGGCGGCTTGTTCACCGATAGCCGACATCTTGGCTTTATTGTTGTTCCCGGCCCAAACAATCACAACCGCGTCGGAAGTGTATCCAACCGTCCAGCCATCCCGGCTGTCTTGAGTTGTTCCGGTTTTAACAGCCACCTTGTAATTGTCAAATCTTAAAAGCGAGTGGGCGCCAAACATTGGGGCTCTGGCATTATTATCCGATAGCACGTCCGTAATCATATTACATACGGATTCTTCTAAAACTTTTCTAGGAGTTTTGTGGTTTTCAAAAATAACATTTCCGTTGCCATCTTCAATTTTTAAAATAACCGACGGGTCTATTTTATAACCGCCGCTGGCAAAAACGCTAAAAGCTGTGGCCATATCAATTACTTTTACATCAGCCGCGCCCAAAGCGAAAGACAGTCCATAGCGGGAAGTGTCGCCAAGGGTGGAGATGCCCATTGTTTGGGCCATTTCAATGGTGTTTTGCAACCCGGCGTAATCGTTTAAAACTTTTACCGCCGGAATATTCAAGGATTGTGCCAAAGCAGACCTTAATGTTAAGATGCCGCGGAATTTGCCGTCATAATTGTTTGGCGCGTAGCCATTGTAATTTACCGGTTCATCCACGACAGTGGTTGTATCGGTCGCGCCGTTGCGGAAAGCCGTGGCATAGACAATCGGCTTAAAAGAAGAACCGGGCTGGCGGATGGCTTGGACGGCCACATTATAGCTGGGCACGAATTTGCAAGTCGTGGCCGGATCGCAACCTTTGGGCAGCGGGTCGGCATACGGGTCGGCTGAACCAACCATGGCCAAAACTTCGCCGGTCTTGGGCTGCATAACAATCGCTGCCGCGTTATAGGCTCCAAAGTTTGCCATATTTTTAGCCACATTTGTTTTTACGATTTCCTCGGCCGATTTTTGCAAGTCCCAATCTAGAGTAGTGTAAATTTTTAATCCTTTGGTTTGCAAAAAGTCGGCGCCGTAAGTGTCTTCCATCAGCTGCTTGACGTAAGTAACAAAATGATAAGCCAAAGTGGTGTTGGGCAATTTAGAAATTTTTATTTTAGCCTCGGCTGCGGTTTTTTCTTGTTCCGGAGTTATATACCCCTCCTCCCGCATCCTTTGCAAAACAAAATCTTTTCTTTCCATTAATTTATCTAAATTGGGTCCGTAAGGGGAGTAATAGCTCGGTAATTGGATTACGGCCGCGAGCATGGCCGCTTCTGATAAATTAATATCTTGAATCGGCTTTTGGAAATACGTCAAAGAAGCTTCTTGGGCACCGTAAATATTCACGCCGAAAGGAACTTGGTTTAAATACCATTCCAAGATTTGGTCTTTGGAATATTGGTTGTCTATTTCCAAAGAAAGCACAATTTCTTTAACTTTTCTGGTTATGGTTTTATCCGGAGTTAAAAAAGTGGAACGGATTAATTGCTGGTCTATAGTGGAAGCGCCTTGAGATTTTCCGGTGGCGATATCCGTTAAAATCGCCCGCACCATGCCGGTCGGGTCAATTCCAAAATGGGTATAAAAACGGCTGTCTTCGGTGGCGATTACCGCTTTTTGCAAGATGGTTGGAATTTGCGAAAGGGGAACGTAAGTTCTCTTTTCTTCGGTAAAAACATTGGATAATAAAATTTCTCCGGTGCGGTCGTAGATTTTAGTGGATTGGGTCATCTCGTTTTCCGTAAAACTTTTCGGGCGCGGCAAATCTTTGGTTATCCAAAAAAATCCAACAATACCCAGCAGGACAAATCCCGCCAAAAGCAACCCGGCTATTTTTAAAATAATATAAAAACGACCCCTCGTCTTTTTGGGTTTTATTTTTGTTTCTTCTCCTTCTGGTTTATTTTTTTGAACACTTTTTTTTACCTGGATAGTCGTTGTTTTTTCAGGTTTTTTCTTGTTTGTTTTAGGCATAGTATTAATATAATATATACCATTTATTGTTGATTTTGTGAACCGTTTAAGCAACGTTTCCAGCGTGGAATTATTGATATTTGGCAATCGCTGGTTTTTGGGTTATTATATTAATTAATAAAAACCTATGGAAATAAATACAGACCCGAAAAAAATCGATGAAATATTAAGCCGCGGCGCGGAAGATATTATTGATAAAAAGCATTTGCGCGCGGAGCTGTTGAGCGGCCGCCGGTTAAACATTAAATTCGGCATTGACCCAACCGGGCCGAAAATCCATTTGGGCAGGGCCACATTATTGTTAAAATTAAAAGATTTCCAGGACTTGGGGCATAAGATAATTTTAATTATTGGAAATTTTACGGCGATGATCGGAGACGCTTCGGATAAAGATTCTTTAAGAAAGCCTATAACCGAAGAAGAGATCAATAAAAATATGGAAAATTACTTGCCTCAAATCGGCAAGGTTTTGGATTTAAAGAAAACAGAAGTTTATTATAACGAAAAGTGGTTGTCGGTTTTAAAGCTTAATGCGCTGATATCTTTATCAATGAATTTCACGGCCCAACAAATGATTCAACGCCGCAATTTCAAAGAGCGTTGGGAAGACGGAAAGCCGATTGGCCTACACGAAATGTTTTATCCGATTTTACAAGGTTATGATTCCGTGGCCGTTAATGCGGATTTGGAATTGGGCGGATTTGACCAATTATTTAATTTAAAAACCGGGCGGGAAGTACAAAAATTTTTCGGCATGAAGCCGCAAAATATAATGACCCTAAAAATGATTTATGGATTGGATGGCCGGAAGATGTCCACAAGTTGGGGCAACGTCATTAATATTTTAGACAAACCCCAAGACATGTTCGGCAAAATTTTATCATTAAGGGATGAACAAATTTTTGAATATTTTGAATGTTGCACCCGGGTGGACATCGGAGAAATTAAAAAAATAAAAAAAAGCCTGGAAACAAAAAAAATAAACCCCAAAGAGGTTAAAAAAATATTGGCCAAAGCCATTATAGGGATTTTTTATTCCGCGAAAGAAGCCGAGCAGGCGGAACAAGAATTTGAAAAAGTTTTTGAAAAAAAAGATTTACCTACAAACATACAAAAAGTATTAATTAAAGAAAAAGAAATTAATATTTTGGAATTATTAATAAAGTTAGATTTATTTAAATCAAAAGCCGAGGCCAGAAGGGTGGTGGAGCAAGGCGGAGTAAAGTTTATTTTTGGCGAAGGAATGGAAATAAAATCTGATTGGCAAGAGGCGATTAAAATAAAAAAAGGCACAGTGGTCCAATCGGGAAAGAGGAATTTCAGAAAAATTATTTAAAGCATTCGGGAAACAAAAAGCGGCTACTTCAGCCGTTTTTTTGCTTCATTAAACGAACAAGTATTGGCGCAACAGATGGCGATTGCCAAAGCGTCCGCCGCATCGTCGGGCTTGGGAATTTTTTCCAATCCCAAGATATGTTTAATCATTTTTTGCACTTGTTGTTTTTCTGCTCGGCCGTAACCCGTGACTGCGATTTTGGCTTGGAGGGGAGTGAACTCAAACACGGGCAATTTTTTTTGGGCCGCCGCCAAAAGGCTAATGCCCCTGGCTTGGCTTACGGCCATAACCGTCTTGGCGTTTTTGAAAAAAAATAAGCTCTCAATGGCAATCGCCGCGGGCTTATATTCTTTTATTATTTCCACCAAATCGTCATAGAGGATTTTCAGGCGGTCTTGCATGGGCATTTTTGCGGGTGTTGCGATAACGCCATAACGCAAACAAGTTAATTGCTGTTTGTTGGATTTTTTAAAATCCACAATGCCGATTCCGGTCGTGGCCGTGCCCGGGTCAATGCCTAAAATAATCATAAAGATAAATTAACAAAAATAATTTTGCAGCCGGCTTAAATGTTCCAAAATATAGTTTGGACATCGTCGTGGTCGTCCAGCGCCTCGTAGAGTTTTTGGTTTTTTTCGCGGGTATCATCGTCAACTTCAACAGTTTCTTTGGCAACCCATTCCAAATTGGAAGAAGCGATTTTTAAGCCGTTTTCTTCCATGGCTTTTTTAACCTTTTCCAAATCTTCCGGTTTAGTGTAAACAACCAACCCTTCTTCTTGCCATTGTAAATCTTCCGCGCCGGAATCAATAATCATCAATTCCATTTCGTCTTTGTCTTTTTTTATGTCTTCGGCGTTAACAATAATCACGCCCTTTTTGTCAAACATCCATTTAATGCCCCCGCCTTCCACCATCTTTCCGTTAAAGCGGGAGAGGATTAATCGGATTTCGCCTATGGATCGATTTTTATTGTCCGTAATGCCGTCAATAATAATCGCCACGCCGTTTGGGCCGTAGCCTTCCATGGAAAATTCTTCCAAAGTAAATCCTTCCAATTCGCCCGCGCCTTTTTTTATGGCCTTGTCAATGCTGTCCGCCGGCATATTGGAAGACCTGGCTTTGTCCACAATAGACCGGAGTTTTGGATTAAAGGTTAAATCCGATCCGCCGCCTCTCGCCGCGATGGATATTTCCTTGGAAAGCTTGGAAAACGTTTTGCTTCTTTTGGCGTCTTCCGTTCCCTTTTTGAATTTAATTGTGCTCCAGTGGGAATGACCGCTCATAGGATTATAGCCGCTAAAGACATCTGTTTTTTTGCGGCGATTAGCTTTTTATTGTGTTTACAATACCTTAAACATAACCAAAGTTCAAGTTGCGGTTAGGTCTGTTCTTTTAAATATTTTTTAAGAAAAAATATTATGGCTCCGGAAAACAGAGAAAGAAAACCGGCGAGAAAAACAGAAGAATGGCCGGGATAATTTGAATTGCTCGGATTGTTTTCCTTTATCGCAAAGGATTCTTCGTAAGAAAGGTTATTATCAAAATCATTATCAGGAGATTTATTTGCCGCAATAACCCCAAGGCTGTTTTTTGTTTTTAGCGTGCCGCCGGCGATAGCGCTGGTTTGCCAATTATTTTTGTTTTCGCCCGAAAGCGGGGATGCTATTTTTTCCATGGTTTGTTTGGTTTTATTGTCTCCCGCGGGCCAGCCCTTACTCCAATCCATTTCTTCAATCAGGTTTTTATTATCGTCCCATAAGCTGATTTTAGAGCCGGTATTTTTCAACGCTTTGGTGAAAATCAAATCCGCGCCTATATTTTTATTCCGGCTGATTAAATAATATCCTTGGCTTGGAATTTCTCCCTTTAATTTAATCTCCGCGCCATCAATTTTTAAGAGCCAATTATTAATTGAAACAACAGACGGGGCATTGTTGTAAAGCTCTATCCATTCGTCGCTGGTTTTTTTATCACTGCCCATCCAACAGATTTCATTAATTATAATTGAAAAATCGCCGGCTAAAGCCGGCGACAAAGGGAGCATGCCAATAAACAAACAGATAAAAATTAAAGTAATGGTTTTTGGTTTTTCGGCCATTGGATTTTTAAATGTTTATAAGCCAGCTCGGTGGCAATTCTGCCTTTTTGGGTTCTTTTTATAAGCCCCAATTGAGTCAGATAGGGCTCATAGATTTCCAATATGGCGTTTTTTTCTTCGGAAGTGGCCGCGGACAAGGCTTGTAAGCCAACCGGCCCGCCGTCAAACCTTTTAATTATCATTTCAATGATTTTTTTATCGCTGGGCTCCAACCCTAAGTTGTCTATTTCCAAAAAAAACAGCGCTTTATCGGTAATATCTTTGGTGATAATGCCGGTGCCTTCAATTTGAGCGAAGTCGCGCACGCGCTTTAAAAGCTTATTGGCGATTCGCGGAGTATAGCGGGAGCGTTCTGCGATTTCTTTCAGCGCCTCAGGCTCAATCTCTATGTTTAAAATGCGGGCCGAGCGCTTGATTATTTTTTCTATTTCTTCTTGCTCGTAAAAATTTAATTGCATAATCGCGCCGAATCGGCTGCGGAGAGGGGAGGAGATAAGGTCAATGCGCGTGGTCGCTCCCACCAATGTGAAAGGAGGAAGTTCAATGTTGATTGTTTTCGCCATGGGCCCTTTGCCGAGCATTAAGCATAATTTATAATCTTCCATGGCCGAATATAAATATTCTTCCACGAACCGGTTGATGCGATGGCATTCATCAATAAAAAGAAAATCGCCCGGGTTAAGATTGGTTAACAGGGCGACCAAGTCGCCGGATTTTTCAATTACCGGACCAGAAGTAATTTTAATTTCCGCGCCGAATTCTTGGGCAACGATGTGGGCGAGAGTGGTTTTACCCAAACCGGCTGGCCCGTAAAAAAGCAAATGATCCGGAGATTCTTTTCTTCGTTTAGCGGCTTCAATCATTACTCTTAAATTCTTTTTTATCCTCTCTTGTCCCACATAACTATCCCATTTTTGAGGCCTTAAAGCGGAATCAAGGGTTTCTTCGGCGTTATTTGGCTCTGGAGAATTACTCTTGACAAACATTTTAAACTGTATTATGCTTTTAAGGCAAAATGATTGTTGTATTGGGGGGAGGGATTTTCTCCAGAATATGGATAATTTGGCTTTGGCTGGATTATTCCTCGAGAAAATTCTTACGCTTTCAGCCCGAATGCTAAAGTTGGACCCCCAATTCAGTAATCATTTTGCCATCCCGCCTTCTGGCGGGTTTTTGCTTTGCCCGCCGTAGCTCTTCGATAAACTCGGAGCGAAGGCGGGTTTTGTTTATTATCCCGCGGCTTTGATAACTTCTTCCAAGGTAGTTGTTTTTTGCAAAACTTTTATTAATCCGTCTTGCTTCATTAATACCAATCCTTTTTGCATGGCCATTTTTTGAAGGGCGGAGGAAGAGGGGGAGGTTAAAATAAATTCTTCCAATTCATTGTCAATCAAAAATGCTTCAAAGATGCCGATTCGGCCTTTATATCCGGTAAAACTGCAATACTCGCAGCCCTTGGGAACGCCGATTTTTGTTTCAGTTGTTAATTCCGGCACGTCTATGTTTTTTGGCAAATTAAGCAATTCTTTTTTGATTTGATCATACGCTTCTTGTGAAATTTTTTCTTCACGCGCGCATTTGGGGCAAAGTTTTCGGACGAGCCGCTGGGCGACAATCATATTAATGGCCGGCGCGATATTGGCCGGTTGCTCTCCCAAAGATTGCAATCGCGGAATCGTGCCCGTGGAATTATTGGTGTGCAGGGTGGATAAAACCAAATGTCCGGTTAGCGCGGCCTGGAGGGCGATACTGGCGGTTTCCAAATCTCTGATTTCACCAACCAAAATAACATCTGGGTCTTGCCGGACGATAGACCTTAATCCGGAAGCGAAATCGTATCCCTTGTCGGCGTCAACTTGTGTTTGGGAAATGCCGTCCAAGTGGTACTCAATCGGGTCTTCAACCGTAATAATGTTAATTTCCGGATTTCTGATTTTTTTAAGAAAAGCGTAAAGCGTTGTGGTTTTACCGGAGCCGGTCGGGCCGGTGACAATTATCATGCCATTCGGTTTTTGCGATTCTTTGGTAAAAACCTCATAAAGGTCTTTTCTTAATCCCAAGTCTTCCAGGCTGATTAAGCTTTTTGGATTTAAAACCCTCATTACCACGGTTTCGCCGTATTCAGCTGGCAAGGTGGAGACCCTGATTTCTATTTCCTGGTCTCCCTCGGTTTCATTGGATAACAATACCGTAAACCTTCCGTCTTGCGGTTTTTTTTCAATATTTAACTTTAATCCGGAGAGTAATTTAATACGGGATAACAAGGATTGGTGCTGGGTATAGCTAAAAGAGCAAACCGGTTGGAGTAATCCGTCGATTCTAAACCGAAGCGAGCTGCCTTGATCCGTGGTTTCCAAGTGCAAATCTGAAACGTCCAATAAAACAGCGCCGCCCATTATGGTTTTTATTAAAAAAGTTACGTCTGAACTTAAAGCCGCCTCAATGGCTATTTTAAGATTGGGGACATTTTTAAAGTTTTTTTGGTTTCTTTCCAAAAATTCTTTTTCAATTTCCAGTTTGCCGGTTATTTTTTCCATTAAGTATAGTATAGGTTAAAATTTCATTTTAAGGAAGAACCGCGATTATTGCGGTTTTGGCTTTTTCCAGGCCATCCGCGGGAACAGTAAGCAACCCGCCGGACTCTTTATATTGTCCGGTAAAATGGGTTTTAATTTTATTAATAAGGGCTGTGTTGTTGCTAAAAAATAATCCATTAATGTCGTTATTTTGCTCCCAAAGCAAAAAGAAAGAGGGGAGTTGAAAAAAATTTTTCGCCCGGTCGGCGACAAAGGCCAAATCTTTAATGTTGCCGCGAGCCGTTAAAAAATCATTCTTACTTAAAGAAGAAATATAAACTTCGAAATTTTTTAACGCGCCCGCATCTAAATTTTTTAAAGCCGCTTCCAATAATTTTATTTTTGTCCCGGTTCCGCTTTTTTGGTAGTCCGGCAACAGGCTGAAATCGCCCCTGTTTTTTAAGAGCCAAAGCAGGGTTTTCATATTGTTTTTATTGCGAGTGTTTTTGGGAGAATTAACCAGCCCGAAAATTAACGAACTGGCGGTTTTTTTGTTCATATATTCAACTCCCAAATCATTAATTAAACAGGCCACTGTTTGGGACAAACAAGGATTGTCTTTAATAACATTGATGTCGCCGTAATTTTGGTTGGAAAGGTTATTATCAATGTTTATAATGTCGCACTGGTAAAGCGCGTCCGGATTGCCGGTAAAGTTTTCTTCTATTTTTGCGTAATCATTCGCTCCCAAAGTAATCAGCAAATCAAAAGGCAAATCGCCGGTCGTAAGCAGGTCTTCCTTGGAGGAAACGGCCTTACAAAAGAAATTTTCAGGCGCAACGTTTTCGGTTTTGGGAGTGAGATAAATATTGGTTTGTTTTTCGTTTTTTTCATAAAATATTTCCGAAACATCACCGGCAAAAGAAAGCACCAGCTTTTCTTCGGTTAGCCTTTGAATGAGCGCGTTGATTGATTTGAGGGGAGCGGGATTAACCAAAAAAGGCTTTTTTCCGATTTTTTTTAAAGAAAAAAATACAGCCAAAACAGAACCGATGGCGTCACTATCCGGATTATTGTTTACGAACAAGGCTATATTTTTGGCGTTTTGGAGCGCGCTTTTAATTTTGTCCGTTTCTTCCATATTTTTCTTAAAACTACTGTATTTCAAATCAAAAGTCAAACCCAATTTTTTAAGGAAAAAACCGCTAAATCACGGAACTTGCTTCTTAATTCCAAACAGATATAATAAAGAAAAAAGAAATGGAATATTTAACCAATGATTTTTCAGGGACCCAAGCATTGGGAGAGAATTTAGCTGAGAAAGCCAAGCCCGGCCGGATAGCCAGGATTTTTTGTTTGCGCGGCGATTTGGGCGCTGGCAAAACCACTTTTTTACAAGGTTTTGGCCGAGGGTTAAAGATTAAAGAAAGAATTCAGAGCCCGACCTTTATAATCATGTCGAGGACTCCCTTGAAGGGGCAAGCGTTTAAAGATTTTTTTCATTTTGATTGTTATCGCCTGGATTCTCCCCAAGAAATCATTAAACTCGGATTTGAGGAAATAATAAGCAACCCGGAAAATATTATTGCGATAGAGTGGCCGGAAAAAATAGAAAAATTTTTGCCGCCCAAAACCACGGAAATAATTTTTAAAATATTGGAAGAAAATCAAAGAAAAATAACTATAACCGAGAAATAACCGCAATGGAAGAAAACAAAGAAACTTTTTTAATCATTGACTCCAATTCAATTATTCATCGGGCTTTCCATGCTTTGCCGCCTTTAACAAACCAAAAAGGCGAAGTCGTAAACGCGGTTTACGGATTTTTGCTTATGCTTTTTCGGGTTATAAAAGATTTTGACCCGAAATATATTGCCGCGTGTTTTGATTTGCCCGAACCGACGCTCCGAAAAAAATCATATCCGGAGTATAAGGCTACCCGAAAAAAAGCACCGGACGAATTATACGCGCAAATACCAATGGTTAAAGAAATTTTAAAATCTTTTGATATTCCGGTTTTTGAAAAAAGCGGGTATGAGGGCGACGACCTGATTGGAACCTTGTCGGAATTCGCTGGTAAAAACCATTCCAAGAAAATAAAAAACGTGATTATCTCCGGTGATTTAGATAATTTGCAATTAGTGGACAAAAACACCAATGTTTATTTTTTAAACCGGGGCATCAAAGAGGGGATTCTATACAATTGCGAAGCGATTAAAAAAAGATACGAGGGCCTGTCCCCGGAGCAGATTGTCACTTTAAAGTCTTTAAAAGGAGATGCTTCCGACAATATTCCGGGAGTGAAAGGAATTGGAGAAAAAACCGCCATCCAATTGATTAAAGATTACGAAAGTTTAGAGGCTATTTATAAAGAAGCCGAGAAAAGCGAGCCGCGGATAAAAGGCGCGGTTTTGCAAAAATTATTGGATTATAAAAAAGAAGCTTTTTTAAGTTATGATTTGGCGAAGATTGAAAAAAATGTGCCGATTAAAGTGAGCATTGAAGACTGCGCCTGGAAGGGTTTTGACAAAGAAAAAGCCCGGGAACACTTGGAAGAATTCGGGTTTAAGAGTTTAAGCAAAAAATTACCCGGTGCGGAACCGGAAGAAAAAATAAAGAAAGAGCCCAAAAAAGAAAAAGCCAAAAAACAAATTGGAGAAAATCTTAAATTGTGGTAAATTTAAGGTAAGGATACATTAAAAATATTTTATGGATTCAACTCCAGAAAAAATAAATACGGAAAACAAAACCCAAGAAGCATGCGTTCCCGTGTGCGGGGAAATTATCCGGGCCGAAAAATGGAAAGACGAAGAATTCAGGAAAATTCGTTTGGCTTTTTTTAATATTTTGGAAGATACCGAAGAAGCGAGAAAGGGCGCGGTAAAAGAAAAAAATAAAACTTTGGCGATTATCAATAATTTAACCGACGGGATATTGGTTTTGGACGAAACGAATAAAATAGAAATGGCAAGCCCTTTGGCGGAAATATTTTTAAGACAAGGCAAAGAAAAATTAATCGGCAGAAATATTTTTCGGATAACTTCCGCGGATTTTGACTTAACCCCGCTTTGGAACGCGCTCAAGGGAGACAAAAAAGCGAAAATTAAACGCCTTTTGCGAAAAGAGATTACGTTCGGCAACAAACTTTCTTTGGAAATAAGTTCCGTTCCGCTGGAAGAGGGAGTGGAAGGCAAAGAAACCGTAGTGATTTTGCACGATGTTTCTAGAGATAAGCTGGTGGAAGCCATGAAGACCGAATTTGTTTCAATTGCTGCCCACCAATTAAGGACTCCTTTGTCAGCTATTAAGTGGACTATTCGGATGATTTTAGACGGCGATATCGGAAAAATTACGGATGAACAAAAAGAGCTTTTGGAAAAAACCTATGAAAGCAATGAAAGGATGATATCATTGATCAACGACCTGCTTAACGTAACTAGAATAGAGGAAGGCAGGTTTTTATACAAATTGGAGCCGATGCAAATGGAAGACGTGGTGGAAACCATTGCGAAAAATTCGGCGGATTTGTTAAAAATGAAAAAAATAAACTTTAAGTTTGAGAAACCCAAAGAATTATTCCCCAAAGTTTCAATAGATAAAGAAAAAGTCGGGTTGGCGATACAAAATCTTTTGGAAAACGCGATAAAATACACGCCGGAAAACGGAACGATAAACATTTCTTTGGATAAAGACGCGGATAATATTATTTTTAAAATTAAGGATAGCGGAGTGGGGATTCCCCAAGACCAGCAATCTAGGATATTCACTAAATTTTTCAGGGGAAGCAATGTTATCCGTTTGGAAACGGACGGGTCAGGGTTGGGATTGTATACCACTAAAAATATAGTGGAAGCTCATCGGGGCAAGATTTGGTTTGAATCCGAGGAGGGAAGCGGAACAGCATTTTATTTTACAGTGCCGATTTTGAAAAAACGTTTGACCAATTCCAATTAAAATTGTAAAATAATCAATACATAGGGCTTATGAAGGTTTTATTAATTGAAGACGATAAATTATTAAGGGATCTTTTAGCGAAGAAATTAATAAACAACGGTTATGTGGTGGAAACCGCCGCGGATGGCGAAGATGGAATGAAAGCGATGCGGTTGAACACACCGAACCTGGTTCTCTTGGACATTATTATGCCTAGGAAAAGCGGTTTTGAAGTAATGAAAGAAATGCGCGCCGACGAAATGTTAAAAGATATTCCCATTATCATCGTGAGTAATTCCGGGCAGCCGGTGGAGCTGGACAAAGCTAAGGAAATGGGAGTGATTGATTGGATAATTAAAACAGAGTTTAATCCCCAAGAAGTTCTTCAAAAAGTAAAAAAAATAGAACAAGAATTGTTTAAGAATTAAAACTTTAAACAATAAATATATGGCCAAAAAAATATTAATAATTGAAGACGATAAGTTTTTAAGGGAATTGATGGTCAGGAAGCTTTCCAGCTTGCAATTTGACGTTGTTTCCGCGGTTGATGGCGAAGACGGATTGGAAAAAATAAAATCGGAAATGCCGAATGTGGTTTTATTGGACTTGATTTTGCCCGGGATAAACGGATTTGAAGTATTGGAGCGGGCTAAAAAAGATCCGGCCACGGCCAAGGTTCCCATAATCATCCTTTCCAATTTAGGGCAAAGTGAAGATATTGAAAAAGGCTTAAAGCTCGGGGCGCAAGACTTTTTGGTGAAAGCGCATTTTACGCCCCAGGAAATCGTCAATAAATTAAAATCAATTTTGGGGTAATATGCCGGAACTTCCCGAAGTGGAAACAATTGTAAATGGTTTGAAACAAGAAGTCCTGAACAGGACTTTTGTTGATATTTGGGCCGATACGCCGAAATTGGTAAAGCATCCGAGTTTGGCCGGTTTTAAAAAAAATATTTTGGGCCGAAAAATATTAAATATTAAAAGAAGGGGAAAAAATATCTTATTTTGTTTGGACAATGATTACGTGTTATTGGTCCATCAAAAAATGACCGGGCATTTAATGGTTGGCGAGTGGGTAAAAGAAAAAAATAAATGGAAGGCGAAAGGAAAAGGCCCGCTCGCGGAAGACATAATGAACACGTATTTGCACTTTATTTTTTTCTTGGACAACCATCGCCAAATCGCTTTATCCGACGTGAGAAAATTCGCGAAAATTGAGCTGTGGAAAAAGGAGGAACTCTTAAAATCAAAAGAATTTTCTTCCCTCGGGCCCGAGCCGCTTGATTCGGCTTTTACTTTTAATAAGTTTAAAGCTCTATTCCAAAAAAAAATTGGTAAAATCAAGCTAGTTTTAATGGACCAAAAGTTTATCGCGGGCATTGGTAATATTTACGCCAGCGAGATATTATTAAGGGCAAGGATTCATCCGGAAAACCGAGTAGAGCGTTTGAATGAAAAAGATTTAAAAAATCTTTACGCGGCCATGCAAGAAATATTAAAAAAGGGGATTAAGGCCCGGGGCGCCAGTTTATCGGATTTTCGGGACGTCCACGGCAATAAAGGCGATTTTCAAAAAATCACCAAAGTTTACGGCAAAGAAGGCGCCGATTGCCCGTGCGGCGGAAAAGTAAAACGAATTGTAATGGGGCAAAGGGCAACGTTTTATTGCCCCAAATGCCAAATAAAAAAATGATAATATTAATTTACGGACAAGATTCATATCGCGCGGCGGAACGTTTAAACGAGCTGATTTTGGCGCACAAACAAAAACACGCGAGCGGATTGAATTTAAGGAGATATGATTCCAAATCAATTTCTTTGGAATCTTTGGAAAACGAAATGTTTGGCATTTCCATGTTTAAAGAAAAAAAATTGGTGATAATAGATTCAGTGTTAAGCAATGCGAAATTTAAAGAAAGTTTTTTAAAAAAAGGGGAGCGGTTCGCGGTGGATGACAATGTCCTTATTTTCTACGAAAATGGCGCCATTCCCGCCAAAGATAAATTTTTGAATTTTTTGAAAGAATTGGGCGCGAAAATAGAACTTTTTGAAGAGCTAAAAGGAGTTAAGTTAAAAGCTTGGGCGAACAAAGAAATTGAGAAAAATAAAATAAAAATTTCTTCGAATGTTTTGGAAAATTTAATTGATTATATCGGGGGCGATTTATGGCGGATGGAGAACGAAATTAAAAAATTGGCTAATTTTATTTTGGCGGAAAAACGGGAAGAAATAACTGACGCGGATTTAAAAAAAATAGTGATACCCGACCTGGAATTGAATATTTTTGACACTATTGACGCCATGGCCGCGAAAGACAAGAAAAAAGCAATTAATCTTTTTAAGCAACACTTGCAAGAGGGAGCGGAGGTGCCGTATTTGTTTTCTATGGTGGCGTGGCAGATGCGGAATATAATAATCGCCAAAACCGCGGGTTCTTACGGGGAAACCGGAATCAGCCCGTATGTTTTGCGCAAAGCGACTTATCAAGCCAAGAATTTTTCTTTGGATGACTTGAAGAGAATTTACCAAAAAATAATTCATTTGGACGCGGCATTGAAAGTGGGGAAGATATTGCCTGAAGCCGCCCTGGATTTATTGGTTTTGGAAATATAATTTTAAACAAAAAGCCGCCCTTAGGGGGCGGCTTTAATTTTGTGTTTTACTGGGCTTTCTTTAAAGCTGAAGCGTGTTTACCGATTCGGGATTTTTTCCTGGCCGCGTTATTCTTTTTGATAACACCGGTTTTGCAAGCTTTATCAATGGCTTTATATATGGAAGGTAAAAGTTTTTCCAAATCCGCAACTTTCTTTTCTTCAATCAAAGCCAGGGCTTGTTTTAAAAGCTTTTTCATTTCCGCTTTCCTAAGATCGTTTTTAACTTTTTTCTTGGGATTCTGGCGAAGTTGTTTTTTAGCTGATTTTGTTATAGGCATATAGAGATTATATACAATATTTTTAAAAATTACGCAACCCCCTTAAATTAATAACCTCTTACCGGAAAGTAAGAGGTTTGATTTTTGGCTTATCCGGGAATTTACACTTTAAATTCGGGGCTGACAAGCGCAATGGTTATGCATAGGGCCACGAAGACCAAAAATCCTAACGATCGGACGCTTAAAAGCATAAGAGCAAAGATTAACGCCATTAATATGGCCAATCCTTGAATCGCGGCGCATAAATAATCATTTTCAGATGTCAATTTTATCTCCGGTAACAATATGGCATTTTTAAAAAATTACGCAACCCCTTGAAATAAAATACCTCTTGTGGAAACAAGAGGGTGGTGATTATTCGCAATCCGCAATATTTAGAAACAAGGAGAGTCCTCTTCTTCTATGTTGCACCCCGAGTTGCCAACAAAGAAAATTATTAATACGAAAAATATTGTGACCGCGATGATTACGCCGAATATTATAGCCCATATCAGCATAAACGAAAAATAAGAAAGAACTATAATTGCCAAGATGCCAACTATGATTGCCACTAGGAACGCTGCCGTAAGTTCATCCATTTAAATCCTCCATACATGAAATATAGATATTTTTAGAGGAAAGTCAAGTTTTTGTTTTTTGGCGAAAATTAAGGTATAATTAAAGCAATGATTAGTTTTTTGGCCGGCAAAATCATATATAAAGACGATAAAAAAGTAATCCTGGAAAGGGGCGGAGTTGGTTTTGAGGTTTTTTTGGCAGCCAATAACTTGGATAAATTAAACCAAGGCGATGAAACCCATATTTACACTTATTTGGCCGTGGGCGAAAAATCTATAGAGCTTTACGGTTGTTTAAACGAAAAAGAGATGGAATTATTTAGGATTTTAAAAGGCGTGTCCGGCGTAGGCCCGAAAACAGCTTTGGCCTTGGCGGTTTTAGGGTCGGTTGAAAAATTAAAACAAGCCCTGGAAGAAGGGAAAATGCCGCCGGAAGCCAAGGGTGTGGGCATTAAAAGATTGCAAAAAATATTATTGGAATTGACCGGCCGGATAGAAGAGATAAATAAAAAAGGAATTAAAGCCGCAATTAAGGACGAAGCCTACGAGGCGCTGAGTGCGCTTGGATTTTCCAAACAAGAAATAGCCGAAGCGTTGAACAATATTCCAAGCGAGATAAAAGAACCCCAAGAAAGGATAAAACAAGCGTTAAAGTTTTTAGCTAGATGACAATTAAATCATTTGTCAGAAAATTGGTTCCCAAAAGCATTATTAATTTATACCATTTAAGCGTGGCTTTTTTGGCTGCGCTTCGATACGGGTTCCCAAGTAGAAAAATAAAAGTAATCGGCGTGACCGGCACTAACGGTAAATCAACAGTAATAAATATTGCTTGTAAAATTTTAGAAGCCGCGGGCTATAAAGTCGCGGCCCTAACTTCAATTACTTTTAAAATAGGCGAGCAAGAAGAAGACAATAAATTAAAGATGACCATGCCGGGAAGGTTTGTGATTAATAAATTTTTAAGCGACGCGGTCAGGGCCAAGTGCGATTACGCGATTATTGAAACAACTTCCGAAGGCGTGGAGCAAAATCGTCACCGGTTTATTGATTATAAAACAGCGGTAATAACAACTTTAAATCCCGAGCATATTGAGTCGCATGGTAGTTTTGAGAATTATAAGCGTGCTAAGGGTAAATTTTTCGCTGCGGTTAAGGGCGCGCATATTATTAATATAGACGATAAGCACGCGGAATATTTTTTGAGTTTCCCGGCGCAAAAAATAATTACTTACGGCATTGATAGTGAAAAAGCGGACATAAGAGGCGAGAATGTTTTCGTGAATTACGAAGGGTCAAGCTTTGAAGTTAATAATTACGATTTTGATTTAAAAATATTGTGCAGTTTTAATATCTACAACGCCTTGGCAGCGATTGCGATTGCGAAGTCGGAAAATGTTAGCTGGGAGGATTGCCAAAAAGGCATTAAAGAAGTTGGACAAATCGCCGGCCGGATGGAAAAAATAACAGACAAACCGTTTAAGATTTTTGTTGATTACGCATTTATTCCTGTGGCATTGGAAAAAGTTTACGAATTTGTAAAACCGAAAAACGGAAAATTAATAACTGTTTTGGGCGCTTGCGGGGGAGGCAGGGACAAATGGAAGCGCTCGGTTTTAGGAGGAATAGCGGATCAATATGGTGACGTGGTGATTATAACCAATGAAGACCCTTACGATGAAAAGCCGGAAGATATTATTGACGCCGTGAGTGTGGGTGTGAAAAATAAAGAAAAATTATTCAAAATATTAAACCGGCGCGAAGCTATAAATAAAGCTTTAAGTTTGGCAAAAGAAGGGGACGTGGTGGTGATTACGGGCAAGGGTTGCGAGCCGTGGATTTGCTGGGAGGACGGGCGCAAGGAGGCTTGGGATGACCGCCGGATTGTCAAAGAAGAATTGGATAAGCTTGGACTTAACAAAAATTAATTTTAATGATAGTGTCTTTTTAGTAGGTTTTGGGAGTGAGTTCTTTGGAAATTGATACGCAAAATCCCGGAGGTGTGATAGAAGACGTAACCGGCGGAACCGAAGAGGAAAGCGAATCCGATGAAACGCAAAAAGAGATAGCAATGACCGTAGGCGAGATAACCCAATGTTTAATGGATGATTGCCTGACAGTTGATTCATATACTCTTGATATGGCTACGGCGATTTATAACATACCCTTTTTTACATTGGTGGCTTATAAGAAAAAGCTTATGGAGTTTGAGGAAGAGGAATAAAAGGCCTTTTTGTTGACAGAGAAGGCTTTTTTTAATAGGATAAACTTGTTTGATTAATAAAATAATGCATATATGGCAGAGATAGAAACCCCAACACTATTTGGACATGTTGTTGATTTTTTCGGAATTCACATCCCGAATACTTTTTTATTGAGCATTATTTGCGCTATTTTGATTATTTGCCTTTTTTATTTCGGTTTGAGGAAAATGGAAATTGTGCCCAAAAAGGCGCAAAATTTTTTTGAATGGATACTGGAAGCGATTTTTGAGCTTTTTGATGGAATGACCGGGGACAGGAAAAAAACCGAAGAAATTTTTCCATTATCCGCAACTTTGTTCATTTTTATTTTCGTATGCAATTTAATCGAAATAATCCCCGGACTCGGGGTTTTTTCTATTCTGAGGTCGCCGAGTTCGGACCTGCACTTTACTTTGGCCCTCGCGGTTTTTTCCATGGGATATATCCACGTAGCCGCGATTAGAAAATTGGGCGGAATCAATTACATTAAAAAATACATTAATTTTTCCAGTCCGATTATGTTTTTTGTGGGAGTCTTGGAGGGAATAGGCGAGTTTACCAAAACTTTGTCTTTGGGTATGCGTCTTTTCGGTAATTTATTTGCCGGAGAAATTTTATTAATGATTGTGGCCGCCTTGCTTCCTTTTATTGCTCCTTTGCCGTTTTTGGGCTTGGAATTATTCGTGGCTCTTATCCAGGCATTGGTTTTTTCATCATTAATTACAGTATTATATGTCTTTACCACAGCAGCCGCAGAACACTAAAATTAATATGTCTCGCGCCTTAATGCTGGGCAGCGAGTTGGGATTTCTAATAGCATTGCCTTTGGCAATCTGCTTGCTAATCGGCGTTTTTCTTGATAAAAGGCTAAATAGCTTTCCATTGTTTCTAATTATATCCGTTTTTGCTGGAATAGCGCTTACAATCATTGATATTTATAAATTAGTAATACCGTTTTTAGAGAAAAAGGTCGGTGGCGAAAAAAGTAAAAATGAAGTTGAAAAATTTAAATAATTAATAATAAAAATAATAATAAACAAATAAACATATGGTAGACGAATCAATTGTTAAATTAGCAGCAGCAGTCGCAATCGGTTTAGGCGCTTTGGGCCCAGGAATCGGTATCGGTTTAATCGGCAGTAAGGCCTCGGAAGCTATTGGCCGAAATCCGGAAGCGGCTTCAAAAGTTCAAACCGGCATGATTTTATCAATCGCTTTTGCCGAAGCAGTCGCTATTTACGCGTTAGTGGTCGCTTTGATTATATTATTTATTTAATAAATAAATTATGGAAGGATTGGAAATCAACTGGATGGTTTTTTTGGGCCAATTGCTTAACTTCGCGATTTTATTCTTTTTGTTGAAGTTTTTCGTTTATGGCCCATTTTTGGGCATGATAAAAAAAAGGAGGGAAAAAATAGAAGAAGGAGTGAATAAATCGGTTGAGGCTGAAGAAAAACTCAGAAGGCTTTCGGAAGTAAAAAAGAACATGGAAGTTGAAAACGAAAAAAAGAAAAAAGAAATAATTTTGGCGGCTGACGAAGAAGCCAAAAAACGCTTAATCGCGTCAGCGGAAAAATCCGAACAGGACCGGGCCGCGATTTTGCTTAAGGCGGAAAAAGAAGCGCAAGCCTTGAAAGAAGCCGAAAAAGAAAGCGTGAAAAAAGAAACTATTGATAACGCTTTTGCTTTGACGGAAAAGTTATTGAAAGAAAATATTGACGCTAATAAGAACAAGAAAATAACCGAAGAATTTTTAAGCAAGATATAATATGAAAAAAGATAAAGAAATTTCTTTTTGGGCTCGCGCGATGTACGCGGCAATTATGGAAAATCCCGAGAAAGGAAAAGAAATTTTGGATAATCTGAAAAAATCTTTGGTTAAGAAAAAGGAAATAGTTCCGGCGATTGTTAAGAAATTTATCAGTATTTATTCCAGGGAACAAAAAGCCAAATTGGAATTGGCAAAAGACATCTCGGATGTGGAAAAAAAATCCATTGAGAAAAAGGTAAAAACCATTTTGGGAGAAAATAAAGAAATTGAATATTCTTTAAACAGCGAGCTTTTGGCGGGTTTTCGCTTGAAAACAAAAGACGTTCTTATAAAAGCCTCTCTAAAAGATACTTTAGCGGGGTTAAAACAAAAAATATATGGACATAATTGAACAATTTAAAAAACAATTACAAGGAATAGAGCTTACTCCCGAAACCGAAGAAATCGGCGAAGTTATTGAAATCAAAGACGGCGTCGTTAAGTTGGCCGGTTTAAAGAATGTGGAAAACTTTGAGTTGATTGAATTTGAAGAAGCCAATGTTTTGGGTTTGGTTTTAAACTTGGAAGAATACGAAGTTGGGGCTGTAATTTTGGGTTCGGATAAAGATATTAAAGAAGGCGCGATTGCCAAAAGGACTAAGAAAGTTTTTTCTTTGCCGGTTGGCGAAGGATTTCTGGGTCGCGTTGTTGACCCAATGGGAAATCCGCTCGACGGCAAGGGCGAAATTAAAGCCAAAGAATATTTGCCTTTGGAAAGAAAAGGTCCGGGCGTAATTGACAGAAAAAGGATTAGCACGCCGATTCACACCGGCATAAAAGTGGTTGACGCATTAATTCCAATCGGCCGCGGACAAAGAGAATTGATTATCGGAGACAGGGGATTGGGAAAAACCGCGGTGGCGATTGACGCGATTATTAACCAAAAGAATGAAAAAAACAGGCCGTATTGCATTTATGTGGCTTGCGGGCAAAAGAAAAGCAAAGTTAAAAGATTGGTAACCACTTTGGAAAAAGCCGGAGCAATGGAGTATACGACAATCGTGTGCGCTTTTCCGGATGACCCGGCCAGTTTTATTTATTTAGCTCCTTTCGCCGGAGTAACCATGGGAGAATATTATCGGGACAGCAAACGCGATGCCTTGGTTGTTTTTGATGATTTGACCAAGCAAGCTTGGGCATGGAGGGAAATCTCTTTGATTTTAAGGCGTCCGCCGGGCCGCGAAGCGTACCCGGGAGACGTATTTTATTTGCATTCCAGATTATTGGAAAGGGCAGCCAGGTTGTCGGATGAAAACGGCGGCGGTTCGTTGACCGCGTTGCCGATTATTGAAACTCAGGCCGGCGATATTTCCGGTTATATTCCCACCAACGTAATTTCAATTACAGACGGGCAAATATTTTTAAATTCCACGATGTTTAAAAAAGAACAAAAGCCCGCAATTGACGTGGGAACCTCGGTTTCCCGTGTCGGCTCGGACGCACAATTAAAAGCCATGAAAAAAGTGGCCGGCCGGTTAAAGTTGGATTTGGCCCAATTCCAAGAATTAGAAAGATTTTCGGAATTTACCGAAGAATTGGACGCGCAAACAAAAAATATCATTGAAAAAGGAAAAAGGATTAAACAAATTTTAAGGCAAAATGATTTAGAGCCGTATCCTTTCGAAAAAGAAGCGATTGTTGTTTTCGCCGGAGTACACGGTGACTTGCAGAGCATACCTTTGGACAAAATCAAGGATTTTGAAAAAGAGCTTTTGCAAGAAATGGAAGTTCATCACGCCGATATCCTCGCGGAAATAAGGGAAAAAGAAGATTTTGGCGAAGACATCCAAAAGAAAGTTTTAGAAATAGTAAACAACGTTAAGAAACAATATGGATCTCAGGGAAATTAAAAATAAAATAACTTCGGTTAAAAATATCTCGGAGATAACCAGCGCGCTGGAAACTTTTGCGGCTCTAAAAATGAAAAAAACGCAAAAGAGATTTTCCGAGTCAAAGTCATTTGCGCAACAAATGGCGGCGCTGTTAAAAAGAATGGAGAAATCTTTGCGCGAAAAAAAATCTGTTTTTTTGGAAGAAAGGCCGGTTAAAAAAATATTGGTTTGCGTGGTTGCGTCAGACCGGGGGTTTTGCGGTTCTTTTAACTCCAGTATTTTTAAATTCGTTGACCGCGAATTGGCTAATATAAAAAAAGAAGGCGAAATTGAAATCATGCCGATTGGCAAGAAAGCCATCGCGCATTTTAAAAATGAAAAAGTTTTGCGCAGTTTGTCCGGAGTGGGCGATTATTGGAGATTCAGCGAAACCACGGATATTGCCGGATTTTTAACCCAAGCTTTTTTGAAAGACGAATACCAAAAAATTTATTTATTTTATACCCATTTCTTTTCTTCTTTCACCCAGAAACCGTCCAAGACCCAATTGTTTCCTTTAACCGCGGAAACCATCCAAAATTTTTTAAAAGAAGAAGACGGCCAATCCGCCAACGAGAACGATTATTTAATGGAGCCGTCGGCGGAAAACATCCTTCATCAGGTTATACCGGTTTTTATTGAGTATTTGGTTTACCAGTTTATTTTATCCGCCAACACTTCCGAGCATTCCGCCCGAATGATGGCTATGAGAAACGCGTCGGACAATGCCCGGGCGCTGCTTGGCGATTTACGTTTGGTTTATAATAAAGCTCGGCAAGAGCAAATAACTTCAGAGGTTTGCGAGATTTCGTCGGCCAAAGAAGCCTTGGAATAAATAAGAATAAAGAATAAACACATATGGCAAAAATAACGCAAATAATCGGCCCGGTTGTGGACGTGGAATTCGAAGAAGGCAAAGTGCCGGCGCTTTATAACGCTTTAATTGTTAAAGGCAAAGATTTGATTTTGGAAGTTGAGCAAGAACTTGGCGAGGGTAAAGTTAAATGTTTAGCCATGGGTGTGACAGAGGGATTAAAAAGAGGGGATGAAGTGACGGATACCGGCGCTCCCATCAGCGTGCCTGTGGGCAAGGAAGCCTTGGGCAGGATTTTAAACGTGTTGGGCGACCCGATTGACAACCAGGGTGAAATTAAAACCGGAACGCGCGATGCTATCCATAAAAAAGGTCCTGAGTTTAAAACTCAAAAAGACGAAGTTGAAATTTTGGAAACAGGCATTAAGGCCATCGATTTATTATGCCCGTTGCCGAAAGGAGGAAAAGTAGGCTTGTTTGGCGGCGCCGGTGTGGGTAAAACTGTTTTAATCCAAGAATTAATTACCAATATCGCCCGCGAGCACCAAGGTTATTCTATTTTCGCCGGTATTGGAGAAAGGTCTAGGGAGGGTAATGATATTTATCGGGAAATGAAAGAATCAAATACTTTGAAAAGCACTTGTTTGGTGTTCGGCCAAATGAATGAATCTCCCGGAGTGCGTTTAAGGATTCCTTTTACAGCTCTAACCATTGCCGAACACTTCCGAGACAAAGAGAAGAAAGACGTTTTATTGTTTATGGATAATATGTTCCGATTTGTTTTGGCCGGCAGTGAAGTATCCGCTTTGCTTGGCAGAATTCCGTCGCAAACCGGTTACCAGCCGACTCTTTCTTCCGAAGTTGGATTGTTGCAAGAAAGGATTACTTCAACCAATGACGGTTCAATTACTTCCGTGCAAGCAATTTACGTGCCGGCCGACGACTTGACCGACCCGGCGATTGTGGCGACTTTTTCCCACTTGGATTCTTCTTTGGTCTTATCTCGTGCCATCGCTTCTTTGGGAATTTATCCCGCGGTTGATCCGTTGGAGTCAACTTCATCATTGTTAAATCCGAGAATCGTGGGAGAAAAACATTACGAGGTTGCGAGTAAAGTAAAAGCTATTTTGCAAAGGTACAAAGAATTGCAAGACATTATCGCGATTTTGGGAGTAGAGGAGTTGGCGGACGAAGACAGGCTGGTGGTTAACCGCGCCAGAAAAATCCAAAAATATTTATCTCAACCGTTTTTCGTGGCCGAAATTTTCAGCGGCATTCCCGGCAAATACGTAACTATCCAAGAAACAATTGAAGGATTTGATAAAATCGTGTCCGGCGAATTGGACCACAAAACCGAAGACGAATTTTACATGAAAGGCAGTATTAAAGAAGTATAAATTATTTTATGGAATTAAAAATTTTAACGCCCGAAAAAATAATATTTGAAGGGGAGGTTGAGTCAATCAATCTGCCCACGCCCGGAGGAGTGATTACCGTGTTGCCGAAACATACATCTTTGGTCACGCCGCTTTCCGCCGGAACGGTAAAAATCCAAAACAAGCAAGGTGCGCAAAATTTTTTGTCCGAAGGGGGAGTTTTTGAAGTTTCCCAAAATAAAGCGGTTTTGCTTCTGCGAAACTATAAAAGCTAAGCATATTTTCTAATTTAAAGCAGGGGTTGCCAGAATCCCTGTTTTTTAATACGATTTATTCATAAGCATAATATCGGAATCATTACCATGAAAACAAAAGAAATATTTGATTTAAGCACCAAAATGGGAGTTGCCGCGGATTTTAGGGGAGCTGACGGAGTGGCTAAATTTTTGGACAGGAAAAAGAAAAAATACAATGATTTAAAAGAAAAAGACAGAGCGGATTTTGATATGGAGGCGTTTGTAAATCCCTATCTTGATTCGGGAATCCATAATATAGCGGAAGACAAAGAAATTAAAAAGATAATGGCTGGCATTGACGTGGATACAGCAGAATTGCTTTTGAGCAAGCAATTGGAAAATATTGATTTGGTTATTTGCCACCATCCTTTGGGCAAGGCCTTGGCAAGCTTGGGAGATGTGGTTGAATACCAAAGCGATATTTTGAGCCATTACGGCGTGCCGATAAATATCGCCGAAGCGTTAACTTTTCCCAGAATGAGCGAAGTTACTCGCGGAGTAAGTCCGGGCAACCATCAAAAAACTATTGATGCCGCCAAAGCTTTAAAAATAAACCTTATTAATACCCATACCTCTTGCGATAATTTGGTGGCTAAATTTTTGAAAGATTTAATTGAAAAAGAAAAACCGGAAAGGTTAGATGATTTAATGGATTTGTTAAAAACCATACCTGAATTTAAAGAAGCCCGTGATATCGGAGCCGGGCCGAAAATATTTGTGGGCAGTCCGGATAATCGTTGTGGAAAAACTGTTTTAATAGAAATTGCCGGCGGCACATCGTCATCTTCCAAAATATACGAAAAAATGGCACAAGCCGGAATTGGCACGAGCATTGCTATGCATATGAGCGAAGAACATAAAAAAGAAGGAGAAGCTGCTTATGTAAATTGTGTTGTTGCCGGGCATATCGCTTGCGATTCTCTGGGAATGAATTTGTTTTTGGACGAGTTGCAAAAACAAGGGATTGAAATTATTCCTTCCGGCGGATTAATCCGCGTTTCTCGAGTTTAATTTATGGACTTAATCATATAGCCGGCTTTGAGCTTATAACCGAGTTTTTGGTAATAATCCCGCACTCCCACTCCGGCGATTACGGCTATTTTTTTAAATCCATACTCTTTTTTCGCTATTTTTTCCGCTTCAAAAATTAATTTTTTACCAAGCCCTTTGTGTTGGATATTTGGGCTTTTTTGGGAAATCAAAACAGCTTGGCCGTAGGTATGAAGCTCCCTAATTAAGGCGCAGTTTTTTAATTCCGGCAGGATATTTTTTGTTTTTGCCGGAATCCTCAAGCGCAACATGCTGTAGAGGTGTTTTTTATTTTTATCTTCAAAGGATAAAAATATTTCTTTGCCATTGGCCGCTTCGTAATCTTCGCGGAATAGATAGGTTTTTTCTTTTTGTTCCGCCCTTACTTCCCGGCACCGGATGCATTGGCATTGCCAGTTTTCTTTTTCCATATCCGCTTCAATCATTTGCCGCAAGTTGGAAATTCGCGAACCTCCTTCAACAATCAAAGGGGAGGGGATGTCGCGGACTATCCTTTCTATCCTTACGTAACGAGGCGCGATTTTTTTAATTGATTTCAATAAATCAATTAAAGTTTTTGCTGAATAGGGTTGGTATTCGCCCTTTAGATATTTTTTATATAATCCGGCCTCTTTTACCAGGGCGCAGGGATATATTTTTAAGCAGTCGGGCTTGAAATCCGGATTAACAAATATTTCTTTAAACATATCCAGGTCTTTTTGCGGATTGGAACCGTAAAGGTTTGGCATAACCTGGTAAGACACCTTGAAGCCTGCGTTTTTTAAAATTTGCGTGGCCTCTATTGTCTCTTTCAGCCCGTGCCCCCGGTTATTTTTTTTCAAAACATCTTCGTAAATGGATTGGATGCCAAGTTCTATTTTTGTGGCTCCCAGCTTTTTAATTTGTTCCACTTCTTTGAGGGTAATGAAATCCGGCCTGGTTTCAAAAGACATGGCCACAATCCGGTATTTGGATTTTTCGTTTTTCTTTTGCGCTATTGCCAGTTTTTTCCATAATTGTTCCACGGAAAGTTTTTTGTCATTCGGGTCGTCGGGTGCTCCATTGCAGGCGTCAAAACATTTTTTGCAAAACCAGATTTGGTATTTTTTTGGGTAATATGACCAAGTGGCGCCGATAACGCGCAATTCCACTTTGTCCGTAGGGTGGCCGGAGATATCCAAAACCTCCAAACGTTTTTGCATCTGGACATACGGGTCAAATTTTAAGCGTTTAGCGCGCTCTACTGCGGGTTCTCCGGACAAGTAGCTTCGGGGAATGCCGGGTTCCGCGGGGCAATAAAGGCAATTGCCCGGGCAATTGAAAGGCTTGGTTAAGACCGAAACATTCACCACTCCGGACAAGGAGCGAATCGGCCTGGTTCGTAAAAGCTGCTCCAATTTCAGGTTTGGTTTTATGCTTTTTTCTTTAACCAAGGTGTGATAAACTTTAAGCAGAGCGATATTGCTCGGACAGGGTATTTTTCTTAATTTAGCGATTTTTCTTTTCGCGCAAGACAAATCATCCGAAGTTCGGGCTTTTATTTTTATGATTTCTTTAATTATTAACCCAATGTCGTTTTCCATAAATGAATAAAGATTTAGTAAACACAATTTTAAATAAAAACATTGACGATTACAATGTTGTGGCGGAAAAATATTCCCAAGTTCGGGAAAAAACCTGGAAGGAAATGGACTTTCTTTTTGATGGAGTGGAAGCAGGGGACAATGTTTTGGATTTGGGTTGCGGCAACGGCCGTTTTTACAATGAATTTATTTCACGGGGAGCGGAATATTGGGGCATTGATTCATCAAAAAAATTAATTGAAATCGCTGGTAAAAACCATCCCGAAGCCAGATTTGGCATCGGCGATGCTTTTAATATTCCATTTGAAGCCGAATTTTTTGACAAAGTTTATGCTATTGCGGTTTTGCACCATATTCCTTCCGTGGAAGCGCGTTTGCTTTTTTTAAAAGAAGCCCAAAGGGTTCTAAGCCCAAATGGCTACCTAATCCTATCAGTTTGGGATTTAAAAGAAAAGAGGAAAAAAAGAAAGTTTAATTTTTTAACTTGGTTTTGGGAATTGGGCATGGACAAGGGAGATATTCTGTTGCCGTGGTACGGGGTTAAAGACGCGTATTTCCATGCGTTTGATTTGCCGGAATTGGTTGGCTTAATTGAAAGCGCCGGGCTTAAAATTATAAAAAAGGGAGAAATAAAAGTGGGCGAAAAGCCGTATAATAATTTTTACGTTATCGCCCAGAAAGTTTAATAAAATATTAACTTTAAATAATATGAAAAAATCTTGTTCGATTGTTTCTAAAAAATCAAAATATAACATTGTTGTTTCCGGAGCCGCGGAAACAAAAATTTGTTGCCAAAATATAGAAGAATTAAGCCGGGAGGTGGGTGCGGAGATTGCCAAGAGCGGGCACACCTTGATTACCGGCGCCACCAGCGGCGTGCCGTATTATTGCGCTTTGGGTTGCAAAGAAGCCGGCGGGTTTAATGTGGGATTTTCTCCGGCCGAGTCGGAGTTGGCGCACATTAAAAGTTATTGCCTGCCCGTGGACCCGTTTGATGTTATGATTTATACCGGCGCGGATTACACAGGCCGCGATGTTTTAATGACCAAGTCGGCTGAAGCGGTAATTATTATTTGCGGCCGCATGGGCACTTTGCACGAATTTACCACAGCCGTGGAAACCAAGAAACCGATTGGAATATTGGAAAGAACTGGCGGGGTGGCGGATGAAATCAGGAATCTAATGAAAAGGGTTTATAGTCGCGAAGAAGAAAAAGTTATTTTTGAAACCGACCCGAAAATTTTGGTTGAAAAAATAATTAAAACTATTGAGGACAATAAAAAGAAAAATATTAAGCATTTAAAAAGAGAAAAAGAACTTCGTCAATAATAATTGAAGAAATATGAAAAAACAAGCTATAAAAAAAGTGGCTAAAAAAGCAACCAAGAAGAAAGTTGTTAAGAAAAAAGCGGTTAAAAAAATAGTGAAATCCATTGGCGCCAAAACTAAGGCGGGCAAAGAGAAGAAAATCGGGAAGCTTTTGCATTATTTTGACAAGATAAAAGTAATTGTGGTTAAACTGAGCGATACGCTCGCGGTGGGCGACACAATCCATATCAAAGGAGGAAAAGAAACGGACTTCAAGCAAAAGATTATATCCATGGAAATTGACGGAGAAAAAATCAAGAAAGCCAAGAAAGGGCAAAAGGTTGGAATTAAAGTAAAAGACAGAGCCAGGGAAGGCTATCTGGTTTTTAAAGTATAATTATGAAATTTATCGCTGATTTTCATTTGCATTCAAAATATTCACGCGCCACCGGGAAAAATACGGACTTGGAAAACATAGATAAATGGGCGAAAATCAAAGGCGTAAAAGTTATCACTTGCGGTGATTTTACCCATCCGGTTTGGTTTAATAATTTGGAAGAAAAATTACAACCCGCTGAGCCGGGGCTTTTCCAACTGAAAGGCTCAAATACGGGAGTAAGGTTTATTTTAACAACGGAGATCAGCTGCATTTATACCAAAAAAGGCAAAGTTAGAAAAATACACGTGGTGGTGTTTGCGCCATCTCTAAAAGTGGCGGGAGAAATAAATAAACGGCTGGGGGCGATTGGCAATATCCGGTCGGATGGCCGCCCGATTTTGGGATTAGACGTAATAGAACTTTTGAAAATAGTCTTGGATGTTTCCCCGGATTGTTTATTCGTGCCCGCGCATTGTTTGACTCCGTGGTTTAGCATCTTCGGTTCCAAGTCCGGATTTGATTCTATTGAAGAATGTTTTGATGATTACGCCAAACATATTTATGCTATAGAGAGCGGCTTGTCCGCGGACCCGGGAATGATTTGGCGTATACCGGATGGCAGGCGGGCGGCGATTTTGAGTAACAGTGACGCGCACAGCGTGGAGAAAATCGGCAGGGAAGCCAATGTTTTTGATACGGAATTGGATTATTTTTCCATTCTGAAAGCCATAAAAACAAAAAATCCAAAAGAATTTTTAAATACCATAGAATTTTATCCGCAAGAAGGAAAATATTACAATGACGGCGACCGGCTCTGCAACATGTCTTTAAATCCGAAAGAATCTTTGGAATATCGGGAGCTTTGCCCATCTTGCGGCAAGAAGTTGGTTATCGGAGTTTTAAACAGGGTGCAGAAATTGGCGGACAAAGACGAAGGCTTTGTGCCGGAAAACGCGATACCTTTTAAAAATATTATTCCCTTAAAAGAAATTATCGGCGAAGCGTTTAGCGTGGGCGTGGTTTCCAAAAGAGTGAAGGCCGAGTACGAAAAAATAGTGGAACACTTTCCGGAATTTGAAGTATTATTGGAAACTCCGATTGAGGAAATTAAAAAAGTCGCGGACTCGCAAGTGGCTGAAGGAATCAGGCGGGCGAGAGCAGGGGAGGTAAATATTCAGCCCGGGTTTGACGGAGTGTTTGGTAAGGTAAAGATTTTTTCTGATGTGGAAAAAGCTGAATCAATCCGCCAACGAAAATTGCTTTAAATTTATTTTTAAATAAAAAAACAGCCAGCGGCTGTTTTTAATTTTAGGAATTTAACCAAACTAATTCAAATATTTGGCTTTGGCCGCGTTATGTTCGGCTAAGTTTTTGCTGAATACCGTTGTTCCGTCCGGTTTGGAAAGGTAATACCAGTAATTTGTTTGCGTTGGATAAATTGCCGCGATAATGCTATCTATTCCCGGGTTGCTGATCGGGCCAAAAGGCAACCCTTTGTATTTATAAGTATTGTAAGGCGAATCAACTTCCGTGTATCTTTTATAAACTTTATCCGCGCTCTGCATTTGCAGGGCGTAAAGCACGGTCGCGTCGGCTTGCAAGGGTTGGCCGATTTTTAACCTGCTCCACAATATCCCGGATACGATTTTTTTGTCATTCAGGGTTTTGACTTCTTTTTCTATAATTGAAGCCATAGTGAGAATTTGGTAAATATTTTTGTTTTGGCTTTTTGCGTCCGCTCTCATTTGGGGCGTTAATTTATTATCAAGATTTGTAAGGATTTTTAAAACAATATCTTCCGCGTCCGCCCCGGCTTCAACGTAATAAGTGTCCGGAAAAATATATCCCTCCAGGCTGGCGGCTGTTGGCTTGTCTTTCAAGAAACTAAACTTATTGTAAAAACCGCCGGCAAGATTGTTTTGTCCGGCCGAGGTTGCTGGATTTCCAACAATTGAATAAAAGTTTTTTTCGGTTCCAAGCCCTTGGCTTTCCAAATATTGGCTTACTTCCGTCAAATCCCAACCTTCAATAATCGTTAGTTTTATTTGCGCGGTTTTTCCTTTAATCAATAAGCCCGCGATTTGCTGGCCGGTCATTTTTGAATTAACCAAATATTGCCCGGCTTTCAAGTTTTTATAATTGCCGGTCGCGAATAGATAGGCCAAAAGAGGGTAGGGGTCGCCGATAATTCCTTCTTGGGTAAGGCTAAAAGCGATATCTTTGGCCCGTTCGCCCTTGCTAACCGTGAAAACCTTTTCAATTTTGGCTACCGCCGGATAGTTATAAATGCCGTCGTAAAAATAATAGCCGGTTGAAATGGCCATCAAAATAAACAAAATTAAGATAATGGTTCGGAGTATTTTTGTCATTGATTTTATTTTAGATAAAAATCGTAAATTGGTCAATTTATCCGTATCCGCCAGTTGACAAAAAAATCCGGATAGGTATAGAATGAAGGCGTAAACAAATATGCCCGAATTAAATATTAAAAAAGCGTATACGATTAAAACCTGGGCCAAAATGATTAATTTGGCAGTTTTATGCTTTGCAATAAATATTTCATAGAGGGCGGTTATAATATTATCATAAATAGTAAAAACCAAACCCTCTATAAAAAGAGGGTTTTTAAATAATTAAAATAACAAAGGATTATGTCCAACACATACTACATCACCAAAGAAAAGCTGGAAGAAATAAAGAAAGAATACGAGGCGATTAAAAGGGTATTGCACGAAGAAATAAAGGGAGAGGTTCCTAATTTTTTGGAAAGCAACGACCCTAATCCGGATTTTTATTTATTTGAAGAAAATTTGGATAGCTTGAATTCCCGCGCGGAGGTGTTGGAAAATATCTTGAAAAATTATACAATTATTGAAAGCCCGCCAAAAGCGGACAGGGATAAAGTTCAGCTCGGTGCTTGCGTCATTTGCAAGAACGAAGAAGTCGGACAGCAAGAGTATAAAATTGTGGGCACGATTGAAGCCAATCCTTTTGAAGGAAAAATCAGCAATGAGTCTCCGGTGGGAATGGCTTTGATTGGCAAGAAGGTGGGGGATATTATTAATATTCCGCAAGCTAGAAAAAACTATAAAATATTAAAAATACAATACGGAGACGCTTAAATATGAAAAAATGGGTTAAAATATTTTTAATTGTTGTTGGCGCTATTTTTATCGTTTCTTTTGTTTGGTTTGATTTGTTTTTTTGGTCAGGCAACAATAAAAATTTTGAACAAAATTTAATGAACGCGGCGCAGAACAATAATGTTATAATTATTTTCAATTCCGGCGGTTTTGGAATCGTGAGCCCGGAAAAAGCTTGGGACTTTGACCCGATTATAAAAGGAATCCAGCGTACGGCCGGAAGCCTAGGGCATAACGCCGCCGTAGTTCCGTATTACCGCACCGAAGACAGCTTGCTCGGCAAAGCCGCTTATTTTAAAGAAGTTCTTTTTGGTTTTCCGAAAGAATCAAAATATTTGGCGAATGAATTGGAAAAGTTTTCCAAGCAAAACCCGACAAAAAAAATAATTATGGCCGGCTTGAGTAATGGCGCAGCTTTCGCGGACGTGACAATGGCAAAAATAAAATGTTGCGAAAAAAGCATCTCCGCGCTGGAATTCGGAACGCCTTTTTGGATTAAAAAACAAGCTAAAGAGAATATCTTATATTTTAACAACAATGGCCGCGATTCTTTTTCCGAAGGGAATATTTTTACCCTGCTTTGGTCGGGAATCAAAGCGCCGTTTATTATGGCTTATACCAGGATAATCAATAAGCCCATTTCTTATCCTGAGGCAATGAGCGTGCCCGGGCACCAGTATGCTTGGCAGGACGTCGGTCCGCAAGTTTCAAACTTTATCTCAAACGAGTTAAGCCAACCCCAATAATTTTTTAAAAACTAACCATTCTCTGTTTTTAATTATTTTGGTATAATGGCTTCAATGTTTCAGAAAAAAGTTTACCCGATGAAATGCATACCATTTAATCGGGCTTTCACCTTAATTGAGCTTTTGGTTACAATCGCGATTGTCGGCCTTTTGTCCGGCTTCATTTTTGTTTCCATGTTGAATGCGATTAATTCTGGGAACGACGCTCGGCGCAAATCTGACCTGGCTGCGATTGAAAAAGCCCTTTTGGCTTACCAAGCCGAGGGCAACACCCTGCCGGCCTCGTGCAATACTTTAACCGCGGGTTGTTTAAGTGAGATCTCGGCTTATCTGCCAAGTGTGCCGGACGATCCGGATTTGTCCAAGAGCTATGTTTACACAAAAGTTGGTTCTGATTTTACTTTATCCGGCACTCTTTCCAATGGCAACACCTATTCTTACGCATCGGGCGGTTGGAGCGAAGTAACCAATGCTTTTTTAGCCAATTACCATTATCGCAAATCGCATTTGATTGCCGGGTCCAGCGCCGGAGCCCAAACCAATTACCAAGTTAAATTCATTGTTCACCGCGGTACGGGCACTGATTCCGGCCAAGACGTGTATATGGACACAGCCAAGCTGGATTCCACTTACAAAGACTTAAGGTTTACGTCCAGTGATAAAACCACGCTTTTGGATTACTGGATCGAAACATCCGATTCCAGTTCAGCCACGGTTTGGGTGGAAATACCCACCATTCCGGCTTCAACCGACAATCCTTCCACCGCCACCATTTATATTTATTACGGCAACAGTTCGGCTGTGGCCATAGATCGGGACACTGGGGGTGACGCAACCTTTAGTTTTTTTGATGATTTTAACGCGGCTTCTTTAAATGCAAGCAAATGGGACGCGTCGGGAACTGGAACAACAACTATTACCGGTTCGGTGATTACTTTGGCGTATGGTTCCGGCGGGGCAAATTATAAGATATTGGGAAAATCTTCGTATGGAACGGGATATAATACAGCCACATTGTTTAAAATAAAAACATTGCATGGCCTCAATAGTGTGGCGCATGATGAATTTTTTGGCATTGACCCGGGTAATTACTATTCTGTCGCCGCTATTCCATCTTATTCGGTTGCGTACAGGCGGGGGAAGTGGGAGAGTTATGATACGGCGCAAGCCCTTACAAATATGTCTGTTTGGGCAGCGAATACGTTTTATAAAGTTGAGATGATTAGAAACGGAACCACAAATGTGATGTATAAGATAAACGATACGCTTGATGCCACGATTACAACAAATTTACCCGGGAACACATCTCGAACGCCCGGTTTTGGCGATTATGTTGCCGGAGGATCGGTATCTTGCGATTGGGTTTTAATCCGTAAATATATTTCTCCCGAACCCACGCATTCAACTTACGCGGCCGAAGAATCAAATTAATTTATCGGCGCAAATATTTTGTTTTGGGGATTTTTTGTGATAAAATAAAGGCAAACAGCATATGAATTTTCGCAAGAGAAATATATTTTTGGTTTTATTTTCTTTGCTCGCGGGAGTGATTATTTTAATTTGGCTTGGAAAAGTAATTGGGTGGGACAAGATAATCAGCGCTTTCGAAGTTTTTAAGGGCTGGCAAGGAGTGGTAATCGTGGCGTTAAGTTTTTTAATTGCCATTATTGGCAATTGGAGGTGGTCGGAAATTTTAAAAGACAAACAAATAAATATTCCTTTTTGGAAACTTTTCCGGGTTTACCTGGGCGGATACGCGATAATGTATTTATTTCCGATTATTGTTTTGTCCGGAGAGATATTTAGGGTTTTCGCGATTGTCAAAGAAGAAAAAGTTCCCACTCCCAAAGCCGCGGCCTCGGTAATCATTGAAAGAGTTTTGGAGTGGACAATTAATTTATTGGTTATATTTTTCGGGCTTTTCTTTTTAACTTTTAAATTAAGCATTTTGCCCGTGCAGGTTTTATATGTTTTTGGAATTGCGCTTTTGTTTTTTGTTTCCGTTATCGTCTTTTTTTATTCCAAAGCTTTGCGGCAGAAAAGCATTATTTCCGGCTTGGTAAAAAGATTCAGCAGCAAGGAAATAGGCGCGCAAAACAATATCATGGAAATAGAAAACGAGGTTTTAATATTTTTTCAACCGAATAATTTTTCCATGCAAAAAGGATTACTTTTGTCTTTACTGCGCGCCGGAGCAATGTTCCTGCGAGTATGGCTTTTGATAATATTCTTAACGCAAATAAATATCGGGTTCGTGGCAGCGCTTTCGGTTTTGGGATTCAGTTATGTTTCTTCTTTGATTCCCATTCCCACGTCTTTGGGCTCGCATGAAGTTATCCAGGCCGCGGCCTTCAGTTCGTTTGGATTGCAGGCGTCCGTGGCAACCGCGTTTACAATGATTATTCGCGCCGGAGAAATAATCGTTTCTTTGTTCGGGTTGGCGTTTTTAATCAAAAAAGGGTTTAATGTAATGGAAGAAAAATTTATTATTAAAAACAATTAATATGAAATTAAATAAAATTATCAAATACTTGATTTTAGCAGACCTGGCTTTTTGGACGGGCTGGGGATTGGTTACGCCGGTTTTTCCGATTTTTGTGGTTCAAAATATTGTCGGGGGCAGCGCTTTCGTGGTTGGTATCGCCACGGCTATTTATTGGGTTACAAAATCTTTTTTGCAATATCCGGCCGGTTTGTTTTTGGACCACCACAAGGGCGATAGGGATGATTATTTGTTTTTGCTTTTTGGTTTTTTGATCGCGTCAGTAATTCCTTTGGGTTATATTACCGCCAGATATCCTTGGCAGATTTATTGTTTTGATTTTTTTTACGGGCTGGGAATGGCCATGTCCGTGGCGGGTTGGAGGGCAATTTTTACCAGGAATATAGACAAAGGAAAAGAAGCCACCGAATGGTCATTGGATGATGCTGTTCTTGGGTTAGGCACCGGCATTTCCAGTTTTGTTACCGGGTTTTTGGTTTTTAAATTCGGATTTACGCCGTCGTTTATTTTCGCCACGATGCTAGGATCCATTAGCGTGGTTTTTTTGCTTTGTTTAAAAAACGATATTGTTGGCGATTACCGCGGCGGAATTTACGCGGATATCAGGGATGTTTTTAATTTTAAAAAAAATAAGCCGTTTTAGCGATTTATGAAGAACCAAGAAATTGCCAAAATTTTATTTGAGATCGGTGATTTTTTGGAGTTAAACGAAATTCCTTTTAAGCCCAAGGCCTACCAGCAAGCCGCGATCGCTTTGGATTCGTTGGATGAAGACGTGGCGGAAATATATAAGCGCTCCGGAGTGAAAGGATTGGAAGAAATACCGGCCGTAGGCAAAAGCATCGCGCAGAAGATAGAAGAGTATTTGAAAACCGGAAAGATAGAATATTATAAAGATATCAAAAAATCATCGCCTATAGACTTTGAAGAACTGACCAAGGTGGAGGGGTTAGGCGTGAGGAAAATAAAAAAACTTTACGACGAGTTGAATATTAAGAATCTAATCGGGCTGGAAAAAGCCGCCAAGGCGGGAAAAATCGCGCCCCTTTTCGGTTTTGGCAAAAAAACAGAAGATAATATTCTTGAGGCAATAGAATTTTTAAAACAATCCAAGGGCAGATTTTTGTTCAGGGAAATATTTCCCTTGATTAAAAACATAGAAAATAAAATAGGTAAAATAACGGGAGTGAAAAAAGTGTCCGTAGCCGGCTCAACCAGGCGAAGAAAAGAAACAATCGGGGACGCGGATATTTTGGTGGCCGTGCCGGATGCTTCAGACAGGTATTTAATTGAAAAGATTACGAACACTTTTGTAGCTATGGACGATGTGGTAAAAATCGTAGCTAAGGGAGAAACCAAGTCATCTGTTAAAACAAAAGAAGGCCTGGATATTGATTTGCGGGTTGTACCCATTAGTTCCTATGGGGCGGCCTTACAGTACTTTACGGGCAGCAAGGAGCATAATGTCGCAACTAGGCGTTTAGCCATCAAGCAAGGGCTAAAATTGAGCGAATATGGCCTGTTCACGCGTTCGGGCAGACGAATAAAAGGTGAAACCGAGGAGGAAATATATGAGCGATTGGGCTTGCAATGGATGCCCCCGGAAATCAGGGAAAACCAGGGAGAAATAGAAGCCGCGGAACAAAAGAAGTTGCCGGATTTAGTGGAATTAAAAAACATTAAAGGCGATTTTCATTGCCATTCCAATTGGGATGGCGGGCAGGATTCTTTGAAAGAAATGTGCGAAAGAGCCATGGAAATGGGGTATGAGTATTTGGGTGTCAGTGACCACACCAAGACCTTGAAAATAGAAAACGGGCTAAATGAAAAAGATTTGTTAAAACAAAGAAAAGAGATAGATAAATTAAACGAAGAATTTAAAAAACAAGGCAAGAAATTTAAATTGCTCCAAGGCGCGGAAGTGGAAATATTAAAAGACGGAACATTGGATTTTAAAGATGAGGTTTTAAAGCAATTGGACTTCGTGAGCGTTTCTATCCATTCAAATTTTAAAATGGGCAAAACGGAAATGACGAAAAGAATCATCAAGGCTATTTCCAATCCGCGCGTGGACATACTAAACCATCCCACCGGAAAGATTTTAGGTAGCCGCGATTCTTACGAAGTTGATATGGAAGAAATATTTAAAGTTGCCAAAGCCAAAAATATCACCATAGAAATAAATTGTTTCCGCGCGGACTTGAGCGCGCAATTCGCCAGGCGGGCGAAAGAATTGGGAATAAAGATTTGCATTGGCAGCGACGCGCATTTTAAAAAAGAATTATATGATATGGAATACGGGGTATATCAAGCGCGCCGTGCTTGGCTGGAGAAAAGCGATATTTTAAACGCCCAGCCATTAGAAAAATTATGGTTAAAGAAAAATAATAAATAAAAATATGCCGTTTAAAGAAGGCGCTTTGCCACAAACAGAACAAGAGCAAAACATTGAAGCCCAAACACAAGAAAAAGAAAGCAATGTTTACGAAAAAGCCAGGGAAGACACGGATGTTTTTTTGAAAAATATAGAGTTCGCTAAAAAAGAAGACTTGGTGGAAATTAATCCAAGAGAAAAAGAATTGAAAGATGAAGTTCCGGTGCTTGTTATCGGGGGATGGGGAGTTTCCGTGGAATCGCAGAAAGAAGGAATGGAGGCTATTTCCAATGAGGGCAGAAAAACAACCACGGTCCGTTTTGAAAGAGAAGAGAAAATCAAGCAGGAAGATGAAAAAAATATTCCCATCGCGGAACTACAAAAAGCGTTAACCATAGTTGATGCCATTGAGGCCATGGGAGTGGAAAAGGTTGACGCAACCGGACATTCCGAAGGGGGTTTGGCTTTGGCTATCGCCGCCAGTTTATATCCGGAAAGATTCAGGAATATAGTTTTTGTTTCTCCGGCCGGAATGATGGAAAAAGATTCTTATTTGGATTTGATTAAAAGATTTACCGTGGACGAAGGAGTGGAGGAATTTAAAAATATGGAGACTTCGCAGTTAAAATCTTTTTATGATTACCTTAAGGGAGTTTCAAAATATATTATCAAAAATCCGCTGATGGCGCACAAAGAAATAAAAGCAATGAACCAAATGGATATTTTTGAAATGACCAAGCATTTGAAAGAGCAGGGCATTGGCGTTGGATTTGTTTGCGGAGCCAATGATAAGGTTTTTCCAATTGAAGAAGTCGTGAAATACGCCAATAAACAAAATTTGGATTATTTTGTTTCCACAAAAGGCAATCACGGCTCTTTTATTTTTGATAAACAGCACGCTTTATTGGCGGAAGACTTATTGGATAATATGAATAAAGACCATGAAGAAAGTTAAAGCGTTATTATTAATGTCCGGCGGGTTGGATTCATTGCTCGCGGCGAAAATATTAAAAGACCAAGGCGTGCAAGTTACGCCGATTTGTTTTAAGAGTTATTTTTTCGGTTGCGCGAATGCGCAAAAAGCAGCTAAGCAGTTAGGATTAAAATTGAAAGAAGTGGATTTCAGCCAAAAGCATTTGGCAATGTTAAAAGCTCCCAAGTATGGCAGGGGCGCGTCCATTAATCCTTGTATCGATTGCCATTTATTGATGCTCAAAGAAGCCAAAAAAATAATGGTTAAAGATAAATATGATTTCATTTCCACGGGCGAGGTGTTGGGGGAGCGGCCAATGTCGCAAAATCCGCACGCTTTGGCGCTGATAGAAAAACAAGCCAAGCTGGATGGCATGATTGTCCGCCCGTTGTCGCTTAAAGTTTTGTCCGTTACCATTCCGGAAAAGAAAGGTTTAATAAACCGCGAGAATTTTTATGGCATCCATGGCCGCAGCCGCAAGCCGCAATTGCAACTGGTTAAAGATCTGGGCATTAAAGAATTCGTCACTCCGGGCGGGGGCTGTATCTTAACCGAAAAATATTATGGAGTTAATTTGGGAAAATTATTGGCAATTAAAAAAAATCCAAATGACAACGATTGCAAAATTATCAGGAATGGCAGGATATTTTGGGAAAATAATCTTTTGGTTGTTGTGGCGCGGGATAAGTCCGAAAGCGAACTACTGAAGAAAATGCGCGCGAAAGGGGATATTTACCTTGAACCCAAAAACTTTTCCGGTCCGTCCGTAATCGTGAGGCCATACAAAAAAACATCTTCCGAGGAGGCGGCGGGCATGGGTAAAAAATATTTGCTCCAATTTTCCAAAAATGTCCCGAATAATCCCGAAATCAAAGAATAAAAAATCACGCCGAGAGGCGTGGTTTTTATTTAAGCTTTGGCTTTTTCCAATATCTTGGCAAAGATGGTCGGGTTTTCGTTGGCCATGTCAGCCAATATTTTTCTGTCTACCGCGATGTTTAACTTTTTCAAGTTAGCCATAAATTTGCTGTAGGATATTCCGTTTTCTTTGCAAACCGCCGAGATTCTGATTTGCCATAAGGCGCGTTTTTCCCTTTTCAGGTTTTTGCGGTCTCTGTAAGCATAGGACCAGGCCTTCATCAAAGCTTGTTTCGCGGCTAAGAATTTTGAATTCCTGCTCCAGCGAAAACCCTTGGTCTGCTTGATGATATTTTTTCTTCTTTTATGGGCGGCCACACCCCTTTTAACTCTTACCATATGTTTATACTCCTAATAATTTTTTAATCTTTTTTGCTTCCGGTTTGGATAATTCCACCATCTTGCGAAGTTCTCTCCTCTTCTTAGGGGATTGTTTTGATAAAAGATGGTCTTGTCCAACGGCGCGCCTCATCACTTTTCCGTTTTTTGTTACCTTGAATCTTTTCGTAATGGATTTTCTGGTCTTGCCTTTGTTTTTCATGTTACTTTTTTGCGATTATCATTGATAGGCCTTTCGGTTCTCTTTTCAATGGTTTTTCTATTTTTATTTCTATTTTTTGTCCCAATAATTCTAAAAATTTTTGTATTCTTTGTTCGCCCACGTTGGTTAAGCCTTTTTGCCTGCCGCGAAGTGGCAAGTCAACTTTTACCTTGTCTCCTTTTTTCAAAAACTTTTCAGAGGCAATGGCGCGGGTATCAATGTCATTGTCGGAAATATTAAAGGTTAGCCGAATTGATTTTACTTCACCGCCTTTGGCTCCCAGGCTTATCTTTCGTTCTTTCTTTTGCAGGGAATAGAGGTATTTGCCGTAGTCGCCGATTTTGCAAACGGGCGGTTCAACTTTTTCGGTTACTTGGATTAAATCCATGCCTTTGGCCTTGGCCATTTCCAAAGCTTGGGCTAACGGCACCAAGCCAAGTTGCGCTCCGGTCTCGTCTATTAAACGGACGTCGCGCGCTCTTATTTGGTTGTTGTAATATGGTTTATTCAAATGTTTTATTTGTGGAGGTGGCGAGTAGTGAGCTCGCGTCCAAAAATTATCCGGATAATAACTCTACAAGCGTATTCCGGCCTTAATAGGTAACAGATAGAAAGCCGGACGAAACTTCCATTACCTTGATTTAATTTTGTTTTGGCGGGATCCCTTAAATCAAAAGAGCCAGCCTATCCCACTAATTTAATGCCCTTGGCCGTTTAGTGGAAGTCCACGGTAAGGACAGCATTAAGCGTAAGCTAATGCAGGTTGTTCAAATAAGTTTGCACTTAAATTGATTTCTCTAAGTTTTACGAGGTTGGAGAAAACTCGGCTTGCATATTATTTTCAAATTTCTGTCGAAGCGGTTCACCCCCTGGTTTTTAATTCTTGCCTGATTCTTCTGTCGCTCTCTCTTTTCTTAATGGTTTCGCGTTTGTCAAAGTTTTTCTTGCCCCTTGCCAAACCTATTTCCATCTTGATTTTGTGGTTTTTAGTATAAACCAATAATGGCACCAAAGTCAAGCCCTTTTCCTTTATTTTACCTGCTAAATAGGCGATTTCTTTCTTGTGTAAAAGTAGCTTGCGGTCGCGTTGCGGCACGTAATCCGCAGCCGCATTAGTGGCCTGATAAGGCGGAATATTGGCGCCAACCCAAAAAAGCTCGGGTAAACCGGATTTATTCTTGAAGATTACGTAATTTCCGTGCAGGGAAGTGCCCCGAATACGCAAGGATTTCACTTCTTGGCCGTTTAATTCAATGCCGGCCTCGTATTTTTCCTGTATTTCGTAATCAAACCTGGCTTTTCTGTTTTCCGCTATAACTGGCATATATTTAAAGTTTATACGATAATCGCTTGAAATGAAAGGGTTAAAATATGGGTTGAGCGCATGTTTAGGCCAATTCGCGAAGAGCGAATTGGCGTCGGATTTAGCAAAATCCGACGTACATTAGAGTAAGCATCGCTTGAAATGAAAGAGAGATTGCATAGCAATCTCTTTGTTCTTTTGGCTGTACTTAATTCGCGCTAAGAAGGCGCCGTTAATCCGTGGGCGAGAACAAGGGTTCCCGCTATGATAACGGCAAAGACGATAAAAGGATTGCCCCAATGTTTTATAGCTGCGTAACTTCCGATTAACATTAAAGCAAGTCCGAATATAGCAATAAGCCAAATCATAGTTCGTCCACAATTAGTTAATATAATTATTATTCGATATTGTCAATGAAAATGGAAAAGGATTGTTTTAATTAACAATCCTTTTTATTTTCTTGTTCATTGGGCCGCGGCAGCTTTGAATATTGCTGCAATTAAAATAATAAGTATGGATAAACCAATACATATTATTCCGGTCTTTTTGCTCGTAATCGCTCCTACATCGGTGTCGTCTCCAAGGCGGATAACGCCAAATTTAAGAAGTATGCCGCCAGTGAGAATGACTGACCCAAGATGATTAATTGTGGCGACAAAAAACAGAAAAATTTCAGAAACCATTTTTGTTCTCCTGTTTCGCTATCCTGCTAGAGATAGAATATGGCAATGCCAACAATAACGGCAGCGACTCCTATAATCATCAGTTCGATACCTTTTGGCCTCTCGTCAATTGTTCCGGTGAAGCCATCATACCCGCAGAGCAAAAGGATAAATCCTATGACTATCGGGAGAATTCCCAATATGGCAAATTTACTCATATTTTCCTCCTGGTTATACCGTGGCAACTGCGGCAGCGGTGAATATTACAAGTAATCCTACTGCGAGTATGATAATACCAACCATTCTGCTGGTGGTGTCATCTTTGAATATTTTTATTGCTCCAAAAAAGGACAGTCCTCCGGCAGAGAACATTACTCCTCCAATGGCGGCAATTAAAACACACATTAGAATCAGTTCTTTCATCATTTTCAAGCTCCTGGATTATAAATACAATATATTGGCATAAATGTCAACAGTTTATTTACTTTCAATTTCTGCTAAAATACAGATATGAAAGCCAGAGAATATATAGGCAAAATTACTCGGGATGCGATTCAGGCCTTGCAAGACGCAGGTATTTTTAGCGCTTTTGCAATGCCCAAGGTTGTAATCCTAAAACCTAAAGAAAAAACACACGGGGATTATGCGATAAACGTGGCAATGGAAATCGGTAAGAAAGAAAATCGCAACCCTTTAGAAGTGGCGGAGGCTATTAAAGAACAATTGGCGAAAAACGATAATGTTTTTGATTATTTTGATTTGATTGAAGTTGTGGCGCCCGGATTTATTAATTTGCATTTAAGCAAACAGTATCTTTGGGCGATTGGAAATGAAGCTGTTTTACAAAAAGAAAAATTCGGCAATCTTAATTTAGGCAAAAAACAAAAAGTTCAAGTGGAATTTATTTCCGCCAATCCAACCGGGCCGTTGACCGTGGGCAATGGGAGGGGAGGGCCGTATGGTGATGTGTTGGCAAATGTTTTAATCAAAGCTGGCTACAAAACCGAAAAGGCGTATTACGTAAATGATTATGGTAATCAGATTTTGTCATTAGGGCATTCGGTTTTAAAAGATGAGGCTGCCAAATACACAGGCGAATATATTGATGAGTTGAATCAATCGTTGGCGACAAAAATAACTGACCCATACAAGCTGGGCAAGGAAGCGGCCAAAAGCATTTTAAGCGATATTAAAAAAACAGTTGAGAAATTAAATATTAAATTTGACGAATGGTTTTCGGAAACTAAACTTTACGACAATAAAGAAATAGATAGGGTGGTTGAGCTGTTAAAGAAAAAAGAATTGCTTTATGAGCAAGATGGGGCGTGGTGGTTCAAGGCCACGCAATTCGGAGACGAACGCGATCGCGTGTTAATAAAATCCGACGGCTCCAATACTTATTTAGCCGGGGATATTGCGTACCACAAGTATAAATTTGAAAAAAAGAAATTTAATAAAGCCATCAATGTTTGGGGAGCAGACCATTTCGGAGACGTGGCCGGATTAAAAGCCGGAGTGGAAGCCATCGGACACAAAGATAAATTGGAAGTTGTGCTTTTGCAATTTGTAACCGTGGTTAAAGATAACAAGCCGGTGAAAATGTCCAAGCGACTTGGGACTGCAATTGCCATGGATGATTTACTGGATGAATTGCCGGCCGACGTAATCAGGTTTTTCTTTTTGCAAAAATCCGCGAACACGCACCTTAATTTTGATATGGACTTGGCAAAAGAGCAGTCGGACAAAAATCCTGTGTTTTATGTCCAATATGCTTACGCGCGTATTTGCAGTATCCTTCGAGATACCTCAGCAAAATATAAAGCGGGCAAACAAATTAGCGGTGTTGAGCTATTGGTGCACGCCAAAGAACTGGATCTATTAAGGCAAATATCTCATTTGTCTGAGATAGTGGAGGACACGGCCACTGATTATCAAGTTCATCGGCTGACGCAATATGCTTTGGAGTTAGCCACGGCTTTTCATCAATTCTATAACGAGTGCCATGTTTTAGTTGAGGACGAAAATCTTAAACAAGCCCGCTTGGGCTTATTAACCGCTACTCAAATCGCTCTAAAAAATACGTTAGACCTCTTGGGCATCAGCGCCCCGGAGAAGATGTAAAATTATGGAAAACATTATTTTAATAGATTGGGGGATTATTTTAACAGCGTTAATTCAAGCGTGGCCGATTTGGCTTATGGGCATCGCGATAATTATATTTTTAGAAGCTTTAAAGTTCTTTTTAGCAAAATTAGAAAAAAGAATTAAAGCGAAAAGAAATGGAAAAAAATTTTAAAGATAAGGTTTTGGCAGTAGTTGAAAAAATACCGAAAGGGAATACAATGACCTATAAGCAGGTGGCGAAGTTAGCCGGAAGCCCAAAAGCTTATCGGGCAGTGGGGAATATCTTGAATAAAAATTATAATCCCAAAATTCCATGCCACCGCGTCATCCGCAGTGATGGCACTGTTGGCGGATATAACAGAGGAACAAAAACTAAAAAAGAGTTACTAGAGGAGGAAAAGCGATAAGTTCGAATCCTATCCTTTCCGCCAGATGTCCAAGTTTGAACCAAAGCAAAATAAGGGGTTTTGGACTAAGAAACGGCGTAAACCGTTTTTTTAGTTATGAACAGAATGAACCTTGTGAAGTTTTTGAATATCAGCTATAATTAAGATAGCTTGTTAAATCTTAAGCTAATTACTATGACAACTTTTTTAGAAGCTAAAAATGAATTTGATAAAAAATATAGTAAAACTCTTATTTTAGATCGCTCGATCGTTCCTGTAGACGGAAAATATCTCGTTGATATTTCTCTAAAAAATAAAAAGGGAGAACCGAGTGAAGAATATTATAAGTGGCAATTTATTTTTGCACTAACACATAGTGGCTTATATTCAAAAGATTATTTAGGGGCGGAAATATATTTTCCAAAAGGAAATAAAAATTCCGCACCAATAAAAATTGATGGCTGTATTTTTGATGATAAACAATGGGTAGATTTTTATGAGAAATGGCGAAAATCAAAAGACGACGATGCTGTCGAATGGCTAAGGCTACATCTCGTAGGGATAATTGAATTTAAAAAATCAGACGGTAAGGATATTAAAACGGTTTTTACTTCACAAGTAAAGCCGGAATTAAAAGAATCAGAAAGTAATTATTGTCTTGGTTTTTATTATGACAGCGAAAGACTTTATATTTTTCAACGTAGGAATGGAATGATTTTGCGCTATGATGAATCTAAAAATCAAAAAGGAGACAAGAGCTCTACAACACAGCTGTCTCTTGATTTAACAGATAGTTATAGGTACGTACCTTCTTTTGAGGCACTACAAAAAAGAGTTAACGCCACAATAGAAATTGATAGGAGCAAGCGCACTATTGATGACCTTGATTTAATTACAGGAGCTTCAAGTTCACAAATTAACTATGCCGTTTCTAATATTTTAAAAACTCTTGATAAGGTCGGTCTTCGTAATCCACGTGGTTACGAAATTCTTATTGAAATGCTCGCTTTAAAAATCTTTGACGAAAAACGAAGTGAAGAGTATAAAAAAACGACATCTTCTAATAGAAATTTACAATTTTATCAAACAGAACCAGAAAAAGCTGCTTTAAGTTTTTTTATAACTGATGCGGAAAAGCAATTTTTTAAATTAAGTGATGAGGATGTTCAATCTTTTCTTGATAGAATTCGTAAACTTTATAATGACGCCGCAAGTAAATACAATGTTATTTTAAAATCAGTCGACACAGCTACCATTAACTGGAAAGACGAAAGCCACGTTCGTGCCATTGGGTCTGTGGTTGAAAATTTGCAAGATTACAGCTTTATAAAGTCATCCGACACGGACTTGTATCAATTAGTTTTTTATAAATTTTCAAATGAATTCACTAAAACGGATAAGGCACAGTTTATTACCCCATTAAAGATAATTGATTTTTTAGTAAAAATAGTTAACCCTGGAACGGGTGAAACAATTATTGACCCTACGGTTGGTATTGCTGATTTTCTTTCAATGAGTTTTGTTAACTCAAAACAGAGTCTGGATGATAACAATTTTTACGGAGTTGATAATGACGACCAGATGATAAAATTAGCTCAATTAAACATGCTTTTGAATGGGGATGGCAATGCAACTCTAAAATACCAGGCAGACAAAGGATCGCTGCTTTATAAATTCAACACTAAAAAAGAGCTTGTTCCTCTTGATGCAAAATTACACAAGAATGGTAATTGGGATAATTGGGTAGATGATACTAAATTATTAAAATTTGATGTTGTGTTGACGAACCCACCGTTTGGAGAGAATAGGAAAATCGAGCCAAAAAATGAAAGTGATAAATCGATGGTTGAGCTTTATGAATTGTGGGATATCGCTCGCTCTGGCAACTGGATGGATCCCGGACTACTTTTCCTTGAAAATGCGTACAGAATATTAAAAATTCATGGTAGATTGGGTATCGTATTATCCAACTCCATTGCCTCTATTGATCGCTGGGAAATCGCGCGTAAGTGGTTGGCAAGCAAAATGAGAATAGTTGGACTTTTTGATCTTCCGCCGAACATCTTTGCTGAAACCGGAGTAAATACTACTATTGTTATTGGGTATAAGCCAACAGAGGAAGAACTAAAAAAACTTAATAAGAATGGCTATGAAGTTTTTGTTAAAGATATTCAGCGTATTGGATATGAGGTGAGAACTTCTAACCGAGTTAAATTTTTTAATCCAGTTTATAAAATTGATGAAAGTGATTTTGAGATTGTGATTAACGAGCAGGGTGAGTCAGTTCTTGATGAAGAATTCACAGATACAATTAGCGAATTTAGAAAATGGGCACTTTCTCAAGAAGAAATTCTAAAAAAACTATTCCTAAAATAATATGAAGTATATTGATGTGCCACAAAAAGTAAATATATTTGATATCCTAAGTAATAAGGCTTCTTTTTCCCCACATAATTACAAAAAAGTTATTTTGGGCGGTGAAAATTCTAAAACTGTTAAAGATTTTCTTTCTAGCGATTTGGTTAATGGTGAAGAAGTTGGATCTGATGCATATATACAAAAATCGCATAAATACTTTATAAGAAACAAAGCTCTTCAGCAAGATAGTTTTTTATTGAGTTTTTCTGGTGATAGTGTGATTCCAATCTTACCAAGTAAATTTTCTGATTTAGAATTGAAAGAAGGCGACTTAATAATATCCAAAGACTCAAATATCGGTGAAACTATTATTCTAGACAAGGATTATCCCGATCACATGCTATCGGGTGGATTATATAAGTTACCAGTCAATCAAAACAAATATTATTTATTTGCTTTTTTAAAGCACGATTTTTTTAGAACACAACTAAATTTCCTTGTTTCAAAAGGAGCAACGATTTTGCACGCAAAAAAATTATTTCTTGATTGTTTGATACCGCTTCCAAACCAAAAAAACTCCGAGCGAGTGATTTCATATTTAGAGACTCTTGTGCGACTTGCAATTAATAAAGAAAAGAAAATTAAAGAAAACGAAGTTTTAATTTTCTCTCTCATCCAGAAAGAACTTTTTTCAAATCAGATTAAAAAAGATTTTGAATACCAATTTCCTGATTTGCAACAGATACTTTTGACGTCTAGAATTGACGCAGGATTTTATTGTGAAGATTATATAAAAAAACAGTTTTCTATTAAAAATTATTCCAAAGGCGCCGGGACAATTAAAGAGTGGAATTTTGAAATTGGACGTGGGCAAAATCTTCAAGTTTCGGCAATCGGGAATAGCATCTATTCCGAACAGAAAAATGAGAACTTCTACACTCTTATTAGGCCGACTAATCTTTCTGATTTTGGAACTGTTACAAAATATGAATACCTCGGTAATTCGCGAGAACTCTCTACAATTCAGGAGGGCGATATTATATTTTCGGCAGAAGGATCGGTGGGTAAATGTATGATGTTTGCAAACCCTAAACAACGCACACTAACTAATATTCACGGAATCGTACTTAATAAACAAGATCATAAAAAAATTGAGAGTGCTTTTGTTTGTTGTTTTTTACGTTATCTTCGTAATTTAGGAGTTTTAGACTATATATCCGTTGGTGGTCAAGGTGGAAGTCTCGCAATGAAATATTGGTCAGAAGTAAAAATACCTTTCTTTTCTGTGGCAAAGCAGGAAGAAATAGCAAAATATTATTATGCCCCGATTAGCTACAAGATTAATGGTAATAATTTCGAGACAATCGAGAAATTAGATTCTCAGATGAATGAAAAAATGGGTATTTTACAGTTAGACGAACAAGTAAAAGTTTTAAAAGATAAAATACATAATATAGTTGATACTATTATTAATGGCGACGAAGTTGAGGTTGATTTTGGCTTTTCTGACGCTTTTTAACATCGAGCGTCTTTTTTGATAGGTGATTTATTTAACCGAATAATCCACCTCGTTTTTACCCCTATTAGACTCTGGGTGAGGTGTCTCAAATCATTTCGGATGAATTGAATATCTTCCGTAATTTTGTTATACTTTTATCAATATCCTTAAATTTTAGCCATCTTTGCCTATCTTCGCTAAGGCTGCGGAGGGTCAGTTGGTTCGAATTTCGGGACATCGTCACCGCCAGACCAAGTTAGAACCCAAGGAAAATAAGGGCCTATAATTGAAAATAGTCAGTTTTTAATTTTAAGAGCGGTCCATGAGGATCACTTTTTGTTTTAGGAGGAAAAGTTGCTATAATACATTCAAAACAATATGGAGATTATTTTAACCACGCCTTATAAAGTATATAAAAATCACAGAGCTGAGCCGTATTTTACGTATTTAAAAAATGGCGAGAAAACTATTGAGGGCAGAATCAGAGAAGGTGAGTATCAAAATATCGGCGCGGGCGATCGCATCGTTGTTTATAACAATGAAGAAACGGACAGCGTGCAGGTTATGGTTAAAAATATTAGAAAGTATTCGTCTTTTAAAGAAATGTTGGAAAATGAGCAGTTAAAGAAAATTTTACCGGACGCGGAAACAGTGGAAGAGGGAATTAAAATATATGAACGTTTTTACGGCCCAAAAGAAGAAAAAGAATTTGGGGTGGTGGCAATGGAAGTTGAGGTAATTTAGATAAATAAAAAAATAACCAACGTTAGTGGTTATGTTGAGGTTGCTTTTCCTCCTTGTTCGCAATCCGGGTTTTTTAAAAGATCTGCTTCTTTGTACCGGGCTTGTTCTCTTCCGTGTTTCCCGGCGAAATTTACTCGAATGTGCCCCCTGGTTTCGCATTTTTTTGGCTTTTCAACTTGGGCAATTTCACCTTCTTTCCCGTAATAACAGGAATTTTGTTTTACGACCGTAACTTTGTCGCCTTTTTCAAACATCTGTAAATCTCCACGAACTCTTATCTTTTTAAGCGTTTTCGATGTTTTTGTCAATTAGAAGCGTTGAAGAAAAGGAAATAAAAAATAACCAAAGTAGATGGTTAAGTTTTGAATGGGAAATTGTTAACTCTTTCTCCGTCAAGATGGCCGTGTTGGCCGCAAACGTAGACCTGGGAAACTTTGCCATCGCAGCTCACAAGAATGTCATGAGTTGCGTCGTTATCGCAATTAATGTGAGCGCAAATCGTTTTGCCTTTTATCAGCGGGTTTGGCATTTTTGAAAGAGAAAGGAACTGTCCAAAGTGCGAGCGTGCTCGGGTTTCAACTGAATAGGCCTCGTCTTTCCTTAATCCGCTTGCGTTGTATTTGGCCTTGGCTTCGTGCGGATGCGTGAATGACACAGTGATGTTATTATGGTGGAGTTGCGAATTTTTAATTTCAACAATCCTTCCTTGTTTTCCGCAGTGGGCGGAACTTTTTTCAATAATCGTAACAGTGTCGCCTCTTTTTAACATAACGAGCTCCTCCTTGAGCTAATATCTTTTTAAGCGTTTTTGATGTTTTTGTCAAACAAACAAAGTTGAATAAATGCCTGGAAAATGCTAATTTAGCAGTATGAATAAGGACTTAAAAAACAAATATTTCTTTTTAAGGCATGGGCAAAATATCCATCAAACCGAGAAAAAAGATATTCTCTATAACTATCCGGACGATGACCCGCCTTGTGTGTTGATTGAAGACGGAATAGCCGAGGCTAAGGCTGCGGGTGAAATATTAAAACCCAAGGATATTGATTTGATTTTTTGTTCCGATATTTTGCGGACTAAACAAACCGCGGGAATTGTGGCTGATATTATCGGGTTTGATAAAGATAAAATTGTTTATGACCAAAGATTAAGAGATGTTAATTGGGGAGTTTTTGGCGGCAAAACCAAGCCGGAAGCGTGGGCCTTTTATGAAGGCGAAGCGATTAGAAAATTTGAGCAACCCGTGCCGGGAGGCGAAAGCTGGAATAATTGCCAAGCCAGGGTAGTCGCGGTTTTGGCTGAATTGGAACAAAAGTATGAAAACAAAACCATATTAATTGTTTCGCACGGTGACGCCTTGTGGCTATTGGAAGATTATATTAAAGGATTGGGCAAAGAAGAAACTTTGGAAGATAGGAAAAGCATATATTTAAAACCCGGAGAAGTTAGAGAAATAGAAAAGGCAAGCGAAGTATGAACAACGAAGAAAAAATATTAGAATTTTGGGAAAAACAAGATATTTTCCATAAGTCAGTTAAGAACAGGGAAGGTTCTCCGTTTTTTAGTTTTTATGATGGCCCGCCTTTTGCCACCGGCAAACCGCATTATGGGCATATTTTGGCAACTGCCTTAAAAGACAGCGTTCTTCGATATTGGACCATGAAAGGATTCCAGGCGCCGAGGCGCGTGGGCTGGGATTGCCACGGTTTGCCCGTGGAAAATTTGATTGAAAAGGAAATGGAAATTAAAAACAAGAAACAGATTGAAGAAATGGGCATTGAAAAATTCAATGACGCTTGCCGTGTTTCGGTTTTTACTTGTGTAACTGATTTTGAAGATACTTTAAAAAGAGTGGGGCGCTGGGCGGATTACGAAAAAGCATATGCCACTTTGGAAAACGATTACATTGAATCTGTGTGGTGGGTATTGAGCCAATTATGGAAACAAGATTTGGTAAAAAAGAATTATCGCGTGTCGCCGTATTGTCCGCGTTGCGGAACGACTTTGTCCAACTTTGAAGTTAACCAGGGATATAAAGAAACCAGGGATATGTCTGTGTACGTGAAATTCCAAATTGCGGACGACAAATTCAAATCCGCGCAATTTTTAGTATGGACAACCACGCCCTGGACTTTGCCTGGCAACGTAGCCTTGGCCATCAACCCGGATTTAAAATATTGTTTGATTGAAAACAATGACGAGCAATATGTTTTGGCCAAAGAATGTTTGGGTATAATAGAGGGTGAATATAACATAATCAAAGAATTCAAAGGCAGGGAATTGGAGGGCGTGAAATACGCGCCCATGTTTGAATATTTGGAAAAAGCCAAACCCGAAAATATTGAAAATGCTTTTGCTGTTTTACCCGGAGAATTTGTGACCGCCGAAGACGGCACGGGGATAGTGCACATTAATCCCATGCACGGCGAAGATGATTTCGCGCTGGCGCAAAAATACAGTTTGCCGACCTATCATTTAGTGGATGACGCCGGCAAGTTTAAAAAAGAAGCGAGTGATTATGCGAATGAAGACGTGAAAGACGCGAACAAAAAAATAATGGATGATTTGAAGGCCAAGAATATTTTTTATAAGCAAGAATTAATTACGCATGAATATCCGCATTGTTGGAGATGCGACACGCCCCTCATCTATTACGCCATAGAGAGCTGGTATATTTTAGTTACGAAATTAAAAGACAAATTAATCGCGAATAACGAAAAAATAACTTGGGTGCCGGCGCACATTAAAGAAGGCCGGTTTGGCAAATGGCTGGAAGGCGCTCGGGATTGGAATTTTGCCAGAGAAAGGTTTTGGGGAGCGCCGATTCCGATTTGGGAGTGCCCGGATTGCGGGGAAAGAATTTGCGTTGGCAGCGTTGCGGAATTAAAAGAACAGGCAATCAAAGAATATGATTTAAAGGATTTGCATCGCCCGTATATAGATGAAGTAAAATTGAAATGCAAGTGCGGCAAGGAAATGCAGAGAGTGGCGAGCGTGTTTGATTGCTGGTTTGAGTCCGGCTCCATGCCTTACGCTCAATGGCACTATCCGTTTGAAAACAAAGAATTGGTGGAAAAAACTTATCCCGCGGATTTTATCGCCGAGGGATTGGATCAAACCCGCGGCTGGTTTTACACTTTGCATGTTTTGGCCGCGGCTTTAACTTTAAGCGATATCGGGTTGGGCAAGAACCAGCCGGCTTTTAAAAACGTGATTGTGAATGGCTTGGTTTTGGATGACAAGGGCAGGAAACTCAGCAAAAAATTAAAAAATTACCCTGACCCGAAAGATGTGTTTGATAAATACGGCGCTGATTCGCTTAGGTACTTTTTGTTGGCCTCCACGAATATCGGGGAAGAATACAGGTTTTCCGAAGATAGGGTTAAGGAAGTGTGGCGCCAGGTTATTTCCGGCTTGAATAATTGTTTTGTTTTTTACGAAACCTACAAAGGCGAAGATGTTGTTGGCAAAACAGACTCAACCAACATTTTGGATCAATGGATTATTTCCAAAATAGAAGGAATGAACTTGGACATAGATAAGTGGATGGGCAAATATGAACTAACTAAGGCTTCGCGGCTATTCGGTGAATTTATTGAAGATCTTTCTAACTGGCACATCCGTCGCTCGCGCCGCCGTTTGCAAAAACCGGAAACGCAAAAAGAAAAACAAGAAGCAACGGAAACCTTGCGTTACGTTTTATTTAAACTGATTAATCTAATGGCCCCGTTTACGCCTTTTGTCACCGAAGAGATTTACCAAAAAATGAAAACCGAAAATGACCCGGAATCCGTGCATCTTTGCGATTATCCGAAACCGAACGAAAAATTAATTGATAAGGATTTGGAAAAACAAATGTCTGAAATAAGGGACGTAATTAATTTAGCCTTGGCGGAAAGGCAAAAAATCGGAATAAAAGTGCGGCAGCCGCTTTTGGAATTAAAGGTAAAATCAAAAACTTTGAATAGCCAATTATTTTCTTTAATTGAAGAAGAAGTAAATGTAAAAAAAATAACGCTTGATGAAAATATTGAAACCGCGATTTGGCTTAATCCGGAAATTACAGAGGAGCTTAGAGAGGAGGGAATTGTCCGGGAAATTGTGAGGCAAGTCCAGCAAATGAGAAAAGATATGCGTTTTGTGCCCGCGGACAGGATTACGGTGCTCTATCAAAAATCCGAGTTATTTGATAAAATATTAATTAATAATAAAGATTTGATTTTGAAAGAAGTGTTGGCGGACGAGATTATAGCGTCCAATAATATTTCTGATGGAAAAGAAGTTGAAATTGCCGGAGAAAAAGTAGTCATTGGTATAACCAAAAACAATTAAGAATGTTTGGGGAGTAACTCCCCAAACATGAGTCTAAAGATTAAAAATATTGAATAATAATTAACAATGGAGGATTTTTCTTCTTTTCCAATTGAAAAGCCCGGCATTAAGCATAATTTTGCGTCTTCGCAAATGAAAGCGAAAAGGGAAGACGGCAAAGAAATGAAATTAGGTGAAAAAGACACTTCTCTCCACAACGCGATTTGGGGGAAAAGAGTTGCTAGCAGTTCCAAGCAAGCAGTGGAGGGTGGAACGCCGGATGCCAATAAATATAGGAAGAACCTTTCTATAATTAAAGAGCATGCCACGCCGGAAGACAAAAAAGTTTCCGAGCAAGAAAAAGACCGGTTAAAATTTTATAAAATAAAGTTTTTTAAAAAATGAAAAAAAGGAATATTATTATCTTAGCCATCTTAGCCGTTATAGCTGTTTTGGCTTTTTCTTGGTTTAAAATGGCGTATTCAAAAGAAGTTTTGAAATTGGAAATTTTAGGCCCGGATAAGGCGGACGTGGGAGAAAATATTATTTACACTGTTAAGTTTAAAAATAACGGCAGCGTTCGGCTGGAATCACCCGAATTGTTTTTTACGTATCCGGACGGAGCGATAGTGGAAAACGGGCAAAAAGTGACGCACATGGATTCAGCGGCGTTGAAGGGGGATATCTATCCGGGAGAAGAAAGGTCTTTTCAATTTACGACCCGGCTTTTGGGCAAAACCAATGAAACCAAACAAGCCCAAGCCAGAATGTCTTTTCAGCCCACGGGCCTGAAAACAAAAAATGAAGTCAGCACGACTTTTACCACAATTTTGGGAGCAGTGCCGATTACTTTAACGATTCAAATGCCCGACCAAGTGGCTAATGGAAAAACTTTTACGGTAAGCATAAATTACTCTTCCAATGTGGCTTATCCTTTAAACGATTTAACCGTGAAGACGCAGCTCGCGGACGGTTTTACAGTTGTGAGCCAAAAGCCCAAAGGCTTGGACAATGAATGGGCCATTCCGGTTTTAAACGAATTGGACAGTGGGAATATCCAATTAACCGGCTCATTGGCCGGGGCTGACAAAGACAAAAAAATATTTAAAGCGCAATTGGGAATTTGGCAGAGCGGAAATTTCGTTGTTTTGAAAGAGGTGGCGCGCAGCGTGGAGATTATCGCTCCTTCTATATATATTACCCAAACCATAAACAACAGCGATACTTATGTCGCATCCGCGGGAGACCAGTTGCATTACGAAATTTCATTTATAAACGTGGGGCAAGACGCAATCCAGAACATGGTTTTAATCAGCCGGTTAAACAGCAACAACCTTAATTTGGGGTCTATTCGGGTGCCGAGCGGCAATTACCAACAAGGAGATAATTCCATTATTTGGGACGGAACCCAAATTCCGGCATTAACATTTTTGGCTCCGGGCCAGGGTGGCAAGGTGGAATTTTGGGTAAGCGTGAATAAGCGCTGGGCGATTGCCAGCGCCGGAGACGTTAATCCGATTATAAGAAACAACGTAACTGTCGGGCCGAGCACCCAGGAATTTATAACCAAAGTTAATTCATCTTTGTTTGCGGAACAAAAAATTTATAATACCAACCAATATTTCACCAACTCCGGGCCATATCCGTTGAAAGTGGGGCAGAAAACATATTTAACTGTGGAATGGACGGCGAAAAATTATTACAACAATATGGAAGGGGTAATATTAAAAGCGGTTTTGTCGCCGAATGTTGATTTTGAAAATAAAATTTGGCCGGAAGACGCCAAGATTGTTTACGACCAAAATACCAGGGAAGTGACTTGCACAATTGGCCCAATGGAGGCTGGCGCCGGATTTTTAAAAGACGCTCCCAAATGCGCGTTTCAGGTATCGGTTGTTCCGGAATTATTGGAGGACACTTTAATCACGGGGGCGGTTGATATCACCGGCAACGATCAGTGGACGGGTAAACAATTGAACGCGCAAGCTGACCCGGCCTACGTGAGCACAACGGGTCAATAAATTTAAACGAGTGAGTAAAAACAGTAAACCATTTGAAATAAATTTTTTCCGCGCATTGGCAATGGCAGCTGTTTTCGGCGTTTCGGTTTCAACGCCGATTTTTATTTTTAACCAATTAAAATATTCCGCTGATAATGTTTTAATAAAACAAAGCCTGGAAGTGATAAAGAATTGGGCCGAGATTGATAAAGTAAAGAGAGATAGCTACGCTTTTATTGAAAGCGATCCGGAAATCATTAAGAAGAAAGGTGAGATTAAAAAATTAGGGAGCGCGGCGGAAATGCACATTGGCTTGAACGGAAAAAGTTTTTGCGCGAAAGTAAATTTTATCGGAATACAAAAAAATAGGTTATGGTGCGTTGATTCATCCGGGTATTCCGGAGCCGTGGGCCAGAATTGCCGGCCGGGCAATAACCCGCAATGCCGATAAGAAGAAGTTTGCCGCTTGGGCAATAAGCTAAGGAAAACCGCTTCAAGCGGTTTTTAATTATTCTATTTTGATTGTATTGTTTGTTCGACGCGTCATTCGCCCGCAGGCGAATGCGTTTCTTCTCAGAAAATTTTTGGTAAAATTTTTTTCCGAAAAACGTCCAAACAATTACAATCTAAAAATTTGGCTTATTGTCCGATATCTTTTTCTTCATTGATTTTCAAGGGTTTTTTGCTATAATCACAGTATAATAAACACCAAATACTATGGAAGAAAATTTAGATAAAATCACCTCATTTTGTAAAAGAAAAGGTTTTGTTTTCCAATCATCGGAAATATACGGCGGGTTTTCCGCGGTTTACGACTATGGCCCTTACGGAGTTTTATTGAAAAATAATATCCGCGACGCCTGGTGGAAGCATATGGTTCAATTAAGGAGCGACGTGGTCGGGTTGGATTCGGCTATTTTTATGCATCCTTTAACCTGGAAAGCTTCCGGCCATTTGGACAGCTTTGACGACCCGCAAGTTGATTGCAAGAAATGTAAAAGCAGGATGCGCGCCGATCATTTATTGGAATCTTTTGGAATTAATGCAGACAAAGCTTCTTTGGAATTTATTAATGTTGAATTGGAAAAATTAAAAGAATCGGGCAAATTAAAATGCCAGTCTTGCGGTTCAAAAGATTTAACCGAGGCGAAAAGATTTTCTTTAATGGTAAAATCCAATTTAGGCTCTCCAACTGACTCTTTGAGCGAAGCGGATGTGGTGTATTTGCGCCCGGAAACTTGCGGCGGCATTTATTTGGATTTTAAAAACGTATTGGATTCTACTCGCGTAAAATTGCCGTTTGGCATTGCCCAAGTTGGCAAAGCTTTTCGAAACGAAATTGTGGCGCGCCAATTTATTTTTCGAACCCGTGAGTTTGAACAAATGGAAATGCAATATTTTTTGCGTCCGGATCAGATGAAAGAAAAATACGAGGAATGGAAACAATTACGATATGATTGGTATTTGGAATATGGAATGGAAGAAAAAGATATCCAATGGCACGAACATGAAAAATTGGCGCATTACGCTTCGGAAGCGTATGACATCGAATATAATTTTAAATGTTTGGGAGGTTTTAAAGAAGTGGAAGGCATCCACGCGCGAGGCGATTGGGACTTATCCCAACATTCAAAATTTTCCGGCACAGACCTGTCTTATTTGGACGAGAAAACAGGAGAAAAATTTATGCCCCATATTTTGGAAACTTCGGCCGGGTTGAATCGTTTCTTTTTAATGTTTTTGGATAAAGCTTATGCCGAAGAAGAAGTAAACGGAGAAACCAGGATAGTTTTGAAATTAGACAAGCGTTTGGCTCCGATTAAAGTTGCCATTTTTCCATTGTTAAAAAATAAGCCGCAGCTTAAAGATAAAGCCGTGGAAATTTATGATATTTTAAAACAAGAAATGATGTGCGAATTGGATGACAGCGGTAATATTGGAAAAAGCTATCGCCGCCAGGACGAAATCGGCACGCCTTATTGCGTGACTGTTGATTTCGACACATTGGAAGACGAGGCCGTGACAGTTCGGGACAGGGACACAATGCAACAAGAAAGGATAAAAATAAGCGAGCTTAAAAATTATATTTTAAATAATTTAAAATAGACTATGATAAAAAAAATACCTTACACCTTAAAAATAATTCTTCCGGTTGCGGGGTGGGTGGGTTTGTGCGGTTTTTTTGCCATGGTATTGATTAACACTACTGCGAGAATGGATGCTTTGAACGCCCGGGAATTTTTCTTTATCTTTGTTTTGGCCATTTTGATTATCTTGGCAATTTTTACTTTAATCCGCATGGGCAATTTCAGTTTTAACTCAAAAGAGGTAAGGGCGATTAATAAAAACATTACCAATGGAGAATTAAACCCGAGCCTCACCTTAGATGAAATTAAAGAAACTTTTTATTACTTGGTGCATTTTTGCCGGAATAATTTTATTAATATTATTTGGGCGGGGCTGGTTGTCACTTTTGTAGTGGGCATGGTTATGAAATTTTATAAGCATATTCCGGATTCGGATGTTTTAATAATATTTTCCGGCGGGGTGGTGGCCACAGTTTTATCCGCCGTGTTCGCTTCGTTTTATTCGGAACAAGCTACTTTTTCCGCGGTTAAGGCCAGCCGCCAAAAAATAATTGAAGCCGAAAGCGCGGTGCCGGACATAAATTTTGATAGCATCGGTTCTAAGTTTTATTTTTTGTTTATTTTTCCGATTATTACTACTTTGGTGGTATTGGTTTGTGTTTTTCCGTTTAGCTTAAACGTGGCAATCCTTTCCGTGATTGGAATGGCCATGGTTTTAATAATTGACAGGGTACTGTTCATTTATATCGCCAAATCATTTTTTGAAGCCGAAGGCTTTATTAAGGGCGTGACCACGGGAGAAAACAAGATATTCGCCACGGGCAGCGTGGATAAAGAGTTTGTGGATTTAATAGAGGGATTAAACAGCGCCGGGCAGCAAGCCTTACGCCTGAAAAAAGAATCGGATTTCGCCAAAAAGCAAATGGAAACCCGAGTAGATGAATTGGAAAGGTTTTTTGACCTAACCGTGAATAGAGAAATTAAAATGGTGGAATTAAAAAAACAAATTAAAAAAATAGAAGATAAAAAGGTAAAATCGTCGTTATCTCGAAAGGGCAAAGAAAACAATGAAAAAAAACTATAAAAAAACAATTTTAAAGAACGGGCTGAGAATAATCACCATTCCGGAAAAGGAAACTCAGGCGGCCACGGTTTTGGTATTGGTTGCCACGGGTTCAAAATATGAAACAAAAGATATTTCCGGCATTTCGCATTTTTTGGAGCACATGCTTTTTAAAGGAACGGAAAAAAGCAAAACCCCGATGGACGTTGCCGAGGTTTTGGATAAAATCGGCGGAGATTATAATGCTTTTACCGGAGAAGAATATACGGGCTATTACGCCAAGGTTGACGCGTCTCATTTTGACCAAGCTTTAGGTTGGGTTTCGGATATTTTTTTGAATTCCAAATTGCCGGCAAAAGAAATGGAAAAGGAAAGGGGAGTGATAATTGAAGAAATTAAAATGTATGAAGATAACCCGATGAGGCACATTGAGCAAGTTTGGAAAGAATTGCTTTACGGAGACCAGCCGGCCGGCTGGGATATCGCGGGAACCCGCGAAACGATTAAAAAAATGCAAAGAACCGATATTTTAAAATATATTAATTCACAATACGTTGCCAAGAATACGGTTATTTGCGTGGCGGGCAATATCAAAGAAAAAATCGTGATTGAAAAAATTAAAAAGCAATTCGCGCGCATTCAAACAAGTGAATTTAAGCCTAAGCCAAAAGTCGCTGAGTCGCAAAAAGAGCCGCAAATCAAGCTGTCTTATAAAGACATCGGCCAGACCCATATCGCTTTGGGCGTAAGGGCTTATAATATGTTCCATTCCGAACGTTTCGCTTTGCAGCTTTTAGCCGTGATATTGGGAGGAATGATGAGCTCCCGAATGTTTGACCAAATCCGGGAAAAATTAGGCGCGGCTTATTACGTCCGAACGTATTACGACAGCGATACGGATACGGGATATTTAGCAACTTTCGCGGGCGTGGACAACGCTAAATTGGAAAAAGTTATTGAAGCTGTTTTGAAAGAGTATAAAAAAATAAAAGACAAAAAAGTTGGAGCCGATGAATTGAAAAAAGCCAAAGATTACATTAAAGGAAAAACCGTTTTAGGGCTGGAATCGTCGGACGCATTAGCGTCTTTCTACGGCAGCCAGGAATTATTAAGGAAAGAAATTTTAACCCCGGAACAAATTTTTAAGGAAATTGACAAGGTAACGGCCACTGACATCCAAAAAATCGCCAAAGATATTTTCACGCCGGAAAAATTAAATCTGGCTATAATCAGCAAATTAAAAGACGAAAAACAATTTAAAAAATTATTAAAAATATAAAAACATGGCTTTAAACATAACAAAATGGGATATCAGCTGGTCGGTTATTTTTAAAATTCTACTGGTTATTATTTTGGTTTATGCTTTGTTTTTAATCAGGAGTATTATTGTTATTGGTTTGGCGGCTTTGGTGGTTTCTATTATTTTTAACCCCGCGATTTCTTTTTTTACCAAAAGAAAAATACCGAGAGCCGTGGCGGCGGTAATGGTTTACGCCGGATTTTTGGCCATTGCCGGTTTTATAATTTATATTATTTTCCCGCCGATTATAACCGAGGCAATGCATTTTTCGCAAAACTTTTCTAATGATTTTTCTAATTACGCAAACAAAATTTCATCTATAATCGGAATTAATGTTTTTGACTTAAATAATCTTTTAACCAGCAATCCCGCGGTTGGCGACAACTTGCTCAATCTTTCCAAGGGCGTTTTTGGTTTTATATCGTCTTTCGTGGGGGGATTAATGTCTGTGGCGACAATGTTTGTTTTGGCCTTTTTCCTTTCGGTGGAAGAGAACGAATTAACTAAAATGATAAAATCTTTTTCTCCCAAAAAATGGGAAGAAGATATTTTACGGGCTTGGGGAAAAAGCCAAGAACAGGTGATGGGATGGTTTGGCAGCCGCTTGATTACTTCCGCGGCCGTGGCCGTAATGACGTTTATTGTTTGCTTTGCTTTGCACATAAAATTCGCGGTTTCTGTTTCGGTTTTAGCCGGGTTATTAAACTTGGTGCCGTTAATTGGCCCGATTGTGGCGTCAATCCTTTTAGTTTCTTTGGGTTTGTTGAATTCTTGGACTATCGCTGTCGTGGTGCTGATCCTTTCAATAGTAATCCAGCTTATAGAGAATTATCTTTTAACTCCGCTGGTTGCCAAGCAAATAATCGGCATTCCGAATTTTTTGGTATTGTTTTCCATTTTAATCGGAGCGGAATTATTGGGAGTGGTTGGCGCGGTTTTAGCCATTCCTTTGTTTGCGGTTTTGTACGAAACCGTTAAAAATTACATCACATATAAAAAAAATCAAGCCTAACAGAATTGAAACAATGAAAAAAGTATTTATTACCACGTCTATCCCTTACGTTAACGCTGTTCCGCATTTGGGGCATGCTTTGGAATTCGTCCAAGCTGACGCCTTGGCAAGGCATCACCGCAATTTAAGCGATGATGTTTGGTTTTTGTCCGGCACGGACGAAAACAGTTTGAAAAACGTGCAGAGCGCGGAAAAGCTGGGCATTCCGGTTACTGAATTGGTGGAAAAAAATTCACAAAAATTTCACGATTTGAAAGATGTTTTAAACGTGTCGTTTGATGATTTTATCCGAACGACCGAGCCGCGCCATATTGTTGGCGCCCAAAAGCTTTGGGCTGTGTGCTCCAAGGATATTTATAAAAAGAAATACGCGGGCTTATATTGCGTGGGCTGTGAAGAGTTTTACAAAGAAGAAGAGCTTACGGAAGAAGGTTTTTGCCCCGAGCACGGCGTTAAGCCGGAGCTGATAGAAGAAGAGAATTATTTTTTTAAATTAACGAATTACGCAGAAAGGATTAAAAAAATAATTGAAACAGATGAATTAAAAATAATTCCGGAAGCAAGGAAGAACGAGTATCTGAGTTTTATCAATTCCGGGTTGCAAGATTTTTGCATTTCGCGTTCCGCGGAAAGGGCCAAAGGGTGGGGCATTGACGTGCCCGGCGACAGCACGCAAAAGATTTGGGTTTGGTTTGATGCTTTGATTAATTATATTACCGCCTTGGGCTATGGCAGTGAAGATGAAACCAAGTTTAAAGAATTTTGGCAGGGCGATGGTGCGCGTTTGCACGTGGTGGGCAAGGGCATTACCAGATTCCACGCGATTTATTGGCCGGCGATGTTGTTGTCCGCGGGCTTGAATTTGCCCAAAGCTATTTTTAGCCACGGATATATCACGGTAGACGGAAAAAAAATGTCCAAGTCTGTTGGCAACGTGGTTGACCCGATTGAATTAACAAAAAAATACGGGGCGGACGCGGTTAGATATTTTTTGTTGCGCGAAATACCGGCATTGGGCGATGGTGATTTCACTTTTGAAAAACTGGAGAAAAGATATAATTCCGATTTGGCGAGCGGGTTGGGCAATTTATTCGCCAGAACTTTGACAATGGTGGAAAAAGCCGGCTTAGCCGAGGATTTTGAAATAAAACCGAATGAGTTTACCAAAAAAGAAGTGGCTGATTTAATTGTTAAATATAATGATAATTTTATTAATTTAAACGAAACTTTGGCCGAGATTTGGACATTGGTGGCTTCATGCGATAAATACATTGAAGACCAAAAGCCTTGGTCAATAACAGATGCGGCGTTGCAAAAAGAAATATTTTCCAATTTGCTGTATTCTTTGAAAAATATCGCCGAACTGATAGAGCCGTTTTTGCCAACCACATCAAAAAAAATGCTTAATGCTTTAAATGGACAAAACGGAGTTTATAACATAAAAAAAGGGGAATCCTTGTTCCCCAGAATTCAAAATGATTGATACTCACGCGCATTTGGATTTTCCGGATTTTGATAGCGACCGGGAAGAGCTTATTAAAAAATGCTTTGATTTGGGAATTAAAATAATTAATCCGGGAACTAATTTTGACACTTCCGAGAGGGCGGTTAAGTTGGCGGGGAATTATGAAAATATTTACGCGGCCGTGGGCTTGCATCCCGGCAACATTGAAACGCAGTTTTCCAATTTTGAAGGCGAAAGATTGGAAAAAGATTTTGATTACGGGATTTACAAAAAACTGATTAACGAAAAAACAGTTGCTATAGGGGAGATAGGCCTGGATTTTTGGCGGATGCCAAAGGAAAAAGAAAACCAGGAAATTTTAATCAAAAAACAGCAAGAAATATTTATCAAGCAATTGGACTTGGCCGACGAATTTAATTTGCCGATAATTATCCATTGCCGGGCGGCAATGGATGAATTAACCGATATTTTGGAAAAAAGGAAAACTAAAGGAGTAGTCCATTGCTTTACCGGCAATTGGGAACAAGCTCAAAAATTTATCGCAATGGGTTATTTTATTGGGCTTAACGGGATAATGTTTAAAATGAATTTAAAAGAAGTGGTCAAAAATTGCCCGCTCCAAAAAATACTCTTGGAAACAGATTGCCCGTTTTTGCCGCCAACCGGGTTTGAAAAAAGGAACAATCCTTTATCTTTAACAATAATCGCGGAAACAATCGCCAAATTAAAAGGCGTAAGCGCGGAAGAAGTGGTTGCCGCCACTGACAATAACGCCATTCAATTATTTAATCTAAAATAAAAACCCGGGATTTCGGGTTTTGCTGTAAAAATAGAGAAAGGAAGCAAATGTGTTGCTCCCTTTTTTTCTGAATGTTTCTGGCTCTGATTCTCAAAGTGATATTGCGCCGACCGGAGGGCCGCGATCAGTGATAATCCTTGTGCTTACAAACCAGCTTAAGTTAGTACCCTTTTTGTCAGATCCGTGGCATGAGGAGATAAGGTTGTCCTCATTGATGTTGCCGTTGCCGGTTGTCTGGGCGTTCTGAAGTTCCATTGGTGCAATTAGCCGTCCATTTTCGAAGGGAGGGCCTGTTCCGGTTGCCTCAATGGCGCTGGAAAAACTGCAGTCATTGTCCTTCTTTTGTCCCATGATTACGCTGGGGCCAACCAATGTTACAAAAATACCGGTCGTCGCGGCTATTGTCGCATTGGCAGGATTGATAAGGCCTGTTATCGCGCAGAGAAGAAGAACGATCATGAATAGCGCCAATAAGGCGATTAGAAATGCCTTAATTCTTTTCATGGTTCCTCGAGCGATTCATCGCCCTTCCAGAGACCGATGGTCAATAAAAGAGCTAATATTGTTTTAGCATATCTGTGAAAAAAATAAAGCCCTTTGCCGATAAGCCCGGTTTTAGGCGTTTAATTTAGGTCTTTTAAAATTCCCTTACGCGTGATATTCTTAAAACATGCAAACCGCCATAATATTGACGATTATCCGAAAATTATTGTTTGGCCTTTCCGTGGGATTGGGTTTTTTTGCCATAATTTTGTTCAGCAAACCTTTATTGGAAAGGGCGATTTTAAAAACCAAATTTGACGACGATGCTTATTATTGGGGGGAGATTATAATCGCGGTTATTTTAGCCATTCTGGCGATGATTATTGTTTAATAATATGAAAAATTACGAGCCGAAACAAATAGAAAAAAAGTGGCAGGATTTTTGGGAAAAAAATAAAATTTATAAAACCAACGAAGAGCCAGGCCGGCCGAAATATTATTGCCTGGATATGTTTCCTTATCCTTCGGGAGTTGGCTTGCACGTTGGGCATTTCAAGGGTTATGTCGCAACCGATATCCTTGCGAGAATGAAAAGAATGCAAGGATATAATGTTTTACATCCCATGGGCTGGGATGCTTTTGGTTTACCGGCTGAAAATTACGCGATTAAAACCGGAATTCATCCGGCGATTACCACAGCTAAAAATATTTCCAATATCAAAATACAGATGGAAACCACGGGTTTGAGTTATGACTGGGATAGGGAAATCAATTCAACCGATCCGGCTTATTACAAATGGACGCAGTGGATATTTTTAAAATTATACGAGAATGGCTTGGCGTATAAAAAATTATTGCCCATCAATTGGTGCCCGTCTTGCAAAACCGGTTTGGCTAATGAAGAAGTGGTGGAGGGAGATTGTGAAAGGTGCGGCACGCCGACGACCAAAAAAGAAATTAACCAATGGGTTTTGAAAATTACGGACTACGCGGATAGGCTGCTCATGGATTTAGATTCTTTGGATTGGCCCGATAAAATTAAAGAAATGCAGAAAAATTGGATTGGCCGAAGCGAAGGATGGGAATTGGTTTTTCCTTTAAAAAATGAAGATGAAAAAATATCGGTTTTTACAACCAGGACAGACACCCTTTTCGGCTGCACTTATGTTGTTTTGGCTCCGGAACATCCGCTTTTGTTATCGCTCGCAAACAAAATAACCAATTACGATGAAGTGCTTGATTATATCAATAAAGCCAAGAACAAGAGTGATAGAGAAAGAATCAGCGAAGTTAAAGATAAGAGCGGAGTGGAAGTGAAAGGAATTACGGCGATTAATCCGATCAACAACCAAGAAGTTAAAATTTTTGTGGCTGATTATGTTTTAGGGCATTATGGTACGGGCGCGGTTATGGCCGTGCCGGCGCATGATATCCGGGATTTTGATTTTGCTAAAAAATACGCGTTGCCGATTATTTACGTAATTAAGCTGAAACAAGGCGAAAGCAAAGAAAACGAAGCTTTTACGGAAGATGGAATAGTTTTTAATTCTAATGGTTTTGACGGGCTAAGTTCGGAAGAGGCTAGGGAAAAAATCGGGCAAGAATTAAAGAAACAAAAATTAGCTGAGAAAAAAATAAATTATAAGTTGCGTGATTGGGTTTTCTCCAGGCAAAGATATTGGGGCGAGCCAATTCCCATAATCCATTGCGAGAAATGCGGAATGGTGGCCTTGGAAGAAAAAGATTTGCCGTTGGAATTGCCCCAAGTGGAAAAATATGAGCCAACCGGCACGGGCGAGTCGCCCTTGGCCGCGATTACGGAATGGGTAAACGTGAAATGCCCCAAATGCGGAGGACCGGCGAAGCGTGAAACCAATACAATGCCGCAATGGGCCGGTAGCTGTTGGTATTATTTACGTTTTCTTGACCCGCGAAACGAAAAAGAATTGGCGGATAAAAACAAAGAAAAAAAATGGATGCCCGTGGATTTGTACGTGGGTGGAGCCGAGCACGCGGTTTTACATTTATTGTATTCCAGGTTTTGGCATAAATTTTTATTTGATATCGGCGCAATCAGCACGATTGAGCCGTTCCAAAAATTAAGGAACGTGGGATTAATCTTGGCTCCGGACGGGCAAAAAATGTCTAAATCAAAAGGCAATACGGTTTCCCCGAATGAAATTATTGAAGAATTCGGCGCCGATACTTTGAGAGTTTACGAAATGTTTATGGGCCCGTTTGACCAGGCGATTGCTTGGAACCCGCAAGGCGTAAAGGGCGTGTTTAGATTTTTAAATAAAACTTGGGATTTAATTTTAAGTCTCAAGGGCAATAAAGAAAGCAGCCAACAAATTATTTCGGAAACCAATAAGCTGGTTAAAAAAGTGGGCGAAGATTTGGAAAAAATGAAGTTTAATACTTGCGTGGCTTTTTTTATGGAATATATTAATTTGGTTTCCGAGCGCAAGAACGAGTGGGGGATTATTGAGATTGAAAAAATGTTAAAAATATTCGCTCCTTTTGCTCCGCATTTTTGCGAAGAATTATGGAGCGAGCTGGATAATAAAAACAGCATTGCGCTGGAATCTTGGCCCGAAGCAGATTCAGCCGCCATAATTCAAGAAAATATTATTTTAGTGGCGCAAGTAAACGGCAAGGTCAGGGATAAGATAGAAGTGGCAATGGATATTGATAAAGAAAGCGCGTTGGAGCTCGCCCAAAGAAGCGAGAAAATAAAAACTTGGCTTAATGGCAAAGAGATAAAAGAAGTTATTTTTGTGCCGAACAGAATTATAAATATTTTAACCGACTAATTAATGAAATCCAAAACAGCTATTTTATTGCACAGCTACGGAGCCAAAGAACCTAACTGGGATTACGTGGTTTGGGGAGAAGCGCCCGACAAGCCGGGCAGAATTCCCACGGCCATTGCCGCTCTTTTTGAAGAAGAAGCGGATTTACTTTTATTATTGGGGTCGTTGATTTTTAAAGACGGAAAAAGCACCGGCCGCTTGATGAAAGAGTTGCTGGATGAAAGGTTTGATAAATTAAAAGATTTTACAATCTTAAAATCTTTGGAAAATGTTTCCATTGGGCAAATCCGCGAAAAAGTTGGTAAAGTTTTTAAATTGGTTGAGGATTTAGAGCAGAATACAATGACAACCGAAGAACTCCAAGTGGCCAAGAATTTTTTGGAAAAACAAGGCGGTTATTATAAATTGATTTGCGTGAGCAGCCCGGACCATGTTGCCAGGATTTATAGGGAGGCGTTTGATGTTTTTAAAGATACTCCCATTGTCGCCAATCTTGAGATTCGGGGGAGCGCCACCTTGTATGGCCCGAAAACAGAAGAAGATAAGGAAAAATACGGCATTAAAGATGTTTTGATTTTTGAAATACCTTTAAGCCGGAATTTCCCGGATTTATTTGCCAAGATTTTAAAAGCTTCAAAAGCCGCGGGAACAATTAAGGCGGTTAATGAATTCTTGGATAAATATAAATAGCTTATGGCAGCAAGGGAAATAAAGATACTAAGCTTAAGTTTTCTTTTGATATTTTTCGGATTTAACGGGGTTCAGCAATATATGACCACGTTTTTTTCCGAAGCGGGAATAGTGGAAGTGGGCTTCCGTTCATTAATTTTGGTTTATTTGTCTTTTATTGTTTTTAATCCTTTTTCCGTTTGGCTTATTTCCAAATTCGGCTCAAAGAAATGTATGCTGTTGAGCTCGTTAATGTACGTTATTTTTATCCTCTCTTTATTAACTAAATCAAGCTGGGCGATATACGGTTCTTCCGTGTTATTGGGGATCTCGGCCTCTCTTTTATGGATGGGCGCCAGTTGTTATTTAATAAGAGTAAGCAAGGAGGACGAATACGGCAAGAATTCTGGAATTTTTAATTCTTTCCAATCCTTTGGTTCCGCGGCCGGGGTCATACTTTTGGGGTTCCTGGTTTCTTATTTTTCTTTTAATGTCCCGTTTTTGGTTTTTTCCGCTTTTCCAATTTTGGGAACCTTTTTTATTTTAACTCTTGAAGACGTGAGGATTGAACAAAAGAAAAACCAATTTGAATTGATTAAAAAATCCATTACAAGCAAAACCGCGATTCGGCTGTCCAGTATTTGGTTTGTTGCTAATTTAAGTTATGGGTTTGTAATCGGAATAATTCCGATTCAAATTAAAGATATTTTGGGAGCTTCTTTCGTTGGGCCGCTTTCATTTTTGTTTTACGCTTTGCCGATTTTATTGTCGTATTTTTTTGGCAGGTTGTCGGATGTTCATGGCCGAAAAATAATGATAGGCTTTTCTTATCTTTTAATGGTTTTGGGATTATTGTTTTTGAGTGTAAAAATTTATTTTGTTTTGGGAATAATTTTATTGGCTTTGAATACCGCGCTTATGAAGCCGATAACTTACGCTTTGATAGGGGACGTAACCACGAAAGACAACTTAGAGCCGGTTTCAGCTTTATTTTGGATGGTGCAAAATGTGGCGGTTGTAATAACGTTGTTTGTTTCGGGAATGTTTAAAGAAAGCATTAATAGCCTTTATTATATTTCAATTTTGGCGATCTTCGTTTCCGCGCTCATTTTACTTCCATTTTTCAAACTTGAACTAAAAGAAATTAAAAACAAAATTTCCCAGGAAGTTTTTAGCGCATAAAAAAAGACTATTGCGCGGGGCAATAGCCATATAATAGTTATTTTTTAAAAAAAGCAAGCATCCACCCGTTCCAATGTGTTGAAAAAACAAGCGTGCCCATTTTTTCGTTTTTCTTGGCGATATAGGGGACAAGGGTGGAATCTTCAGTGAGATTAAACAGAAAAGCTTCTTCTACTAAACGATCCTGGATTTGTTCATCATAGGGGAAGTTTTTCAAAAGATCAAAAGATACAATGGTCTTATCTTCCGGTAAGAAGTTTTTAATTTTTTTCCAGGCAAGAGACAATCCCTGAACTCCGGTCAAGAGAGCTCCCTTAGAGATTAAGAAGTCAACGCATTGTTGGGAATAAGCACCCTCAACAAGATAGATTTTGACGATATATGTTTCGCCGGGAGCGAGTCGATGGCTTACTCTGGAAAAATTTTCGTCATTAACACCTTCTTCTACGGGCATATCAACTATTGATGCAAAACGGGATAATTGTTTTTCGTGTTCGTAATCGTTTGGAACTTTAAGCTCAAATGACATTGCCTCGCGAAAAGGATTAACAAGATAATCTCTTTTAGCCCTGGAGCATGCAAACATTTCGAGATGGTCGATTGTTATGCTTCCATTTCTTAGTTTTTGCATTATGTCTATCATTAGACCAGCCAATTTGGCCGCGTCTACCCCGATGTCTTTTTTCATCGTTTTTTTCACCTCTGTTAATGTGCTCCTGCAATATAAGTTTGCGGGCAGCGCAATAAGCCTAAAATCATATTGCGCTACCCATAAAATGGTTTTATGAACTGAATATATAATAAATTAAAATAACTAATATGTCAATACTAATTGACAAACCAAGTAATTTAATGTATAAAATAAGTAGCTCATAGGAGAGCAAGAGGTTGAAAATGACACCAAAAGTAAAAAAGAATATACTCATTTATGTCCATGGGTTTAATCCTGGGGAGCCGATGTATAAAAGCACTATTGTCGGCATAGCCCCTTATTTCTATGGAAGGTTTGCAACGGGCGCTTATCTAGCGCTTGAAAAAGAAGGGAGATTGGTTGTTTTTGATTCAGCCAATGGGGAAGGCCCGATGGCCAAGCTGACAATTGAAAATAGCATTAATGAATTGGTAAAATTTAACGCCTTTAAGGGTTTGACCGAAAAACAAATCCGCGACCGGCTGGTTGTGGAGATTATTCAGTCGCCCTTCCCGTTTAAGCCAAAGAACACGACACAAGAAGCCGAGGCCTTGGTGGAGATGGTGAAACAAACGGGTGGTGCCGCTTATTACGAAGACATTTATGTCATCAGCAGCATTGAGCACATCCAAAGGGTTACCAAGGAGATGCTTATTGCTTGCTTTGCCGCTAACGAACCGGAAATTGCGACAAGAATGCGATTCGTACCTGCGCTTACACCCTACACTCCAACAACCAAAGAGGAGCTGGGAGAAGACACGCAAACCCAAACAAAGAAGACGCTTGCGATTCTGCGGAACTTGGTTATCCTTGAGCCGCGGGGAGCGCTCGCGAATCGAGACAAAAAAGTCGGGGATTTTCTTCCCAAGAGTAATAGCGAAGCCTAAAAACTTCGCCTTTTTTTATTTTTGTCCGTTTTTTTCGAAACTTGTTTTTCCTTTGTTTTTATTCTATACTGCCTATGAAAGATAACAAAAAATTATATGTGCGGAATAGTAGGATACATTGGCCCAAATAACGCTTCCGATATATTATTATCGGGGTTAAAAAGATTGGAATACCGCGGCTATGACAGCTATGGTTTTTGTTTTATAAAAAATAAAAATGAAATCAGTATTTTTAAAAGAGTGGGCCGAATTGATTTAACCGAGAATGAATTTTTGGCGCAAAATTTTACCGGCAATATCGGCTTAGGGCATTCGCGTTGGGCTACCACCGGCTTGGTGACCGAAGAAAACGCCCACCCTCATTGCGATTGTAAAGGGGAAATTTTTGTCGTGCATAACGGCATTGTTGAAAATTACAAAGAGCTTAAAAATAAACTAATTGAAGAAGGGCATGTTTTTACTTCCAAAACAGACACGGAAGTAATCGCGCACTTGATTGAAAAATATTACAGAGGGAATAATTTGGAGATCGCGGTTAAAAGGGCTTTAAAAAAAATCAGGGGCACTTACGGCTTGGTGGTTATGTCTTTAAAAGAGCCGGAAAAATTAGTGGTAAGCCGACTGTCTTCTCCATTAATTATCGGCATGGGGGATGGGGAGTTTTTCGTATCTTCGGATGCTTCGTCAATTTTAACCAGAACCAGGCAAATCATTAATTTGGATGACCGGGAAATAGCTGTTTTGAAAAGGGACGGATTTTCAATAATCAAAGAAGACATGGAAATGACGAGAGAAATTGAAACCATTGAATGGGATGTTGAACAAGCGGAAAAGGGAGGGCATAAGCATTTTATGCTTAAGGAAATAATGGAAGAACCCAGCGTTGTCAAAGACGCTATCCGCGGCCGTTTTATAAAAGAAGAAGGATTGGTTAAGCTGGGCGGATTTGATTCTATTGTTGATAAATTAAGGGAGATAGATAAATTAATATTAATCGGTTGCGGCACGGCCAATCACGCCTGCAAGACCGGCGAATATATGTTGGAAGAATACGCGGGAATTATCACAGACGTTGATATCGGCTCGGAATTCAGGTACAGAAAGCCGGTGATTGATAAAAACTTGGCGTCAATTTTTGTTTCCCAGTCCGGAGAAACGGCCGATACTTTGGCCTCGCTTCGAGAGATGAAAGCTAAAGGAGTTTTGGCTTTGGGAGTTACCAATGTTGTCGGGTCAACCCAATCCAGGGAAACGGACGCGGGAGTATATACCCGTTCCGGCCCGGAAATCGCCGTAGCTTCCACCAAAGCGTTTATCGGGCAATTGACTACTTTGATTTTGATCACTGTTTATTTGGGGCGCCAGCGCAACATGTCTTTGATAACCGGCAAAAGGATAATTTCCGAATTGTCGCGCATCCCAAAATTGATGGAAGAAATTTTAAGCCGAAAAGACGAAATTAAAAGAATTGCCGAAAAATACAAAGATTACCATGATTTTTGGTTTATCGGCAGAAAATATAATTATCCGATTGCCATGGAAGGCGCTTTGAAATTGAAAGAAATTTCTTATATCCACGCCGAAGGCATTGCTGGAGGGGAATTAAAGCACGGTCCCTTGGCTTTGATTGACGAAACTTGCCCGACTTTGGCTATCTGCCCGTCTGATTCGGTTTATGAAAAAATGATTTCCAATATTGAAGAAGTAAAAGCGAGAAGGGGATTGGTGATTGCTGTCGCGACCGAAGGCAATGAAGATATCAGCCAAATTGTTGACGATGTTATTTATATTCCCAAGACTTTGGAAATGTTAACGCCCTTGCTTACAACTTTGGTAATGCACTTGTTTGCTTATTATTTCGCCGACGCCTTGGGCCGGGACATTGATAAGCCGAAAAACTTGGCAAAAAGCGTGACGGTTGAATAGTTTGACATTTTTCTAATTTAAAATTGACAGGTATGTTGTTTTGTGTTATTGTCCTATTGTCGTTGGAGGACTTTATGGTTAGGACTGATACTGAATTTAATTATGAAATACGAAAGTTTAATGGAGAGAAAGATATTGAAAACGGATTGTTGGATGTTCTTTCTCAATTAACGGTTAGCTCGACGAAAGAAGAAGCCTTAGCGGCTTTTAAAAAAATTAGCCAACAAGGCATTTCCCATATTTTTGTGGCAATATTGCCAAATGAAAAAGTTATTGGGACAGCCTCATTGATTGAGACGCAACGGCTGATTCGTGGCGGCGCAATAGTCGGCCATATTGAAGATGTGGTTGTAGATGAAAAATATAGGCGGAGAGGCGTTGGGACGCAACTTTTGCAAAGATGCGTTGACCAAGCCAAAGACATAAAGGGATGCTATAAAGTCATTCTGGATGCAAGGAAAAAATACGTTTCTTTTTACGAGAATTTAGGATTTTTGGAAAAAGAAGTGCATATGCGACTTGATTTAGAAACATGACAAAGCAACCCTTTTTTTATATAATAGAGATAGATAAATAAAAACAATTTTATGAACCAAGCGATAATTTTAACAGCCGGAGAATCGTCGCGGTTTTGGCCGCTAAATTCAAAACATAAAACTCTTTTTAGGATAATGGGCAAGCCTTTGGTTTATTACACAATTGAAAGCTTAAGAAAGGCCGGCATTAAAGATATTATCATTGTGCAAGGGCCAGCCAGGCAAGCCGAAGAAGAACTTAAAGATTTTAATTTTAACGGGGTTAATATAAAATACGCTATTCAGCCGGAGCCGAAAGGCATGGGCAACGCGCTTCTTTACGCCAAGGATTATTTGCAGGATAATTTTTTTGTTCTTAACGCGGAAAGATTTGATGCTGGCGATTACGTTAAGCTTGTTTTGGAAAAACAAAAAGCAACAAATTCAAAGTTGGTGCTCTTGGGCGCGGAAACAAGCAACCCCCAGCTTTACGGCATAATGGATGTGGATGGAGATAAAATAAAAGGCGTGGTGGAAAAACCGGAGAAAGGCAAAGAGCCGTCCAATATTAAAATAGTGGGAGTATATTTTTTACCCAAGGATTTTTTCAGTTATTACGAAAAAATCCAGGAACACATGTATGCTTTTGAAGAAGCGATAGACGCCTATGTGAAAGACAATGATTCAAAATTCGTTATGACTGACAAGGAAACATTGCCTTTAAAGTATCCGTGGCATATTTTAAATATATCTAAATATTTAATGGATAATTACTTGGAAAAGAAAATATCTAAAACAGCAAAAATCGCCAAGAATGTTATTATTGAAGGCAAAGTTTTTATTGGAGAAAATGTAAAAATATTTGAAAATGCGGTCATTAAAGGGCCTTGTTATGTCGGCGATAATTCAGTTGTCGGCAACAATGCCATTGTCAGGGATTATGTTAACTTGGAGCAAGATTCTATCGCCGGAGCCAATTTGGAAATTACCCGAACAATTTTTGAAAGTAATGTCCATGCGCACTCCGGTTTTATCGGTGATTCAGTTGTGGGCAAGGGGTGCCGAATCGGCGCCGGAACAATAACCGCCAATGTTAAAGTGGACAGGGGCGACATAACGGCAACGGTAAAAGGAGAAAAAATTAAAACAGGCATGCATTCTTTGGGATTAATGATGGGGGAGAATTCCAAAATGGGAATCCATTGTTCATTAATGCCCGGAAAAATGATAGGGTCGGATTGCCTGATTGGGCCCAACTCGCTTGTTTTAAAAAATATTGAAAATAAAACAGAATTTTTTGAAGAAATTGACAAAAGAAAATAATAATTTATTGATGCCCGCGTTTCGCGGGCTTTCTTTATTTTCAGGGTTTTTTATAGTATAATCAGGGAGTAATTATAATAAGAACAACAATGAAGAAAGAATATTCGGTAATAATCGGCGGAGCGGCCGGGCAAGGCAGCCGAAAAGCCGGCTTAATTATCGCCAAACTTTTCAACAAGTTGGGTTATGGCATTTATATCTACGAAGATTATCAATCTTTGATTCGCGGCGGGCATAATTTTTCCCAAGTAACGGCTGCCGAAGGCGGTTCGGTTAATAAAAAAGAAAAAATAGATTTTCTTTTGGCTTTGGACAAAAAAACAATTGAAAGGCATAAAGATAAATTGAAAAAGGGAGGGGTGATATTTTTTAACAGTGATAGGATTCAAGAACAGGGAATCGGCATTGCGGCGGATAAAATTGTAAAAGAGTTAAACGGCTTGCCAATTATGGCAAACATTGCTTTAATTGCCGGGTTGGCGAAAGGCATCGGGATTACTTGGGATGTTTTGGAAAAAATACTAAAAGAAGAACTGGGAAAAGAAATAGAAAAGAATTTGAGCGTGGCGAAAAAAGCTTATACGGAGGTGCTTCCGCCGGCTGGCGGAACTAAAATAGAAAAAACAAAATATGCGCCAGGCATATTAATGACCGGCAACGAAGCCATTGCGTTGGGACTGAAAACAGCCGGGTTGGATATTTATTTTGCTTATCCCATGACTCCGGCTTCCAGTATTTTGCATTATTTGGCGGCTCGCCAAAAAGAATTGGGAGTTTTGGCAGTGCAGTCCGAGAATGAAATCGCGGTAGCGAGCGAAGCCATTGGAGCGGCTTACGCGGGCAAACGTTCGGCCGTGGGAACTTCCGGCGGCGGGTTTGCTTTAATGACTGAAACAGTCAGTTTGGCGGCCCAAGCGGAAATTCCTTTTATGGCGATTAACAGCCAGCGAATGGGGCCGGCAACCGGAGTTCCAACTTACGGAGCTCAAAGTGATTTATTGTTTACCCTTAATCCTGGGCACGGCGATTTTGAAAAATTCATAGCCGCGCCGTCCAACGCGGAAGAATCTTTTTATTGGTCGGGAAAATTATTGAATTTGGCGTGGAAATACCAAACGCCCGCGATTTTATTAACCGATAAGGACGTATCGGAAGGAACTTTTTCTATTGATAAAGATATTTTTAAAAGCGTTAAAAAAGAGAAAGAATTAATTTGGTCAGGGAAGGGGGAATACCAAAGATACAAAATTACGCAGAGCGGTTTGTCGCCCTTGGCGTATCCGGGAACTAAAAACGCGGTTGTTAAAGCTAATAGTTATGAGCATATTGAAGCCGGCATTAGCGAAGAAGTTGATAAGCAGGCCATTGAGGCGATGCAGAATAAACGTTTGGCAAAATTCGCTCTAATGCAAAAAGAGGCTGACGCAATTGGCGCGGTTAAAATATTTGGAAATAAAAAATCAAAAACAGTTGTCGTAGCCTGGGGCTCCACCGCGGTAGCGGCCAGGGAAGCGGCCGAGAAATTGGGAATAAAAATGGTTCAGCCGATTTTAATTTCACCCTTCCCGTTAAAGCAGATGAAAAAAGCTCTTAATGGAGCGAGTAAAATAATTTGCGCGGAAACAAATTCCACCGGACAGATGGCAACTGTTTTGGCGGGGCATGGATTTAAAGTGGATAAAAAAATATTAAAATACGACGCCCAATTATTTTCAACCGAGGAATTAGCCCGATTAATTAAAAATTAAAATGGAAAAACAAACTAACAACAATTTAGACACAAAAAGCCCAAACACTTGGTGTCCGGGTTGCGGCAATTTTGGAATTTTAACCGCTTTTAAGCAAGCCGTGGATGAGATTATAAAAAATGGCTTCGATAAGGAAAAGATAGTGGTGGTGGGAGATATCGGCTGCAACAGCAAGATTGCCGATTATCTTAATTTAAATAGCATTGTCGGTTTGCACGGGCGTTCCATTGCCACGGCCGAAGGAGTGAAATTAGCCAATTCAGGTTTGAAAGTTTTTGTTTTTATCGGTGACGGCGCGGGATTGGACGAAGGCGTTTCGCATTTGGTCCACGCGGCCAAAAGAAATTCAAACATAAAAGTTATTTTGCACAATAACCGCTTATTCGCTTTGACCACCGGCCAATTTACAGCCGTGTCGCCCAAAGGACTAAAGAGCGTTTCCACACCTTTCGGTTCAATTGAAGAGCCGATTAATCCGTTAAAATTAATGCTTTCTTCGGATGCAGGTTTTATCGCTCGAGGATATTCGGCTAAATTGGAACAGTTGAAAAATCTAATTTTGGCCGCGGACAAACATAAAGGTTTTGCCTTTATAGAAGTTTTGCAGCCTTGTGTTTCGTTTTTTAACAATATCGAATTTTATAATGAGCGAGTTTACGAAGCGGAAAATAAAAATAGAACCGAAGCCGAGGCTTTGGAGTTGATTAATCAATGGGATTACGCGGATGCGGAAAAGATACCCCTGGGAATAATATTCCAAAAACAAAGGCCTGTTTTCGAAGAAGATATTTTAAAATTAATAGTTAAATAAACATGTCAATTTTTGGCAGGCAAAAAAGAATCGTTTGTATCGGTGGGGGAAACGCAATGCCTCACGCTGTGTTGTCTGAGTTGAAAAAAACTCCGCACCATTTGGCGATTATTTCCGCTGTTTTAGATTCGGGCGGTTCGGCCGGGCAATTGAGGAATGATTATCACACAATTTCTTTTGGGGATATCCGCCGTGCCTTATTGGAATTAATGGAGGCGCCAAAGCAAACTAAGCATTATTTGTCTTTCCGTTTCAAACAGGGATGCTTGGATAATCACGTTTTGATTAATATAATGCTTTCCGCTCTATATCTCCAAAAAGAAAGTTATAAGCATTTTTTTGAAAAAATAAATGAATTTTTGGATTCTCGCCATCGGATATTGCCGGCCACGATTACGGATTCGCACCTGCATGCCATTTTGGAAAACGGCGAAGAGATAAAAGGGGAAACAAATATTGATATTCCCAAACATAATAGCGATTTAAGGATTAAAAAAATATTTTTAGTGCCCGAAGCCAAGCCGTGCCCGATTACCCTGAAAAATATCGCCGAGGCGGATACGATTATAATTGGGCCCGGAGATTTGTATTCTTCACTTTTGCAAACATTGCTAATTAACGGCATGCCCGAGGCGATAATAAAAAGCTCGGCTAAGAAAATATTTATTTGCAATTTAATGACAAAAAAGGGGGAGTCTAATAATTTTAGCGTGGTTGATTTTACGAATGAAATAGAAAGATATCTTGGCGGTTCGGTTGATTATTGTATTTATAATCAAGCTATGCCGGACCCGGAAAGGATAAAAGCATACCAATCCGCGCATCCGGAATTATTGGAAATGGTTAAAGTTCCGGAAGGGCTAGATGCGAAAAAGTTTATTGGCGCGAATTTATTGGAAGACGGGGAGGGAATTAAGCATAATCCAATTGAGTTAAACAGAATAATCGCCAAACTGGTTTAAAAATATTAAACAAAACAGATAGGAATAAAATCCTATCTGTTTTTAATTTGTGCCGAGGGGGAGATTTGAACTCCCACGCCTTGCGACATAGCGTCCTGAACGCTACGCGTCTGCCAATTCCGCCACCCCGGCATGAAATGATAATATAATATATATTGGTTAAATTCAAGGAATAAAAAATCAGATAGAAGTAAATTCTATCTGATTTTTATTTGTGCCGAGGGAGAGACTTGAACTCTCACGGGGTTACCCCCATAGCATTTTGAGTGCTACGCGTCTGCCAATTCCGCCACCCCGGCCTTAGTCGTCGCAGCCCGTTAGGGCAAAGAAGACCTATTGCTCTTATTTCACAATATAATCTATTTACCACAAAAAAACTTGTTTGTAAATTTCAAATCCTTATGTTAAAATTATTGTAATGAGCAGAGTAATTGCTATTGCCAATCAAAAAGGTGGGGTGGGTAAAACAGCCGTGGCTGTTAATTTACCCGTTTTTTTGACGGCTTTTGGCAAAAAAGTTCTCTTGGTTGATACTGATCCGCAGGCGAATGCCACTTTTTCTCTTGGCATCAAGCCGCGGGACCTAAACGATTCTTTATACGAAGCCATTATGGGCACTATTTCGCCTCGGGAAATTATCCGCCGGACGCAGTTTTTGGCTTTTGACATAATGCCTACGTCGCATAATTTATCCGGCGCGAATATTGAGCTTGTCAGCATGGAAAACCGAGAATTTAAATTAAAAGAAGTGATTGATATGGTTAAAGACGATTATGATTTTGTGCTGATTGATTGTCCGCCCAGTTTGGGAATTTTAACTTTAAATGCTTTGGTGGCCGCGGATGAAGTGATTATTCCGGTACAAGCGGAATACTTGGCCATGGAAGGATTGAGCCAGCTTATTTATAACGTGAAAATGATAAACGAAAATTTGGAAAGAAACATTAAAATACTCGGAGCTTTAATAACAATGTATAGCCGGAAAAATTTGGTGTCGCAAAAAATCGCTAAAGATTTGCGCCGGACTTTTCCGGGTTACGTGTTTGATACTGTGATACCGCGCGTGGTCGCGTTGTCCGAATCGCCGATTTACGGCCGGACAATTTTAAGGCATTCTCCGAATTCCAGCGCGGTGCACGCTTTCCGCGAGCTGGCCAGAGAAATTGTTTATAAAGCCAGCAAGGAAGCGTTGCGCGAGAAAAAAATTAATAAATAAATAATTTTATACATTAACAATGGTGGGGAAAGGATTGGAATCATTGATTCCTAAAAAACAAATAAATAACCAAAGCTCGCAATCGCAAACATCTCAAAAGGATTTTATTTTTTGGATTGAAATAGACAAAATAAAGCCTAATCCGTACCAGCCCAGAAAAGAGTTTGACGAAGAAGCCTTGAACGCTTTATCCGAATCAATTAAAAAATACGGTGTTTTACAGCCTATTATTGTGCATAAATTGGAAAAAAAGACCGCGACCGGCTTGGCTTCGGAATACCAGATTATTGCCGGAGAAAGAAGGTGGCGAGCCAGTAAACGCGCGGGATTAAAGCAAATACCCGTAATCATCAAGAGCCCGAATAATCGGGAAAAATTGGAAATCGCTTTAATTGAAAACGTGCAAAGGAGGAATCTTAATCCGATTGATAAAGCCGAGGCTTATGAACAATTGCGTGTTGAATTTAATTTATTGGAAAAAGAAATTGCGCAAGTCGCGGGCGTTTCCCGCGAGACCGTGGCAAACAGCTTAAGGATATTAACCTTGCCCAAAGAAATAATTGAAGCGTTGAAAAAAGAAAAGATAACCGAAGGGCACGCCAAGGCTTTGCTGGCGGTGCAAGAGGAAGGCTTACAAAAACAAATCTTCCAAGAAATATTGGAAAATAATTATTCCGTGCGGGACGTGGAAAAAGCGGCCAAAAGCAGAAAGGTTGTTAAAAAATCAATTGGTGTTGGCGGATACGCGATTCCGAATAAAGATTTTTTTGAAAAAAGAATTAAAGAATTGTTTGATAACGAAAAAGTAAAACTTGATTCCAAAAAAGGGAAAATCCAATTGCTGGTTGAATTTAATACGGAAAGCGAATTGAAAAATTGGATTAAGCGGGCAATACACAAGTAAAGCATTCGGGGATTACCATCCAAACAAAAAAACAAAGGCCTTTGCCCTTGTTTTTTTGTTTTAATCTTTGCCGCAATTTTTATTGGAGCATTTTATTTTTTTATTTTTTTCAGTCATTAGCGAGTCGCATTTTTCGCATTTCTCGCCCGTAGGTTTATCCCATAGGGCGAAATCGCAATCCGGCCACTTAGAACAGCCGTAAAATAATTTTCCCTTCTTGGTTTTTTTACCGATGATATCTCCTTGTTCGCACTTGGGGCAAGTAATGCCAGTTTTGATGATTTTATTTTCCAAGGGTTCAGTATGGCGGCATTCCGGAAAACCGGTGCAAGCCATAAATTTTCCAAACCGGCCGAATTTGATGGCCAATGGTTTGCCGCACTTGGGGCAAGTCTTGTCAGTCAGTTCGGGCTCCACTTTTTTTTGTTCCACTTCGCTATACTTGGTTTCCAGGTTTTTGGAAAAAGGCTTGTAAAATTCATCCAAAACTTTGGTCCAGGGTTCTTTGCCTTGGGCAATTTTGTCCAATTCTTTCTCCATCTTGGCTGTGAAAGTTATATCCACTATTTCCGGAAAATGCTTTACCAATAAATCGTCAACCATAATGCCGATTTCCGTGGGCGCAAATCTTTTATCCTCGTTTTTTTGCGCGTAATTGCGGTCTTGGATGGTTGAAATAATCGGGGCGTAAGTGGACGGGCGCCCGATTTCATTGGCTTCCAGTTCTTTAATTAGCCCGGCTTCGGTGTAGCGGGCCGGCGGCTGGGTGAAATGTTGGTCGGGTTTTAGTTTTACCAATTCCAAGGGTTCTTTTTCGCTGAGCAGGGGCAAATTTTTTTCTTCGTATTTTAAAGCGTAAATTTTTAGAAATCCGTCAAATTTAAGGGTTGAGCCATTGGCTTGGAAAATATAGCCTTTATCGGTTTCTATTTCAACTTTCATTGAATCAAAAATCGCTTGGCTCATTTGGCTGGCGACAAATCTGGACCAGATTAATTTATAGAGCTTGGCTTGGCGTGGGTCCAAAGTTAATTTATCGGGAGTGTTTTCCACGTTGGTTGGGCGGATGGCTTCATGCGCTTCTTGGGTGCGGCCCTTGGCTTTGAATTTTCTGGCAGTACCCGCATAATAATTTGCGCCGAATTCTTTAACAATAAATTCTTTGGCCGCGGTTAACGATTGCGCGCTTAAATTTAGCGAGTCGGTTCGGTGGTAGGTGATAAAACCTTTTTCATACAAGTCCTGGGCGACGCGCATGGTCATTTTGGCCGGGAACCGCATTTTTTTTGAAGCTTCTTGTTGTAGGGTGGAAGTGGTGAACGGGGGCAAAGGATTTCGGGCGGTTTCTTTTTTTTCAATGCTTAGAACTTTATAATCAGCGCCTTTCAAGTTTTTCAAAATTTCATCGCTTTGTTCTTTGGTTTTTATTTCCAGCTTTGTTACGGGCTTGTTTTTTATTTTTGATAAAACCGCTTCAAATTCGGTTGAATCATTTTCTTTTTTTAAAACCGCGATAATAGACCAGTATTCTTCCGGTTTGAAATTTTTTATTTCATTTTCCCTTTGCGCGATTAAACGCACGGCTACGGATTGCACGCGTCCGGCGGATAAGTGCCTGGCGACTTTTTTCCATAAGAAAGGGGAGAGCTTATATCCCACGATTCTGTCCAGCGCCCGGCGGGCTTGCTGGGCGTCCACTAAATCCAAATTTAATTCCATTGGGTGTTCCAGGGCGTCGTTAATCGCGGTTTTGGTGATTTCGTGGAAAGCGATTCTTTTAAAATTATTTTTTTTCTTTAAATCTAAAGCTTCCATCAAGTGCCAAGAAATAGCTTCACCTTCGCGGTCAGGGTCGGTGGCGAGATAGATGTAGTCGCTTTTCGCCACTTCTTTTTTAAGCAAAGTAACGTTTTTTCTGGCTTTGGTTGGAATAACGTATTTAATCGCGAAATTATTTTCCGGGTCTATTCCCAAAGTGCTTTTGGGCAAATCGCGGATGTGCCCGTAAGAAGACAGCACCGTGTAATTGGCGCCTAAAAAGTTTTTTAAAGTTTTGGCCTTGGTGGGGCTTTCTACGATTATTAAATCCATTTTATTGTCTGTTCAGGCAAAAGATATTATCGCCCAAGTTAGTAATTTTATTTTTTATTTCCAGAATCGCGAGTAATCCGGTTATTTTATTGGCCGGCAGCCCGGTCAATTTAATCAATGTTTCTATATCCAGCGGATTTTCCGCCAGAGCGGTTATGATTTTTTCTTCATCTTCGCCGCAACTTAGGGTAGGTTTATCACTTTTAATAATATTTGGCAAATAATCAATTTTAAGCTCGCGTAAAATATCTTCGCCGTTTTCCACCAGTTTGGCCCCGTTTTTTATCAAAGCGTGGCCGCCTTTTGAAAGTAGGGAATGGATATTTCCCGGTACAACGAATAATTTTTTGCCTTGTTCCAGCGTATTCGCGGCCGTGATTAACGACCCGGATTTTTCGCGCGCTTCAATTACCAGCACTCCCAAAGATAAGCCGGCAATCAGCCGGTTTCTTTCCGCGAACGCGTATGGGCCGGTTTTGGTTCCGGGCGCGTATTCGGAAATTATTAATCCGTTGTTTTTTAAAATTTCTTCGGCCAGCTTCAGGTTTTCTTTGGGATAAAAATTTTCTTTGTCCAGGGCCGTTCCCAAAACCCCGATTGTCCGCTTCTTGTTTTTAACAGCGCTAAAGTGGGCGAACGAATCAATGCCGCGCGCCAACCCTGAGACAATGGTTAAATTTGCCGCCGCTATTTGAGAGCCGATTTCCAGGCAGCATTCAGTTCCGTATTTTGAGCAAGTCCTGGCGCCAACAATAGCCAGGCAATTTTCTTTCGGCAACATTTGCCCGCAATAATACAATTCTTCAGGAGGCTTTTTAATTTTTTTCAGGCTTTCGGGGAAAAGTTCGTCGTTGATTGATATTTTGCGGATTTCGAAATCCATTATTATTTCTCTTTTATTTGGGAAATTATAATATCCGGGGATTTTTTAATCATTTCCATAATAAGCGGTTCTTCGTCTGGCGTGAAATTTTTTAAAACTACGTCTTCCAGCCCTTGGTTTTTTGCAATCGATTCGTATTCTGGATCATTGGAATTAATGCCTACGCGGAAGCGGGTAAAGTTTTTAGTTCCGATTTCATCAATAATAGACTGGATGCCTTTATGTCCGGCCGAGTTCGCGTCTTGGCTGATTTTTATTTTGCCCAAATCCACGTCGGCTTCGTCTTGGACTACATATATATCCTCGCGCTTTATTTTGTAAAAAGTGGCCACGGCTTTTACGGCCTTGCCGGATTCGTTCATAAAGGTTTGCGGCTTTAAGAGGATAACTTCGTTTTCCGCCATTATTCCCTGAGAAACCAAACCGTTGAATTTTTTAGCAAATTCAAAAGCCGGAAACCCGCCCATTTCGGCAAGCTCGTCTAAAACCATAAAACCGACATTGTGCCTGGTATTTTTATATTGTTCGCCCGGATTACCCAGGCCCGCGATTAAAATCATATTAAATTGATTATACTTTTTTTAATCCGGTTTGGCAAAAGGGGGGACTATTTTGTTGACACATCAAAAAGCGCGCTGGTATAATTAAATCAATAAAACAATATGGATAAATTATTTAGTAATAAAAAAATAGTTTTGAGTTTTTTCGTTATTCTTATTTGCGTTTTAAGTTTTTTTGTTTTTTTTAAATTCCAAAAAACTTATGCCCTAGACAATCCCGTGCCATTTTCTTGCGCCGTTAGGAGCAGCGCCTGTAATTCCGGCGAGGTTGCGATATTAAATTTACAGGCCTTAACCAATTCGCACGCTGAATTAAGCAGCCAATCAAATTATTCTTATAAAATTTGTTGTTCGGGAACCGATATCGGAAATTCTTGCGCCATTCCCCATGCCGTGGTTTTAAAATTGTCCGCGGAAACTAGCGCGCATGTCCAAGAAACGGGAGCTTATGCTAACGAAGCATGTTTATCTAATGCCGCGGCCAAGGGAACAATGGCGTGCGTTTACACGAGCGTTGCTTGTGAGACGGGCTATATTTGTTTAGCTTCAATTTCCGGAGCGAATAACTCGCATATTGGGGATTGCAATGCTTACATTACTAAGGTTTGTTGTAAAACAGGTACGACCGGTCCGGCTACTCCGCCATTACCGAAATGGCATGAATAGTTTAGTTAAGTTTAAAGTGGACAAATTAAAATTGATTCAAAATATTTAAAAATAGTAAAATTAAATAATAATTTTTAAAACATGGAAAACAAAATATACAAAAGAATAGCGGTTGTCGCGATGATATTCGCTATTGGAACTATTGGAATGCAAATCGTTTCCGCTACGGTTCCCAATCCCGGGCATTTATTGGCTGAATTGGAATGTAACGCGTTGTTTTGTATTAATGCTTCCGCGGGCACGGTTACTATTGGCGGAACAACGGCTGTTCCATTGGTTGTTAATGGTAGGATTACTTCAACCGGCACACCGATTAATTCAACTGACGTGGCGACCAAGGGTTATGTTGATGGTTTGCTTGGCTCAGGCGGAACCATGCATAAAGTTGAATTCACGACTAGCGGATCATGGACAGTCCCGGCGGGAGTTACAGTTATAAATGTAACCTTAGTTGGCGGAGGCGGAGGAGGCGGTACTCCTGGCGGCGGCGGCGGCGGTTCGGGATACGTATCAAGTTATCAATTGCCAATTACTTCCAGTCCTCTACATATTAATGTCGGAGCCGGCGGAGGCGGAGGAGGCGGAGCCGGCGGTACGAGTTTTATTGCCAATAGTAGTGGCCAAATTTTAGTTTGGGCTAATGGCGGCGGAGGAGGCGGTACTCCTGGCGGCGGTGTCGGTCGTTGTAATGGCGGCAACGGCGCTTACGGTGGCGGTGGCGCTTATGCCGGTCAATGTGGCGGTGGAGCTGCCGGGCATGGTAGTGGCGGGGGATATGGCGCTTACGGCGGCGGCGGCGGAACCGGTTATGGTGCCGGCGGCGGGGGCGGGAGCTGGGATTATGGCGGCGGAGGCGGAGCCGGCGGTTTTGACACCAGTGTAAGCGCTGGTAGTGGCCAACGCCACCCCTACAACGGTGGCGGAGCCGGCGCGCCAGGTTATGTTTTAATAACCTATTAGGCAAATATTTAAAATAAGGGAGAATTAATCCCTTATTTTTTTATTGTTCGTTTCGTTTTTAGGGTTGTCAGAAAAGCGGTTTTAATGTATATTATAGGAAATGGAAGTTAAAAAAGCAGCCACAAACCTTTGGGACATATTGAAACTCGTGATAATCGCCTTATTGATAGTGATACCTATCAGGTTTTTTGTATTTCAGCCGTTTATAGTGTCCGGCCAATCCATGGAGCCGAATTACCATTCTTCCGATTATTTGATTGTTGACGAGCTTTCTTATCGGGTTAACGCTCCGCAAAGAGGGGATGTTGTTATTTTCAAATACCCTAAAAACCCTAGCTATAAATACATTAAAAGAATTATCGGTTTGCCCGGAGAAACAATTGAGATAAAAAACGCGGAGGTGTTTATTACTGTGAACGACGTGACAGTGAAATTGGATGAGAGCTCTTATTTATCCGCGCTTGACTTGGCTGCTTGGACTAAAATGAATAATATGCTGCCGATTAAGTTGGGAGCCGGGCAATATTTCGTAATGGGGGATAACCGCAATAATTCATCCGATTCTAGAATATGGGGAGTATTGCCCCGCGAAAACATAGTGGGCAAGAATTTTTTTACTTTTTCCGTGTTAGGAGCGATGATGAAAGACCAAAACCAATCAATCTATTAATATGAGCAAGATAAAATTTCAAAATCCGCAAGGGATGCACGATATTTTACCCGAAGACCAGCCGTACTATGAAGCGGTATTTGAGGCGGCCAAAAAAGTTTTTGAATTTTATCATTTCAAAAAAATAGATACGCCGATTTTGGAGCCGGCCGACTTATTTTATCGGGGAGTGGGCCAGGGCACGGATATTGTGGAAAAGGAAATGTATACTTTTAAAACCAAAGGCGGAAAAGATATTTTAACTTTAAGGCCGGAAGGCACGGCGCCGATAATGAGGGCTTATCTCCAGCACGGGATGCAATCTATGCCTCAGCCGATTAAAGTTTGGTATTGCGGCCCATTTTTTAGGCACGAGCGCCCGCAAGCCGGAAGGTACAGGGAATTCCACCAATTTGGAGGAGAAATTTTGGGAGAGAGAGACGCTGTCGCGGACGCGGAACTTATTTCCATTAATTACGCGATTTTACAAGAATTGAAATTGGGCGACTTGGTGATGAAAATTAATTCTATTGGTGATGACGCGTGCCGCCCGGAATATAGGAAAACATTGAATAAGTTTTTAAAATCAAAAAAAACAGGGCTTTGCCGCGATTGCCAAAAACGGTTTAAAACCAATCCTTTGAGGATTTTGGACTGCAAAAATGAAAAATGCCGCGAAATTTTGGCGGATGCGCCGCAAAGCGTGGATTTTCTTTGCGAAGATTGCCATGCCCACTTCAAAGAAGTGCTGGAATACCTGGAAGAGCTGAAAATACCGTATATATTGGACTCGGGATTGGTGCGGGGCTTGGACTATTACAGTAAAACGGTTTTTGAAATAGAATCCACGGATTTAGAACAAAAAAACCAAGGCTCCTTGTCAGGCGGGGGAAGATATGATAATTTAGCCAAGATACTGGGGAATAATAATGCCGTGCCGGCCTGCGGAACAGCCGGAGGAATTGAAAGGATAATCGCTTTAATGAAGGCCAGGGAATATAAATTCAAACCCTTTACGCCTTCGCAAGTATTTTTGGCGCAGATAAGCCCGTTGGCGAAAAAAAGAAGCTTGGCGATTATGGAAGATTTAAGGCGCGCCAATATCAAGGTGGCCGAATCGTTCAGCAAAGATTCTTTGAAAGCCCAACTTGGTTTGGCAAGCAAGCTCGGTATTGATAATGTTTTAATCATCGGGCAAAAAGAAGCGATCCAGGGAACGGTAATGATGAGAAATATGGAAACCGGCAAGCAGTCGGAAGTTAAACAAGAAGAAATAATAAAAGAAATTAAACAAAGGTTAAAAGAAAACTAGATAAAATGAAAATCCAAAAACAACAAAGGGAAACTTCACAATCTTTAGTTTATCGTTTTACCAAAGCCGTGCAAAAAAGCGGAGTGCTGATTGAAGCGAGAAAAAGAAAATTCGCCAAAAGAGAGAAGAGCGAAAACTTGCAACAACGCGCCGCCTTGGTAAGGGAAGCGAAAAAGAAAGAGTTTCTTAAATTAAAAAAGTTAGGTAAATAATTTTAACGCAAATGTCCATTGAAGATATCAAAAAAGATTTAATGGAGTCGCAAAAAGCCAAAGACGAAATAAGGACGTCGGTTTTGCGAATGGTTTTGTCGGCTATCGTTAACAAACAAAAAGATAAACGTTTGTATGTGGGCGCCCATGAGCCGAATTTAAGCTCTTTGGATTTGGACCGAAGGGAACAATTAACCGAAGACGAGGTGGCGGAAGTGATTGTTTCCGAAGCGAAGAAAAGAAGAGACAGCATTTTCAGTTTTGAAGAAGGCGGCCGCCCGGATTTATTGGAAAGAGAAGAAAAAGAATTGGAAATTTTAAAAAAATATTTGCCCGTGGAATTAACCGAAACTGAAATAAGAAAAATAGTCACGGATGCTGTTGTGAAAACCGGAGCGAAGGGGCAAAAAGATATTGGAATTTTAATGAAAGAAATAATTCCGCAAACAAAAGGGCGCGCCGACGGGTATTTGGTCAGTAAAATCGTGAAAGAGCTTCTTGGAAATTAAAATTCAGGCAAAAAATATAATTTTTATAAAAAAATCCGCCAACTTGGGCGGTTTTTTTAATTTTAAACAAAAAAACCATAAGAATAAGGGCTTAAACCGCGTATTTCAAGCGTTTAAAATTAGAAATTTTTTCCGCGTTTTTGTAAACTTGCGTTAATTTTTTTTATTTAGTAAAATAGTAATACAAAATGGTTGCAATTAATAATACCACCACCGAGTTTAAAAAAATCGACGAGAAATTTTTAAAAAATGTTGTTAAAAAAATCTTGTTGAAGGAAAAAATCAGCGCAAAAATAAATTTATCGATTGCTCTGGTTGATGCCGGTGAAATAAAAAAGATAAATAAGCAATACAGGAGAGAAAACAGCCCGACCGACGTGCTTTCCTTCGGGGAGTTGATTGAAAAAAAGCAAAAACCGGAATATTTTTCGGAATCGGAGATTATTATTTGCCCAAGCGTAGTCCAAAAGAACGCTAAGCAAGCGAAAGAACTGTTTGAAAAAGAATTGGCGAGAGTTCTCGCGCACGCGATGCTTCATCTTCTTGGTTATGAGCACGAAGAAGGGGGAGTAGAGGCGAAAAAAATGTTTCAAAAGCAAGAGGAGTATTTATCCTTGTTTAATTTTAATACTAAAAAAATAAACAATAATTAATATCATGGCTAAAACGCAAATCACTACCGGGATAGATATCGGCACCGATACTATCAAAATTTTAGCCGTAAAAAAAGATGTTGATACCGGCAAGATCTTGGATATTGTTTTTTTTGATAAAATTAAATCAAACGGAGTCCAGAAAGGAAGAATCAGAAGCGCCGCTGAAGTCGTAAAAAAACTCCAAGGGCTGGTGGAAAGGGCGGAACAAATTCAAGGGCAAAAAAAATCGGGAACTGCTGATTTTTACGTGAGCATCAATGGAAGCAAGTTACAATTATTGCCGAGCCGCGGCCTGATTATTGTGGGAAGGGCGGACCAAAAAGTTTCGCAAGAAGATGTTGATAGGATTTATCAAAATGCCCGCGCCATGAATTTACAATCTGCGAATAAAGAAATTTTGGAAGTGTTTCCCAAAGAATGGATTTTAGACGGAGAGCGCGACGTGAAGGACCCTTTAAATTTACACAGCGCCCGCCTGGAATTGGAAGCGTACCTGTTGTCTGTTTTTTCTTCAGACTTGGACAATGTTATTGAAGCCGTGTCCGGCGCCGGAGTGGAGATTGATATTGAAAACGTGATTGCTTCGCCCGTGGCCGACGCGCGCTCGGTTTTAACTCCGCAACAAAAAGAATTGGGCGTGGCGCTCGTAAACATTGGAGCTTCAACTACCGGCGTAAGCATCTACGAAGAGGGAAAACTCTTGAATTTAACCGTATTTCCGGTCGGTTCGGCCAATATTACCAATGATATCGCCATTGGCTTTAAAACAGAGATAGAAGTGGCGGAAAAGATTAAAAAAGAATACGGCAGTTGCTCGCAAAGCGATTCAGTCGGGCCGAAAAAGATTGAAATAGACTTATCCGCGTTTAATGCCGGTGAAGAGCCGGAAAACGACGATATTGAAGACAATTTTTTTGAAACAATCAACCCAAACCAAAAAAAAGCCAAGGCTCAGCCGAAAATAAAGAAAGACAAGGCCAATTATTTGGTTTTTGACAGAAAAAATTTGAAAAAAATAATTGACGCCAGGGTGAGTGAAATTTACGATTTGGTGAACAATGAAATTAAAAAAGTGGGGAAGCAAGGCTTATTACCTGGCGGAATAGTTTTAACGGGCGGCGGAGCGAAATTGCCCGGAATGGTGGAACTGGCGAAAAAAGAATTTAATTTGCCTTGCCGAATCGGCTATCCGAAAGAATTCAGCCAGCAGATTATGGATCCGTGTTTTTCCACGGCCTGCGGCTTAGTGATGGATGATTATGAAGAAGAAAACGGGCAATCGGATTTTGGCAGGGAAGAAAGCGGAATCGGAAAAATATTTTCAAAAATAGGAAACTTTATCAAGAATTTAGTGCCGTAAAAGAAAAATGAATTCAACAAAAATAAAAGTTATCGGGATTGGGGGAGCGGGATGCAATACTATTTTCAGGTTGATATCGGCGAATATTAAAAATGTTGAACTTATTAGCGTTAATACGGATGCGCAAGATTTAAAAAAGAAAGACGCGCACGTGAAATTAAGGATCGGAGAAAAAACCACCAAAGGATTGGGAGCGGGAATGAAACCGGAAATCGGCGCGTTGTCAGCTAAAGAAAATTTTAAAGAGATAGAAGATTTATTGAAAGACGCAGATATAATTTTTTTAACCGCGGGGTTGGGCGGAGGCACGGGTTCGGGCGCGACACCCGTGATTGCGGAAATGGCGAAGAAGAACGGAATACTGACAATCGGCGTCGTGACCATGCCTTTTTCCTTTGAAGGGAAGAAAAGGAAAAAAATAGCGCAAAACAGCCTGGAGGAATTGGAAAAATTTATTGATACGGTTGTTATCATTCCCAATGATAAGCTGATGGAATTGGTTCCCGCGAAAGCATCGGTGGAAGAAGCGTTTGCCAAGTGCGATGAGCTCTTGAAAGAAGCCGTGGAGAGCATCAGTAACGTTATTTTGAATCCGGGCATATTAAACGTTGATTTCGCGGACATAAAAGAAGTTTTGAGGAAAGGGGGAACGGCTTATTTCGGCATTGGCCGCGCTGAGGGCAAAGATAGGATATTAAAGGCCATTGATAAAGCGATTTATTCGCCGATTAATAATTTTTCTTTGGAAAAAACGAATGGAATCCTGTTTAATGTGTCTTCCGGAGCGGACAATGTATATCTTTCTGAGGTAAAAAAAATAGCGGAAGCCATCAGAAAGAAAGTATCGCCATCCGCTAAGATAATTTTTGGGGCTTGTTTTGACAACACGCTCAAAAAAGATGAAATCAGAATTACGATTATCGCGACCAGCAGCGATAAATGAGGCTTAAATCAAATAATTAATAAAAAACAAAATAATAAATAATTAACCAAATCTTCTTTAGTGGGTGTCAAGGCTGACAGCAATTGCGAGAGGATTAGAACGAACTCAACATGATTAACAAAATTTTAAAAGTAGAAAAAAGGAACGGCGATATAGTTGATTTTAACCCGGAAAAAATAGTGAATGCCGTATTTAAAACCATTACAGCCACCAAAAAGGGTAATGGGGAAAAAACCAAAAAAATTTCCAATAAAGTTGTTGAAATTTTAAACAGAAGATTTCGACAAGGCGAGAGGCCCCATGTTGAGCAGATTCAAGACATCATTGAGGAGGTTTTGATTTTGGAGGGCGAAGTTGAGCCGGCGAAAGCTTTCATTCTTTACCGCGAACAAAGAAGAAAAATCAGGGAAGCGCAATCCATCAGCGAAGCGGCCGTGGACCGAGTTGACGATTATTTGGAAAAAATGGACTGGGAGGTGCAGGAGAATTCCAATATGACTTTTTCTTTGCAAGGATTAAACCATTACGGTGTAAGTTATATCGTAAAAAAATATTGGTTGAATAAAGTTTATCCCAAGGAGGTAAGGGAAGCGAACGAATCCGGCGATATCCACTTGCACAATTTGGACACGCTGTCTTGTTATTGCGTTGGCTGGGATTTATATGATTTATTATTGCGGGGTTTTGGCGGCGTAATGGGAAAAGTGGAATCAAGCCCGCCCAAGCATTTCCGGTCAGCCTTGGGGCAAATCGTAAACTTTATGTACACTCTTCAGGGCGAAGCGGCCGGAGCGGTTTCATTTTCCAATTTTGACACGTTGCTGGCTCCGTTTATCCGCTATGACAACCTTAGTTACGCGCAAGTGGAACAAGCAATCCAAGAGTTTATGTATAATATGTCTGTGCCAACGAGGGTCGGTTTCCAGTGCCCGTTCACGAACATTACTTTGGACTTGAAGCCGTCCGCGGTGTTCGCGAACCAGCCCGTGATTATCTCCGGCATGCCGCAAAAAGAAAATTACAGTGAATTCTCCGAGGAAATGAAAATGTTGGTTAAAGCGTTTTACACCACCATGATAAAGGGAGACAGGAGCGGCCGTCCGTTTTCTTTCCCGATTCCAACCATTAATATCACCAAAGATTTTCCTTGGGAAGACCCAAATTTGGATTCTTTGTTTGAAGCATCCGCCAAGTATGGAATAAATTATTTCGCCAATTACATAAATTCGGAAATGAAGCCTGAAGACGTGAGGTCGATGTGCTGCCGCCTCCGCCTTGATTTAAACGAGCTAAGCAACCGCGGCGGCGGAGGCTTATTCGGTTCAGGTTCTTTAACCGGCAGTATCGGCGTGGTCACCATTAATTTGCCGAGAATCGGTTATTTGTCTAAAACCAAAAAAGAATTCTTGGAACGCTTGGGCAAGGTGATGGACATTGCCAAGGAAAGTTTGGAGATAAAGAGAAAAACAATTGAAGATTTTACTGCCAAAGGATTGTATCCTTATTCCAGGCACTATTTGGAAAGCGTTAAAAAAGCCAAAGACCAATATTTTGCCAACCATTTTTCAACGATCGGCTTGTCGGGAATGAACGAGGCTTTGCTTAATTTCATTGGCGAGGGGGTCGGTTCAAAAAAAGGAAAAACATTGGCTTTGGAATTAATGGACTTTATGCGGGAACGTTTGGTGGGATACCAAACCGAAACGGGAAATATTTATAACTTGGAGGCCACGCCTGCCGAATCAACGGCTTATCGTTTGGCGCAAAAAGACAGGAAAATTTATCCGGACATTGTTACCGCCGGAACGAAAAAAGTTCCTTATTACACCAACTCCACGCAATTGCCGGTTAATTTTACGGATGATATTTTTGAAGAATTGAAATTGCAAGATGAAATCCAATGCAAATACACAGGCGGCACGGTTGAACATATTTTTGTGGGAGAAGAAATCAGCGATATTGAAACCGTGAAGAGCTTGGTAAAAAAGATTTTTGAAAAAAATCGGCTGCCGTATATTACCATTACTCCGACTTTCTCCATCTGCCCGACGCACGGATATATTTCCGGTAAGCACTTTACTTGCCCGAAATGCACGATTGAGCAGCCTTGCGAAGTTTATTCGCGAGTTGTCGGCTATTTGAGGCCGGTGTCGCAATGGAACGAAGGCAAACAGCAAGAATTTAAAGAAAGGAAAGAATTTAAAGTTAAAGCATCGTTAGCCAAAGTTAATTCAAAATAATAACTGACTAAAAAAACATGGAACCAAACTTTTTTTGCCATGACTGCGGCTGCGCGATAAATATCAGCGCTGAGAACGAAATAGTCAACGGCCAGCTGTTAAAATACAAGCTGGAAGACGGCACGGATAAGTCTATTTTTAAATGCAATGATTGTTTTGCTAAAGACAAAAGCTTGAAAAACTATAAGGAAACCGAAGTTTATTCGCGAGTTGTCGGCTATTTGAGGCCGGTGTCGCAATGGAACGAAGGCAAGCAGGAAGAATTCAAGAACCGACGGGACTTTGATATCAAAGATATTTAAGCGCGTTAAAGATATTTGTTGTTTAAATTATGTTGTTCGTTCAATGCGTCCGACCAACATAATTTAAACAACTTTTTAATATAAATGATAATAATCGGGGGATTGCAAAAAGTTACTTTGGTTGATTATCCGGGCAATGTTGCTTGCACTGTTTTTTTGTCGGGATGCAATTTCAGGTGCCCGTTTTGTTATTCCAAAGAATTGGTATTGGAAACAGAAATAAAAAACCAGCCGCGAATCAGCGAAGATTATTTGTTTTCTTTTTTGCAAGAAAGAAAAGGATTGTTGGATGGAGTTGTTTTGTGCGGAGGCGAGCCGACCGTTAACCCGGATTTGCCCGAGTTGTGCCAAAAAATAAAAGCACTCGGTTTTTTAATTAAATTGGATACCAACGGCAGCAACCCAGAAATGCTCCAAAAGCTGATTGATGAAAAATTGGTTGATTATGTCGCCATGGACATTAAAGCGCCTTTGAGCCAAGAAAAATACAATCAAGCCAACGGTGTCGGCATACCTTTGGAAAAAATCAGAAAATCAATTGAGATAATAAAAAATTCCGGCATTGATTACGAATTCCGGTCAACAATAGTCACAAAGCTGCATTCCAAACAAGATATCATTCAAATGGCGAAAGACATTGCGCCTGCGGAAAAATATTTCTTGCAGCGCTTTCACGGAGAAAAGGGTGTGATTGATCCAGGCTTAGCGGACGCTAAGCCGTTTGAAGATAAAGACTTGGAGGAAATAAAAAAAGAAGTAGTGGGGTTGTTTAAAATATTTAAAATCCGTTAGTTTATTTTATAAAAACCGGCGCTAAATACTTTATGCTAATACTAAAATGTTTCCTTTATACGACGAAAATAAAATAAAGGGCAGGATTCCTTGGGTAACCGCTTTTTTGGCAATTGCCAATATTTTCGTTTTCTTTTTAATTTTTCAAAATATTGACGATTATAGCGCCTTATTCGGATACCATTCCGCGGATTTGTTTAACGGTCGATTTTTCACTGTTTTCACGTCAATGTTTTTACACGCGAATTGGTGGCACTTGCTTGGCAATATTTTGTTTTTATGGGTTTTTGGCGAGAACCTGGAATCCCGCCTGGGCGGAGTCCGTTTTCTCTTATTTTATTTGTTCTGTGGCGTTTGTTCCGTTATTGTTTACACAATAGCCGGCATTGCCGGAAACAACGCCTTAATCGGGGCTTCCGGAGCGATTTCGGGCATACTGGGAGGGTATTTAATCCTTTTCCCGGGCAATAAAATTAAATCAATTATTCCCATAATTTTCTTTTGGACATTGGCTTCATTGCCGGCCTGGATTTTTATCGTTATCTGGTTTTTATACCAATTTTTCTCGTTAAGCTTGGAAAACGTAGCCATGGTGGCTTATTCGGCGCATTTGGGCGGATTCGTTGCCGGGCTTTTATTTATTAAAAAATTTGCCAGCCGTAAAAAACTTTTTTAAATGGGCAAAGCAGATAATTTATTAATATTGTGCCTTTCCTTCGTTGCCGGAATTTTTACGGCATCTTTTTTTATTTCCCCGGAAACCGGAAGCGTTTTTTTGATTTTGTTTTTTGTTATCGCGGGCCTGGCTGTCGTCGGCGTGTTTTGGCAAAAGCCGGTTGTTTTAATCGGTTTTTGTTTGATTATTTTCAGCGCTGGCATTTATTCATATCAAGTAAAATTTTTATCAGTCAGCAATAATGTTTTGATTGCCGCGGACGGGCAATCGGCGGTAATTGAAGGGCGGATTATAAGAGAGCCGCAACTTGGTTATAAAAATTTAAAATTGGTTGTTTCGATTGAAAAAGTTATATTTGATTCGGGGGAAGAAATTTTAAAAACAAATAAAGAAATCGGCAAAATAATGGTTTACACGGCTAATTTCAGGGATTACAAGTATGCGGATAAAATAAAAGCAAGCGGAATTATTTCTGTGCCGAAAACTTTAAATAATTTTGATTATCAAGGTTATTTGGCGAAAGAGGGAGTTGTGGCGACCATGGCGTATCCGGAAATAATTATTGATAGAAGCGAAGCGCTAAATTTTTTCCAAAGCGCTTATTCCAAAGTATTGTTCTTTAAGGATTTGATGCGAACGCAAATCCAAAAGAATTTGCCGCCCCAGGAAGGAGCGATAATCGCGGCAATGATTTTGGGGGATAGTGGTTTAATGTCGGACGAATTTAAGCAAAAATTGTCGCAGACCGGATTGTCCCACGCGATTGCCATTTCCGGAGCGCACATTGTTTTGTTTTCAATCGTGATGTTTGAAATATTTTTATTTTTCGGCTTATGGAAAAAACAAGCGGCTTTAATTACGATTGTTCTGATTATTTTATACGTTATTTCGGTTGGAGCCATGGCTTCCGCTGTCCGATCCGGAATTATGGCTTGCTTATTAATGGCGGCGCAATTGTTTGGCCGGGTGGGCGAAAACGAACGCATGCTGGGCATTGCCGGATTTTTAATACTTTTGCAAAATCCGTTGGCCCTGAAATACGATTTGGGATTCCAGCTTTCTTTTTTGGCAATAATCGGGATTATTTTTGTCGCGCCGGATTTGGCGCGTTGGTTGAACAATAAAACCAATAATAAGCTTAAGCCGGTTATGGAAATTTTCGCCGCCACCTTGGCTGCCCAAGTTTTAACTTTGCCGATTTTGGTTTTTAATTTTGGCTATGTTTCAACAATCGCTTTAATCAGTAATATGTTGGCTGCGCCAATGTTGCCCATATTAATGGTTTTGGGGTTGGCGTTTCCCGTTATCGGCATTGTTTTTCCTTTGCTTGGATGGGTAATTTCTTTTTTCTGTTCAATTTTTTTAAAATATTTAATCGGGGTGGTTGATTTTTGCAACTTTATCCCTTTTGGGGTAATAAATTTTAAAATCAGCATTTTCGCAATGATTTTGGTTTATCTGGCGATTTTTATTTTTATAATAAAACAAAAAAACAAGAAAAGAGATTTTGCCTTTTTTGCGTAATGCATTATAATAATAAGTACTATGGAACAAAAGGCGTGGGTTATCTCAATCAATATGGGCTATGGGCACCAGAGAACGGCGTACGCGCTCCGAGAGTTGGCGGTTGACGGAAAAATTATTAACGCGAACGACTACGCCGGCATCCCGAATAAAGACAAGACTTTTTGGGAGGGCTCTAGGAGTTTTTACGAATTTATCTCCAGGTTTAAAAGAGTTCCCTTGATAGGGAATTGGGCTTTTAATCTTTACGACAAAGTCCAAAAAATAGTTGAGTTTTATCCGAAGCGGGATTTATCCAAAACCAATTTTGTTGAAAAAAATACTTATAAATTCATTGCCAATGGATGGGGCAGGCATTTGATTAAAAAATTATGGCCCTTGCCCGGCGAAAAAGCCAAACCAATCATTTCCACTTTTTTCATACCGGCTTTTATGGCCGAACATTTTCGTTATCCGGGAGAAATTTATTGCGTGGTTTGCGATGCGGATATCAGCCGCAGCTGGGCGCCCTTGTTACCGCATAAAACCAGGATTAAATATTTTGTTCCTAACGGGCGGACTCGCCAGCGATTAATGCTTTACGGAGTTCCCAAAGAAAATATTTTTTTAACCGGCTATCCCTTGCCCATGTCGTGCATCGGCACCGAGTCTATGTCGCTTTTAAAATACGATATCCGAAACCGATTGCCAAACCTTGACCCGCAAAAAAATTACGAAAAAAATTATATCTCTTTGCTTAAAGCCAGTTTGGGAGACTTACCGATTAACTCCGACCATCCTTTAACGATAATGTTTGCCGTTGGCGGGGCGGGCGCGCAAAAAGAAATCGGCGTGGGGCTTTTAAAGCAATTCAGGAATAAAATCGCGTCGCGGGAAATGAAAGTGATTTTAGTGGCCGGCACCAAACGGAAAATAAAACAGTATTTTGACGAGGAAATCAAAAAACTGCAAATGGACAAATTCAAAAACGTGGAAGTTTTATTCGCGGAAAATTTCGGAGATTATTTTGATATGTTTAACGAATCGCTGTCCAAATCGGATATCCTCTGGACCAAGCCGTCGGAGCTTTCTTTTTATTCCGCTTTGGGGATTCCCGTGATTATCGCGCCAACCATTGGCTCACAAGAAGACTACAATAAAGAATGGTTATTAATGCATGGCTTCGGAATTGAGCAAAGAAATGCGAAATACGCGCACGAATGGCTTTTTGATTGGTTGCGTTCCGGTTATTTGGCGGAAATGGCGATAGAAGGATTTGTGGAAGGGGAGCAGTTGGGAGTTTTAAAAATAAAAAAAATAATTTCCGAATAAATGGAATACGCTTGGCTTATTGTGGCAATCTTGGGTTATTTTGCTTTTGCCCTGGCATCGCTGGGAGATAAAATCGTTTTGGGGCAATCGCCGCGCCCTCGGGCTTTTACTTTTTTTGTCGGAGTGTTCAACATTTTGGCGATTTTTATGATTCCGTTTATTCCGTTCAGTATGCCGTCCAACTATGCCACTTTGTGGATAATTTTGGACGCGATTATTTATATTTTCGGGTTATACGGAATGTTTTCCGCTTTGGAAAAGTTTGATGTGTCGCGGGTTATTCCGGCCATCGGCGCCACCCAGCCGGTTTTTATTTTTCTTTTAACGTGGTTATTCTGGGGGCCGCAAAGCTTGGGCGGGCAGCAAATTTTGGCGTTCGCGCTTTTGCTCGTGGGCACGGTGTTGGTCAGCTTGAATAAAACCGGAGATTTGTTTACCCGCGAAAGCTTGAAAATTTCTTTGGTTACCGCGCTTTTGTTTTCTTTGGATTTTGTTTTTTCCAAATTTGTGTACCTTGAATTCGGATTGTCTAATTGGCAGCAAGGCTTTGTTTGGATAAGAATCGCGAGTTTCGCAATCGCGATTTTATTGCTTTTACATCCCGCTTTTTTCAAAGATGTGTTTAGCGTGAATAAAAAGAACAGGACCAAAACCAGTACCGGGCTTTTATTTATTCTTTTCCAGGGCGCCGGGGGAATCGCCACCATTTTACAATCTTGGGCGATTGCTTTGGTGCCGATTGCTTATTTGGCGATTATTAACGCGCTTCGGGGAGTGCAGTATGTTTTTCTTTTCGGGTTTACCGTGGTCTGCACGGTTTGCATCCCCAAAATTTTAAAAGAAGACATTTCCAAAGGCACGATAATCCAAAAAGTATTGTCCATTTTGATTATCGCGTTGGGATTGGCTTTGTTATTCTACTAACGAAGCCAAAAATTATTCTTGATTCTTAATACTTGATTCTTGCTTCTTTTACGCTATAATTAAGCCATGCAAATCACGGTAAAATATATCTTATTATTGTTGGTTTTCGGTTTATTCATAATGTTTGCCTGGTTTTTTTGGGGCAATCCCAAGCGGCCGGAAAAAATGCACTGGGGCGTTAATTTTTCGTTTAAACAAGCGGTTTTTTTGGAATTGGATCCGCGGGAAATTTATCTGGCGATCTTAGACGACCTGAAAGCCAAAAACATTAAAATATCCGTGTATTGGGATTTAATCCAGCCGGAAGATAAGGCTTACGATTTTAACGAATTGGATTGGCAAGTGGAGCAGGCGCAAAACAGAAAGGTTGATTTGATTTTGGCCGTGGGAATGAAAACGCCGCGCTGGCCGGAATGCCATGTGCCGCAATGGGCCATGAATTTAAACAAAGAACAGCAGCAGGAAAAGATTTTGGAATACCTCCAAACAATTGTTTTGCGATACAAAAATTCATCCGCGCTTTCGGTGTGGCAAGTGGAGAACGAACCGTTTTTAAAATTCGGCGCTTGCCCGTGGTCGGATGAAGCTTTTTTGAAAAAAGAAGTCGCGTTGGTGAAAAAACTTGATCCGAGCCGGCCGATTTTAATTACGGATTCGGGAGAAATGTCCACTTGGACCAGGGCGGCGCAAATAGGCGACATCGTGGGCTTTACCACTTACCGGACAGTTTGGCAGGACCAATTTAAATTTTATTTTTCATATAGCCCTTGGATTACGCCGATGTGTTATTACCGCCGCGCCGAAACAGTCCAAAACGTTTACAAGAAAAAAGTTATAGGCGTGGAATTGCAAGCCGAGCCGTGGTGCCCAAATTCGGTGATGCGCACGGACATTGCTGACCAGCAAAAAACAATGAGCTTGGACCAATTTAAAAGTTCGGTTGAATTCGCCAAATCCACGGGCATTGATACTTATTATTTATGGGGCGCGGAGTGGTGGTATTGGATGAAGACAAAACAGGATCATCCGGAATATTGGCAGGAGGCGAAAAAAATAATTTTTGAATAAAAATATGCTAAGCGTAATTATTCCAACTTATAACGAAGAAAAAAATTTGCCGGGACTATTGGAATCCTTAACAAATGAAAAGAGAAAAGATATTGAAATTATCGTGGCGGACAGGCCGGGCAAAGACCGGACAAGGGAAATCGCCAGAGAATACGGTTGCCGCATTACCGATGGCGGCAGTCCGGCCGAAGGCAGAAATCAGGGGGCGCAAATCGCCAAAGGTGACACGCTTTTGTTTTTGGACGGAGATGTGCGGTTGCCGCCGGAATTTTTAAGCAAATCAATTGATGATTTTAAAGAAAGAAAGCTTGATATCGCTTCTTACCATTTGTATCCCATGAAAGGCAATTTCAAGTTAAACCGTTTTTCAATAGACCTTTTGTATAATCGCCCGCAAACAATTTTAAAGCGAAAATTCCCCATGGGCGCGATGGGAATCATGGTGAAGAAAAATATTTTTGATAAAATCGGCGGATTTGATACGAGTATAAAATTGGCGGAGGATATGTATTTTGTTCAGCAAGCCGCGGAAATGGGCCGGTTCGGCATTATCAAAGATGTTCCGATTTTTATGCCCACCCGCAGGTTTGATAAGGATGGTTATTTCCGAACCGGATTTAAATATTTGATGTGCGGTTTGCATATGTGGTTTAAGGGGCCGGTTCGGGAGGGAAGCTTATTTGAGTATAAATTTAATCATTACGATAAAAATAATAAAGGTTAATTTTATTAATCATTATGTCAATGTATCAACTGCCGGAGCTTAACATGAAGCAGTTGGAAGCTCCGAAACCAAAAAATAATAATATTATTTGGGCCGCGGTTATTTTAATCGCCGGCATGTTTCTCGGTTTGATTTTCGGTTATTTTTTGTATTCCGGCATGGGTGCCCAATTGTTTGATAAAATATCTTTCCAAAACAGCCAAAACGGAGCAGTGGGCCAAAAATATGAACCTCAAACAACCCAGGAACAAAAAATAATCCAAGCGGTTAAAGATGTTTCGCCTTCGGTGGTGAGCATTGTTATCAGCAAGAACATGCCGATTTACCAATACCAATACAACCCGATTGATCCATTCGGCCTTTTTGCCGCGCCGCAAAGAATCCAAACAGGCACGCAAAAACAAGAAGTGGGAGCGGGCACGGGATTTATTGTTTCCGAAGATGGTTTGGTTTTAACCAACAAGCACGTAGCGTCGGATAGCGCGGCCGAGTATACGGTTACGGATAATAATGGCGTGGATTACCCGGCCAAAATTGTTGCTGTTGATCCGGTGCAAGATTTGGCGATTATAAAAATCCAAAGCGAGGAAATTTTTAAGCCGGTAAAATTGGGGACTTCGTCCAATGTCCAAATCGGGCAAACCGCAATCGCGATTGGAAATGTTTTGGGCGAATTCCAAAATACTGTTTCCGTGGGCGTGATTTCCGGTTTAGGCAGGACAATTGTGGCCTCTGGTGTGCAGGGAGGGAGTGAAACATTGGAAGACATTATTCAAACTGACGCAGCCATCAATCCCGGCAATTCCGGCGGGCCATTATTGAATTTAAGCGGCGAGGTTATCGGCGTAAACACAGCCACGTCGGAAGCGGGGCAGAGCATTGGCTTCGCCATTTCCATTGATAAAGCCAAGCGTGACATCCAACAAGCCCAAGCCACGGGTAAAATTTCTTATCCGTATTTGGGAGTCAGGTATGTGATTATTGACGCCAGTTTGCAAAAATCAAAAAATTTAACGGTTGATTACGGGGCTTTAATCCAAAAAGGGACAACCGCGGGAGAGCCGGCAATAACAGCGGGTTCGCCGGCGGCAGTGGCCGGACTGAAAGACGGTGACATTATTTTGGAATTTGACAACCAAAAAATAAACAAAGACAATACTTTGGCGCAAGCTATTTCCGCTTATAATCCCGGGCAAACAATAAATTTAAAAATATTAAGGAATAAAGAAGAAATATCAGTCAGTGTAACTTTGGGAGAGTGGAAACAGTAAAATAGTATATAGTATGAAGTATATGGTATTTGATATTTTGCTTTATACTAAATACTAGATACTAAATACTTTTGCAGCATGAATGAAATAGAAGAAATAAAATCTCGCCTTAATATCATTGATGTTGTGGGCGGCTATTTAAAGCTTGAAAAAGCAGGCATAAATTATCGTGCCTGCTGTCCTTTTCATTCGGAGAAAACTCCTTCGTTTTTTGTTTCGCCATCCCGGCAAACCTGGCATTGTTTTGGCGGATGCAACGAAGGCGGGGATATTTTTACCTTTGTGATGAAAATAGAAAATATAGAATTCGTGGATGCGCTCCGAATATTGGCGGCTCGGGCCGGCGTGGAACTGAAAGCGCGTTCGGGCGAATGGCAAAAAACAAAAAATGAAAGGCAAACTTTGCTGAATATTTGCGAAATGTCCGCTCGTTTTTTTGAAGCGTATTTAAAGAAAAGCGTTAAAGGCAAAGAAGCCAACGAGTATTTATTAAAAAGGGGACTAAAACAAGAAACAATTGACGCTTGGCGAATCGGTTACGCGCCCGAAGCTTGGTCCAATTTATCGGATTTTTTAATCGGCAAGGGATATGCGCGGGAAGATATTGTAAAAGCCGGTGTGGCTATCGCCAAAGACCAAACTAAATTTTTTGACAGGTTTAGGAGTAGGATAATGTTTCCGATTTGCGGTTTTAATGGTGAGCCGCTTGGTTTTACGGGCAGAATTTTCGGCAATGCGGACGAGAACGAGGCTAAATATTTGAACACGCCCAATACTTTGCTTTACGACAAAAGCCGCGCGTTGTTTGGCATTGATAAAGCCAAGCTGGAAATCAGGAAAAACGACTTTTGCATATTGGTTGAAGGCAATGTTGACGCGATTATGTCCCACCAAGCCGGACTCATGAATTGCATCGCGGTTTCGGGCACGGCCTTGACTCCGTACCATTTAAATATTATAAAAAGGTATTCACCAAACCTGGTTTTAGCGTTTGATATGGACGCGGCCGGAAATAAGGCCACCAAGAAGGGTGTGGCGTTAGCGCAGAAAATGGACTTTAACATTAAGGTAATTCCTCTAACCGACGAGAAAGACCCCGCGGATATCGTGTTGCATGAGGGTGAAGAGAAATGGAAGCAGATGGTCATGGGAGCCAAGCCGGCCAATGAGTTTTATTTTGATTTGGCTTTTAAAAACAAAGACGCGAATGTAATGGAAGACAAGAAAAAAATAATCGCGGAATTGTTGCCCGTGTTCAAAAAAATCAGCAACGCGGTGGAGCAATCGTTTTGGTTGAACAAATTGGCGATAGCCATTAAAGCCGAAGAACAGGACCTGCGGAAAGAAATGGAAAAAGTAAAAGACGAAGAAGACAGTTTTGAAATTACGGCAATCAAATACGAGCCGCGTGAAAAAACCGCCAAGACCAGGCAAGAATTAATGGAAGAACAAGCGGTTATGTTTGTCTTGTTGGATAGGGAAAATATTTCTTTGTTATCAACGGAAACAATCAGTAATTTTTCCGCGCCGATTAAGGATATTTTAATGAAGATAATTGAGAGGCCGCAAATCACGAACGACGAACTCATTGATTCGTTAAAAGATTCGCAGGAAACAATCGATTTGTTGAATTATTTGATTTTGAAATCCGAAGTGGAAGGAATAATAGAAGACGCGCCCAGAGAGCTTGAAAAATGCGTCACAGCCAGGCATAATTTAATAAATAAAAACAGCCGCCGCGAATTAGCTTTGAAAATAAAAGAATGCGAAGCCAAAGGCGACTTGGAAACTCTCCAACAGCTCCTTGAAGAATTTAATAGTTTAACAAAAAATAATAAAAAAGATAATGAAAACCAAATCCAAAGCGGTGAAGAAGCCAAAAAAGAAAGCAGTGGCAAGGAGGCCGAAGAAGCGGGTCCAAGCGAAGCCCAAGAAAAAGTTGGCGAAGAAGTCGGCCAAGAAGTTGTTGAATAAAAAAATCGTGAAGAAAAAAGCGGCTCTTAAAAAGAAGCCGGTTTTAGGCGTGAAGAAAAAGGCAATTTCTAAGGCTAAATTCAAAAAACCCAAGAAGTCCCGGAAAGTTGTTTCCGTGATTACGCCGGAAAAATTGGATTTAATGATTAAGAAAGGCAAGGGCAGGGGGTTCGTGACTTTTTCCGAAATATTATCCACTTTTCCAAACATAGAAGAAAACATAGCGGAATTGGAAAATATGTTCAGTGAGTTTGAGCAAGCCGGAATTGAATTGAAAGATTCTAAGGGTTATTTGGATTATGGCGGCGAAAAAGTGGGCAAGAAAAAGGGCAGGAAAAAAACTTCTACGGGCAAGATTGATTCGGTGCAATCCTATTTGCGCGAGATTGGAAAAATACATCCCATTGTGGCGCGCGAAGAAAAAGAATTGGCGAAAAGGATTGAAGCCGGGGATTTGGACGCGAAAAGAAAATTGGCGGAAGCCAATTTGCGTTTGGTTGTTTCCATTGCCAAGAAATACATCGGCCGCTCGCCGAATTTAACTTTACTGGATTTGATTCAAGAAGGAAACTTGGGCTTGTTCCGGGCCGTGGAAAAATTTGACTGGCGCAAGGGCTATAAATTTTCCACTTACGCGACTTGGTGGATCAGGCAAACCATTACCCGCGCTTTGGCGGATCAAGCCAGGACAATTCGGATTCCGGTGCATATGATTGAAACTTTAACCAAATACACCCAGGCCAAAAGGCGCTTGTTGCAGGATTTAGACAGGGAACCGTTATCCGAGGAAGTGGCGGCGGAAATGGGCTTGGAAGTGGAAAAAATTAGGCACTTGGAAAAGATTTCGCAAAAAGCCGTGTCTTTGGAAACGCCTGTGGGCGAGGACGAAAAAGATAGCGTGTTGGGTGAATTTATCAAGGACGAGAAAATAGAATCACCGGCAGTTCAAGCCGGCCGCAAATTATTGCGCGAACACTTGGATGAAATTTTTGCCAATCTGAGCGAAAGGGAACAAAAAATATTATCTATGCGTTTCGGTTTGGAAGACGGAGTGAGCCACACTTTGGAAGAAGTGGGGCAGGAGTTTGGCGTCACGCGTGAAAGAATTAGGCAAATCGAAGCTAAAGCAATTGAAAAAATTCGCCAGCACACCGACGTCAAAAAATTAGAAGGATACTAATTTATGTTCGCGGGTTGGATTTACCCCACTCAATTATTCGGGCGGCTTGGCGCTCCATTTTATCAGCCCTACGGATATATTTAAAATTTTTAGCCGGGTAAATTCTTTTATGGGGCGCGTTGTCCAGCGCTTCCACCAAATAATGCAAATCTTTTTCATCGGTTATCCAGCCAGTCCCCATTTTTTTCAAATTAAAAGGTTGCGAAAAACTAACCAAACCTTTTTTATAGAATTTATTATCAAGGTATTCGTGGAAGTATGACACCGCCAGTTCGCGGATGGTTTTGTATATCGGGTCTCGCCAACGCAAAGTAGTGTGGTTAGACTTGCTGATGGCTCCCCAATAGCCGTTCCTTTTGTAGAGCACAATCACATGGTCATCATCGCCTTTGGCTTTAAGGTCTAAAATCAACGGAGGTTCTCCGTTAACCCATAAAGCCGCGGCTGCCAAGAGCGCGCCCTCAAAGCAATGCATTTTGCCTGATTTAAGGGAACTAATCGGGGACATATATGTTTCTCCTTTCTTTTCCCAATTTATTGGAAAAGAATCCAAGAATTCCTGGATTTTTAAAGGCGTGTTGAGTTTTTTAAAAATTTGTAATTCCTTTTTATCTAAGCCAAACATATTGTGCTTATTTTAACATAAATCAATATTTGTAAGCCAGGCTTACAAACATTGGCTTATCGAGGTTTTTGTAGGGTTGAAAAAAAACTGGTTTTAAGATATATTGCTTGTATATTGTTCTTTGAATACTATATTCCGGTGTGGCGCTCCGCCAGCTGGCGGAGGGAGCGTGGATGCCATAGAGAAGAGTTGATAATTATTCCGGTGTGGCGCAATGGTAGCGCGGATGCCTGTTAAGCATTAGGTTGTAGGTTCGAATCCTACCACCGGAGCATTTGATGATAAAGACCGCCTTTTAGGCGGTTTTTATCATCAACAATCTACGATTGTTGTAGGATTCGAAGGCGGAGCCGCGACGGCGGCGAGCCGGGCCCGAAGAAAATTACAGTAGGAATTTATCTGAGGGCGAATCCTACCACCCTTGACTTCCAATTTTATTGGTATAATATGAAGCCAATGAAATTGGCAATAAACAATTTAACAGTCAATAACAGCACCTTTTTTGAGGTGTTTTATTTTATAAAAATATGGATGATAAAATTTTTAAAATAACTATAATATTTTTAGTTATTCTTGGTATCGGATTATATTTTTATTACAACAATATATATCCAGCACAAGTAAGAAGGGAATGTGCGAGTAAGTTGGCTGGGCTTAGTTTTAGTTTTGATAAATCAACTCCAGATCAGCGTTACCAACAATGTTTATCAGAACATGGATTATCTAAGTAAATCAAGTCTATCAAAATTAGAATAACTTGCAAAGAAGCTATACATAATTAAATTTTATGAAAAAAATAAAAGAAAAAATATGGAGCAATGTTCCATATAAAACATGGGAATACGAAAAACAGACTAAAATGAAACATAATGTTTTCAACTACTATTTTCCAATTTGGTTAAAGATTCTATCTTCACGACCAAGCATAAAAGAACTTACTTATGTAGATGGATTTGGTGGTATTGGTGCCTATCATTCTAAAGAAGATATTAAAGGGGGTATTTATTTGTCTGAAAATTTTGGATCGCCTATTTTTTCTATAAGTGCGGTCGACAAAATAGAAAAAGAGAAAAATACTAAAGTAAATGTTGTAATTATTGATAAATTAAAAGAGAATTTAGAAAATATTAAAAAAATATTAATTCATAATAAATTATCTATTAAAAATTGTTTATCAATTGAGGGAGACTTTGATGTGGAGGTTAATAAATATTTAGATTCGATTGACGGAAAAATTATGCCAACTTTATATTTTATTGATCCCTTCGGCATAAGCGGTATAAAATTGAAAACTCTTAGGCGCATGATGAAGAATCAGTATACTGAAATATTATTAAATTTTATGTACAACTCTCTTCAAAGGTGGATTGATCATCCTAATCCTAAAGTTAATAAAATATACGATGAATATTTTGATGGAGATCAATGGAGGTCTTGCAAGGGAAAACATTTAAAAGAAAAAGAAGAGAAATTAGTTTCTATATTTAGAAGTAAGTGCAAAGATTTTAGTGGTTTTGTTTATCCATTTAAAATTAAATTTCCCAAGAAAAATCAAACCTATTATTATTTATTCCATTTATCAGATAGTAGCTTGGCCTGCTCATTAATGAAGGATAGTTTTGCTAAATTTAATAATGGGAAGAGTGAATATGAAGGAGAAATTATTCAAAGCAGTCTTTTGGTGCCTTTAGAAAAAAAAGAGAAAAAAGAAAAATTTCAAGAGAAACTAAAGAATATCTACAAAGGAAGGAAAACAAAATATCATCAAATTATCGATAACTTTATTGATGAAACAGATCTTTTGCAGTCTGAGATTAAAATAATATTATCTAAAATGGAAAAAGAAAAATTAATTAAAGTTGATCCTGGAGATCATAGAAAAAGGACGAAAGGATTTAAAAATTTTGATTTTATAAATTTTGTATAATTAGTTATTAGTGTTATAATTTAATTGATGGAAAAAATATATCGTAAAACTCTTTTATATAAAAGTGGAGTAGAGTATGCCGATTACTGTATTAATCATATAGAAGGATGTTCTCATGGGTGTAAATATCCATGCTATGCAATGATGATGAAAAAGAGGTGTGGCATTATTAAAGATTATCAAGATTGGACAAGACCAAAAATAGTGGCTAATGCTTTGGAAATTTTAGATAGGGAAATTCCCAAGCTAAAAGATAAAATTGAAGTGGTTCATCTTTGTTTTGCTACCGATCCATTTATGTATAAACAGAAAGAGGTTAAGGATTTGACTTTAAAAATAATAGAAAAGTTAAATAAAAACGGAATAAGGTGCACTGTTTTGACGAAAGGAGTTCTTCCAAGAGAACTAATAAATGATAAGAAATATAGTAAGAAAAACGAGTACGCAATAACTCTAGTTTCTTTGAGCGAAAAATTTAGAAAAGGATTTGAACCAGGAGCTGCTCCGTTTCAGTCTAGAATCAAGAGTTTGAAATATTTACACGATCACGGTTTAAAAACGTGGGTAAGTATGGAGCCGTATCCAACACCTAATTTGGTAAGGCAAGATTTATATAATATTTTAAATAGTGTTAATTTTGTTAATAAAATAATTTTCGGCAAACTTAACTATAATGTTAAAGTGTCTCAATTTGAAAATAAGGTAGAATTTTATCAAAATTGTGCCGAAATAGTGATTGATTTTTGTACAGAGAGAAAAATAAACTATCACATTAAATACGGTACGTCTAATAAAAATAGCAAAGAAACTATCAAGATTTTTAGAGGGTTAAACGACTTAAAATTAGCGGTTTAATTACCAAAATAGCAATATTTTTATAGTGTTTCGTCTGTCCCATTTTTCTTCAAATATTGTGCGGTTGGTTATCGTCAGGAATTAAATTAAAATCGCCATTCGGGCGGTTTTTTGGTAAAATAAAAATATAAATCAATTAACGCTTACGGTCATTGTCTCAACGGGTCACTAGGTAGGTATCGGGAGAAAATCTAAGGCCGGCTTATCGCCGGTTTTTATTTGTGATAGAATAGAAATATGAATTACAAAGGGGTAATAATTGAAGAGAGTTTAAGCGACAAAAGTGTCCTTAAAGGACTTAAGATTTTAAATACAGAAATAGAAAAAGTTACGAAAGAGCATAAAACTCCTTGGTTAGCACAATGGACTATGCATACGGTTGAAATATCGGAAAATGAAATCGATATTATTGCAGATAGAATCAGAAGCTCCATGGATTTAGATCACGAATGGTATGCTGATTTTAAAAATGATAACACGCATTTTATTATTTTCCGCAATAAAGTTTTTAAAGTGGACAGAAAAAACAAAGAACAATATGACAACGCGACAAAATATGGGATTTCAATTGGAATTCCCGAGTATCAGGTAGATTTTTCGCCCTATATTAAGATGTGGGGTAGATAGATAATTTTAAAACACTAACCGGCTTATCGTCGTTTTTTGTTTCATGCTATAATAAAAAAATAATTAACAATAAATAAGAAACTTCTTTGGAAGCGCTTTAATAAAAATAATATGAATAAATCAACTCTATTAAAAATAATAATCTTTGTCGTTGTTGTTGCGGTTATTTTATGGGTTGGTTTATTAATAACAAGAGATTTGATAATGAAGGGGCCCACAGCTATTCCCGCCTCAGAAAATCTTGTTTTCAAAAAGGTTTCTTCGGGGGATGCTGTGAAGCAACTTATTAATCATGAAATAGATGTTTATTTGGGGACTTTATCTCCTGATGACGCAACTTTATTAAAGGATGCGAATATTAATATATATACAGCGCCATCTCAGTTTTTCGGACTTGAGTTTAATCCTGCTCCTTCAACAAAAGATACTATAAATCCTTTTTCAGTAAAAGAGTTTAGGTTTTCGGTCAATAATTTACTAAATAAACAAGAGATTGTTGATACTATTTTAAAAGGATATGGCGCCCCTAAGAAAATATCTATTTTTGATTCCAGCCCTGATTATGATCTCGTGAGAGATATCGTAGATTCATATGATTTGTCTTATAACCAGGCCGTTGCATTAAGTAAGATGGATTCTGCCATGCTTGGATTGGGAGCGGTTAAGAATAACGGGAAGTGGTACTTTAAAGATAAGCCGGTAACTTTGAAGATAGTTATATATAACGGAACTGCATACGGAGAAGTAAAAGAAGTGGGCGAATATGTTGCTACGCAATTTGAAAAAATCGGATTTGACGTAGAAAGGATTTATTATGATGGTTCAAAAGAAACTGTTCTTAGCCAGGATCCAAAAGATTTGGCATGGAATATCAATATTAATACAGGGATTTACTATAGCGCTTCGAAATACGACGACTATGATATCATATACCAGGCCCCATTTATGAAAAGCCTTGCGGGGAGCAATAAGGAAGGAGCATGGAATTATAAGAATGATGAATTAGATAGTATCGGCAAGAAATTATTCAATGGAAATTATGCGGATGAAAAGGAATGGGTATCTTTGTTGAGAAGCGGGACAAAAGAAATAATCGATAATGCTTACTTTATCCAATTAGTTACAAAAAACCAGATATTCGCGGCCAATAAGGACGTCAAAGGGATTAACCCGAGTAAGTATGTTGGAATTAGGGATCTTCAAAACTTTAGAAGCATGTATGTTCCCGGTAAGGATAAGGTAATCATAGGGACGGAAGAAACCTACAAGAAAGGCGACCCTTTCAACTATTACTGGTTTGCTACGAATATCTATAGGATGGATATCAAGCAATGCTTAAGAGATTTTTCCGGATGGAACGATCAGAATACTTTGGAATATAAAGACAATAGGTGGGGATCAGAGGTCACTACCGCCGGGCCAAAAGAAAAGTTAGATATTCCTTCGGACGCATTTATGTGGAATTCAGCTCAGCATAAATGGATTAATTTAGGGACAGGATCATCAGCCATGACAAAAGTTACTTTTGATCTTTCAAAGTATATAGGCACTAAATGGCACGACGGCTCTACTATTTCTTGGACAGATATTCTGTATTCTTTATACGTTGACCAGGAATCTGTTCATAATGAAAAATGGATTCCTATTGCAGGCATGGATGCCGAAAGTGTTAATAAGATAAAGGCATATAGAATAGTTGATGATAGGCATCTCGAAGTATATATTGATGCTTGGCACTTCAATAAAGGAATAATTGCTAGCCAAGCCTCATTTACTCCTAATAATTGGGTATTGTATGCGGGAACTAACAACATTATTTATGAGGATAATTCAATGATGAATAGCCCCTCTAATGCAAATAAATATGGTGTGCCTGCAATGAATTTGCTGAACAAAGACCATATTGTTAAAGTGCTTGAGGAGGTTAATGGACTAAAAGCCGAAGATTTTTCTTCAATATTTACAGTAGGGAACAAGAATTATCTTATTCCTTCTGAGGTGGAGGAGAGGAAAAATAATATTGATATTTGGGCAAGTAAGCACAATAACCTGATTATCACCGAAGGTCCCTTTTATTTGGACAATTATAATAGCGAGAATGAAACGGTCTACTTGAAGGCCAATAGAAGTTCCGGATATTTATTTTCTAAATAATAAGAGTTTAATAGGGTAGCCAATTATATAAAATTCAGCCAAAATATATGAAAATACGTTCTTGGCATCTCATTGTCGGCTCAATAGTTTTATTGGTGTTGGACTTCTTAATTTTAGCCAATGATAATTTTTCTTTTGGCAAGGAGTATGGAAAAGCTACTATAATTATTGCTCTCGCCAGCGCTTTAATCTTTGCGGCGGGAATTGTTTGGGCTATATTTGAGCCGATTTTTAAAAATAAGGGCGCGGCCGTGGCGGCTATTGCTTCTCAACCGATTGAACAGTCAAGGAAAAGCCGGTTATCCTTGACCGCTCCGGAGATGGTATCAAATCGTCTTTTTGCGGTTTTGCTGATTTTATCTTCTATCCCGCTCCTTTTAAACATAATTTCCCTTCCGACAGTTATTATTTTAATAATATTCGCTCTTTTTCTTTGGTTTGGGAAAACATACCATCCGGTTGTTAATTTTTTCTTTTTAATCATTGCTTTAGGCATTTACTTCGTGCCAATTCCGCCAATAAGCTGGGGGTTTTTCCGCGCACTGAAAGAATTTCGGATTAATGGTTTAAAATTTAGTTTTCCCATGATATTTTTACTGCCGTTGTTTATTTTTATTTCTTTTTCGGTTAGAAATGTTGTGGGTAATATTTTGGCTTATTTAAAGCTCGATATGGATAGGCGCAATATTTTTTATTTTATTTCTCTATTTATAGTTTCTGCGGCTATTTTGGCTTATCCGCTTTTTGACAGCATTAAATTGCGTGACCGGACGGAGAACGTGAACATCGCGGTGGGAGGAGAGTTGCCTTTGGTTTACACGCGCCAGTCGCTGACTTTTATAGACCGTTATAATATGGCAGGCGATTTTACTTCTAAGTTTGATCCGTCAACCAAAAAATATATTTACCACCTGCTATTATCCGAACCATTAGCCAAAAGCATTCAATTTACGGAAGTTGAGACAGATGGAGAAAAGATTAATTTCGCAACCGATAGCCGGATATACTGCCAGAACTGTAAAAAGGACGAGCTTGACCCCTATGGCTTGGTTTTTCCGGCAGGTAAAAGTATTGATTTTATTATAGAGAGAGACCAGATAATTAAAGTAATAAAATTTATTGAGCCGGAAAACAAAGAAGCCGAATTTGTTTTTTGGAAATAAAGATTTGAGTTTAGTTTTGCGTGATTTTTCGGTAAAATCAAAATATGAAATTTATAAAATATTTAATAATAATTGTTTTAATCGCTGTTGTCGTCGGAACGATTTGGTTGTATAAAAAAGAACAATTGCCAATAGTTGATAATCCGAGCAATGAAGCAGTTGTTTCTAAACCGATAGATACGTCAACTTGGACTAATTATGTAAATGAGGAACTGGGATTTTCCATATTGGTGCCATTGGAAGTAAGCGGCAAAGTAAGATGTTCCGATATGCAGCCAACCAATGTTCCCGTGAAAATTTTTGAGGATAACCAAAATAGCGCTGTTTATATAACCCAAGAGTATTACTATGACGCCTGGGACAGAAGCTCTGAAAAAATGACCGAACAATGCGAGAAAATAAATTCTACTTTGGGGTCATTGAGAAGCGGGTATGTGTTGGGGTGGAAAATTATAATCAATAACGTTAAGGATGACGAAGAAATTTTAAAATATATTAAAGTAAATTTTGGCTCAACTTGCATGGTGGCCAATAAAACATTGCGGCAAGACGGTAATTACGCAATTAGCCTTATTGGGTCGGATGCGGGTAAAAATGGCGAGCCATGGTACGGGAGTTGTTTCCTGGGTTTTGTTTACAAAATTTTGTATTCTCCGGAAAAGCAGAGATTAATGTCGGTTGTGCTTGGACAGGAATGTAAATTTGGAACAAATCCAGCGATAAATCCTTATAAATGTTACGATGACACCATGATTCAAAGTTTTAAATTTAAATAATAAATTAAGGCCGGCTTATCGCCGGTTTTTGTTTGTGATATAATTCCTGTAAGGTAATATATATGGAATATGAAAGCTAAATTAGATAAATCTTTTGTTGAGTATGTTGTTGATCAAATTCAGGATATGGGAGACGTTTCATATAAATATATGTTTGGAGGATGCTCAATTTATTTTCGAAATAAAGTAGTCGCTCTTATTTGCAATAATCAACTTTTTGTAAAACCAACATTAGACGGAAAGAGGTTTATCAAAAACGTTAATGAGCAGTCGCCTTATCCCGGGGCAAAATCCCATTTTCTAATTGAAGATGAAATTGACGATAAAGAATGGTTGATTGAGTTAATTAAAATTACCGCAGGGGAGTTGCCTGAGCCAAAAAGAAAAAAATAAAATTATAAAAAATATGAACAAAAAAATACTTATATCCATAATACTAATAATCATTGTTTTATTAGGTGGAATAGGTTATTGGATATATCAATCAAAAATACAACAACCCAACAATCCGATTATACAAACGGTTCTCGACCCGCGAAACGCGACTTATACAATTGAAGGCGAACAAGTCACATTGGTAAACGGCTTGGTGGAAAAACAAAGCGCTCCCGGTTCGGCATCAACAACCATAACCCGGTATTTTGGAAATGAAGTTAGGGCGGATTATAATTTTGACGGCATAAATGACGCTGCTTTTCTTTTAACCCAAACAACCGGCGGAAGCGGAACTTTTTATTATGTTGCGACTGTTTTATCAACAGGGAAGACTTTTGCGGGAACAAACGCGATTTTTTTGGGCGATCGGATTGCCCCGCAAACAACTCAGTTTCAAGGTAGGGAAATAATCGTGAATTATGCCGATCGAAAACCCGACGAGCCGATGACTACGCCGCCATCAGTTGGAGTTTCTAGGTATTTTAAAGTAAGTGAAGGCCGAATGATAGAAGTTACGAAATAATTGATTGAAAAATTAAGGCCGGCTTATCGCCGGCTTTTGGGTGTTTTATTAATCTTGATTTTATTAAATAGAGGTGATAGATTGATTGCATATTAAAAAGGATTGATGTTTATGGAACTGACTGTGAAGGATGGGATATTCTATTGCGGGGACAAGCCGATGCCTTGCGACGACCCCGCACTTAGTGGATGTGAAAGAAAATACCTGACGATTATTGGCATAAACCACCAGGCCAGGCAAATTGTCGTCAGCTCTGGAGAACCCTTGGCCGGAAAAAAGATTCTGTTCATTGAAATGGGCATTTATCGTGAAGGCGAGAAACAGTATACATACTCTCCTTTTGCTCAACGTTTTGAAGCGCGGATAGCCGATAATGCTCATTCAGCGAACGAAAAAAGAGCCTTAACATATTTGTGGACCAATCCGCAAGAATACTTTTTAGATGATTATCATATCGGGCATATTTTAACTTTTGTTGAATTATAGGCCCAAAGTGATAATCTTTTTTTATGCAAAATTTAAATCGGGCAATAAAAAAGCGCCTTTATTCTTAAGGCGCCCATAATTACTTTAGAGATTAATTTTCTTTTACTTTGCTTTTCATTCCTTTGCCGGAAATTGTGTCAATTATCGATGCTCCGCCGACTATTTCCAATTTTCCAGAAGGAGTAACAGTCAGATAAATGCAAACCCGTTCCATGCTTGCCGGAACAATAAGTTGTACCTGGTCCTCGTGTTCCAACTCAATTACATGCATTGAGCCGTTTTTTTCCCGAACTTTCATTTTTAACCTCCTTGTTTTCTTAATAATTTATACCATAAATTTAAACAAAGTCAAGCCAAGATAAGTAATTCTTTAAACCGGTTTTTGTTTGTGGTATAATCTTTGTAATATAATAAATATATTAATATGCATAAAAATACAAAAGGATTCGCGCCTGTCGCAATTATTGGTTTGGTGATTTTAATTTTGGCAGCAATCGGGGGAATCGGCTATTATTTATTAATTCAAAAAAAACCGCAGCAGGAGAATAGCCAAAGCCAACCGCAAAGCCAATCTCAAAACAATAATCCTTATGTCGGCGACGAATTTACCTTTATTCCTCCGGCTGGTTGGATCAGAATCGAAATACCGAGCACTCTCGTGGCCTATCAAAACACAAAGGAAGTTCAGCCAAAAGACAGTGCTGCAGAAAAAGTTCATTTTAAGAGCTACTTGGCCGTTTCTTTTGATAATGCAAATGGGCAAAAATTGGGCGAAATATCGGCTCTTGTCAAAGAGCAGATAAAAGCCAGTGCTCCAGCAATTTCTTTTACTTACGAAACTAAGGGAAAAATTGATGGCCAGGATGCCCAATACGCGGAGGGCGATTTACTTATGCAAAATATTAATTTTAAAGTTATAGTTATAACAGTTTTAAAAGGAGATAAATATTTTACAATTTCATGCAATACGACCGCGGAAAAATGGCCGGAATATCGCGATATTTTTTACAACACAGCCGAAAGCTTTAAATTTAAATAGTATTGCTAAAAAAGGAACAGGTTTAAAACCGGCTTACCGCCGGTTTTTGTTTATGATAAAATAAAAATATATGGAATATAAAAAAGCAATCAGTATTTTGTTGAAAATAATGGAAAGAGATTCGTTGACCGCGGAAGAAAAAGAAGCAATCCAAATCGCGATAGGCACATTGGATTGCGGGTCTTTGGCCGAAAACAGATTTAGGGGAATATTGAAAGGGATGAAAGCTAAAAAAGGCAAAGACCTTGAATAATTTTTTGGGATTGACTTTTGTGGTAGAAAATATAAGCTAAGGATAGGGAGGGAAACAGTTCTTTCTCAAATTGGAGGTAAAAAATGTCCGAGCATTTAAGAAAATTCTTTGCCGTAACGCGCAATTCGGTTTACAGGGTTAAGGCCTATGGCGAAAAAGATTGCCCTTATATAGAAAGAATCGCCGCCACGCTTGGTTGCACTGGAACCAGGTATAACGATGCTTCGATGTTGGCAATAGCCAGGACTTTGCAGTTCTATTTTCCGGAAGGCCATAGCATGCTTTCTCCTCAAACATCCGAGGAGCGCAGGCTTGAGCATGTAAATACTGCTTGGTGGAGAACAAGCACATCATGGATTGTTGCGTTGTTTTTAACCGAGGAGGAGGCTTTAGCTTGCTTTGAGAGGCCGGAATTAAAACCTTGCGACCCGAGATGGATTGGCAAAACAAGAGAGGTTGTTGAGAAAATCGGCGAGGACCATCCCAAGGTTACAATTTGCCATTACCCCGAGCTTTCTTTGTTGCCATTATTCAGCTAAGGCGGAATGATAACATCAAACCGCTTTTTATTTTTTTAAAAACAATTAACTTTTACCCGGTTTTTATTTATGGTATTATTTAAATATAATTAAATTATTGTTGGGTAGAGAAAGAAAGCCGAATAAAAATCAAAAAAACAAATGGACGAAGACAAAAAAATAAAAATAGAAAAAGACGGGCCGTACATTGTTTCGGGCAATGTTCCGTTGGAAAAAGAATTTGTTGTCGCGGATGCTGACAATGAACCGATGAAATGGCAGAAAGGAGAGAAATACAAAACAGAAGGCGAGTACCGGCTTTGCCGTTGCGGCAATTCAAAGAATAAGCCGTTTTGCGACAGCAGCCATTTAAAAGGATTTGACGGAAAAGAAACCGCCAGCAGGGAAAGTTACGATAAGCAGTCTAAGACCATCAACGGACCCGAGTTAAATTTAAAAGACGTGCCCAATCTGTGCGCCGGCGCCAGGTTTTGCCACAGGCACGGCGGAACTTGGGATTTAACCAGAAAGTCCGATGACCCCAAGGCCAAAGAATTTGCGATTGAAGAAGCTTGCAATTGTTCGTCCGGCAGGTTAACGGCTGTGGAAAAAAATAATTTGATTGAGCCAAAATTTGAGCCGTCAATTAGCGTGACCGAAGATATTCCTGCTGAAGTGTCCGGACCGTTATGGGTAAAAGGAGGCATCTCAATAGAATCTGCGGGCGGGTCGGTTTATGAAAAAAGAAACAGGCAAACAATTTGCCGCTGCGGAAAATCTTGCAACAAGCCGTTTTGCGATGGCAGCCACATTGAAGCCGGCTTTAACGACAAGGTGTAAATAATAAATAATTAAACATATGAAAAAAGACGAAGAAATAAAGCAAATAGTCAAAGATGGTTATAAAAAAATAGCCATGGGTAATTCCAGTTGTGGTTGCGGGTGTGAGCGTAAAGGAGCTAACGACATTTCAAAAGAAATAGGATATTCCGAAGAAGAGTTGAAAATAGTCGGCGAGGCTAATCTTGGTCTTGGGTGTGGAAATCCATTGGCACTTGGAAAATTAAAAGAGGGCGATGTTGTTTTGGATTTGGGATCCGGAGCGGGCATAGACGCTATTTTAGCGGCTAAAAAAGTTGGCAGCAATGGAAAAGTTATCGGGGTGGATATGACCGAAGAAATGATAGAGAAAGCAAAAAAGAATGTAGAAAAATTAGGCATAAAAAACGTGGAATTTATTTTGGGCGAGATAGAAAATTTGCCACTTAAAGATAATTCGGTTGATACGATAATTACGAATTGTGTTATTAATTTAACTCCCGACAAATCCAAAACATTCAGCGAAGCATATCGGGTTTTAAAGCCGGGCGGTAAAATTTATCTTTCTGATATTGTTTTATTGGAAGAGCTAACAGATGAGCAAAGAAACAACCACGAATTAATATCAGGTTGCGTCGCCGGCGCGCTGTTAAAAGATGATTATTTGAATAAAATACAAGCTGCCGGATTTAAAACGCGTATTTTGCACGAAAATAAAGAAATCAGCAAACAACAATACAACGGAATCGCGCTTGAGAGCTTGATGGTGGAGTTAATAAAATAAATTTAAGCCGAGCCTGTTTAAAAAAATAATAGGTGAACCACATTGAATTCGGCTTTAACGACAAGGTGTAAATAATAAATAATTAAACATATGAAAAAATTTATTTTCGGTTTAATTACAGGCGTTGTTATCTTTATGCTTTTGAATTTTTTTGGAATTGTTGACTTAAAGCAATTCGGAAAAGGTTTTTGGAGCAGTTCCAGTATTGTCGCTCCGGAAAATTTAATTGAGGGCGCGCAACAATTCGGCTCTTTGAAAGTTGCTATAACCTCCGGGCAGGGCGCGTTTATCGGTAATATTGAAGTTGACGTGGGCGAACATCCGGGCGGAAAAATGGCCATGGAAATTACGGACAAAAACGGAATTGCTTTTTTTGATAAAATGCCTGTTGGAAACTTCGTGATATTTTTCAATGATAATACTTTGCCCAAGAATTTTGAAAAAGCGCCAAGCTTGATTCCTGTTAAAATTATTGAGGGCCAAACAACCGAGCAAAACATCCAATTAAGCGAGATTATTAAAAAATAGTTTGAGTATTTAAGCGCAAACACAAGCCGCCTTTGGGCGGTTTTTTGTGGTATAATGGATTTATGGACTTTAAGCTAACGGTAATATGCATATGGTTAGCGATTGCGGGCGCCATCTTGTTTCCTTGTTTAAATGTGAACGCGGAAAATACTTTATTAAGCCCGGAAGTATTTATTTCTTCGGATAAGCTTTTGCAAGCCGACACGCTTTTAATCGTGGTAAAAAATGAAACAAATGAAATCACCGGAACTTTCGGTTTAATAAAGTTGCGTTTTTTCAGGGATAAAAGGGATAAAAATTGGGTAGCGATTACCGGCGCGGCAATTGATAAAAAGCCCGGCGAATACAAGCTCTCAATTAATGTTCCGGGTAAAGCTATTTTTGAAAAAAATATCCTTGTTTCAAAAAGAGATTTTCCCGCAACGAGCTTGGTTGTCACGAAACAACTTATCCAAAAAGGATTTACGTTAAAAAACATTTTTACCGTTCCGGATAAAAAGAGCAAAGAGCTGGCGGAAATTTTAAAAATCATTACGGCCGCGTCTTACGTTAATAAGCCGTTTGTTTATCCGATGTTTGGAGTAAAAGATGTGGGTTCATTCGGCAATATCAGAAAATCAAAAGATTATACGGCCCAACATTTGGGAGTGGATTTGGACGCGCTACTCAATACGCCGGTTTTTTCCGTGAATGACGGCAAGGTTGTTTTCGCGGATAATATAAAAAATAACGGAAACACGGTGGCGATAGACCACGGGCTGGGAGTATATTCACTTTATTTGCATTTGAATAAGTTTAACGTGGCCGAAGGGCAAACAGTAAAATTGGGAGACATAGTCGGCTTATCGGGCGACACCGGATATTCCATAAATCCGCATTTGCATTTTTCAATCAAGATGAGGGGAACGAGCCTGGATCCCTTGAAATTCGTGCAGGTGACGCAGGGAATGGCAAATTGATTTATCGCGGCGTTTCAGCCGGCTTTAGCCGGTTTTTGCTTTATTCCAAAGCATCTTTTATAATAAAAATATGATTAACTTACGGGAAGTTGAGTTGTTAATATTTGACCTTGATGGAACTATTTTCCAAACCATTAAGCCGGAAATTGAAGCTGTGAAAAGAGCTTTATTTGAGCTTGGTTGGCAAGCGGATAATATTGAAGAAAAAGTGAAAGGGTATATAGGAAAAACATCGGAGAACGCGTACAAATCCATTTTACCTCCGGATAAAATTTCTCAATGGAAAGAACTGGCGGAAAAAACAAGGACGCATCGGAGCACTGCTATTTTAAAATACGGAGAAGCATTTCCCGGTGCAATGGAAACGTTGCAAACCCTAAAACAAAGAGGCTATAAATTAGCGCTTTATTCAAACGCGAGCGCGGAATACTTTAAGCAAATAATTTCATTTTTAGATATCGGAAAGTTTTTTGATTATATGGAGTGCGTGGAAGAAAATAAGCTGACAAAAATAGAATTGGTTAAGAAAATCAAAATAGAATTAAAGGAATCAAACGCCGCTGTCATCGGTGACAGGATTCACGATATTGAGGCGGCCAAAGAAAATAACGCCATCTCCGTGGGAGCTTTGTACGGCTATGGCAAAGATGAAGCGCGAAAAGCCGATTTGGGCATAAATAATTTTGAAGAATTATTGGATATTTTTGACAGAAGAATTTTTATATTTGAAGAAATTTTGGAAGAAATCAGCCAAAGGAAAAAGGAAAGCAGGGCTTTTGTTGTTGGAATAAACGGGATAGACACATCCGGCAAAACAAAGTTTGCCGAAGCGTTTAGCCGTTTTCTGATTTCAAAAAATAAAAAAGTCCAAACAATCAATTTAGACGATTTTCATAATCCCAAAGAGATAAGATATTCGGGGAAAAGCCAGGCGGATAATTATTATAATAAAAGTTTTGATATCCAAACTATTATTGAAAAATTATTGGTTCCCGTCCGCGAAAAGAATGAATATTCCGTTCGGTTGGCTTTATTGGATTTACATGCCGATAAATACGAAAAGGAAAAAACGTTTTCTTTTGATAAAGACACAATAGTTGTTTTTGAGGGAGTATTTTTATTCAGGAAAGAATTAGATCCTTATCTTGATTATAAAATTTTTATTGAGATACCGCTTGAGGAAAGTAAGAAGCGGGCCATGGTTAGGGATGTGCCTATTTTTGGCAAAGAAATTATCAAGAAATACGATGAAAAATATTTGCCGGCCCAGAAGAAATACTTGGAAGAATCCGTTCCGGCAGAAATAGCCGACATGGTGATTGATAATGCTGATTGGGAATATCCTAAAATAATATAGTTTGCGAATATTTGGGGCTGCTTTGGGTTGGTTTTTGTTTATGGTATAATGAGTCTATAAAATAAGTTATTAAAAATATGATAGCGCAAATCGCTTACACTCTTATTCTTGGGAAGCCGTTAATATTCTACGCGGGCATAATCACGTTTCTTTCATTTTGTTTTACCGCGTTAATCGGTTATTTAAATTTTAACAATAAACACGCAATTCCTTTTCCGTGGCATCCGCTGATGGCGAAAATTTCCATCTTTTTAGCTTTGGTCCACGGCATTTTAGGATTGGCGATTTATTTAAATTTTTAAACCTATGAGAAAAATAAAAGTATTCGGAATAAGCGCTTCCGCCAGGGGAAAAGAATCAAACAGTTATTATTTAATGAAAACCGCCTTTGACGCTCTGAAAGATGAAGAAGTGGAAAAAGAAATTGTCGTGGCTTCGGAATTAAATTTAAGGCCTTGCGACCACCATTATTCTATGGACGCGAAAGCGTGCGTCCATCCTTGCTTGATTACCCAGTTGGATAAAAACGACGAAATGATAAAAATTTACAATGGCATCCTTAACGCCGACGTAGTTATTTTTTCCACGCCGATTTATTGGGGTAATCATTCCCAGTTGATGCAATTGATTATTGAACGTTTGAATTCTTTGGAAAACGCTAATTCGGTTTATCGCCAAGTTTTGGTTAAAAATAAAATCGGAGCATTGATGATTTTGGGGCATGAAGACGGCTATCAGCACGTGGCCGGGGGATTAATGAATTTTTTAACCGAGATGGGTTTGATTTTTCCGCCGCAAGCTTATGCCGCTTGGGTTGGCGAGAGCGACGAGAATACGAAAACCGATAGGAGTAAAATAGAAAACGATAAAGCCATCCAAGACATTTTTACGGATTTGGCCCAAAACGCGGTTAATTTCGCCAAAGCTTTGTTAATTTGCCCCGAATGCGGGCATGAATTTAATTACGAACATAAATCAAAAAAGAAAAACTACATAGATTATGAAACCGAAAAATAACCCGGAAAATTTTGATAAATGCTTTTGCCCCAATTGCCCGCTTTATGCCGATTGCAACAAGAATAAAGCGGAGCGAGTTTTTTGCGCCCGAACCGTGTCCGAGTGCGAGATGGATTCCAAAAAAATGTGCATTTGCCCGACTTGCCCGGTCTACGCGGAGAATAAACTGGTCGGCGCTTATTTTTGTTTGATTGAGTTGAAATAAGCCGGCTGCCAGCCAAGGCGGCAATTGTTTTTTTTTGGGGGGGGCAGTTTTTGTTTTATTTTTTACAATAAATTGATTAAGGGCGTTGCTTGTTGGGGGTAAAACAGGCTCTTTTCAAATAGAGCAAAATATGTTAGAAAGAAGCCAACTTTAAGCAAATAAAAACAAGCGATATGAACAAAAAAATAATCACATTTTTAATGGTAATTTCGTTGTTTTGTTCTTTTTTTGCCGTGTCCAATGTGTCTGCCGCGTCCAGCCAATCGGAAGAAGCTAGAATTTCATTGATTAAATTTTTGCAGAATTTATTGGTAAACAATGGAGATTACGATAGCGCGTCTTTGGTTGATTCAATGAACTATGGCGTTGATGATTATAATTACAATAACAACAATTATAATTATAATTACAACAATAATTACAACCGGAACAATTTGAGCGTTTTCGCTGGTAATTATAAAACAATCCAGTCCGGCCAAACTGTTTATTTGGACGCGACTGTTTCCAACCAAACCGGTTATCCGGTAAATTATTCCTGGACTTGCACGGGCGGGTCGTTGTCCAATTATTATATCCTTAACCCGATTTATTACGCGCCCACCACCGGCTATGACACAACTTACACCTGCACGCTGGTTGTTTCCAATTTCCAAAACAGCGCTTCAAGTTCAGTGAATATTTTGGTTAAAGGAAACTATAACAATAATTATTATTGCTACGGGTATAATTGCAATAATAATATTTATCCTTCAATTTCTGCGGGAGCCAAAAAAAGCGTGCAATCGGGAAGAAGCGTTTATTTTGACGCAACTGTTTTGAACCAAAACAGTTACCCGACCAATTTTTCCTGGACTTGCACGGGCGGAACATTATCCAGCAATAATATTTTGAATCCGATTTATTACGCGCCCAACGTTCCCTACGACACAACTTATTATTGCACGTTGACCGCTTCCAATTCTTGGGGAAGCAGCTCGGCCTCGCTTAGCATTTTGGTTATAGGCAGCGGCTATTACACCAATTACAATACTAATAGTTATTATTACAACAATAACGGTTATTACTACAATAACAGTAATTGTTATTACAATAACGGCTATTACAATTGCCAAAACGGTTACGCTTTTTAATTAGTAATTCTGCGGCAAAAAACCGGATCACGCCGGTTTTTTTGTTTTAAATTTTTATGATATAATTATTTTAATGAGCAAGAAGAAGCTTAAAAAATCTTTTACTTTAATTGAACTTTTAGTGGTTATTTCAATTATCGGTATTTTGTCCGGCTTTCTTTTTGTGTCTATGTCTGACGCAATTAATTCCGCCAAGGATGTGCGAAGAAAAGTAGACCTGGAAACAATTCAAAAAACTATTTTAATATATTCCATTCAGCATAATAATACTTATCCTTCCGGCGCTAATTGTAACATCGGAGCTGGGGCGGGAAATAATCCTTGCAGTGATTTGGAAACTAAGTTGGAAGAATATTTACCTGCTTTGCCGCAAGATCCAAATTCTGGAATTTATTATGTTTACAATAGTCCCAGTTCCGATAGTTTTACCCTTCAGGCAATTTTAAGTACCAACGGAACTTATGAATATGACAGCTCAATAAATGCTTGGAGTGAAACAGTTGGCTTTCAGGCTGCGCCAACTTTTAGCGCCGCCAGCGGGATAATTGCTTTTGGTTCAACTGTGACAATTACATCAGCTAATGCTGATGCAATTTATTACACAACGGATGGCAGCAATCCGACTACGGCATCAATTAACCAAGCCGTAACTCCTTTGGTAATTAATTCAGATGTAAGTGTTAAGGCTTTGGCCGTTAGGTCCGGTTACACCGATAGCGCTATTAGCAGTATTACTTATTTAGCTTGTGGCGATACAGTTACATTTACTTATAACGGCAGTAGTGTTACTTATGGAGAGGTTATATCACAAGCAAGTAAGTGTTGGCTGGATAGAAATCTTGGAGCCGGCCAGGTTGCCACGGCTTATAATGATTCGGCTGCTTATGGCGACTTGTTTCAATGGGGAAGGGGAATTGACGGCCATCAAATTCGTACGAGTGGAACAACAACAACTTTATCTAATAGTGATAATCCGGGGCACGGTAATTTTATTATGACAAACGTGAATCCTTACGATTGGAGGAGCCCTCAAAATAATAATTTATGGCAAGGCATTAGTGGAATTAATAATCCTTGTCCGACCGATTGGCGGTTGCCAACCTTAGCTGAGTGGAATGCGGAAATTGCCGCAGGTGCTTGGGGTAGTCGCGATGACGCCTATGCTTCGCCTTTAAAATTACCAACTGCCGGCTTCCGACAATATAACACAGGAAGTCTTAGCATGGTGGATATCAATTCTTGTTATTGGACCAGTACGGCCAGCGGTATAGGCTCTTATAGTTTATCTTTTGGCACCGTTGGTTATAATCCGGCTCTTGATGTTAGAGCAAGAGGTTTTTCCGTAAGATGCATTAAAAATTAGAAAAGAGATGAATAAAAATAAAAAATGAGGCCGCTATTTTAGCGGTTTTTGTATTCTTGACTAAGCAAAAATTTATACTTATACTCAATTTACCCAAGTTCATTAACAAGGGAGATGGTTGTTATTTCACAAGATGAAGCTTATGAGGATGGAATTTGCCGGGCGACCAGAACAGTGTCGTCTTATATGAAAAAAGTATCGCCGAATGAACGGGAAAAATGGCTTAAAGAATTAATCCAAAGCGTAAAGCAACAAAAATTTTACTCAAAAGAAGCGCTTGTCATTTTTGCCAGAGCCCAGCTTTGTGACCTTGAGCAAGGCCTTAAAATTTTAGTTGAGACCGGGGATATTGAAGAAGGCCGGCCTGATGAAATTATCCAGAATTTAAGCCGCAAAATTGATTACGCGGCAAGCCTATTTTCAAATGAGCCGATTTGCCAAAACCCAAAAGCGGAATTGTTGCCGTTGCTGCCGGTTGTCAGTGAAAGAGCGATTGAGCCGACAATATTAATTAAACTGATTACATCTAACGGCAAAATCGGCCACAGCTTGGAGAAGGCGGATAGAATCATTAACAGATACAAGGAAGACCCGGGAAATTTTTTATGCTATTGGATAGCGGACGTGAGGATTGATGAATTAAAATGCGAGCGCCTGCCTTTAACCTTGGCGGAAGCAATCGCTTACGCGTTTCACAATAAAGGCATTTTAAGCGAATTCACCTTATTGCCGGCCGGTTCCAGGTACAAAAGAGCCAGAATACATCCGGAGATATACTTGAGGTTGGCCGACGGTTACCCGATAGCCCATTGGGCCAAACGCAATTACGGTTGGCCGGCCCAAAAAATAGCCAAGCCAACGTGCGCGTCCAGGTCAATCCATTAATGGGAATAAAAGCTTATTTTATTCTCTTTTTTTATTGTTATTTTCTTTGTCTTGTGTTAATTTGTTTATATGAAAAACATTTTGCCGTACCAAGAACAATTGGACAGGGTTAAGCGCTTAAAAGAAGATATCGGGCGTTTTTCAACTGCCACGGATGAAAATTTTAAAAGCGCGGTGGACGCGTTTACGTCTTTTTTCATCCAATGTTACCATCTTCGCGATTGGCTGATTCAGAGCCGTTACGGCAGTCGGGATATTAATATTTTTATTTCCAAGAGCGTAAGCTTAACGCTTTGCCGGGATTTGGCAAATATGCAGAAGCACACAAAAATAGACTTATACGAATCGCAATACCATTTCGTGAACCATAAATTCCTTGATATTTCCACGCCCATCACGGTTTATTCTGATCCGGCGCGTAAAGAAAACAGGTTCGGGATTGATATTAAAGAATTCGGGACATTGGTTGACGTGATTGATTTGGCCGGCGAGTGCGTGGAAGAGTGGGAAAAATTTTTATACATCCATTCTATTTAGAAATTGGCGCAAACCAAAAACCATCAAGCGCTTGATGGTTTTTATTTTAATTTGAAATTATTGGTTTATTTATTGCAGCCGCACTTGCAGTCCGGCCCGCATTTGCAATCCGCTCCGCATTCGCATTTTTCTCCGCATTTGCAATCCGCTCCGCACGAGCATTTGCAGGTACATCCGCATCCGCATGCACAAGTTTCTTCTTTTTCGTTTTCCATATGTTTGTATATTGTATGCATTTATTAATTATTATTGGTTTAATATTTTTTTCGCGACGTAAAAATATTAAACAACGACCTTTTTCTTTTCTATTGGATTATTGCTTTATATGTTTTAAAAACTTCCAGTCCTGTTATTTTTTGGGGCGAAGTTTTTTCGGGATTGTATTGTATTTCAAAAATGTTCGGCAGTTTAAAGGTTACAAAACTGACGCCTTCGTCTTTTTTGATTTCATCAATTATCAAAGGGGCGTGCCCAGAACAGGGTATTTGGACGCTTACGGATAAATTAGCCGAGTATTCTTCTTGATTTGCCGGCGGCGCGGAACTAACATTGGCCAAAGTCGGAAAAACAACAAAGAACATCAATACGTTAATTGCGATTGTCATGGAATACAGGGAAGTTAAATATTTCCATTTGTTTTTCGCTCCGGCAAAAGACAAGTATCCGGTCTTTTTCAAATAAAGCGCGCCCGACAGGGTGGCCAGCCCCAAAGAGAGTAAAATTAAAAAATGGAAAAAATAAGGAATCAGCAAGAATTGTTTTAAGAAAGCGGCCGCGGCCACGGAGCCAGCAATTGAAAATAAAATAAAGGCGACGCAGAAAGAGTGGGGAAGCAAGCCATAGAGAACGCCTGATAGAATTCCTTTATTGGGTTTGTTTGGCGCGGGCGCGCAACAATCTTTTTCAACGGGGTTCATTTTATTTGTTGTATAAATTTATTACTTTTAAAATTTCTTCTATCATTTGCTTTTTTTTCGCTTCGTTTTTAGCCACCATCGCGTCTTTAAAGCAAGTGTTTAAATGGTTAGCCATTAGCATTTCGTGGGCGGAACGCAAAAGCCCGATAACGGCCAGGTTTTGCTGCATTACGTCAATGCAATAACAGTCTTTTTCCACCATGCCGTTAATTTTGGAAAGCAGGCTGTTGGCTTTTTTAAAATTAATCAAAATCTTTTTCTTTTTTTCTTCCGTAATCATAAATTTATTTATGTTTTATTAATGCCCATACCTGGGGGGTAGGTGTAGGCTAAGTATATCAAACCCAAAAATTATGTCAAGCCTGTTTGGGCAATCCGTAAATCGGTTTGCTTTATAATGGGATATAGTTTATAATAGCCGCCACATAATAACATAAACAAATATGAAAAATTTTAAATTTGAGAAACGAGGAGGCGGGCAAGGGGATTTTAAAAAGAAAGATTTTGGCAAAAAAAGGTTTGGCGGCAATGATCGAGGCAGGCCGCAGATGCACGAGGCTATTTGCAGCGATTGCGGCAAGAGATGCGAAGTGCCTTTTAAGCCAACAAGCGATAGGGCGATTTATTGCAGCCAGTGCTTTACCAGCCATGGCGGCGGTTCGGACAAGCCGGAAAGAAAAAGGGAATTTGAAAAGCCCAGATTCCAAGATAAGCCGATGTTTGGCGCGACTTGCGCGACTTGCGGCAAAAGGTTTGAGCTTCCGTTTAAGCCCATAAGCGATAAGCCGGTTTATTGCCCGGATTGTTTTGAAAGGCCGGGTTCTTCGAGTAAGAACACTGACAAGCCGGTAAGCGCCCAATACAAGGAACAGTTGGACTTGGTAAACGCCAAGCTTGATAAAATTTTGAATATTTTAGCATCATCAACGGCCTTAACAAAAGAAAAGAAAGGAATTGTTGTTGAGAAAAAAGATGCGGCGGGCAAAGCCCTCCTTCGCTCCAACGGAACTACGGCGGGCAAGGAGGTAAAATCTAAAAAAGCATTAGTTGCCAAGAAGGAAAAAGAAACCAAAAAACCCAAAAAGGCGATTGCAAAGAAAGTTGCCAAACCGGTTGCCAAGAAAAAAGCAAAAAAATAAAAGCATTAAAACCGTCCGTCTCCGCCAGTTGGCGGACAGCAGGCGGTTTTTAGTTGCTTGAAAATAAATACAATGTTATTATTTTTGTATAATAATAAATTTAATCTTATGGCGAAAGGGAACAATTCCAGGAAAAAAGAAACAAAGAAGCCGAAAAAAGACAAAAAGAAATAGTTTGGCTCTTTGAGGTTTGAAGCAGTTGGAGGGTACTGGACGCAAAGTATCTAATTTTTTGTAGTTATATGGAAATTAAATCAGCGCAATTCGTAAAAGGTGTCACGGGCACGGATTCAATTTTTGAAGACGGCTTGCCGCAAGTGGCGTTTATCGGCCGTTCCAATGCTGGCAAATCCAGCGTAATCAATTCTTTGGTTAACCGCCGTGATTTGGCCAAGACGAGTGATTTGCCGGGCCGCACCCAAAAAATCAATTTGTTTTTGGTTAATGATTCTTTGTATTTTGTTGATTTGCCGGGTTATGGCTATGCCAAGGTTCCGGAGAAGCTAAAGAACAGTTTGAAAGCCATGGTTAATTGGTATTTTTTTGTTTCCAATTATGAACAGAAAGTTGTGCTGATAATTGACGCTAAAGTGGGCCCTACCCAAGATGATTTGGAAATGCTTTATGCCTTGGAAGATTACCGGAAAGAGATTATTGTGGTGGCGAACAAAATAGATAAAATCAAAAAAGCTGATTATGAAAAGCAGTTTGAAAAAATCAAGGAATTGATAGGAGCCCATAAAATTATTCCTTATTCCGCCAAAAATAAAATCGGCGTGCAAGAACTATTAAAAGAGATATTATAATAAATTTAATTATTAAATATATGAATATCCTGGTAGTTTATTATTCAAGAAGCGGCGCGACCAAAAAATTGGCCGAAGAAATAAGGCAAAAATTAAATTGCGACATTGAAGAAATAATCAGCCAAAAAGACCGTTCCGGAATAATGGGCCTTTTCCTTTGCGGCCAAGAAGCTTCCAAAAAGATTCCCGCGGACATTAAGCCGGTTTCCAAAAATATAAGCAATTATGATTTGGTTATCGTAGGCACGCCGATTTGGGCCGGAATTTCCAGCCCGATTAGGCGTTATTTGATGGACAATGCCGGTAATTTTAAAAAAATTGCCTTGTTTTGCACTATGGGCGGAAGTGATCCGGCTAAGACTTTCGCCGAAGCCGAAGATATTTGCCAATCTAAAGCCGTGGCTACGTTGGCAGTTACCGGAAAAGAAATAGTCCAAAAAAATTACAGCGAGAGATTAAATGAGTTTATTGAAAAAATTAGAAACGTTTAATAATAAATAAAAAAATATGAAAGGTTTTTTTGATTTTATCCGCGAACAGGGAGTTGTCGGTTTGGCGGTCGGGTTTATCCTCGGCGGAGCGGTTTCAAAAGTTGTTTCCGCTTTGGTTACCGATATTATTAATCCGATTCTCGGCATGGCGCTTGGCGCCGCCGCCGGATTAAAAACAGCTTCAATCGGTTTGGGTTCCGCCAATATCCTTTATGGCGATTTAATAAGCGTGGTTATTGATTTTATCGTAGTCGCGCTGGTGGTTTATTTCGGAGTTAAAATTATCGGCTTGGACAAGCTGGACAAGAAGAAAGCGTAGCCTATCCTTGCAAAATAATGCAGGATATGTTATATTAATAACCAGCGAAAAAATTGTCATATAGATTTCCGATAAATTATTTTTCTCGATGTTCTATAGCAGCAATTCAAAGAATCATTAAGATTAATAATTTAACACCCTTTTGTTTCATTCTTTCTCTTTCGCGAAAGGTAAAAATTTATATGTATAACTCAACTCGTTTTGCGCGTGGCGCAAAACCAAAATTCAGCCACAAATTCAGTGGCAAGCGTTCTTTTTCCAATTCGGGACCAAGACGCGCTTTCGGCAATCGCGAAAAAATTGATATTTCGCGGTTTATCAAGCAGGCCTCCCAAGCGGGAGCAACCGCTCCGGCAATAAAAATATCGCGCACTTTCAGGGATTTTAAATTCAGCGCGCTTTTATTGGAAAATATAGAAAAGCTTGGCTTTTCCACGCCAACTCCGGTTCAAGACCAATCAATGCAGGCAATCCTGGACGGGCAAGATATTGTCGGTTTGGCTAATACCGGCTCAGGCAAAACCGGCGCTTATCTTTTGCCGATTATTGAAAATATTTTAAAAGACAAAAGGCGAAAGGCCTTGGTTATGGCGCCGACTCGCGAACTGGCGATTCAAATCAACGAAGATTTCCGCAAATTTTCACGGGGAATGAGATTGGATTCGGCTATCGTAGTCGGAGGAATGCCCCAAGGAAAGCAAATTATGGACTTGCGAAGAAATCCGAATATCATTATCGGCACGCCGGGCAGATTAAAAGATTTCGAAAGCCGCCGATTGATTAATTTCTCGCAATTCGCCGTGGTCGTATTGGATGAAGTTGACCGAATGCTGGACATGGGATTTATTGACGACATTAAGATACTGATGGGCCGAACTTCGGCGCAAAGGCAAACATTGTTTTTTTCGGCGACAATGCCCATAAAAACAAAAACATTGGCTAACCAATTTTTAAAGTCGCCGTTCTCGGTGGAAATCCAATCCAACCAATCGGCGGATAATGTTGAACAAAGCGTGATTCATACCGCGGGCAGTTCGGACAAACTTGAAACTTTGAAAAAACTTTTGTCCAACCCGGAAATGAAAAAAGTTTTGATTTTCAGCGAAACAAAGCACGGAGTGGAGCAGCTTTATAAAAGTTTGAAAAACGAAGGATTTAAAATTGAATCCATCCACGGCAACAAACGTCAAAATCAACGCCAAAAAGCGCTTTCGCTTTTCCGTGAAGACAGGATTAATGTGTTGGTCGCGACTGATGTGGCTGCGCGCGGGCTGGATATTAAAAATATCACGCACGTGATTAATTATACCGTGCCGCACACTTACGACGATTATATCCACCGTATCGGCCGAACCGGCCGCGCGAACGCAAAAGGCGTGGCTTTCACCTTTGCTTAAAACAAAAATAAAACAGGGGACAAAACCCTGTTTTATTGTATTAATTTTTTTGTTATAATTATTTCAATGAGCATAAATAAGCCAATTTATTATTTAGCCAGAATTTTGTCGGTTCTTATCGTCGTATTTTTCGCTGTTTTTATTTTGGAAGGACTGAGCCCGGAATTTGGTGTCATGGATTCTTTAAGCCACCTAATTCCAACTTTGGTTGTCCTCTTAATTTCAGCGATTGCCTGGAAGTGGGCAAAAATAGGCGGATGGCTGTTTATCCTTTTCGGGATTTACTGCCTGCTGTTTTTTAAGATGGATTTAAGTTCTGCGGTTATCGGGGGAGTGCCCGTAATCACAGGAATTTTATTCTTGCTTGAAGGCAAATTTTCCGGCAAATAATTTTGGCAATAAAAAAATCGCCTTTTGGAATAGGCGAAATAAAAGAGCTATGTGCGGGACATATAGGAATCTGTCCCGATTTGGATATGTTCCGGCAGAGTGCCGGCTTCTTTAAGGAACAAAGGAAAGTGTTCTCCGAGGGAGCTTTTAACTCTTCCGGTGGAAACGCAGCCGCGTTCGGTTTGCGCTTTAAATGTTTCCAAAATGCTGCTGTTCGTTCGATCCTTGAATAAATTCGGGTGGTCTTCCAGGAATTTTTCAAGGTTTTTGAGAGAATAACCGTTCGGCATAGGAATACTCTTCTATTTTTTCCACAAATTTAAGGTAAAGTCAAGTTTTTACTTTGGCAATAAGCGCATTTGCAGCCAAAAGGCTTAATGTATTCGTCAAAATAATCTTTGCCGTAGTTGTAATTTAATTCTTCGCCGGGCTGGATATTTTTTTTCGCGTATATTTTTATTTTTTTGCCCACGATATAGGCCTCGCAATTCGGGCGGCAAGAATGGTTAATGTAGCGGCTGATATTTTTTCTGTCCGTGCCGTCAACCGTGAATTTGGAATCTATTTTGAAAAGATATTTCCCGCCTTTTTTATTGGCTTGTTCTTCGGTAATTATTTTTCCGGTGTATTCAATAACAAAAGAACCCTTTTTAATTAGGGTGTTGGCGCACAGGCCCAGGCCGCTTTTGGATTTTTTTACTGAAAATTTATTCAATTTCATTCGTTTATTTCAAATTAATCCGAGGATTACATAAAGATTTTTAACATAATTTTTGTTTTTGCGCAATGGATTTCTATGTTTGGCGTTTTTTTGGTATAATATCTTTATAATAAATAAAAACTAAAATATGAATTTTTTAATATTATATATCGCAATCGCGGCAATTATCATCCTTTTTTATAGCTTGCGCGTGATTAACCAATACGAAAGGGCGGTGGTTTTCTTTTTAGGAAAATACAACGGCACCCGCGGGCCCGGGCTTATTTTTTTAATCCCGATTTTTGAAAAAATGGTAAGGGTAAGCATGCGAACCGTGACCATGGGCATTCCTTCGCAAAAAATCATTACCAAAGACAATGTGTCTATTGATATCGCGGCTGTAGCTTATTACCACATTGTGGATCCGGTAAAGTCAGTAGTTGTGATTGAAGATGTTTTTTCCGCGGTAAACCAAAT
>JBAZLH010000001.1:0-198510 GCA_041650375.1 Minisyncoccota bacterium | reverse complement strand
ATTACCTCACCAACTAGCTGATAGGACGCAGACTCATCCTCTACCGGAGTAAACCTTTACCGTTTCCGGACCATCGGGAATTAGCCTGGATTTCTCCAGGTTATGCCCGTGTAGAGGGTTGATATCTACGCGTTACTAACCCTTTCGCCGCTGCTGTATTACTACAGCCGCTTGACTTGCATGCCTTATCCACGTCGCCAGCGTTCATCCTGAGCTAGGATCAAACTCTCAATAAAAATTTAAATTGAGATTTCAATCTAAAAAAAGAATAGCGGAACAACTCTAAAAAACTTACGATAGAAATTTTCAGAATTTTCCTAAAAATAATTCTAATTGCTTAAAATATTAATGATTGCTGTTAAAAAAATTTAACTATTTAATTTTCAAAAATACTGGCTTACAATACGGATAATATTATCTTGTATCCCGATATTTGTCAACTACCAAAACAATGGTTTAAACCTCTTGTAAATTATGGCTGATTAAGGTATTCGTGTCTTGGAAAATAAACGTTCCGGTAAACTTTTTATTCGCCAAAAACATAGGCATCCAATAAACATCATCCGGCCACATTTGATGAAAAGGGATATCCATAATATCAAACCATTGCGGCTTCATTTCTTCTGATTCCGTTGGTTCGCCACCATAGCCCAAAACCTTAAAAATATGCACTTCCATAATTTTGCCCGTGTCCAAATAAGTGAATTCAACCACCCCCCTTTCTTCAATATTTTTTGCCGTGATTCCCGATTCTTCCAGCATCTCCCTTTTAGCCGATTCTTCTATGGTTTCATTCTCTTCCACTTTGCCGCCAAAACCGTTCCATCTGCCCTCGCCCCAGCCGCGTTTTTTCATTCCCAAGAGAATTTTATGGTCCTCAACCAACAAACATAAATTCAAAACTTTTTTCATAAATAATTATGCGATTGTATTATGCTTTTAGTTTATAATTGATTTATTTTACGGTCAATGATTTATTGACAAATTGATGCTAATATTGTATTCTTTAAGCATACCTTTCTATCCAAATTAGAAGGAGGAATTAATGAATAAAACTGGGTTATTGCTCATTTCAATCGCTCTACTGCTACTATTGGTAGTCGTAATCTGTATCGCCGGCTGCACTACACAAACCGAAAAACCGCCTGATGTTATCATGAGCGGCACGGTTGCGAATGTTCAAATTTTCAATATAGTAAATTACGGCCCAAGCAATAATGCTCTCGAAATATGCCGCATAACTTTCGCTGACGGTTCATATTTTACAGAAAGAGGCCCTCACGCTAAAACAATTAGCACTATTGTTTACGCCGACCAGCCCTTTTCGCTTTACATAAAAAACGGGCATATTATAAAAATAGTTGAAGGCGGAAATGCTCCCTCACCAGCTGTTTATTATTTCTAATAGTAAACAGCTTTTTTGTAAATAAAAACGTCAAGGCACTTAATGCCTTAACGTTTAAAAGTTAGATGAAAGGAATGGGGTTTGCTTTTGTTTCAGCATATCCATTCCTATTTACACAGACAACGTTTCGTAAACGCATCTGCGTTGTCAAGGTTTAGTCCGGGTAAGGACTACTGTTTGGTTCGGGTGGTCCCGACGTCCTATTGCGGCAACATTCTTGAAAGTTCATTTACTCGCATAAATATATCGAAGAATGTAATCTAAGGGAAACGGGACAGAGTCAAGAACCGAACCAATTCAATTATTATCACTTTGCGTTTATTTGTCAACACACTTCTTTATTGACTTTTTTTAAAAAAAATATAGAGTAATCTGTAAAGAGCTAAACTCTTTAAAGGACGATTTGAATGGAAGAAACTATCACTATTAAGCTGAAAACGACCGAGCAAATACTTGCAAGGATTAAAGAGCTAGACGATCAAATCAACAAGTATAAACATTACGACCAAAGCCTTCCAGATGTTCAAAAGGAAATAAGGTGCCGCAGGGAACAAATCAGGGCATTGTGCTATGTGTTATCGATACCATACGATGAAAATAAATATCGGATTTGGCACTATCGATAACACTTTTTTTATAAAAAAAAATTCCATGGAGTATATTTCCATGGAAAAAGTTGCTAAAAAATTATCCGACGGCAAACGCACTGCCCTCTATTGAGGCCACAAATGTAGGTCGGATTTTACTAAATCCGACATCAACTCGCTCAACGCTCGTTGACCTTCGCTCCTCAAGATTCGCTCAATATTTATCCGTCGGCAGACGGATTCGTCCGCGTCGTCGGTTTCTACTGAAACCGCGCGCGGACCCCGCTCGGGCTCGTCAGCCCTCCGCGTTCGAATCCAAATGTTGACGGATTCGCTTTTTAAAACTTTTGCTAAAGTTTTTAAAAGCCCGGGTTTTTGCCGTCGCAAAAACCCTTCGAATCCGTCAACTGCGATTTATAATCATATGAAAAGACCCACTCAATAGTGGGTCTTTTCATATGAATGTGAGCCGGCAGACGGATTCGAACCCCCGACCTACTGTTTACAAAACAGTTGCTCTACCACTGAGCTATGCCGGCACTACTTACTTTTTTCTAATATGTACTTTTTCGGAAATATTAACTTGCTCTGTTTCTTCTTTTTTTTCGCTTACTTCTATAGATTTATTTTTTTGGCTATTCTTTTTCAAATTCGTTCGGATATCTTTCCAATAATCATCCAGTTCCACCCGCCCTTTATCCGTCCTGTTTTTTAATTTTAAAAGCAATTCAAGCATTTTATTATCCGCTTTGGTAAATAATTCCCTTGTTTTTAAAATAAAGTTTTGGAGGAAATGATAAAAATCCGGAACCTTATGATTCCAATAAGTGACTGTTTTATGCCTGATATTTTCCTTTAACTTACCAACCGGAATAATATTTTCCTTATGCGGCAGATTTTTCAAGTCGGAAGTTTTTTTCAAGGCCATGAATACGATTGACAAAAAGCTTACGGCAAGAATCACTCCCGCGATTATTTCAAAATTCATATGTTACGAATTTTTTTACCAAAATATTTTCACCTACTTTGGCAATATACTCGTTAATTAAATCTCTAATTGTTTTACTGTCTTCCTTTATCCAAGGCTGGTCCATTAAACAAACTTCTTTTTTGAATTTTTCTAATTTTCCTTTTATGATTCCATCCATAATTTCCTTGCTTTTGCCCAAACCTTGAGCTTGTTCCGTGAAAATTTCAGTCATTTTCGCCAAATCTTCCGCGGAAATTTCTTCCGCCTTCACGTAAGTCGGCTTCATTGAGGCAATCTGCAAACAAATTTCGTGCGCCAAGCCCTTAAAGTCGTCCGAACGGGAAACAAAATCGGTTTCACAAGCCAATTGGATCATTACTCCCAATTTCTGGTTGGAATGCACGTAAGTTTCGATTATGCCAAGGCCGGCCTCTCTTTCCGCTTTTTTCAACGCCACGGCCGCGCCTCTCTTTTTTAAAATTTCTTTCGCCCGACCCAAATCACCGTTTGATTCTTCAAGCGCCTTTTTGCACTCAGCGAGAGAAATGCAAGTTTCTTCACGAAGCTGTTTAAGTAGGTCTAAGTCAGCCATATATGTAAAGTTATTTTTTATTTTGCTGCGCCCGCCACAATTTTGGCGAGGGCATTTTATTCTCCAAGTAAAACTTCTTGTATTTTGTTCAAAATATATTGAACGGAAGTGTAAGCGTCGTCATTTCCGGGAATCGGATAATCCACTAAATTCGGATCCACGTTTGTATCCACAATGGCGATTATTTTCACTCCGGCCTGCCTAGCTTCTTTAACCGCGATTATGTCTCGTTGAACATCAACCACAAACAAAGCGCCCGGCAATTCTTCCATTTCTTTGATGCCATGAAATTTAAACGTTAATCTTTCCAGCTCTTTAGCCATGGCCAACCGTTCCTTCTTAACGTATTTCTTGGTAAAATCAATTTCCTGAGTCTTGGCTTCCAGGTCTTTAAAATAGTTTATTCTTTTTCGGATTTCCTTAAAATTGGTAAATGTTCCGCCAATCCATCTTTCTTTTACGTAAGGCGATTTAGTTTCTATGGCAACTTGCTCAATCAGCCCGCGAGTGGCAACTTTGGTGCCTACGAACAAAATTTTCTTCCCGGCAATTCTGGTTTTTAACACAAAATCCAAAACTCCTTCCAGTTTTTCCGCGGTTTGCTCTAAGTCAATCAAGTAAACCTTATCTTTTTGTTTGACTACGAAGGGCTTCATTTTCGGATGAAGTTTGGACTTCTCGTGTCCAAACCCAAGACCTACCCTAATCATCTCGTCAATGGAGATGTTGTATTTGGTCTTTACGTCTGTTTTTGTTTCTTCCATTATTTTATTTTTGCCGAACAGTACGGCATTTATTTATTATTTTTATCTTTAAAAATCAAACTCAATGTCTTAATATATAACACAAAGAACGATAAAAGACAAGATGGGGAAAATAAAAAAAATGGGAACTATGTAGCGTTTCGCTTATTAGCCCCCACATATCATACACGTTCCATTAACCAGCTCAAGCGGATATTGGCACGTTTGGCAAGAATTCTGCCACTCTTTCCCGCATTTTTTACATCTCAACCATGCCTCTGTGCCGACCTTTCCTTGTTTATAGAAACTTTCGGCTTCTCCATCACAATCGCATTGCATGGTTTATTTATAATATATATCTATAATTCTGTCAAACAATAACTATTCCCCATCCTCCGCTATGCGTTAAACGCATCAACCCCTTGATTTTACTTACCTTTTTTGTTATATTATTCACATAAATAAAACAAAGATATGAAAAAAGATATTCATCCCAAATACTTTGAAAAGGCCAAAATTCGCTGCGCTTGCGGAGCGGTTTATGAAATCGGTTCCACTATTGAAAATATGGAAGTGGAAATTTGCTCTCAATGCCATCCGTTTTACACCGGCAAAGAAAGAAGCTCTGACAAAATCGGCCGAGTCCAGAAATTCAAAGAAAGGTTATCTAAGAAAGCGGAAAAACCCGTTAAAAAAACCAGGGCAAAAAAAGCCACTTCGACAGGCTCAGAGTCTGTATCGAAAAAATAAAATAACGTTAGTATTTATTGCATTAAGCTATGCCTGAAGAAAGCCCAAAAATAAATGCTATTATCGTAGAAATAAGAGCCGGCGTCGGAGGAGAAGAGGCGGCTCTTTTTGCAAACGATTTATACAGAATGTATTCTCGTTACGCCCAAAATAAGGGCTGGCGCGTGGAAACATTAGACATAAAACAAACTGATATCAACGGCTTAAAAGAAGTTGTTTTTGAAATTAAGGGTGAAGGTGCGTATGATATGTTAAAAAACGAAGCGGGTGTGCATCGGGTGCAGCGAGTGCCTAAAACCGAAAAATCCGGACGGGTCCACACTTCTACCGCCACTGTGGCCGTGCTCGCCAAGCCCAAGGGCACGGAAATAAACATCCGCCCCCAAGACATCCGCCAAGAAACTTGCAAATCCGGCGGTTCCGGCGGGCAATACGTAAACAAAAGAATGACCGCTATCCGAATTATCCATATCCCAACCGGAATGGTCGCTGAATCGCAATCCGAAAGAAGCTTGATGCAAAATAAAGAAAGCGCGTTGGCGATTCTAGCCGCTCGGTTGCTTAAAAAACAGCAAGACGCGCTGGACGAACAAATTACCGGCGCCAGGCGTTCGCAAATCGGGAGCGCTGGCCGGGAAGAAAAAATCCGCACTTATAATTTTCCCCAAGACCGGGTTACCGACCATAGGATAAACAAAAATTGGCACGATATCGAAGGAATGATGAATGGCAAAATAGACAAAATGGTAGAAAAATTAAGCCAAGAACTAAAATAAAAGACCTCTCTCAAGAGGCCTTTTAAAATTACAAAACACTTAACGTTAATCCCCTGCTTCGGTTAAAATCTCTAAATCTTGCTGATATTGGGTTGCCCACGATAAAACTTGCTTGGCATAACTAGAGCCGGCGGTTGTGCAAGACCCGGCGTAATATCGGCAAGCGGCTGTTCGCTCGTTTTGTTCCGCGCCATTGGCTTTTAACAATAATGCCGCTCCTAAAAATGCATCGTTAATAGACCACGGGTTGGCCGGCCGGCCGGTAATCGCGGTAATTTTTTCATCATACATATTCCAGGTGGAAGGAATAAATTGCGCGGGCCCCATTGCCCCGCCCCAACCATAAGCCACTCCCTTTGAATACATTGGTATCCAACAAGAAACAGAAGTTTTCTTCGGGTCAAAACCCAACTTGCTAACAACATCCAAAAATATCGGCACATCTCTGGTTGGATTCATTACCCTGGATTTTTTCGTATCTCCGGCCAAATTAGTGCCATTGCCCGTATCAAAATCGGTCACATAACATTGGCCCACATTACCTCCAAACACTCCGTTTCTATAAGACTCCTGGTGGATAATCGCCAATAAGAACGCGGCTCTCACTCCGGTTAACGATTCCATTTGTTTCGCCAATTTCGCAGCTTCTCCAAACTGGATGCCTTCATCTTTTACGCCAACCAATTCAAACAAACGTTTGCTTATCTCCGCGGCCTTGGCTTCAATTGATTTTTTTTCCGCCAATTGGGCTTGGTATTGCGCTTCAGTTAAGCCAAGGTAATACTCTCTGTCTTTTTTCGTTTGCGTGCTCGTATTTTTTTGCAAACCCTGCACAATTACCAAATTTTGCAACTCAGTGGTTTCTTGTTCTAAATTTACTTTTTTATTTTCCAGATTACCGTGCAATTCCATGTAGTTTCCTAAAACCTCGTTATTCTTGGCTCCCAACGCTTCCATATATTGGATATTGTCAAAAAAGTCTGACAAAGTTTCGCTTGTCACAATAATCTCCACAAATGATTTTTGGTTTTCGGATTGGGCGGCGCGCAGTATTTCCGCCATTTTTAATTTTTGCAAATCAATGTCGGATAATGTCTTAGTAATTGATTGCTCCGTGTCGCCTATTTGAAACCCGATGCTTTTAATGGAAAGCTGGGATTGCTTGATTTGGTAATCCAAATCTTTGATTTTTTTGTTAATGGAATCAATTTGGGTTTGCAAGGTTTTTTTCGCCGCGCCGGTTTGGGCCAAATCCTGCTGCACCTTGGCGCTTTTTTGGTTAAAATATTCCAAACATTGGTTACATAACGCCTGGCATTCTTCTTTGCTTAATTTATCGCACTCGGATTGCCAATCATTCTCGCAAACCACGGTTAAATCGTAGGCATGAACTAAAACAACAGGAAAAATTATTCCTGTTATTAATAGGCCTAAAACCAATTTCTTGTTTAAAACATTAAAAAGTGATTTTAAATGCATAACGTAATAAATTACTAAAGAGCCAATTTAAATAATTATTTTTGTTCCACGGTTTTCTCTTCTTTCTTTTCTTCGCCCGCCTCAGTTGCTTCAGCTACTGGTTCAGCGGGAGCCGCTCCTTCAACCGGCTTGGCTAATTCCGCGTCAACATTTTCCGGCTTGGTAACTTGAATGGCTATTTCTTCCGGATCATCCATTACCGTAACGCCGGCCGGAACCTTAATGTCTTTTATTAAAATATGGTCTTCAAAGGTTCCCAATTTGGATACGTCTATTTTTAATGAATTCGGAATATCCTTGGGCAAAGCCTTAATCTTGATTTCTTTAACATTGGTAATCAATGTTCCGCCTAAATTCTTAACCGCCGGAGCTTCGCCGATAATTTCCAATTCAATTTGGGCTTCAACCTCGGCTTTTAAGTTTGGCTGGTAAAAATCAACATGGATATAATCCATTGTCATCGGGTCTTGCTGTGTGTCGTAAATCAACACTGAATATTCTTTACCGTCAACAATCAAGCTGAATAAAGTTTCCTCCGCGACATCATAAACTTTTTCAAAATCTTTTTTGTTTACTTGAACCGTAATGTTTTCCATACCCGGCCCGTAAAGTATGGCCGGAATGCTGCCTTCCTCGTATTTTTTTCCTATTCTTGTTTTTGCATTTAAACTAATCATATCTGTTTTTATAGTATCTATTTATCAAGCCAATAAGGTAATAAAGGCCTGGATTCCACGTATCATTCAGTATACTGATTTTTCCTTATTTTTCAAGGGCAAAATGAATTATTGCCCGGTTGTTTCAGTTCCAAAGTTACTCGGACCGATTATCGGCTCAGCGGAACTATACGGACGAACCAAAGTCCAGTCAACCAGCAGTTGGCTGCCATTTGTCCATGACATTAAATATATTACTCCATTTGTGTTCACGAAAGTTTGCGTAGATATTGTCTTAGAATTTGCGTCGTTTAGTGTGTAAATATTTTGAGTGCCATTATCTCTCTTAACCTCATATACGCCATAAGTATTCGCGCTATTCCCAATAATTGCCGAAGTATTATGGCTTGATATAAAATTATCATACATTGCATTAACTCCATTATGTGATGCTGCGATGGTCGCGCCCCAAGCAGAACCGAGCGGCGCTGGGCCAAATAATTCTTGCGTCCCGCCAGCCGAACCCGCATGGACTGAATTTACACGCATTCTATAAGCATAATTAACGCCCGTTGGTGATATTATTTGATGGCACCAAGACACATTTTGTAAATTCAATATTCCGCCAGACACCACTGCGCTTCCGGCATCCATCGCCCAATTTGATGTATTGATTGAATTTACCGGATTAGTAAAATCATCAAAAAAAGTAAAAAAAGAACCGCTGGAAGCTGCCGCTGTTTGCGTCCCATAATACATATTAATGGTCGTACCAGTGTTGGCCGGAATGCCGTTTGGCAGATTCACCCAAACAATTGTGGAAGAAGTGTTGCAGCCCGATTCAATCCAATAACTTAGGTTTGTTGTTGCCGAACTGTCGGAAAATCTTAAATCATTACAATCGGTTCGCATATTTGCCGGAATTAGCGCTGATGTATCAATTATTAATTTGACCGGGTAGGCACCCGCGATTACCGAACTGCTTGGATTATTGATAATGGTAATAACTTTTTTGTATTGGCCATAAGCAAAGCCGCTATTCCAAGAATTCGTAGCGCTGTTGTAAGCCCACGGCAAACCACTGGTCAAAGTTCCGCTCAAAGTAAAACTGGTGATTAGATTGGTGTAGGTGTAAGAACCGCCGATGGGATTGGCCGGGATAACACCAAGATAAGTTGGAACCAAGGCCGATAACGTAGCCGGATAAGCGCCATTGTTTAAAGCCGCGTATTCCATAATTGCTTTTTGGACAGTTGCCATATCGGCTTTAATTTTGGCGTCTTGGGCGGAATTTAAAGCGCCAGACACGGAAACGAAAATAAAGCCGGCCAAAATTCCGACAATCGCAATCACGACCAGCAACTCAATTAGAGTGAATGCTTTTTTAAATTTATTTATTTGCATTAAAAATTATAAAAATTATTGCCCAGTTTCCTGGCCTCCGATAAGAATTGTAGCGCTGGTTGGTTCCGCGGAATTGTATGGACGGGCCAAAATCCAGTCAATTGAAATCGCATTGTTTCCATATCCGGCTCCGCCGCTAAACATCCAATTTGTGACTGTTAAGCAGATATTTCCATTATTATCAACCACTTGCGTTCCATCAATAATCGTGGCGAAACTCGCTGTTTTCTTTAATCCTTCAACAATATGGTACCCCGTATACCCTGTCCCAAAATCACCCCGGCTTGGCCCTCCCCAACTGCAATTATACGAAGAATATCCATAATTACTGGCGCTGAGCCGGCTCATTGTTAACATTCCGTTATAGGCAGTGCCAATCCACGCGGACTGGGCGCTTGATTGCGCCATTGACATTCTTGTCCTGAAAGCCCAGGTACCTGAAGATATGTTCGGGTAATTCATTGTCAGCTGGCTGTTTGTCGTTCCTGCACTGTTTGAAAGTATTGAGCTTGCAACCGCGAAAGAACCGGAAACAAGCGTCCATTTGGTAGTTGTGTCCAGGGCAGCGTCAAAATGGTCAAAAAAACTGAACGTGCCATCTCCATCCGATCCCGAAACGGTCTGGGTTCCGTAATACATATTAATATCAGTTCCGCCCGAAGCAACTCCGTTGGGCAATTCAACCCAAATAATCGTGGCGGAAGTATTACAGCCCGACTCAATCCAATAACTTAAATTCGCGGTAACCGGGTTATCGGAAAACCTCAAATCATTGCAGTCACTGCGCATATTGGTAGCGGCTACCAAAGTGGCGGTATCAACAATCAATTTTACCGGATAAATTCCGGTAATAGCCGTGCCATTGGGATTGCTTTTAATGTTAATAACTTTCTTATACCGCCCATACGTATAACCACCTCCCCAAGTGTTATTACTGCTGTCATATACCCATGGCAAACCGGTGGACAATGTTCCAGCTAAGGTAAAACTGGTTCCGGCATTAGTGTAAGTGTATGAGCTGCCGTTCGGATCAAGGGGAACAGCGCCAAGATAGGTTGGAACCAAAACCGATAACGTAGCCGGGTAAGCTCCGCTGTTTAAAGCCGCGTATTCCATCACGGCCTTTTGGACAGTCGCCATATCAGCTTTGATTTTAGTATCTTTGGCGGAATTGATTGCGCTAGACATAGAAACGAAAATAAAGCCGGCCAAAATTCCGACAATCACGATTACAACCAACAATTCAATTAGGGTAAATGCCCGATTAAATTGCATGCGTTTCACCGGGCAAACTTTAAATTTTCTATGCATAGAAAATATCAAATAATTTTAAATCAAAAACCGCTTTCAATTAACAACTTTTAAAATTTAATTATTCCGTGGTAACGCCGTTAAATTCATCCGTGGTGTCGGCCATAGCATCCGCCTTGGTCGCGTGGATTACTTTATCAAGATGTTCGGCCGGAGAATAAATCGTGTATAATTTCATTTTCTCGGTTTCCGAATCATTGACAATGTTGTGGTTTGTGCCTGCCGGAATAACAATTGCCGAACCGTCTTTGATTTCTGTTTCAACTCCGTCTAAAACAGCCCTGCCCATACCGGCTTCCACGCGAATAAATTGGTCTAATGTATGCACCTCCATCCCGATTTCTTCTTTGGGCAAGAGCGACATTAAAACCAACTGGCTATGTTTGGCGGTATATAAAACCTTGCGAAAATTATCGTTTGCCAATGCCTCGGCTTCAATATTTGAAATATATCCTTTCATAATTTTATTTTAAATTATTTATTAATTATTGCTAACTTATAAATTTCTTATTTTCACTTTTATTTTTTCTTTCTCAACCAAATAATTATCTCTGGCAGCCAATAATCCGGTAGTCGCGCCTTTGGTACTGATGGCGTATTTAGAATTAGTTAGCCCGAGCCGAATGCAATATTCAATATCGCTCTGGCGAATTAAAGCGGAAATAAATCCCGAACCAAAAGCGTCTCCGGCGCCGGTTTCGTCAATTACTTTGGATTTATTCGGCTTAGCTTCGTATATTTTTTTATTTTCAATTACCACTACTCCGTCTTTACCCTTGGTCATTACCGTAATGCCTTGATGCATTGCCATTAACGCTTCAATTATTTTCCTTTCTTTCTTATATTCAACGCCGGTCAATAAAGCGGCTTCTTCTTGGTTTAAAATCAAAACATTAATATTTTCCAATATTTTTTTAATTCGCGATTTCGGCATCTTTAATTGGGAGTTTCCGAAATTCGCGGCAATTTTAATATTATTCGCTTTCGCCAAAGAAATGACATCCTCCGTGATGTTACTCAATTTGCCGGATAAAGGCGCCAAATAAAACCATTTGGCTTGCAATCCGTTCGGCAAATCATTCTTAGACAATAATTCCGAAGCGCCCCGATAAGCCAAAACAGTCCGATCTTCTTTTGCGTTATCTAAAATTATGGAATTATTCGTGTATTTTTCTTTGGTTTTTTTAACAAAAGCGGTGCTGACTCCCAATCCATCCAAGTATTCAATAATCTCCCGACCAGGCATATCATCGCCAACCATGCCGCAATAAGCCACCTTAAATCCTTGTTTTTTAAAAGTAACTGCCGTATTCACTCCTCCGCCGCCAAACCCGAAATACATATCTTTAACGTCTTGCTTGGAGCCAAGATTAAAATAATAAGCCTTGCCTGTTAAGGATTTGCGGTCCGGTTTTATGCTCTCCTTGGGCATTAAAATTTCTATGTCCAAAGTGGAAGAACCAAATGTAATAACGTCGTACATATTTTTTATTTTAATTTAGCCAAATTAAAAATTGTTTTTATAACAGTGTCCGGATTCAAAGAAATGCTTTCAATTCCTTCTTTCATCAAGAATTCCGCAAAATCCATATAATCGGACGGGGCTTGCCCGCAAATGCCGCAATACTTGCCGCGTTTTTTGCAAATTGCGATTACTTTTTTAACCATTTCCGTGACCGCCTCGTTTTTTTCATTGCCCACGTAAGCGATTTCACCATTATCCCTGTCCAGGCCAAGCATCAATTGGGTTAAATCATTGCTGCCAATGCTCATGCCGTCAAAAATATCCAAAAATTTATCCGCTAAAATCACATTGCTCGGAATTTCGCACATTACGTATACTTTTATTTGTCCTCCCAGGCCAAAATCCTTGATAAGTTGCCGGACTTTTTTCCCTTCTTCCAATGTTCGGCAAAACGGCACCATTACCGCGATATTGGTTAAACCGAATTCTTCCCGGGCTTTTTTAATCGCTTCGCATTCCAACTTAAAAGCCGGTTGAAATTTCGGGTCAATGTACCGGCAAGCGCCCCTGAACCCAATCATCGGGTTCGGTTCTTCTCCTTCAAATAATTCCCCGCCAACCAAATTTTTATATTCATTGGTTTTAAAATCCGAAAACCTGACAATCACCGGCCGAGGATAAAAAGCCGACGCGATTTGCGAAACGCCTTCCGCCAATTCACTGATATAATATTCTTTTTTATTTTTATATCCAAAAGTCAAATCCTCTATCTTTTTAATATCTTCATTGGATAATTGTTTTTTCTTTTTCAATTCGTCAAAATGATAAAGCGCCAACGGATGTATTTTTATTTTATCCGCGATAATAAATTCTTCCCGCGCAAGGCCCACGCCGGACACGGGTAAAAATGACGATTTAAAAGCCACTTCGGGCGTACCGACATTGGCCATAATTTTAACTTTTAACTCCGGTATTTTATCCAAATTGTATTTCTTTACTTCAAAATCAATTTTGCCATCATAGATATAACCCCTGGACCCTTGCGAGCAATCCACGGTTACGGTCATGCCTGTTTTTAATTTTTCCGTGGCGTTCTTTGTTCCCACAATGCAAGGCACTCCCAATTCGCGCGAAATAATCGCGGAATGGCAAGTTTTGCCACCCTCATCCGTGATAATCGCAGACGACATTGCCATTAAATTGTTCCAATCCGGGTCGGTCATTTTGGTAACCAAAATCTCTCCCTGTTTAAAATCATTGATTTTTTTAATGTCCGTAATCACCCTTATTTTTCCCGTGCCGATTTTTTCTCCGATCGCAATGCCTTCAAGAATCGGCTTTTTGATTTCCTTGGGAATATATTCTTCGTAAACATTTTCGGTTTTGTTCGCGTGAATTGTTTCCGGCCTGGACTGCACAATGAATAATTTTCCGGTTTGCCCGTCTTTCGCCCATTCAATGTCTTGCGATTTGCCGTAATGCTCTTCAATAACGCAACCCCATTTTGCCAAAGTTAAAATTTCCTCATCGTTAATGGAAAACTTTTCCGCGTCTTGCCGCGAAACCGGAACCTCAACTATGCCTCCGCCGTTTTTATAAATATATTTTTTGTCTTTGCGTCCCATGTTCCTTAAAAAAATGGATTTAAACCCTTTTTTAAGAGTTGGCTTGAAAACGTAAAATTCATCCGGCGTAATATGCCCCTTTACAATCATTTCGCCGATTCCGTAAATGGAACTGATTAGGACAACCTTGTCAAAGCCCGAATCCGTATCCAGGGTAAACATAATTCCGCTGGAAGCCAAATCGCTTCTTACCATTTTCATAATGCCGGAACTTAAATAAACTCCAAGCTGGGGGAAGCCTTTTTCGTATCGGTAAAAAATCGCCCTGTCCATAAATAAAGAAGCGTAAGATTTTAAAAGCGCCTGCAATACTTGTTTTTCTCCGCGCACGTTTAAATAAGTTTCATGCTGGCCGGCAAAAGAAGCGTTGGGCAAGTCCTCGGCAGTAGCGGAACTCCTGACCGCCACATCCGTGTTCTTTCCGTATTCCTTGCTTAATTTTTTGTAACCATCCAAAATCTCTTCTTCCAAATCTTCGGGAATGCGCCCGCTTAAAATCAATTCCCGGGCTTGCTTGCCCACGGACTGGACGCTTCTTAATTTTTTCGCGTCCAATTTCTTGAATATTTTTTCCAATTGCTTGTCAAATCCGTTGTATCTTAAAAAATAGCGGTAACCTTCCGCAGTCACCACAAATCCGTTCGGAATATTAACTCCTTTGCTTGTTAAGCGGGAATACATTTCTCCCAAAGACGCGTTTTTCCCGCCAACCAGCGCCACGTCGCTTTTTTTTATTTCGGAAAACCAGAGAACATATGTGTTTTTCGCCATTTTATCTTTGAATTAAACTATTAATTGCTTTTACGGCCCGCTTCGGGTCGGTATAATTCGGTATTTTATTTTTTTCCAAGAGATTGATTGCTTCCTCAACCATTTTCCCTCCGGCAAAACAACATACCACCGGTTTGTTCGGAAAATGCCGGCTGATTCTTAAAATAATTTTAGCATTTTCCAATGGCTCTGTCATTATTTGCATTGCTTGCATTACTAAAATCCCTTTGATGTCCGGTTGTTCCAGCATGGCTTCCAGGCTGGCTGCATATCTTTCCGGCAAAGCGTCGCCCACCAAATCCAACGGATTTCTTCTTATATTGCAAATCTTCAACACTTCTTGTTTGTTTAATTCTTTAATGGTCGCGTCTGTCGGTTGCGGCATCTCTATTTCTAATTCTTCGCAAAAATCCGCGGCCAAAACTCCCAATCCGCCGCCGTTGGTTATAATTCCGATTCCGTTCTTGCAGCGCGGTTGGAATGACAATGCTTTAACCGCGTCGGAAAGCTCGTCCAAAGTATCCACCTGAATCACTCCGGCTTGTTTTAAAACCGCTTTGTAAATTTCGTAATCCGACGACAACGCTCCCGTGTGGGTTAAGGCCGCTTTTTGCCCAGCCGCGCCCTTTCCGGCTTTAATCGCCACAATCGGTTTGCGCTTAGAAATTTCTTTAGCCGAATGCATAAAGCCCGGCCCGTCTTTAATAGCCTCAAAATAAGCGGCGATTATTTTTGTTTCTTTATCTGTTTTTAAATATTCCAAAAACTCATCCAATTCCATGTCCAATTCGTTTCCGTAAGAAACAATTTTGGAAAAACCAAAATTCTCGTCCGCGGACCTGTCCAACATGGCGTCCACCATTGCTCCAGATTGGGACAGGAAAGCGATATTGCCTTTTTTGGGCATTAACGGGGCGAAGGAAGCGCTTAAATTATTCGCCGTGTTAATCACGCCCAAACAATTCGGCCCGATTAAAGGAATGTCCGCGCCTTTTAACGCGTCTTTAATTTGTTTCTCCATTAATTTCCCTTCTTCCCCGGATTCGCCGAAATTGCCGGTAATAATAATTATTCCGCCAACCTTTTTCCTCGCGCATTCCCGAACTGTTTCCAAAACCGCGGGAGCCGGAATAGCGATAATCGCCAAATCAATCTCTGTTTTTATATTGGTTATTTTCGGATATGTTTGCTCTCCCAAAACCTCTTTTTTAAAAGGATTAACGAAAAATATTTTCACTCCCTTGGCCTTTCCGGAAACATAATGGAATTCATCCCTCTTTTTATTTTTAGGCCGCGCTTGAAATTGGAATTCTTCCGAATTGGCGATTAAATTTTTAACAATTCCCAAACCAACGCTTTTCTCCCTTTCCGTGGCGCCAATAATCGCCACTGTCCGTGGATTGAAAATTCGGTTCATTTTTTTAAATTTCGGATTTGTCATGGATTAGAACTATACAATTAAACGAAAATCGGCAACCAATACTGCTTTTTTGTTTGCCATTACCGGATTAAAATCAATTGATAATATTTTTTGTTCCCTTAATGATAGCCTGGCTATATTCACCAATAACGCGGCCAGCTTATTAATATTAATTCCTTCTTTGCCCCTGTAACCTTGCAATAATTTGTATCCTTTTATTTCCGCAATCATTTCCAAGGCTTGTTTCTTATTTATCGGCGCAGCCCGAAACGCCACGTCTTTAAGTATTTCAACAAAAATTCCCCCCAAGCCAAACATTAAAACCGGGCCAAATTGGCTGTCTCTTTTCATTCCAACGGTCAGCTCGGTTCCTTTCACCATTTCCTGGACCAAAATTCCTTCTATTTTTTTCAATTCGCTGTTCTCGCGGATTTCCGCCCAGGCTAAATAAAATTCTTCTTTATTGCTTATCCCAACTTTAACTCCGCCAATATCAGATTTATGGAAAATGGTTGACCCGTGCACTTTTAAAACAACCGGAAACCCGATTTTTTCCGCGTAAGCCAACGCCTTATCTTGAGAATTAAAAATTTCCGTCCTACAAAAAGGTATTCTGTATTTTTGGAGAATTTTTTTTGTTTGTTCAAATCCTAAAACTTCCATATCATAAATATTATACCAAACTAATCTCAAAAAGAAAAATGTTTATATCGGTTGCGAAAATATTTTTAAACAATTTTAAAAAAATAATTCTTTTTATTGGAATTGACTTTTTAAAAATTTAGTTTATACTTTAAAAACCAAGAAAATTACTTGGAAAAGATCTTTTAAATCTTATGATTAGCAAAACTGGAGGTTTGTATTATGGGAAAAGAAAGAAAAAGTTTCGGAGCGTATACGCATTCCGAAGTTAAAACTGCTGGAGGACAACTCATTGAATTTTCTTGCGCGCCGGAAGATGTTACGAAGATTAAAGAAATTTTCGGTTCCGTTGTCAAGGATATTGATGTTCCAAGAACACGCGAAATCAACTCCGTGGGACAAGGCGGCTACGGCCGGCGAACTCGATTTAAAATAAAACAACACAATTATGCCGGAGGAGGTTATCCGGGTTGTGGAGGTTTTATTGAAGTATTGGAAATAACAGACCCCATTGATGGCAAAAAAGGAAACATCCTTCATGAATATCGCACCCAAGAATACTCGGTCATCTGTTACTTCATTGAATGGGAAACTATTGCTGATGCAACTAACGCTTTCAAAAAGCACTGGAACGGACTGAATAGCAGTGAGTTCTCCACACTTCCCGGATTTCTGCGAAGGGTTGAATGCGGACGACTGACTCCTTGGTTTTACGCAATCAGCGACCAGGATATTATCGGCGATTACGCATTTCCGGAAAATTTGCAAGACGACCCGATATACACATTCGGTAGAAAATTTGTTGTGTATATTGATTCCCACAAAGACGAAAAAAAGCCGATTATTAAAACATGCATGGGTTGCCGAATTGTAGATCGTAACGGCGGTGAACCTTATCGCATAATCTATTGGAGCGACGGAACAACCTGGAGCGAACGCGATTACCGGAGAGGCAAAAATCCCAGACCGATTGAAGAAGCGGACGATGAAGACCTTTGGGCGCATGAAATAAGAAGGCAATTGCCTTTCTTGAAAAAAGGCAAAAGGATGGCTATTTATTTTGCCAACGGACTCACCTTTGTAGGGGCTTTCACTAAAAATGAAAAACCTACCCCTGCGGGAAGTTACTACGTTTCAGTAACTCTCAAAGGAAGAGGAGTTGACCAAACCGACGATCCGCCGATTGAAGGATGGCTTGACTTCGTGCCAAATGAAAAATTTCCAACTCTGGCAAAACAAGTATTGGCTATGTTCTCTAAACACAAAATTGTCGTAAGCAGTATACGTATAGAGAAAAAAAAGAACGCTCAAGGCAAAGGACCAAACCTATTCTTTACTCTTGAAAACTCTAAACAATGCCGCGGTATTAACCGGTGAGGATATCAAAATACTTTCTCAAAAATATGGAGCATAAACTCCATTTTTTTCTTACCTTGACTTTTTATATTAATGAGCTAATTATGTAAACAGCCCATTTGTCCTTTTACGGTCTCGGGCGCGAGGTATTTACAATGGCCACTGAAACAGTAAGTACACAAGTGTCGGGTTTTGAAAACCCGAACACAAATCCTTTCTTTTATATTCCCCTACTTGAAAGAGTGATGGAAAGGGGTGACCATCACAGAGAATATAGGGAAGTTGACGGTATCGGTTTGTTTGTTTGTTACGACAACAAAGCGGATGTAACTGACGAAATAATCCAAAGATGGACTAAGCAATACCCAAGATACCGGAAATGGGACTATTGCGTAATCCAAGCTGAAAGCCCGGAAGAAGCCATCAAAACGTTTCACAAAGATTACCGGGGAGCGAAGATTGGCAAAAAATCCAAAGCCCTGATTATTAATTGGCGGAAAAAAATAATTGAACTGCCCTATTGCCCGCTTATCCATATCGGAAAAAAGACAGGCCGCTTTATGTGCGGTCCGCCGGTTGAAAATAACGACCCAAATTGGAACCAATGCATGTTTGGGGATTGTGTGCTTAATGTCGCCGACTATCCCGACGAAACTTGCGCCTTGAAAAATATTAAAACGTGGTGGGCTAATTTCCCCGGCCAATTTCCAAAAATAAAACCAATAAAAATAACTGTTGACGGGAAAAAATATTTGTTCATTAGTTTGCGCGAACGAACCGCGCAAATAACCTTGCCAACAGATTAAATAAAAAATAGACCCATATTAATAGGTCTTTTTTTTAATTCAAATCTGATATTTTAAAACAAATAAAATGGATTATAATTTTATTTGTCGCGGTGCGCGATATATTCAGCCATTTCCGCCAAACGAGTTGAATACCCCCATTCATTGTCATACCAAGCAAACACTTTTACCATATTTCCGTTTACCATTGTAAGGGGCAAATCAACGATAGAAGAAAACGGGTTGCCGATATAATCGGAAGAAACCAGAGGCGCATCTTCCGCCCACATAATTCCCTGCAATTCTTTTTTGTTTGCCCTTTTTATGAAAATTTTATTCAATTCTTCAACTGTTGTTTTCTTTTTCAATTCGCAAACCACGTCAATAATTGAACCAACCGGAGTTGGAACTCTTAGTGACATTCCGTCCAATTTTCCCTTTACTTCTGGAATAACTTTGCTAATGGCTCTCGCCGCGCCGGTGGTGGTGGGAATTATGTTTTCCGCCGCCGCCCTGGCTCTCCGTAAATCCTTGTGCGGCAAATCTAAAATTCGCTGGTCGTTGGTATAAGAATGGACCGTAGTCATAAAACCCTTAACAATTCCAAATTCTTCTTCCAAAACTTTGATTACCGGCGCCAAACAATTGGTTGTGCAAGAACCCATATCAAAGATAGCTTCGCCCTTATATTTATTCTCGTTAATGCCCAGTACAAACGAAGGAATGTCTTCCGATTTGGCGGGAGCGGAAATTATAACTTTCTTGGCGCCGGCAGTAATATGCTTTTGCGCTCCCTCTTTGTCCGTAAACACTCCGGTGCATTCCAAAACAATATCCACTCCCAACTCTTTCCAAGGCAAATTCAACGGGTCTTTTTCCGCGAATAATTTTATTGTTTTACCTCCAATTATTAAAGAATCTTTTCCCGGAATAATTTCTTCTTCGTAAATTCCGTAAGCCGTATCGTATTGCAGAAGGTGGGCCAAAGTTTTCGCGTCTGTCAAATCGTTAATCGCCACAACATCCAAACAATCCATTTCATTGCCTAAAATTATTTTTAAAGTGTTTCGGCCGATTCTGCCGAATCCGTTGATTGCTATTTTTTTTACCATAGAATAAATATCTTATAATTATTTCTTGCCATAATTTTACTATTTATTTTATTATTAGGCAAACAGCAAGGCTTTTATATATGAGAAAAGACCGATCATAGACCAGTCTTTATCTTTGCATTCCACCCGAAGCGGATTCTCTTGGCGTAGGTTTTCGCTTGCCGTTAATCCAGGCGAGTATGCAAGCTAAGACAATAAAACCAACAATTGGAATTATTATCAATAAGTCCAATGGGCTTATCATTTTTCATTCTCCGATACCTTGTCCGTGTTTATTCGCCAATTGGCGAATTTATCATGGGCTATTAGCATTGCCACAAAGGCAACAACTATGACCACAACCACAATACCAACGACTGCGATTCCCACAGCAATCAAACTTAGTATATCAGCCATTTTTTAAAACACTCCTACTTTCATTAAAACACTTTTCAAAATATTGTCAAGGATGAATTACTCTTTGATGCCTAATTTTTCAACTATTTTATTCCTGTCAAAACCAACGATAAATTCGCCACCGATGTCTATTACCGGAACGCTGAATTGGTTGCTTTTTTCAATCATTTCTTCTTGAGCCGCTTTATCCTCCAAAACATCAATGGATTCATAGGCAATGCCTTTTTCATCTAAAAATCTTTTTAAGGTAATGCAATAAGGGCAAATGGGCGTGGAAAATACTCTAACTTTCATAAATTCTATATAGTTTTAATTTTAATTATATTTAGCTATATTTCAAAACAATATTTAAATTATACACAGAGAAGAATTGGGAATCAAGGATGTTCTTTAAATTATATTGGTCGGACATTTCTCGGAAGAAAATTTTAGTAAAAATTTTCTGAGAGGAAGTGCATTCGCCTGCAGGCGAATGACGCGTTGGACGACCAATATAATTTAAAGAACCGAATTACTTAAATCTTCTTCTATTTTTAATAATCGGTTATATTTTGCCAAACGCTCTCCCCGCGCCGGCGCGCCCGATTTAATTCCATCCGCGCCAATCCCCACTGCCAAATCCGCAATAAAATCATCCGTGGTTTCTCCCGATCGGTGCGAAACAATTGTTTTCCATCCGTTCGCTTTGGCCGCGTTCGCGGACGCAATGCATTCCGTAATTGTGCCGATTTGGTTTAATTTCAAAAGCGCGGCATTGCAAGCCAGTTTTTCATTCGCTTCTTTTATGTATTTTTTATTGGTAACCAACAAATCATCTCCGATAATCATTATCCTTTTGCCCAACCGAGCGGTAATCGCGGCAAAGCCCTCCCAATCGTTTTCCGCGAATGGGTCTTCAATGCCGATAATCGGATAATTATTCAATAAATCTTCGTAATAATTTATAAAATCCTCCCGGTTCATCACGCCCATTTGAGTTTTATAATATCCTATTTTATCCTTGCAGCAGAATTGCGAAGCGGCCACGTCCAAATTAATATTTATTTTTCCATAAAACTTAGCGCGCTCAATGGCTTTGGCAATCAAACCCAATGCCACTTCGGGAAAATTAATCGCTGGAGCGAATCCGCCTTCGTCTCCAACATTAATTGCCGCGGGAGAATAATTTTCAATTAAAATTTTCTTTAATTTATAATATGTTTCCGACGCCATTCTTAAATTTTCGGCAAAACTTTCATGGTTCGGCACAATCATAAACTCCTGAAAATCCAAATCGGTTCCCGCGTGGGCGCCACCGTTGATAATATTAAAAAATCCCTTGGGAATAAACAATGAATCCCTATTTTGCGCCAAATCCGCAATATGTTCGTAAAGCGGTTGGCTTAATGCCGCGGCCGCGGCCCGGCAAACCACCATGGACACGGGTAAAATCGCATTCGCGCCCAAATTGCTTTTATTTTCCGTGCCGTCCATCTCGTTCATCAATTCATCAATTTGCCTTTGCTCGCAAACATCCATCCCAATTAATTTTGGCGCGATTATTTCGTTAATATTTTTAACAGCTTTTAATACGCCCTTACCCCCGAATTTCTCACCGCCATCCCTTAATTCAATCGCTTCCCTTTTACCAGTGGACGCGCCCGAAGGGACACTGCTTACAAAAACTCCGATACCAATAACGCATTCAACCTCAACGGTCGGATTTCCGCGCGAATCCAATATTTGCCTGGCTTTTATTGATTTAATAAAAGAATTATCCATTTTGTTTTTGTAAATATTTATAAGCCGCCATGGCCGACTTGGCTCCATCAGCCGCGGCTACCACCACTTGTTTCAAAAAACTGTCCGTAATATCCCCAGCCGCGAAAAGCCCGGCTGTTTTTGTTTCGGTTGTTTTATGGTCAACGATTATTTCTCCTTTTTCGTTTAAATCCACCAAATTTTTGGCAATATGCGAAGCGGGATAATAACCGATTTGCGCGAAAACTCCTTCCACCTTTAAAGATTTATCTTGGTTGCCAATTTTATCAAAATAAATTATTTCATTCACGAATCTTTCTCCCTTAATTTCTTTTAATTGGGCGGAAGTGATTACTTTTATTTTTTCAAATTGGGATGCTCTCTTCTGGTTATCTTCGTTGGCTTTGGCTTGTTCGGCGAATTCCAAGATATAAATATTGTTCGCGTAATTCGCCATAAAAATAGCGGCTTCAAATCCGGCATTGCCTCCGCCGATAACCGCAATATCCTTGCCCTGGAATAACGGCCCATCGCAAGTGGTGCAATAACTCACTCCCCGGCCGATAAATTCTTTTTCGCCCGGCACATCCAGCGCCCGAGGTTCGGAGCCGGCTGCCACAACCGCAGACTTTGCTTCTATGATTTCTCCGCTTTCCAAAATAATCTTAAAAATATTATTTTCTTGGATTATTTCCATAGCCTTTTCGCTTTTCACGGGAATGCCCCTTACCTTCAATTGATTTTCCAACTTTTGGATAAAATCAAAACCGGATATTTTTTCAAATCCGGGATAATTTTCTATGTCCACGGCTTTTTGCGCCATCTGCCCGCCAAAACTCTTGGTAATCAAAACCGAAGACATTCCTTGCCTTACGGAATATATGCCGGCCGTAATGCCGGCCGGACCGCCGCCTAAAATGGCAAAATCGTAAATCATTAATAAATATTTTTATCTTTTAAAAAACTTTTAATATGTTCCCCGTATTCCGAATGTTTTAAAATTAAAGTCATAAACGATTTTAGCCACAAAGTTTTATTGCCGCACTCCAGCCATTCGCCTTTTATCTCACAGCCGTAAACTGTCTTTCCTTCTTCCGCCATTTGGCTCAAAACCTGGCCGATACAATAATCGTTAAGCATCATTGATTTATGTTCTCCCAAATAATCAAAAACTTCGGGAGTTAATATGTACCTGCCCATCACCGCCAAATTGGAAGGTTCGTCCCCGGGCTTGGGCTTCTGCACCATTCTTTTTATTTTGTAAAAACTGTTGGCAACCTTTTCAACTTCCACCACGCCATAACTCGGAAGCTTTTCCGCGGGCAAGGCTTTTAATGCCATTACCGGCCTCTGGCAAGTTTTAAAAACTTCAATCATTTGCTCTAAAGCCGGAACCTCGGAATCAATAACATCATCGCAAAAACTGACCGCGCACGGTTCTCGCCCCACGAATTCTTTAGCTTTATAAATCGCGTCAGCGTTGCCATGGGCCTTTCTTTGGAACACGGTGGAAAATTCCATCTTGCCGAACATTATTTCCAGTTCTTTCAAGGCTTTTAATTCTTCGGTTTTATTATTTTCTTCCAGCCGCTTTTCCAAATCTTTATCTCTTTTGAAATAATTCAAAACTTCTTTTTGGGTTGGACGGGTTACAAACTGGATTTTTTTTATTCCGGACAGCATTGCTTCTTCGGCGGTGTAATGGACCAAGGGTTTATCAGCCAAGGGAATCAGCTCTTTGGAAACCGCTTTGGAAATCGGCAAAAACCTGGTCGCGAGCCCGGCAATCGGAAAAATGGCTTTTCTTACTTCTTTTGACATAGTTTTATTTTTTCTTATTTTTTCTTAAAAAAGCGGGGATTTCAAATATTTTTTCGCTTTCTTCTTCTTTTTCAATGGCCTGGCGTTCCGCTTCTTTGGCTTGGAGCGCGTTCCTCCTGATATTTTGCTCCGCTTCTTCTTGTTCTATTTCAATTTTTTCTTTTTCTTCTCCCATGTTCTTAGCCGTTGCTCCGGCCTCTTTCTTTTCCGGCTTTTTTATTGCCGGCTTTTCTTTTTTTGCATCAACAGCAATGGGTTGCATTCTTTTGATTTTAAAAATATCTTTTCTTTCATTGTTTTTTGTCGCCAAAATAGTCACTTTTATTTCGTTTTTCATTTTTGGATTTTGGTTCAATCCAAAAATAATCTTGGCATTCGGAGAAAGTTCGTTTATCTTCTCGCTTATTTGCGCCAAAGTTTGCAAAGATAATTCTTTTGACCCGTCAATGTTAAATAACACGCTTTCCGCATTGCTGAATTGCGTATCTAGAATTGGGTTCTTAAAAATACTTTTAATGAATTCATCCAAATTTTGGTTTATCTTTCCTTTAACCACGTTCAAATATGCTTCCTTTCTTTTGCCTTCCAGTATCGTCCGAATATCCGCCCAATCAATGTTAATCAGCCCGGGAGAATAAATCGCGCGCAATAGCCCGTCCAAGGACATTGCCAAGCGGCTGTTCAATAAATTCAGGGAATCGGTAAAGGATATTTCTTCTTTAGTCAACCCGAATATTTTTTCATTCGGTAAAATCATAAAAGCATTAAGGTTTTCTTTCATTCTTTCCAAAGCTTTTTGCGCGTCATCCATTTTTTTCTTGCCTTCAAAAACAAAAGGCATGGTAAAAATTCCCAAAACCGGCAAGCCGAAATCGCTGCAAGCCTTGGTGAAAATCGGCGAAGAACCCGTGCCTGTGCCTCCGCCCAAAGACGAAATAATGATATATAAATCGCGGTCTTCCGCGAACAGGCTTTTAATTTTTTCAAAATCTTCCCGAGCCGCCCTTTCTCCCAATTCCACGTCCCGGCCGGTTCCCAGTCCTCTGGTCATTTTTTGCCCGAAAGAAAACTTTTTAATGTTTTTATTTAAAGAATGCAAGGCTTGGTTATCCGTGTTCGCGGCGATAAAATCAATTTTTTGAATGGAAAAATCTTTAAGCTTTTTGCTTAATTCAGCCACAATGTTTCCCCCTCCTCCGCCAATTCCGACAATCCTTATTTTTATTTTTTTGGCCGTGTCCAATTGCTTGTCCGCCTCGGAAGATTTCCGGCCGGACTTCTTTTTTGAAATCTTTACCGTCGTTGCTTTTTTTGCCGAAGGCCCTGAGCTTGTCGAACGGGCTTTTTTAACCGCGCTTTTTTTGATTTTCACGGGCTTCTTCGCAACAACCGAACTTTTCGCTTTTTTTGATTTGCTTGTTTTTGCTTTCTTCTTGGCAATTGTTTTTTTCTTTTTTGAAGCCATATATTTTTACCTATTAAAACTAAATTAGATTTAATATTTCTCTGATATTTTCAAATTCTTCGTTAGTCGGCTTGGCAATCGGCTTAAATCCGCGGCCGGTAAAATCAATATCATCGCCTGAAACTCTCGGGATAATGTGCAAATGAAAATGCGGCACAACTTGCTCTGCCACGGAGCCATTCGCTTCATATAAATTCACGCCTTCGGCAACGCCGACTTCTATCATTTTCTGTGAAATCTTTTTAGCCGCAACCATGATTTTCTCCAAATAATTTTCCGAAATATCAAAAATATTTTCAAAATGCTCTTTGGGTATTACCAAGGTATGCCCTTTGGCGGCCGGGCTGATATCCAAAAAAGCCAAAACGAATTCGTTCTCATAAACCTTGAAGCTTGGCAGTTCGTTATTGATTATTTTACAGAAAACACAGTCCATAATAGCTTGGATTTATTATATCCCAAAAGCCAAAAACCGCCAACATCCGCCTCCAAAGCATAAAATACTATTTAATTATTCCTCCGCCCAAAACAATCTCGCCCAAATAAAACACGGCGGACTGTCCGGCAGTTACGGCAAAGCTCGGCTTCGCCAATTCTATTCTTGCTCCGCCTTCTTGCGGAATAATTTTGCAATCAACCAGTTCCCCGTTTGACCTGGTTTTTACTTGCGCTTCAATTATCTTATCCGGCTCGGAAAAAGCAATCCAATTTGCTTGCCCAATTTCAAATTCATTTGAAAAAGCATCTTCTTTTTTGCCAACCGTAACTTGGTTTTTACAAACATCCAAAGAAATCACGTAATACGGTTCGCTTAAGCCGCCGATATCCAAGCCCTTTCTTTGCCCAATTGTAAAATTAGACAAGCCGTTGTGTTCACCAACAATCTGCCCATCCATATCAATAATTTTGCCTGATTTTTGCCCCTGCGGCCCGATAATATGCGAGTAATCGCCGCCTTCCACAAAGTCCTGGCTTTCTTCTTTATTAGCAAAATCTTGCAAGCCAAGCTCATTCGCCATTTTCCTGGTTTCTTCTTTTTTGTATCCGCCCAAAGGAAATATCGCTTGGCTTAATTGCTCTTGCGAAAGCCGGTAAAGAAAATACGCCTGGTCTTTTTTTTCATCCTTGCCCCGTAAAAGCAAATAGCGATTTTTTTCTTTATCAAATATCACGCGGGCATAGTGCCCGGTCGCGAAATAATCAAATTTTACTCCGGCTTCGGCAATCTTTTGCGCCAAATAACCGAACTTTATTTTTTGATTGCACATTACGCACGGATTAGGTGTGCGGCCGGCCAAATACTCTTGCTTAAAATATTCCAAAACGTATTTTTTATATTCCGCGGAAACATCAATAACCAGATGCTCTATACCAATAATGTTCGCGGCTTTTTGAGCAGCCTCAATATCATCTTTTTCTCCCGGACCATAGCACGCGCCCTTTTGTCCGCTGGCAGCGTAATTCTTGTCCCAAAGTTTCATTGTGGCGCCGATTACTTCATAACCTTGTTGCTTTAAAAGCGCAGCCGAAACCGACGAATCCACTCCGCCGCTTAATCCCACGACCACTCTTTTTTTGCTTTGGTTTTCCATAATATTAAATATCGGCACGGCCGTAATCATCTTCATAACGGACAATGTCTTCTTCGGTCGGCTTGCCGAAAGCCAACTCAAGAATATGCGCATTGTTTATGCCACTCAAACGATGCTTTTGCTTTTTAGCAATGTTTACAAACCGGCCAAAAGCCAACTGATGTTTTTTCTCTCCCACAATCGCCTCAACTTTGCCTTTTAAAACAACCCACACTTCCGACCGGTTTTCGTGGGTTTGCAAACTTAGCCTTTCGCCTTGTTTCACAAATACCACCTTAATCCATGCCATCTGCCCGATTTGCGCCAATATCAGATGCCATCCCCAGGGGCGATGAGATTTTTCATGTTTCATATTATCCACTATATCGCAAAAAATAAAAAAGAAAAAGTAAATTAATCTTCCAAGTCTAAAATATTGTCAATCCGAATTTTACTTACGAAATCCGGCACATGGCTAACCAAAATCATAGCGCCTTCATATTTATTTAGCGCTTCGGCAATCACTGGAATGTGGCGGAAGTTAATGTGGTTCGTGGGCTCATCCAAAATAAGCAACCCGGGTTTTTGCAAAACCAACCGAGCGAAAGCCACTAAGCCTTTTTGCCCTTCAGACAAATTACCGATCTTTGTTTTCATCATCTCTCCGGTAATCAAAAAACCGGCCGCGATTGCCCGCATGGACTCTTCAGAATGCAGAGCAGACACGCGCGAAAGCGATTGGTAAACCGTGTCTTCAAAATTTAAAGTGGAAAAATCCTGGCGATAATAACCGATTTGCACTCCCGAAGCAATCATTGTTCCCTCGGCTTCGTTTTTGGCAATTGATTCCAGTAATGTGCTTTTGCCAATCCCGTTCGGACCCTTCAATAAAAGGTGCTGGTTCCGCCTTAACTCTATGTCGGTTTTCTTTTGGACAGGCTTGTGGTTTTTTATGGTTTTATAAGCCGTGATATGGGCAATCAAACCTTTAATGCCGTCTTGGGCGGGGACAATAAATTCGCGGATGGTTTTATCTTCTTTGCGCATATCAATTTTTTCCTCTTCCAAGTCTGCGGCTTTCTCCCTCATTCGCTTGGCAACCATACGCAAATTGCCTCCTTTGTTGGCGAAAAAATTAGCCCGTTCTTTATTGGCCTGGATTTCTTTCGCCAATTGCGCGTTTTTCATATTTTCTTTTTCTTGTCGGTGTTCAATTTGTTTTCTCACGTCAAAATAATCGCCCGTGTATTGGTCTATCTTCCGGGTAAACACGTCCAGGTATAAAACTCCGTCTGTAAAACTGTTTAAAAATTCGGCGTCATGCGAAATCACAATGCAAGTTTTTTCGTAAGCGATTAAAAACTTGGTTAAGTGTTCAATGCCGGCTTTATCCAAATTATTAGTTGGCTCGTCCAGTAAAAGCAAATCCGGATTTTGGATCAGGGCGGATGCCAAAAGCAGTCGGGCCTGTTGCCCGCCGGAAAAAGATTTTATGATTTTTTCGTGCGGCGCGACCAAGTGGACCACTTCTAAAATATCATCTATTTTCGGGTCGATGTTATAAACTTTTTTGCCCGTTGATTTTTCCATTGCTTTTTCAAAAAATTCTTTCACGGTCAAGTCCAGCTCATCCCGGGGAATTACCTGACGGGAAACGGCAATGGAAAGATTGTTTTCAATGTTTATCGCTCCGCTTTCCGGTTTGTATTCTTTGGTAATCAATCCGAAAATAGTGGTCTTACCCGCTCCGTTTTGGCCCATAATTGTGGTCTTGGTACCGCGGCGAATAGAAAAATCCACCTCGTTCAAGAGGTGCTTGTCTTCCGCGTATCCAAAGGACACTTTTTTAAAACTAAGGATTGATTCGTTATTTGCCATACAATAGAGATTACTTTATTTTTAAAGAATTGGGAAGCCTGTTAGCATAAAATAAAAAAGTCCCTCGCTGTAATTATTTTACGTTGAGGGCAAATTGTTTACTTGTGTCGGGCATAAAGCCAATAACCTTGTGTTACTCCATGGGCAGTTTGAGTATCATCGGGAGCAATGGCAACCACTTCAAGTTCAGGATTTTCAGCAATAAACATTGACAAGGAATTGCCGAAAGTTGCTTTGTTCGCCGGTATGTAATATACCCCATGCTTATAATCAATCGCGGGCACTATTGCCGTATTCCCAACATTACCAGAAAAAGTTGCGGCATTGTTCTCGCCCAGAGCTTGAGCTCCTGTATTGTCACCTTGAATTTGGGTACATCCAGAGAAACAAACCGCTGCAAACGCACAAACTATTGCAAGCGCTACGACAATCAGTAAGCTAATAAAGAACTTTTTCATTTTCAAACACCTACCTTAGGTTTACTGAATTATAAAACTTTTAATCAGAATTGTCAATATTCCCATCTATCAAATCCAGTTTTTCTTTTCTGCTCCACCGTTTTATTTCCGCTTCTCTCGCCCGCGCAGCCGCGATATTATCAAATTCCTCCGAGTATTTTAGTTCTACCGGCCGCCTGATTTTAGTGTAATGCGCGCCGCACTTGGCTTCATTGTGCTGCTTAAGCCGCTTTTCTAAATCATTGGTGCAGCCAACATAGAGAGTATCATCGGCGCATTGGAGAATGTATGTATAAAACATTTAGGTTACTCTTTAGCTCCTGCATCTTTTAATACTTGAACAATGCTAGTATTCCCATTAGTAGAAGCATACATCAATGCCGTCCATCCAATTGAATTCGTTGTGTTAACATTCGCTCCCGCTCTAATTAATTCCTTAACAATATCCAAATACCCTTTATCGGATGCATACATTAACGCTGTCCATTTATCAAAATTTTGTATATTAACATCCGCCCCAGCCTGAACCATTTTTTTAACAGTATTAATATCATTGTTAAAAGAGGCGTTAACCAATACAATACTTTTATTACTATTAGCTCCACCCTTAATTAGTTCATTAACAATACCAAAATCACCCCTCTCAAAGACAATATCTAATGCTGTTTCACCATAAAAATTCTTTGCGTTGACGTCGGCACCGGATTTAATCAACTTTTTGATAACATCAATACTTCCATTTTCACAAGCTAATATTAATGCCGTTTCCCCGTTAATTTTTTTTACGTTGACGTCGGCACCAGATTTAATTAATTCTTCAACAATATTCAAATAACCGTTATGGGACGCTGTCATTAGTGGTGTTAATTTATTTATATCTTCAGCATTTACATCTGCTCCATCCTTAATCAACTCTTTAACAATATCCAAGTGCCCTTTACCGGAAGCCAACATTAGTGGCGTTTGCTCCATTAAATCTTTTGCATTGACGTCGGCGCCAGATTTAATTAATTCTTCAACGGTGGCAAGATTATTATTGTAAGATGCCAATATTAATGGAGTTTCTCCCGAAGAATCTTCTGCGTTGACGTCGGCACCGGCATTTATTAATGCTTTTAAATCTTTTGAATTGCCATTCTTTGCTACTTCCGGTAATTTTGATAAATTTTGCTGATTAATTCTATTCCAAAAAAATATACTTGCGACGCCAACCAAAATTAAAATCAGCAAAATTGCTACTTTTTTATTTATGCATAACTTTTTATCTATTTGCGAAGGCGCTTTTATAAAATAATAAATTACATTAGTTCCAAAAATTAGAGATATAAAAATAAGCAAAACGCCCATAGAAATATACATATTCGGATTCGAAGAAAAACCTCTTAAAAAATCTTTCAAAAGACCATTTAAATAATATATTAAGACAGAGAAAGGTATTAAATTTATTAATATGTTTAAGGTATTAATGGAATTATTCAAAAAATCCGACTTAAATTTTGCCCGCCCAACTAAATAAAATATAAAATAGATTACTATATAACAAACAAACGAAAAAAACATCGGTATTAAAGCCACACCCAAAAGACCATACTGCGGGACGAACCAAAAGAAAAGTACAAAAATAGTAACTACCAAAAATATTAATAAGAAAGTATTAAATTTTACTATTTTTTTTATATTATTTAAAAAAACCGGCTTATTTTCGGTAAGTGATTCCAGTTCATTATTTTGCTGGGCAATCTCTGTTTTTTCAATGCCATTAAGCTCCTCTATTTTTACGTTACTTTCTGATTTTTTATAAAAAAACAGAAGTGCGGTGATAATTATATTAATAATGGTTATACTAATAACTGTTAAATAAATTTCGTGCAACACAAAGAAAAGCAAGGGTATTCCAATAAAAAAAATTTCTAAAATCAAATTTAATACTTTGCTTTCTCTTGGCCTGAAAAATATAATAAATAAAAACAATGATAAAGTTGAATATATTAAAAAATAAAATAGATCAAAAGAAAAGTAATTATTATTTAAAAACAGTCCCAATAAGATTATAGCGACAATAATATCATTAATAATAACTAATCCTTTCGATATTATGGCAGTAACGATATCTACTCCCCTTAAAAAATTTTGATTCATAATATTTAATTTATTATCTTAAAATTATTATACCCTAGAAATAGTAAATAGCCAAAAAATTTCACGGATTATTGTTACTTGGATTCGAAATCTTTAAAGGTGCGTCTGATTTTACTAAATCAGACATCAAATCAGCTCGCACTAATTGAGATTCAAGCTTAAGCGCCACGTCAATTGGTTCAAGTGCTTAAGGTAGGTCAGATTTTACTAAATCTGACATCAATTAACTCGCGTTAATTGAGATTCAGGATAGAGTCTGCTGACTCCATATCTTCACTCCGCGTCAATTGGTTCGCATCCAAGTCCAGGCCCAATGTATTGGATTCGCCTTCGGATAAATTTCTACTGAAATTTTCCTCAGGCCCGGCTCGCCGCCAGTCGCGGCTCCGCCTTCTTCATCCAAATCCCCTGCGTAGCAGTAATACAAAAGAGCACCTAAGGGTGCTCTTTTGTATTATGGGCTGCGGGACTTGGATTCGAACCAAGATTGACGGATTCAGAGTCCGTAGTCCTACCATTAGACGATCCCGCAAAGATAACCTATAGTTAATCCTTTAGGTATCTTCTAACAGCAAAATAGCTGGAAATCAAGCCCAAGCCCGTTCCAATTATAACCTCAGCTAAGAAAATAATGATTATATTGGAAATAAAATATTTAAAAGGATTAAAGCCCATAAAGAAACTTTCAAACCCACCCTGGAAAACAAACAGCCCGATCAAAAAAAGGAAAAAACATAAAAGCGCGGCGGAAAGCCCGCATAAAGCGCCTTGCACTAAAAACGGCCCGCGAACCAAACTGTTTTTCGCTCCCACTAAATGCATAATTTCAATTTCTTCTTTTTGGGAATAAATACTTAAGCGCAAAGTATTATAAGTGACAACCAACGCGATTAAGCTCAAAAATAAGGTTATTGCCAAGACCATTCGAGTCATACCATTCGCCAAATCGTTTAATCTTTGGATTGCGAAAGCCCGCTGATAATCATTAACGTCATGCACAATGTCTTTAAACATGTCTTGCTTAAAATAATTGGAAATGTTTTTGTATTGCGCCGGATCTTTGGCCTGGATTACCAAAGCGGGTAAAAACGGATTACTGCCAATGGCTTCCAATGTTTGGGAATAAGTGTCACCCTGATGCGCTTCTGTAAAAGCCGTGTAAGCTTCTTCGGAAGAAACATATGTCGCGTTTTTCACTTCCGGCAACTTAATCACCGCTTCCCTGATTTCCAAAATCTTATCCCGGCTGACTTGCTCGTTGAAATAAACCGAGATATCCATTTTATCTTTAATCTTATCGGTCATAAAATTAACTCCCCCGTTGCCGATAAGCAAAACCGTTCCCAAAACCACTGCTATAAAAATAACCAAGGCGGTGGCAAAAGACAAAAATCCCTGCCGCCACAAATAATTCCAGCCGCTTTTTATAAGTTTTACGATATTAGTAGTTTGTTTTGCCATTTTTTATTTGTATATTATTACAAGAAATAAACTCCTTCTTCTTCGTCGCGCGCAATTACTCCGTCTTTTAAAGTTATAACTCTTTTCTTAAGCGCATTCACCACTTCTTTGTCGTGCGTGGATAAAATCACGGTTGAACCAGCTTCATTTATTTTTAAAAGTATTTTAATAATGTCTCGGGTGTTATACGGGTCAAGATTGCCGGTTGGCTCATCCGCTAAAATAACTTCCGGCCTGTGGATCAAGGCCCGGGCGATACTAACTCTCTGTTGTTCCCCACCGGACAGTTCGTTTGGAAAACAATTAACCCTGTTTTCCAATCCGACTAATTCAATCACCTGCATCACTTCGTCTTTTATTTTCTTTTCATTGTATTCCAATGTTTCCAGCGCGTAGGCCACATTTTCAAAAACAGTTTTGTAAGATAAAAGCTTGTAGTCTTGAAAAACGGAACCGATCTTGCGCCTAATCAGATAAGCGTCGCTTTTCTTCACCATTGATAAATCTTTTTTATCAAACAAAATACGGCCTTTCGTGGGCTTTTCTTCGCAAGAAATCAATTTTAAAATAGTGGTTTTGCCCGCGCCGGAGCGTCCGCACAAAATCACGAATTCTCCGTCTTTTATCTTAAAAGAAACATCTTTTATCGCCACCTTAGCTTCGTTTGATAAATTGGGATAATAATCTTTATTAACTTTTTCAAATTCAATCATGTATTAGTATGAAGTATTTAGTAGTTAGTATTTAATACGGATTACGGATATAAATAGTTTATTATTTCAAGTTTACCCGGTCAAATAGCGTTTACGCTAATTTTACGAAGTAAAATTATTTGACTAGGCGGATTTCGGCTTCAATGAATAAATCCAAGTTTCCCTCCAAAACATCGTCCGGATTTACGCTCTCAACGCCCGTTCTTAAATCCTTTACGAGTTTATACGGATGCAACACATAAGATCTGATTTGGTTGCCCCAGCTGGCGCTAATCCTATCCCCTTTGATTCCTTGCAATTCTTTTTTCTTCGTGTCTTCGTTGTATTGATAAAGCTTGGCGGCCAACACGGCCATGGCTTTATCTTTATTCTTTCCCTGCAAACGTTCGGATTGACACGTCACCACAATGCCGGTCGGCAAATGAGTAATCCTGACCGCCGACTCTCTTTTGTTCACATACTGCCCACCCGGACCGGAAGATTTATAAAAATCCAACTTAATGTCATCTGGATTAATTTCTACTTCCCTATTATCCGCCAAATCCGGCAAAACTTCAACCAATGCGAAAGAAGTGTGCCTCAATTTTTGCGCGTCAAAAGGAGAAAGCCGCACCAACCGATGCACACCCATCTCATTTTTCAAAAGCCCATAAGCGAATTTTCCTTTTATTTCAATAACGGCTGATTTTAAGCCCACGCCCGCTTCACCGCCTCCTTCTTCGCCATAAACTTCATCAATCCCGATTATTTTAAATCCTTGTTTTTCCGCGTAACGTTTATACATTCGCAAAAGCATGGCCGCCCAATCTTGCGCGTCCTGTCCGCCCGCTCCAGAATAAATGGAAAGGATGGCATTACCCTTGTCGTATTTCCCGCGGAAGCAAAATTCTGTTTCTTTGTTTTTTACTTTTAATTCCAATTTATCCAAACGGGCTTCTAATTCTTTTGCCAAATCGCCTTGCTCTTCAATATTCAAAAAATCATTCAATTCTTTGATTTCTTTTTCCGTGTCTTCAAAAAAAATAATTTCTTCTCCAACCTCGGATAACTCCTGGGATATTTTAACCGCTTTCTCTTGGTTATTCCAAAAATCCGGCTCATCCGCCAATGCTTTCAAAACAATTTGCCTCTGTTTTAAGGTTTTTAGGTCAAAGACAATCCTCTAAAAAGAGGATCTGGTTTTGGAGAATTTCCAATTTTTTTTCTATCTCATTCATAAACGCATTATATCAAATTGAACAACCCGAATCAAGAATTGCATTAATTCGATTCTTTTATTTTATAAAGGCGAGAATCGCCAAGGTAGCGAGAATCGCTTGAAGCCAATGTGCGTCTGATTTTGCTGAATCAGACGTCAATTAGCTCACGCTAATTGAGCTGCGCGAAAGTACGGCCTCGGGCTCGTCAGCCCTGCGGCTTCGATTCTCTTTATTGTAGCGAGAATCGCTGTCGAGTCGGTTTCTCCTGAAACCGCTCTCCAGCCACGGCCTCAGCCCCGTCGGGCTTCCGGCTTCGATTCTCGCCTCTATTTAGTTTTAAACCCCAGCCAATGGCTGGGGTTTAAAACTAAAATGAGCCAGAGGCGAGAATCGAACTCGCAGTCTCTTCTTTACGAAAGAATTGCTTTGCCGTTTAAGCTACTCTGGCGTTGCCGATTTATTAAGCTTTTCAGAAATCCAATTTATAATATTTTGGATAAATTGTAAACCGCTCGCCTGCCCGGCCTGAGCTTGTTTACTTTCTTCTTTTTTAACCACTACTACTTGTTCGCCTTCTTTTTTATATCCAAACTCTTCACGCGCGACCCGTTCCAGATATTCAGGCGTTGCCGTAGCTCCCAATTCCAAGCTTAATTTTTCTTGGCTGGATTTTAAAGAAGAAACATTGACTTCCAGCTGTTTTAAACTGCCGGAATTCTCGTGCCTTTGGATAAATATTTTAACATTCGCGAACGCCAAATAAACGAAAAGAAAAGAACAGCTCGCCACCCAAAAAATTTTGGTGAATAAAGCTTGCTTGTTTCGGGGCTTTCTTTTTTTAAGTTTCTTTGCTACCATTTAATTGTTAAAAAAATTAATACTTGTCTTATGTCAAAATCAAAAAAAGTATTTAAGATTATTTGGATTATTTTGATAAGCTTGGTGGCTATCGCCACAATCTTGGCCTTGATTGCTCCGGCCTTCAGTTATTATTAAAATCACGAACCAAATACTTTAAGGAAAACTTCGGGGGGTATTCGTACCACCCCTTTTTCTTTCATTTTTTCTTTTCCTTTTTTCTGCTTTTCCAAAAGTTTTTTCTTTCGGCTATAATCCCCTCCGTATAGTGGCGCCAAAACATCTTTCCTGAATCCGCTCAATGTTTCGCGACTCACGATATTGCCGCCGATTTTTCCTTGCAAGGGCACGGCAAACGATTCCCTGGGTAAAAGCTCTTTTAATTTTAAAACAATGCGCCTCGCCTCGGCAATAGCATTGGCTTTTGGTAAAATTCTGGACAACGCCTCTTCGGGTTTGCCCGCAACCAAAATATCCAGTTTTACCAAGTCTGTCTCCCTATATTCTATCTCTTTATAGGTCAAAGACGCAAATCCCTGGGTGATATTCAAAAGATTCTCGTAAAATTTTCCGATTATTTCCCGCAAAGGCATTTCGTAAACAAGCATATACCTGTCTGACCCGAACGGAGATGACTCAATATGGATGCTTTCCAATTCGGAAAGATAATCAAAAACCCGGCCGAGATAAGAGGCGCCAATAATTATTTTCACTTCCGCCCACGGTTCGGAAAATTGCTTGTACGAATCCGACCAATCCAAAGGATTATAGATCATTACCGGCTTTCCCTTCTGGTCTACGGCCTTATAAGCCACCTGCGGGGCGCCAATTACTATCTCAAGCCCAAATTCACGCCTTAACCGCTCCATAGTGATTTCCGCGTGCAAAGTGCCCAAAAACCCGCACAAAAACCCGCGGCCAAATACATAAAAATTCTGTTGCTGATAAAACAAAGCCGAGTCGTTCAGTTTTAATTTTGACAAAGCCAATTTCAGTTGTTCAAATTCCCCCTGGTCTTCGGGATAAACCGAAACAAATATTTTCGGCTCCGGCTCTTTATACCCGGCCAAAGGCTCAACTTTTATTTCCGGATTATTAATCGTAATCGTGTCTCCGATAATGCCGATTTTTTCCGTTTCTTTTATGCCCGTGGCGATATAACCGATTTCGCCGGCCTTTAAACCATCAATTGATTTCATATCCGGCTTGAAAATGCCGATTTCTTTCGCAATGCCCTGGGCTTTGGAGTTTACCAAAAGCAATTTTTCGTTCGCTTTTATTTTTCCTTCCATAATTCTCACAAAAGAAACCACTCCCAAAAACGTGTCGTATTTTGAATCAAAAATCAAAGCGCGCAAAGGCAAATCTTCCCGAGTTTGCGGCTGGGGCACTTTTTCAATCACCGCTTCCAAGAGCGTTTCCACGTTTTCTCCGGTTTTAGCGGAAATGGACATTATCGTAGTTTCGTCAATATTTAAAAACTCGGCGATTTCTTTTTTTACTTCCGGGGTCCGCGCCGCCAATGAATCTATTTTATTTACCACGGGGATAATCACTAATCCTTGGCGCCTCGCCAATTCCAAGTTGGTGATTGTTTGCGCTTGAATGCCTTTGGTTGCGTCCACCAATAAAATCGCTCCCTCCACCGCCGCTAAACTGCGGGACACTTCATAATTAAAATCAATGTGCCCAGGCGTATCAATTAAGTTCAACATTATTTCTTCGCCTGTTTTTTTATCTTTCCAAAACATCCGAACCGGCGTCATTTTAATCGTAATTCCTTTTTCCCTTTCCAAATCCATGGCATCCAAATATTGCGAACGCATTTTGCCTTTTTGCACTGTTTCTGTTATTTCCAAAAACCGGTCAGCTAAAGTTGACTTGCCGTGGTCAATATGGGAAATAATAACAAAATTCCTAATTTTCATTTCTTTTCATTTTTCTTTTTACGTATTGCGCTAAAAATTTAATTTCCGGGGATTTTAACGCAAAAGTTGAAGCGAAATAAACTGCGAAGGCAATAAGGCAGATTATTATGAACTGCGATAAGTTTCCAATTAAATTATGCCCGAATAAATAAGCGGTCTTGTTTAAAACAAAAATTGAAACCGTTCCCATAACAATCGTGGCAATAAATATTTTTAAAAAAGAAACCGCGATTTGCTTTACTCCAAAATCACCCACTTTTCTGCGTAAAAAAACAAACAATAAAGTAAATTCAACCAAAGAAGAAATATTAAAAATCAAAACCAATCCCAACAGCGGGAAATTATTAATATTGCCGATTCCGAAAATGGCATGTGTGGCGTTAATCAAAAAACTATTGGCGTGGATAAACGCTGGCATGGTAAACGCCACGGTTCGGCCGAAAAATTCAAAAGCAAAACGCGGGTCGCCTCCGAACAAAACCACAAACGGAAAAAGCAAGAGCACGTCGGTAAGCATATAAACAATGGCGATAAGCGTGGGCGTTAGCGTGTCTTTAATGCTGAAAAATCCCCTTAATAGTATCGGCACCAGGCACTGGGTAAAAGTGCTGATAAAATAAAGGCCCAAACAAGCGGCCGTAATCGTAACCGCGGTTTCATCAAATTTGCCGGTGCGATAAACTATTTCAACAATTTGGTTGCGCAAAACAAAAATCAAAAGCCCGACCGGAAACGCCACATATAACACTTCTAAAAATGTTTTCCGGAAATTAGCGTAAAACTCTTGCTTGTTTTGCTCGGCCCAAAGCTTGGAAAGCAAGGGGAAAATAGCGGTGGCGAAAGAAACCCCTAAAATGCCAATCGGCAAATAGCCCAAGTTGTAAGACAAGTTGAAAACCGAAATCGCTCCAATGCCCACGATTGAGGCGAAAAAAGTGGCGGTCAAGAAATCAAGCTGCGACGCGGAGGAAGCGACAATCCTCGGAACCACCAGCCGGAAAAAATTGGTAATGCCCGGATGCTTCAAGTTGATAATCGGCTTGTATTTATATCCGCATTTAATCGCCACGGGAATTTGAATCGCGAAGTGCAAAAACGCCCCGACAACCACGCCGATTCCTGCTCCGTATATTCCAAAATAAGGCGATAAGAAAATCGTTCCCAAGATTATGCCCAAGTTATAAAAAGCCGGCGCCAAAGAATAAGCCACGAACCGGTTAAAATAATTGAGAATGGTTGAAAAAATTGACGACAAGCCAAAAAAGAAAACCGCCACAAAAATCAAACGAGTTAAGCCAATCGCTTCAACTTGGTACGCCGGCGAAAATTTGCCGATTAAAATGGAGATAAAATCCGGGCTCAAAAAGAAAAACAAAATGAAAAATACAAAATACAAAATAGCGAACGAGTTTAAAATTGTGTTGCAAATATTCCAGGAATCTTGTTTATTCTTTTTTTGGTATTCGGAAAAAATAGGCAAAAATGAAACCAGGATTCCGCCCGCGAAAATAATACTGTAAATCAAATCCGGCATTCGGAAAGCCGCGTAATAAATGTCCAAATCAACGGATGCCCCGAATGTGCCGGCCAAAATCCTGTCCCGAATCAAACCTAAAAAACGGCTTAATAAAACCGCTACAATCATAATAAGGGCCGCTATTTTCACGCTCTTTTGTTCTGAGTTAAAAAAATCCCTGATTGACATATATTTCTTAAATAATAGCGTAATTATCAATATTTGGCAAAAAGAAAAAGGTTACCAATATTTTGATTTTACTCATAAATTGATAACCTATTTAGCGAATTTAAATCGCAATAATTATTTTTTTGGCAGAAATCCTACTGCCAGGCAACAATACTCGTAAGGATTGCAAACCCAGTTCCAGCCCCAATGTAAGACCTTTCCAGCGCCGAAACCGAGATAGTCAACATTATCAATGCCTCCATCTCCGCACTCAAAGCATTCTCCGGCAATTTTGGTTATTCCGAGATAGTCAAAATCTTTTAACCATTCGGGATGCGTAAGCATTATGCATCCGGTTTCAAATGCTCCCAAACTGAACTCATTTTTTCCCAAAAATCTTTCAGCGGTCCAGCGATCAGCTTGTTCCATTTTTTGGATGCTGAATAAAGCAGGAACAATCAAAGTGTTGCATCCTTCCAATTGCCCGTCAAACTTTTCCAGGAATCGGTCTGTTCTCCAGCTCCGATTGCAATAACAATACAAACCTTCAAGGCGTTCGTCAAACAGATTGTAGAAAACTCCTTTATGTGTTTGTTTTATCAAGCTAAGCACAATTTCAACCGCTTCTACATAAGTTGAAGCAACCGCCTGCCATCGCGGGATAAGGAAATATCCTTCCGCGTGGGGCGGAAGCGGCTGCCCTCCAATCTCTCTTAGCTGATCTTTAGTTTTTTGATTACCCTTGCAACAAATTCCCGGAAAGAGCCGCTCTAGCGCAACCATTTGTTCAACCAGTCCATGTGGGTTATATCCAACGGGATATAAATATTTCTCAATGGACTTAATGACATCGGCCTGAAAATCGCCGCCGTTCTCAATTATTTTCTGGGCGCTATCAATGTCAAATGGTTTTCCTTCAATTCCTTTACTAATCGCGCGGGCAACAATCTCATTTGCAAACCGTTTAATTTGTTTGCGTTGTCCCGGCGTCGCTTTTTCAATGATCGACTTTGCCGTCATTTTTTCATCTCCTTTTCAAAATTCTCGCTAGGATTGACTAGCATTTATACAATAAACTATTATTGAATTTGTGTCAATATATCATTTGACAAACTCGCCTAAAACACATAAAATACGCTTGCCTTTATGGATTGAGCAACCGCTTTAAGGTAGCCCTTCGATAAACTCAGGGTTCTTTGAAGAGGAAAGTCCGAACTTCTATTTGTGCCTCGGCACATCTAAAAAGGTAGCGGGTAACGCCCGTCTCCATCGAAAGGTGGAAGAGATGCGAACAGAGACGCCATTTCCTGAAAAGGAAGGGGCTCCCCTCGGGGAGAATCCTGTAAGAAATTACGGGAGTGAAACGGCTAAATTCTTACCCGGAAGCAAGAGCAAACTCTTTGCGCAAGCAAAGAAGAAAAGTAGCTCGCTTGAGGCGTAAAGTAATTTACGTCCCAGATAGATGGTTGCATAAAACAGAATTCGGCTTACGGATTCGTAGAGGCAATTTATTACATCAAAAACCACTCTTTAAAAGAGTGGTTTTTGCTTTAATGTATGTAGTCAGACGTCAATTCGTTAGCACGAATTGACCCAAAAAAATTCTTTGATTTCCAAGGTACGTCAAATTCTGGTGAATTTGACACAAATTTCGCTCTCGCTCATTTGGGTTTTGGCTTTATTATATTGAAGTTATTTATTAAAAGAGGCCGGCAGGGTTGGTTTTGGCTCGAGTATCCAATGCGGCATTTACAAGCGCGTCAGCAACAGAATTCATCTCTCGCCTGATATGCTTGAAATTAACCGATTTGTATTCTATTTTCATATTCCAGATGGTAATAAAAAAATCTTGGATTCTTCTATCGGTCAATTTATATTCTCCAGTCATTTGCTTAACCATTAATTCCGAATCCGCCCGGATTTCCACCTCGGCTTGTTTCACTTTATCTTTGCCCAACAATAATTTTAATTTTTTTAATCCGAAAATAACCGCGCCGTATTCAGCCTCGTTATTGGTCATATCGTCTCCCAAGAATTCACCGTATTTTTTTACAACTTCTCCTTTCTCATTGCAAATAACCACTCCTATTCCGGCCGGCCCGGGATTTCCCCTGGCTCCGCCATCCGTGTACATAATTATTTTCATAATTCCAAATAATTTTAATTTTTATGAATTTATTATATCAGATAGCGTTGTTGATATCACTATTGACATATAGTTATTATAGTATATAATATAAATATAGTAATTTAACAAGGTGGTATATTACGTCGGAATGCCCAATTTGCAAAAGGCTGATGTGCGATTGCTCACCAACCGAAAGAGAACAGACTGAAGAACAGACATTCGCCTCACCAAGCGAAGGTGGAATCGCGAGAGCCGCAATGCTAAACAAAATATTGTACTCTCGGATCACAGGAGAGCCAATCCAGCGAGAAGTAATTATCGCAGGATAAGCTCTCTTTTTTTTACTGCAAATTTAGATTATGGAAATATTTAAAAAGGCAATCCTTGAATTTTTCCAAATTTTCATTCATTACCGTAAACCCGGCCGCGGCCGGATGGCCTCCAAAAGTCCGCAATAATCGCTCGCAAGATTCCATGGCTTTAATCGCATTAAATTCTTTGGGCAGACGCACTGTTCCCCGGCTAAATTCATCGTATTTTTGGTATAAAAATACGGGCTTATTATAGTAATTGGACAAACGCGACGCCACGGCTCCCAAAAATTCTATATTATATTGCGAACTGCCTTCAAAAATAATCGGCAACATATAATTATCGCCAACCGTAATTTTTAAATTATCGGTCAAGGAAATTATTTCCCTTTGCCTGTTTTCGTGTTCGTCAATAAACGCTTTTGCCATTTTTTTAGCATTGGCGATATCCGGCTCAATTAAATACAAATAAATCAATGCCACATGATTTTCCATCTTCGCGGAATTAAGGATTCCGTTAACGCGATAAACCAAATCCCGGGTGGAATTAAAATTGTTTTTGCCCAAGATATCAACCAGGGCGCCGATAGCCGGCCTCTCGCTGGATTCAATATTCGCCAAACCTTCAAAAATAAAATCGTGGTTTTCATCCTCTTCAACCATCATATCCGAAATCGTCGCCAGCGCCGTCAATTCCAATAACGACTCGCGCAACATCGGCGACATTTTTTCTTTTAAAATCTCTTCCGCCAATTTAAAACATAGGCCCGCGTTGCAATATTCCTTAAAAAGAAATTCGTCACCGGGTTGTTTCGGATCCATTACAATATCCGCCTCGGGCAATTTACCGCCAATAGGCGTATGATGGTCAACGATAACCACGCTAAACCCGCTTTGCTTGGCGTCTTTTACTTCTTCAAAATTGGTAATGCCGCAATCCAAAGCAACCAAAAGCCCGGAAGAAAAATTCTCTTTAATAAAAGCCAGGGCAATAGTATTCAGCCCGTAACCCTCGTTTTTCCTGTCCGGAAAAAACGCCTTCACGCTTGGATAATTTTTTTTAACTTTGAGGGGTAAGGCGGCAACCAAGTTATCTATTGTTTCTTTCAAAATTACGGATGACGCCACGCCGTCCAAATCCGAATCGCCGAAAATAATTACCTGCTCCCCTTTTTCAACCGATTGGATAATCCGCTCCGCCACCAATTCAATATTTTTTATCTTCATAGTTTAATAAACTTGTTTTTGCAAAACCTTGATTCCGGGCATGTCTTCGCCGGAAATATAGTCTAGCATAGCTCCGCCTCCGGTGGAAATATAATCAAATTGGTTATCCATTTTTAATTGGTGGACAATGTCAGCCGTATCCCCCCCGCCGATAATGCTATAGGCGCCGCTCTCGCTGATGGCTTTCATAATTTCATTGGTGCCTCTCCTGAAATCATCGTTTTCGTAATATCCCAACGGCCCGTTCCAAATTATTGTTTTAGCTTCTTTGATAATGTCTTTGAATTTTTCCACTGTTTCCGGCCCGATATCAAAAATATCTTCTTCTTTCCTGACCGTGCCCACGGCGCCGATGCGGGAGTAATCTTCGTTTAAATCGGATAACGCCATTACGCCATCCACAGGTAAATGCAATTTAGGGCTAGTTAAATCAACCGTGTCTATCAGGTCCATCAATTTGTCTTCTTCCGCTGTCCATTTGTCTTTTATGCAATACCCCTTTACCACTAAAATTGAATTGGCAATCTTTCCGCCAACCAAAAGATTATCCGCTTTTTCCAAAAGTTTTTTGATTAACCTGGTTTTGGTTGAAATTTTTACTCCGCCGATTATAGCGATAAACGGGCGCTCCGGATTGCTCATTACTTTATCAAACACATCCATTTCTTCTTGCAGCAAAAATCCGGGAGCGGCCGGCAATAATTGCGGCACTCCATAAGTTGAAGCGTGCGCGCGATGGCAAACCCCGAAACCATCTTCCACAAATACATCACCCAAAGAAGCCAATTGCTTGGCGAATTCCGGATTATTTTCTTTTTCTTCTTTGTAAAACCTGATATTTTCAAGCAAAATCACTTCGTGGTTGTTCATTGCGTCAATTTTCTTTTTCAATTCCGGTCCAATCGGGTCGTCCAATAATTTTACTTCAATATTCATCATTTCGGATAGCCTTTTCGCCACGGGACGCAAAGAAAATTTCAATTCTTTGCCCTGGGGCCTGCCCAAATGGCTGATTAAAATAACCGCGTCCGCGCGTTCACGCAAATAATCAATTGTGGGAATGGCTTTTTTAATGCGAAAATCATCTGATATCTCCCCATTCTCTCCCAAGGGAACGTTAAAATCGCACCTTACTAAAACTTGCTTGCCCTTAAAATCAATGTTTTTTAAATTGAGCATATATTTTATTGTTAATCTTATATTTGATTATACTAAAATAAAACATGCCCATCAACCCGTTAAATAAAAACACTCGGCTCCCGAGTGTTTTAAAATGTAATTGTTTCTCCCGGAGTTATTTTGCCTTGCTTAATCGCTCCTTCGTTTTTGTCCAAAACTTTAATTTCCGTTCGCCTGTTCTCTTCGGCTTTTTGTTTGGCTTCCTTTAAAATATCTTTCAGCCCGATAAAATCAATTTCTTTTTTCGGCCTTTTTTCCCGTGTTTCCGGTTCAGGTGAACTAATTTCATTCCTGGCTTTCTTTTCCGCGGGAACATAATCTTTGGAAGAATCGGCAATGCTCGCGAACTGCTGGGCGGGCGGTTTTTTAATCGGTTCGGATTTAATTGGCGCGGAAGCGCTCGGTTCAACCTTGCGGGATTCCGACGGCTCGGTAAGTTTTTTAAGGCAGGCCTTGCAATACGCCGGCCTTTTCGGATCCGGCTTAAAGGGCACTTTCATTTGCTTGCCGCAATTGGAACATTCGGCGTCGTGCATTTCTATCGGCTCTTTTCTGGGGAAAACCGGGTTGGAAATATTCGCGCCGTTGCTTCCGCTCAGCGTGGATTCGGCTATTTTTTCTTCAACTGTTTTTATTGCGGTTGAATAAGTCGCGTTGGAAGCGTTGATAATTTCTTTCCTAAACGAAATATCCAAATGTTTTACCGGCGGCAATGTTTCCGCGGAAAAAGGCCGAGAAGTAACTCCGTCAATCGCGAGCTTTACGAAAATATTTTGCTTGGGCAAATTAACCAAATCTTGCACCGTAAATTCCGGCGTAAACTCGCGTTCCAAAAATTCCGCGTCGTCCGCTCCCACCCGGAAAGACAACATTGTTCCCACGTTGCCAAACACGGCATCGCGGACCTTTTCTTCCATTTGCGTAATGTATTGGTGCGCCAAAACAAGCGACAAGCGGTATTTTCTGGCCTCGGATAAAATCGCGGCAAAAGAATCCGTAGAAAAGTTTTGGAATTCATCAATGTATAAAATAAAATCGTTTCTGTCTTTTTCCGGAATATCCACCCGCGACATCGCGGCCAATTGCAATTTGGTAATCAACAGCGCCCCCAATAAACGCGAAGATTCTTCACCCACCCTTCCTTTAGAAAGATTCACGATTAAAATCTTCTTGGAATCCATAATCTTCCGCATATCAATCGTGGAATGTTCTTGCCCGATAATGTTTCTCACAATCGGAGCGGAAGTAAATTGCCCAATTTTGTTTTGGATGGCGGCCGTGGCTTCCACTTCGTATCTTTGCGTATAGCGCGCGAACTCTTTTGTCCAAAACGCTTTAATGACCGGGTCTTGCAGTTTTTCAACAATCTGGGCGCGCCATTCCACGTCCGACAGCATTCGGTTAATGCCAAGTAAAGTTGAATCCGGCATTTCCAATAAAGCCAAAATCGTGTTGTTTAAAATGTATTCCATTCGCGAAGACCAAACATCCGGCCATATTTTTTTGAACACAGCCATCAATCCGCCGGCAATCAAGTGGCGGTAAGCCGGGTCGACGTCTTCCATAATATTAAAAGCAATCGGATTATCCAAATCCGCCGGGTTAAAATAAACCACGTCTTTGATTCTTTCTTCGGGAATAAAATCCAAAATTTCTTCAGCCGCGTCGCCATGAGGGTCAATAAATCCCACGCCATTGCCGTTGCGGATATCCTGGACAATCATATTTTTTAAAAGCTCGGTCTTGCCCATGCCGGTCTTACCAATCACATACACGTGCCTACGCTTATCGTCAACTTTAATGCCAAATTTGCGCTGCTCTCCGCGGAAAGTAGTTTTTCCAAAAAAAGTGATTAATTTATTCTTTAAAGATTCCATTGTTAATTTTGAATTTAAAATTACGCGGCACGCTTACAATAACTGAAATTAAACGCCTTGCCAAGCAATAAGCTTATTCTTCCACGGGTAAAGTTGTTGGCGCCGCCACTTTCTTTACTTCAATTCTGTTCAAAGCCGATACCGGCGCGACTTCAAATCCCGGGAAGTGGAACATTGTCGCCAATTCGTCCGAACCTAAAATCAAATAACCGTTGCCCGGAGCAAAATCTCTTTCCGTATACCTCCAAAACAAATCCCTTTTTTTAAAAAACAAACGGCTTTTTTTGAAAAAGTCCGGAGATTGAACTTTGGTAATCGTGGGTTTCCAGGGCTTTAAACTGTTAGTGTCATGCGAACCGAATTGGGCGGTAAAACTCGGGCCGAAAGCTTTCATTCCGCCGTTAAAAACTTCTTTTTTGGCAAGGTAAATAAAACGCAGCCCGCTCCTGTAAGAAATTTTTGACGCCTTTCTTTCAATCGCCGCAACCACGTTCCTTTCACCGGTGGACAACCGCAATTCAGCCGGATATAATTCTTCTTTTTTTTCTTCCGCTGTCTGGGGAATGGTTAATTCGCTGTCATGGTACAAACTGGAAACATCGGCCGGAGTTATCGCAAACAAGCTCAAAAATCCACCAATCAGTTCTCCGATGAAAGATTTTTGTTTTTTAACCGGTTCGCTCCTAAACATCAACCGGTCTATTTCTTTTTTGGCATTAACAACAAAAGGATCTTCTTTCGGGCTGATTGGCAAAGCTATAATTTGGAACCAAATATATTCGCCTTTGCCGATTTTGCTGAATAATTCCAGCATATTGGAAAGCGGATCCAAGCGTTTTTCCTCATCCGGCGTGTCTGTTCTCTCTTCAAAAAATTCTTCATAAGTTTTTAACGGATAAACGTCCGGCTTCAAAGGCATAAAATCGCATCCCCACATATCCCAATTTTTATTCGGAATGTCCTGCGGCACCGTGGCGGTATAATCCGGCACTTCCACCAATTCAACATTTGGATATTGCGCGTATAAAGTCGCTTCCAACAAACGCCTGTTTGTAACCGGAATCCTGATATAAAAATGCGGCACGCCTTCAATGCTAGCCATTTCAAAGGAAGTCGCCAAAATCACTTTGCCTTCAAATAAGGTTGTCCGCCAATCCGTGGGCGGGTCGTAAGAAACCCAATAGGCGTTAAAAAACATTTCCATTGCTCGTAATGGCCTGGTTACGCTTTGGGGTATTTTTACCTCCAAAAGAATCTTGCGCCTTTCCGGAGCGATAATCCAGGTTGTTTCCATATAATACACAAACGCCCAACGCAAAAGGCCGTATAAAATAAACGGCATTGGTATCCACCAAAAGGCGAAGAGGAAATTTTTAGCGAGCAAAATAAGCGGAGACGAAGTTTCCTGAACTGAGGTTAATGTTTGAAGGAATTGGATGATTGATTGGTCTGGGGACATTTAAAGTTACGCTTCTCTAATTTTGTACTTTCCGTTGTTGTCTTTTTCAAAAAAATCTTTGTTTTGCAAGCTTAAGAAAATAGTTGAATCTTTAACGATTCTTTGCTTTTTCACTTGCTCAACGATTTGGTCTTTTGTTAAAGAATTATTGGATGCTTTTAAAACATTGTAAATTACGTCTTTGACTCGGCCGGGTTCATAGCCCCAATCTTTCAACGCGTAGAATCCTCTGCCCACCAGCACGAAATCTTCGTTTCTGATTAATTCATTGTGGACTGTTTGCGGGTGCAATTTGTATCCCCTGTTTTCCCTTTCTTGAATTTGGCGGTTAAGCTTGAAAATATGGTCGGTGATTTCTTTAAAGTGCAGCGGCTTTTCGTTCTTTTTCAAAATAACCACAATTTTGTCTTTGATTGTTCTCGGATTAACTTCCGGAGAAGACTTCAAGCCGATTTTCTTGCCGTCAATGGCAACAAAAATGTTTTTGGATGTTTGGAGGATTGCGGAAAACATCGCTTTGTTCACGCTGTATTTTTTGCATTCAGCCGAACAGTCTTTTTCAAATTCGGCAAACAAGTTTTCCAAAGTGTCGGGCTTTTTGCCTTTTTCAAATTTTGTTACAAATTCGGTAGCCGCCTTTTTAATGAAAGCGGGCAAGTTTTTATTGATAGAATAAAAAGTAAAGAATAATTGGTCTTCTTTTGTCTTCTCCATATCTGAGTCTAAGGCAAGCAGGAATAAAATATAATTTCTGTCGTCAGCGCTTCCAAGTTCGGCAAGCAATAAGTCTTCCCTTTTAACTCCGCCGCTTTCTTTTATTTTTTGCTCAAAGGCTGTTTTTATCTTTTGGAAGCTCGCTTTAATCTGCGGATTTTCCAATATTTTTTTGGCTCTTTTTAAACCGTCAACTTCAATTTGCCTAACCCTTTCTCTTGTAATTTTATAGCTTTTGCCAATAGCTTCCAGGGTTTCGCCCTCTTTCTTTTTGCCAAACGAAAATCGCCTGGACAGTACCATTTTGGTTCTTTCCGGCATTCCCTTCAGGATATTTTGTGTAATTGTTTTATAATCTAATTCCATAAAATTTAATGTTTTTGGAGTTAATTATTAATAACATTTTTAAAAGATATTGTCAAGCAATTTAGGCCGATTCCCTGGACTTACCGCTAATTAAGCCTTGAATTGCCTAAATTTAAGCCATTGCACCAATAACGGGCTGGCCAAGAAAACCGAAGAAAATATGCCCACAACCACGCCAATTCCAATGGTTAAAGTAAAGTATTTTAAGCTCTCTTCCCCCCTAAAAAAGTAATATAGCGGAGCAATTGCCAATAAAACCGCCAAAGAGGTGTTAATGCATCGGGTAAAGGTTTCGTTAAGGGATTTGTTTACCACTTCTTCATAGCTCATATTCTTAGTTTTCAAAAGGTTTTCCCTGATTCTGTCAAAAACCACCACTGTATTGTTAATACAATAGCCCACAATCGTGAGCAGGGCTGTAATCACGGGAATAGTCAATTGCACGCCGTATAACGCCCCCAGGGCAGCTAAAATGCCCAAAGGCAGGATAATATCGTGGAAGAGCATCAAAGTTGACGAAATGCCATAGCCAAAAGAACTGATTGGCCGGCTTACGTTTAAAAACGCCACGGCAATATATAAAAGCATTACAATCAAAGCGGCAATAACCACGATAATGGTCTTGTTTTTTAATTCGCTGCCAACCAACGGGCTGATAGTTTGCACGCCCGAAGCTTGTTCATTTATTTTAAAACCGGTTTCCAACGCGGTTAAAACGCTCGTATAATTCGCGCTGGAAATGTCTTTGCTTACTTTAATGACAATTCCCTTGTCTCCAATCAATTGGATTTCCGCGCCCTTGAAGCCTTCAATATTATTTATCGCGTTTTTAACTTGGTCAACGGTTGGCCGGGTGTCGGTATATTCAATAGAAACCAAACTGCCGCCTTCAAAATCCATTCCCAGCTTCAATCCGAAAACTAAAATGCTAATTATGCTCGCCAAAATAAGAACGATTGCGATTATAAAGTAAATTGTTGAATATTTTGTAAAATTGAATTTCATAGTCGTATTTTGTTTATGACCAAAGCCATTTTAATTTTCCAATTATTGTCCTGCCGAATGTTAATAAAAATATATGCGTTACCACCACGGCTGAGAATAAACTCAATAAAATACCGATAATCAAAGTAAACGCGAATCCCTTGATAAAGCTTGTTCCCAAGAAATACAAGATTAGCGCCACAACAATTGTCGCGAAGTGCCCGTCTCGGATGGATGGCCAAGCCCTTAACATTCCTTGGTGGATTGAAGTGGATAAATCTTTGCCGTTTTTCAGTTCTTCCCTCATTCGGCTGAAGATCAAAATGTTCGCGTCCACCGCAATTCCCAAAGAAAGAATTAACCCGCCAATGCCCGCCAAGGTTAATGTTATTGGAATAAGTTTAATTAACGAGAATAACAGAGCCACGTAAAGCAACAAAGCCAACGAAGCCAAAACTCCCGGGAAACGGTAAAAAATAATCAAGAAAATAGCGATTAGGGCCAAGCTCCAAACACCGGCCTGGACAGCGTTGCCCAAAGTGGCGGCACCCAAAGTCGGGCCGACTTTTTCTTGCACAATCGGATTGCCGAGCGGCACTGGCAAAGCTCCCTGGTTTAATCGGCTCACCAATGTTTTAGCTTCATTAATGTCTTTAATGCCGGAAATCATGGCTTTACCTCCGCTGATTTTTTCATCCACTCGCGGGGCATATAAATCAGTTCCGTCTATCTTGCCGTCTCCATTAGTGTCAATAATAGATAATCCGTCCAAATAAATGGCAATGGTTTTGCCAACATTCCTGGCGGTAACATCTTCAAATATTTTTGCTCCTTCGGCGTTAAATTGTAAATCAATTATGGGAGCGTTGGTTGTTTGGTTAAAATCCAAACTGGCTTTTTGCAAATAACGGCCGGTTAGTTCGGTGGCTTTATAGCCGGTTTGCAAAGCCAAAATCCAATCCGGAACTTTCTGGATCAATTCATTGATTTCTTCTTGCGACTTGCCTTTATTTTGTTCAATTATAGTATTAAGCTCCTGTTTTTTGGCATTTATTTTCGCCAATTCTTCCGGGCTCATTTCCTCGTAAAATTCCAATAACGGAGTTTGGCCAATCCACTTAATGGCTTGGTCAATGCTTTCCACTCCGGGCAATTCCACGGCCAAACGGTCAGCGCCGTAAACCTGAATAATCGGTTCGCCCACGCCGAACATATTGATTCTTCTTTCAATTAAGTCCCTTAATCCATCCATGGTTTGCTTTTTGTCAGCTTCCTGGATATTGCTTAAATCCGCTTTATATTCCAAATGCACCCCGCCTTTCAGGTCTAAACCCAATTTGTAATCAGGGGTGTTAAAATGAGGAATTTTTGTATGCAACGCATTGTTGACAGTATCAACTTTGGCGTTATAAAGGGCAGGGTAAGAAAATATTCCGGCAAAAATAGCGAGAATAACTATAAGAATAAAATAAAAAATAGTTTGCTTGTTTGACATAAATCAGATTATTTATTATCAATCAAATACCGATTCCGCCATTATAAATAAGGGAAGATATTGAATTGAGCTACGCGGTTAGTTATATTCTTTAAGCTACTATAAACTCAAAAATGATTAAAGTCAACTTTATTTTCCACTCTTTTTTGTTTTCTTTTTGTACGCGTCCAAGAGCCAAGAACTTGATTGGATTTTGCCTCCGCGGCCGATATTAAAAACCATTTTAATGTTATATTTTTCACAAACCGGGCCTTCCGGAGTGTTGCCTTCTTTCCTGTCTCCCCCGTTCGCGAAAATATTCGGCTTTAATTTTTTTAAATCGTTTGCCACGCTCATATCTATCGGATTCGGCTTATGGGCGGTTAAAACCACGCCATCCACCCATCTAATGTTTTCAATTATCTCTTTGCGTTCTTTTTGCGGCATAAAAGCATAACCCTTTTTCTTTTTCAACCAATTATCGTTGTTTAAAATCACCACAAGCTTATCTCCCAAGGCCCTAGCCTCTTTAAACATCCGAATATGTCCGATATGAATCGGATCAAACCCTCCGGACACGGCCACCACAATTTCTTTTTTGTTTGCCATACTATAATAAAATTATTTTACTTTTATTTTATCAATCTTGTCCACGCTAATCCACGCGCACATATTACCAAAACCTTTTTTACTTATTTGAAACGGTTTTATTCTTATCGGATTTTTTAAAAATATAAGCAAGCAGTATCTCTTGTCTTTGAAACTTTCCCAAAACGCGGGGATGGATTCTTTTTCCAATCCGGCTCCATTTCCGTATTTTTCCAATAGTTCTTTCACTTTTTTCGGGGTTAAACCATCAATTTGCATCACCTTACTAACTTCGGCTTTTACGCCCACCGCCTCGCCGGAATCTTTAAAATAAATCGTTTCGCCTGTTTTTATCTTATCCCACGGCGCGTGTTTGAATTTATACCATCGCGATTCTATCTTTTTTTCTTTTTTCAAAATCTTATCCGTTAATTTCCAAGATTTTTTCATTATTGCCAAATGTTCCATATTTATTGCCACCCGTCCTCGCTATACGGATTTTTTTCTTTAACGTTAATAATCGCCTGTCGAATATAGGGTATGATATTTTCCGGCAAATCATTTATCTCAAACCAATTCATATTATCGCACTTGTGCGGCTCCATAATTTTCGGCTCACCCTCCCAATTATCCACAGTAAAGAAAAAACTCACCCGTTCTTCCGTGGGCATTTTTCTGTGCATAGCATGCGCTAATTTTATTTCTGTTGGATTAAAAGTTGTTCCAATTTCTTCTTTAGCTTCCCTAATCATCGCCTGAACCAATGTTTCGTCGCCTTCAAGGTGGCCGGATGGCAAACCATAATCTCCGGGGTGAAAATCCGTGTTTTGCCTTCGCATCAACAACACTTTATCACCCTTAAATAAAACCAAATAAACCGCGGGTGTTATTTTAAACCTTTGTTTTTTTTCCGACACGTACGCGTAAGATAATTGATTGTATTCGTCCGCGCCATATTCTCCAATTCCAGCCGCGTGCCACAAAACAAATTTATCAATGCCCGCGTCTAGCGCCAATCGGCTACAAACCGTGCAATACGGCTGGCCGGATTTTATAATTTCTCCTTGGTCATTTATTCTCGCGAAATACAATTTCGCTCCTTTTATTTTAGTTGGATCGTTTTTCAACGCGCTTGTTATCGCCCGCCACTCGGCGTGCACGCAGCAAGTTTTATCGTAATTCGGCTTATCGTTAATGATTTCCTTGCCGCACATTCGATTTTCTTCCTTGTCTAATGGCGGTGCATTATATCCGCTCCCGATAATTTCATCATCTTTCACAATCACGGCTCCGCATTTCGCATTTAAACACAAAGCCCGCTCGGCGCTGTTGGCAGCTTCTCGCATCCATTTAATCGCTTCTTGTTCTTGTTGGTTTTTAAGATATTCCATTTGACGCAAAGTTACCACTATGATACTTTATTATACATCACAAAGAGGTGTAAAAAATTAAAACCGAAGAAGATTGCGCATGTTGCGGGAAAGATTTAGATGATTTGGATGTCGTGCAATGTTCCAGCTGTAGCGGGACAAAACAATCCAAGCGCTGTCCCGAGTGTGGCGGAGAGATGGTGGGCCGTCGCTGTCCCGCCTGCGAAAAATGTTAACGAATTTGTTCTTTTCTTCTGCCCAATCTTCGGATTGAGCTTCTTTTTTTTGTTGATTATTCCCCGACATACTCAAATCTTGGAACTAATCTCCCCTCAAATTCAACCTCTTCCGTAAACATTTCCAACGGACGCACCCATAAATCTCTGTCCCCGTAAAGCGCCCTATAAACCACAAATTCTTCCAAAGTTTCGGTGTGCTTGGCTACGCCAATCACTTCGTATTCGTTCCCTTTATAATGTTTGTATTTTCCTAATTTAAGCATAACATTTTCTATATGGTTTGACATTAATTTAGCTTTTTGATACTTTACAGCCACAGATCATTTGGAGAAAAGGTTTATGGCTCACAGTAAATTTGAACTCAGAGACGGAATCGCATTAGAACTTACAGACGGGATAGAAATTATCGGGGTTAACGCAGGCGTTAAGGTCTACAAGGACGATAAATTAATCGGAGAAGTAGAAGCAACGGTTGGGTCCGAAAAAGGCGCCGACTACAAAAATTATCCTTGCGTTGTATTAAAAATGAAAGAATGAGCCCTATCGCTAAGTCCGACATTATATCGGGCTTATTTTTTTATTCAAAAATTTCCAAAAGCTCTTTGGCTGTTTCAATGTCTTTTTCGTTCACGAATAAATCCGCGCCGTAAGAATCACCCAAACTGCCGGGAAACTCCACGCCCCTCTTTTGGGATAGGCTTTCTATATTATGTTCCTTTAATAAATTCTTAGCCAATTCCGCTTCCACAATTGAATTAAAGAATTTTATTTTCACCATATATAACATAAGTTAAACTATTTTTGACAAATCTCCATTTAAAATGACTGGTTGAAAGGCGCGAAGCTCGTCGCTGTAAACCATATCTGGAATATCGTTCAAAAAATATAGTTTCTTATTAAGAACATACGCAAATCCAGCTTCTAAAAAAGAATTACCGCCAATATAATTCCTGACATCTCCCTTGTCATAATTTGCTATTAATACCACATCAGACTCTTTAATCTTTAAATAATAGTCGCGAATTAAATCGTAATCAATTTTATTTTTTGTCGACTCGTTGCCGCCTTCTGCCTGCACTTCCCCTGACGCATATTTATCCGCATTTCTGGGAATCACAACTTCGTGCCCCTTTTCTTCAAAAAATTTCTTTATTTTAAGTATTTGTTTCGACGCTGACATGCTACCGCAAATTACGATTTTCATATATCTTATTTTCCGCAGCACTTCTTATACTTTTTGCCGCTACCGCAAGGACAGGGGTCGTTGCGGCTGATTTCGCCGTTTTTAACGTTGTCATCTTGGTTCTTTCTTTCTTCAACCATTGTTTGGTTTTGAGTTTGCCCTTGTGCTGGCTGGCTGACAGCCGCTTTCATTATATTATTCACCAACAAATTTTCATAGTTCGCCAACAAGGCGTCAAATAAAATACGCCCTTCTTTTTTGTATTCAATTAATGGGTCCCTTTGCCCGTAAGCGCGCAGATTCACCGAATCCCTTAACGATTCCATGTTTTCCAAATGCTCGGTCCAAAGCATATCCAAAATCCGCAAAGAGAATATCTTTTCCGCCTGCCGCATTGACTCTTCGCCGATTTCTTTTTCTTTGCTTTCAAATTGTTCGGCTGTAAACCCGTATTTTTCCAAAGCGCTTAAAATTTCTTGTTTTAACAAGCCCTTGGAAGCGCCTTCTATTATATCCACCCTCTTCTTATATATAACCTCCCGGTGCTTGTTTAAAACATCGTCGTATTCTAACGTCCTTTTTCTGGAATCAAAGTTAGCGCCTTCTATTTTAGATTGCGCGGATTCAATGCTTTTACTGATAAAACCGTTTTCTATGGGCATATCATCCGGCATATTAAATCTTTCCATTATGCCCATTATCCTGTCGCCGCCGAAAATACGGATGACATCATCTTCCAATGACACGAAAAACTGGGTCGTGCCCGGATCGCCTTGCCTGCCGCCGCGGCCGCGCAACTGATTATCAATTCGGCGCGCTTCGTGCCGCTCCGTGCCGATAATATGCAAACCGCCCAATTGCCTGATTTTTTCTTTTTCTTCCGGAGTGGTTGGGTTTCCGCCCAAAGCAATATCCACGCCCCTACCCGCCATATTGGTCGCGATAGTGACCGCGCCAAAAGCTCCGGCTTGGGCGATAATCGCGCCCTCTTCTTCATGGTTTTTAGCATTCAAAACTTTATGCGCAATGCCCTCGCGGCCCAATAACGCGCTCAAATATTCGTTTTTGTTGATTGAGGTTGTGCCCACCAATATCGGCTGTCCAGTCGCGTGCCTGATTTTTATTTCTTCCACCACGGCTTTAAACTTCGCGGTTTCATTTTTGTAAATCCTATCCGGCAAATCTTTCCTGACGCATGGCTTATTGGTTGGAATAACCACGGTGTCCAACTTATACACCTTATCAAACTCTTCAGCAGATGTTTCCGCTGTTCCGGTCATGCCGGATAATTTTTTGTATAACCGAAAATAATTTTGGAAAGTAACTGATGCCAAAGTAATTGACTCCGGTTGGATTTTTACGCCTTCTTTGGCTTCAATGGCTTGGTGCAAGCCGCCGGACCATCTGCGTCCGGGCATTAACCGGCCGGTAAATGTGTCCACGATAATAACTTCCCCGTTTTTCACCACATAATCTTTATCCAGCTTGAAAATAATTTCCGCCTTCAAAGCTTGTTCCAAGTGGTGTAAATATTGGATGCCGCGTTCATTATATATATTATCCGTGTTTAGTATTTTTTCTATTTTATCAATTCCCCCTTCGGTTAAAGTCACGGCCCGCAATTTTTCATCCACCTCATAATCGGTTTCCTTGTCCAGTCGCGGAATAATTCTCGCGAATTCGGAATACCAATTGGAACTCTCCACGTCCGGAGCGGAAATAATTAAAGGCGTCCTGGCCTCGTCAATCAAAATTGAATCCACCTCATCCACAATCACAAAATGAAAATCACGCTGGACTTTGTCTTCCAGGCTATAAACCATATTGTCTTTCAAATAATCAAAACCGAATTCATTGTTTGTGCCGTAAGTAATGTCCGCATTGTAAGCTTCGCGCCTGGTGCACGGCCTTAAAAAATCTTCCATTACCTTAAACCCGCCCAAATCGTCGCGGGCTTTATCTTCCGTTTCTTGCGCCATTTTATATTCCGGGTCGTAAATAAAAGATTGCTCGTGGTTCACGCAAGCCGTGCTCAAGCCGAGCGCGTAATAAGCTTGCCCCATCCACACCGCGTCACGCCGGCTCAAATAATCATTTACCGTAACCAAATGCGCACCCTTATTTTCAAGCGCGTTTAAATACAGAGCCAAGGTCGCGGTTAAAGTTTTGCCTTCACCGGTTTTCATTTCCGCGATTTTTCCCTGATGCAAAACTATTCCGCCGATTAACTGGCAATCAAAATGCCTTTGATTTAAATTTCTCTTCGCCGCTTCCCTCACAGCCGCGAACGCTTCGGGCAAAAGTAAATCCAAAGTTTCTCCTTTGGCCAAACGTTCTTTGAATTCAATAGTTTTGTTTTTTAATTCACTGTCGGAGAGATTTTTAAAATCACTTTCCAGCGAATTTATTTTTTCAACAACGGGCAGCGCGCTTTTGGCGTACTTCTCGTTGGCGTTTCCAAATAAGTTATTAATAATTGACATAGTATAATTATAAAACAGGCGATAGAAATTCTGATCCTATCGCCTGGCCGTTAATTTTAAATTTCCTCTCCGCCCTTTTTCCTTTCGGTTATCAATTTGTCTTTGAATTTTGTAAGTTGCGCTTCCATTTCTTTTTTCGCATCCGTAACCGCCATTTCAATATTCGGTTTTTCGGAATAAGCCCGAAATACATTTCCCATAGGCTCCTCAATTAATATTTCGGCGCTGTAAATATCTCCTTTTTGATGATGTTTGGTAATAAGCCCGATTTCAACTTCAATAAAACCGGTGGCGTTGGGCGGCAAAAATTTGCCTAAAACTCCAATGTGCTTATTGATAAACTGTTCCAATCCCGGATTAAGCTTAACGTCTTTTGTTTTGATTGTTATCTCCATAATTGTATTGAAATAATATCATAATTAAGTCAAAAAAACAACCCTCGCGAAAGGGTTGTTTTTAAAGAGTAGAGACTATCTCTTTTTCTTTTTTGCTACTTTCTTTTTTGCAGCTTTCTTAGCTGGTTTTCTTTTTGCAACTTTTTTAGTAGCTTTCTTTTTTGTAGCCATAGTGTTAAAAACTTTTTTTAAGTTTTGGTAACTCGACCTTTTTTATTTCTTAGAAAAAATTTATAAAAACTTTTTCTCCTACATTCATTTTCGTTCATTTAAAATATTTGTCAAGATGTTTACAAAATATTTTTCATAAAAATTTAATTTTTTTGTTAAATTTTTTTATTTTTATATTTTTTTTCGCGAAAATTTATTTTTATTTTGATTTTTTTAGTAAAAATATTTTTATAAAATAAAAAAAATGAGAAATTTTTCTCATTTAATTTTTTATTTGTTTAAATTATATTGCCTGGATGCCTCTCGGAAGAAAATTTCAACAGGAATTTTCTGAGAGCGAGCGCGTCCGCTCGCAAGCGGACGACGCGTCAAACAGGTAATATAATTTAAATAAATATTTCAAAGCGCTATTTTAAAATATTTTTATTTCTTCTTGCAAAACTATTTGGAATTTCGCTTCCACTTGATTTTTAACCAGCGCTATAAGCGATAAAACGTCTTCTGAGGTAGCATCGCCTGTGTTAATGATAAAATTAGCGTGTTCCTCGGAAACACGAGCCCCACCAATACTCTGGCCCTTCAAACCGCATTGTTCAATTAAATATCCGGCCGGTATCGCGCCTTTAATTAAAAATTCTTTCAGCTCGGCGTGGCTGTTCAGCGCGTCCGCGGGAACTTCTCCTTTAAAGTTTTTAAAAATTGAACCAATGGAAAAACCTTTTGGCTGTTTGTCTTTTCTTTTGGAAATATTATTTTCGATTTGTTCTTTTATTTTCTCCGCGTCGCCTCTCATTAACTTTATTCGCGCAGATAAAATTATCAAATCCGGATTATTTTTAAAAACACTGCTACGATACCCGAAACCGCAATCTTCGGAAGTAAAAAATCTTTCGGAAATGAAATTATTTTTAATTTCCAAAACCTGGACTCCATCAATTGAATCTCCAATTGAAACTCCAAACGCGCCCGCGTTACCGTTTACGGCTCCGCCAATCGTTCCCGGAATTCCAATCGCCCACTCCATTCCGGATAATCCGCTTATGGCGGCTTGTTCAACTAAAAAGAACAAAGGCCAATCAGCCGGCGCTTCCACAAAATATTCATTGTTTATTTGGACCGGTAAAAAATCTTCTACGCGCGGCTTATTTTTGAAAATAATCGCCAACCCGCCAAAGCCTTGGCTGCTTATTAAGGTATTACTGCCGCCGCCCAAAATTTTAAAATTAATTTTTAAATCAAGCGCTTTTTGCGCCGCAATCTTTAATTCTATTTCGTTTTCGGCCTTAAAAAAATATTTAGCCGGCCCGCCAATCCTAAAAGTGGAATAATCTTTCAATTCCACGTTTTCTTTTATTCCCGGTAAAGCTTTTTTTAATTCTTCAAATAAGCTGTCCATAAATTATTTCAATAACTTTTTTAAACTCTGGATTTTTTCCGCCAAGCCGTCAATATTCGGATTTAATTGCAACGCTTCTTCGTAACTGATAATCGCGTCCGCGTTGTCCCCCTGCTTCTCGTAAACCCTGCCCTTGGAAAAATAAATATCATAGTTGTAAGGCGCCAATTGCCGGGCTTGCTCATACGCCAATAACGCGTCTTTGTTTTTATTTTCCACCAAGAAGCTGGTATTTTCATAAATCAATCCCAAGTTATACCAAGCATTGTAATTAAGCGGATCGCTTTTGGTTGCCATCTTTGCCAGCGATTCGGCTTGCGCGGCGATGTTTCTGGCGTCGCTTGTTGCCGCGGTTTTTTGTTTAACCACTTTTTCATTGCTGTTAAAAATATCACTGGCCTTCAAAATATACAGTTGTGAAACGCCGATATAATAATCGCCGGCGTTAAACGCCGCAATCGCCTTCAATCCGTTCTGCAAGGCGTAATCCAAGTCGTTTTGGTCAACGTAATCCCTCACACCGCGCTGATAAAATGATTCAGCGTAATATTGCTTGGCAAAAATAAAAGCGCCAACAAATAAAAACAGGGCGGCAATAAACAAAATTATTTCCAAAATAAAATATTTTCCTTTGAATTTAAATTCTATTTCCCTAATTACGCCCAGGTTCGCCCACGCGCCCAAAACGAAAAAAGAAAAAACCATTGGAACAATTGTCATTTTATATAAAAACATTATCGCGAGCAAAGCGAATCCAATCGGAAAAAGCATGCTTCTGGCGCTGGAAATCAAATCTTGTTCTTTGTCTGTGCCCTCGTTTTGTAAAAACTTAAAGCCTTTCATAACAAATATCAGCCAGGCTAATAATAAAAATATAATCGCCAAAACTCCCAGCGACCCGGCCAATGTAAGCAAGGCCACCGGCCCTTGGTTAAAAACTAAAGTGGAATCGCCAAGCTCTTTGCCCTTGTAAAGCGAATAATTATAAATATAAGTGGCCGGGCCGGAACCAAGCAAGATGTTTTTGAAGGGCTCGCTTAAAGTTTTTTGCGCGATATTAGTTCCGGAAGAATATGAAAGCGATTGCTCATAGCCTAATTGAAAGTCGTAATTAATAAGTTTAGGCGCGAAAAATAATCCGAAAGAAACCACGGCAATAACCAAAGGCAGGATAACCCGCGGATTTTTAAGCAAGAAATTATTTTCTGCTGCTCTTTTCCAAAAAACCAAAAAGGAAACGATTAAAATAAAAAACCAAGCCAGCTTGTAATTTATGATCAAAAGCGAAGTTGTGAATAAAATAGAAATAATCGCAAACGCGACAATTTTACCGCGCTTGAAAAACATTTCGCTTCCGTAAAACGATAAAACTAAAAAACAGGACAACCCCAGAGCAAAAATTAAAGAAAAGCTTTCAATGGGCACGAAAAAATCGGTTTTAAACTTAAAGATAACGCTGGCCAAGAATCCGGCGGCCAAAAGCGCCGAGCCAAGAATAAATGATTTAAAAATATTAAATAAAGTTTCTTTTTCGGATATGAAATTACAGGTAAAAAAGGCCAAAAGCGAATAAATCGCAATCATAAAATATGAGTCAATTGAATTGGAACGTCCCAAAAATCCTTGCAAGATATTATTGGACAACAGAAGAGAAGCCGTGGACAACAGCAAAAATATTCCCAGGAATGCGATTATCCGGCTTTTTTTAACAACAACTTTCTTTTGTTGGACTATCCAAGCCGCAAATAAAACAAAAACCGCGACGGTAAAAACAATCACCAAAAGTTTTTGGCTTAAAATATAAGAAGTTCCGATTTTGGGAACATAAAAAATCGGCAAAAGAAAAAAGAAAGCGTAAAAAAGAAAATTTGCTATTTTTTTGCAGTCCGTCATATCTTTAATAATTTTATACCATTTTTTTCTCTAAAAATCCATTCCAAGAACTTATTGTTTTTTTGTATTAAAAAATGAGTATTTTATTACTCATATTCCGTCAAAGAAAGAACTTTGTAATTTTTTCCTTCCCGGCAAATTATTTTTGCGCAGAAAACTTTTTCGCCTTCCTTTTTGTAAAGATTGCGCATTTTACATATCGGGCAATCTTCAATGTCTTCTTCCCACGCTTCCACCATAATGCAATTACCCAAATTACCGCTCCCGTCTTCACTGCAATGGCGCTCGTTTTCGCACAGCAAGGAGCCATCAATGGGATGTTGCGTTAAATATTCACACCAAGGAATTTTAAAAATCGGCCTCAGCGGATGTAAAAAAAATTTACGCCACGTATCGGTTGGTTCGTCTATAATCAATCCGTTGGTTAGAGTTAAAAATTTATCCAATACTTGGGCTGGAGAGTCGGCCATAAAAAATTCCAAGCCTTCAATAAAAGCAATATCCCCTTTTTTAAAAGGAATACCTGTTAACCCCACGAAAAAAGTATATCCAAGTTTTTCTTCAAGATAAACTTGTTTAAGCAGTTCTTCTTTAACATAAGCCCGCTTTGCTTCTATGCCCAGGGTGGTAACTTGCCAATAACACATGAATAACCATCTCCGCCAATCTATCAAGGAACAATCGGCAAGATTACTTTAAGCCACAAATAAGTTTAAGTCAATAAAAAAAAGAAGATAATTGGATTTTATCTTCTCTTACTGTCCGTGGCATTTATTTAAGTCAATGAATGTGAATTTTTGGCCGCTCAACACGACGAGAATTTTTGGTATATTTTTGGATGTAATAACCTTTAGGTGCGCCGCGTTAACCGAGCATTTATGATCAGTAGCTATTCTGGTCAAACCACAAGGGTGTTTTTTCCCTTGATAAAGCTCTTCCAAAGGAACTGGACTCATTAGGTCATAACCGCAATGTAGCGGCCGCGGATTTTCATCGTTGGCAAGGCTGCATTTGCAAACTTGCAGAATCGGCTTACGCTGGTCAATCTTTAACGAGCCATCGATAAAGCCGGGACAATTCTTTTGAAGCATGACTTCGGCTGCGTTTAAAGACATGCTATCCACGACAGACCTATACTTTTTTCCGTTTTTGTCCCTAAGGATGAATTCGTATGTTTTTATTACTTCCTCATTGTCCAAATTATCACTCTCACCACTGTTCAACTGCCTGATTGTGAATGAGCAATGCGCAATGGCTTAATCATAATAAGATAAATAAAAATTAATGTCAAACAAAAAAAAGAACCTCGAAAGGCCTTTATTTTATTCACGGATTTTAAATTACATCCGTTATATATTCAACATCTTCTTTTGATAATTCTCTGGGTTGGTTGTTTTTGGGGTTGCGTTCAGAATTCTCATCTCCGTGCTGTTTTTTGTTTTTCTGTTCCACGCTTAATCACTCCTAATCCGGCTGCCAAATTGTAAATGTGCCAAAGCAAAAATGGCTATTTTTACTTTAACAAATAAAAAACAAAAGTCAAACAAAGGAATTTTTAAGAAGGTGTAATGTATTTAATAATAATTATGCCCGAACCGCCGTTTTTGCCGGTATAGCCGGTATCCCTTCCGCCGGCTCCGCCTCCGCCACCCAATCCGTCCACGCCAGGTTGGCCATTATTGCCGCCTCCTCCATTGCCACCGGCCTTGGAACCATAATTACAAAGAGCATCGCCACCACCACCGCCGGCATAGTATGTTGCCGTACCTGTAATTGAAGATTGCGCGCCAACTCCACCCACACCAGGTCCGCTTGAATTACCAGGTCCGCCCGCGGCTCCCGCGCCGCCTCCACCACCGGCCGGACTACATGCCACGCCGGTAGTATTTCCTCCATTATTTCCTTGAGAGGGAGATGTTGCGGGCGTATTTCCCGCTCCGCCGGCATACGCTGCGATAGTTGAATTGACTCCACCTCCTCCACCCGAACCGCCCGGACTGCCGGCTGTATTTGTTACTCCGCCGGCTCCGCCGCCATTTGATGTTATTGCGCTGCCCGTAATTCCAAAAACAGAATTACTGCCCGATGTTGGAGCTGAATTGGATCCGGTTCCGCCTTTGCCAACAGTTATTGTTACAACATTGCCCTCGGCTACCGTATAAGTTCCGGTTCTAAAACCGCCTCCTCCGCCGCCGCCGCCATATCCGCCTCCTCCGCCGCCAGCGACAACTAAATATTCAATTGATGTTATTCCTGAAGGAATTGTCCAGCTATATGAACCTGGAACAGCAACATATGTAAATTGGTTTATTGTGTAGCCGCTGGCTGTGTTTTCCGCGCAAGCCAAACCGGTTGTGCCCTGAACATTACCCGAACAAGGTCCGACAAAAGGCGTTGCTGTTGAAAAACCGGAAAGAGAATCGTATTTATACGCAAAACCGCTGCTCAATGTTGCTTGAAGCACAAATTTGGGAGTGGCGGAATATGTGTAAGTATAATATGTTCCGGTTGGATCAGTTGGTATGTTTGGTAAATACGGTTGAATATTGGCGTAGAAACCGGTGCAAGGATTGGAACAGCTGTCACTGGTGCAAAGATTGCAAGCTGTTGTTGTGGCAGTATAGGGATAAGCAGTGTGTTCGGCATAGTATTCCAACACAGCTTTTTGAATTGTGGCTAAATCCGCTTGGCGCTTTGCGTCCTTGGCAGCGTTAAGGGCACTGCTCATGGAAATGAAAATGAAGCCGGAAAGAATTCCGACGATTGCGATAGTGACTAAAAGTTCAATTAAAGTAAAGGCTTTAACTTTTTTAAACATTAATATTATTTTATCTTAATTTCAAAAAAAAGAAAAGCCAAAGCATTCTAAATATATATTTCCTAAATAAAAAATGCCGGGGTGGAAGAAATTTAATAATTTCTTACCGCCTCGGCCAAATCATACAACCCCAGTTCTTCCGCCCGTTTTAGCAATCCACTCATTTCCGGATCTTCTTCAATGCATCTTGCCTTTTCTTTGGGCTTCAATGATGTGGCAAGCCCGATGATTGGCAAAATCTGTTGGATTAAATTATAATCTCCGGAAAGGACGCAACTCCTGGCATCACCGCCGTTCGGGTATCTGATTTCCAAAAACCGATTGCCCGAAGCCGTTGATATTGAAAAAAGATTTCCGTCTCGGGGGTTATCCGTTGCGTGGAAATATAGTCCGCCGAAATTGTTAAGGTTATACATTGTCGTTTCGGTCGCGTCTAGGCAACCCTTTTGCGTAAGATTATCCTGCACTCTGACAAATTCATTAAAGAATTCCAGAATCTTTCTCAGCTCCGACTCTTTCTTGCCGACGCCAAGCCGCAACTGCCATTTTTTCGGATTTAACCCAATATCCACTTTTCTCAACTCCATTAATCAGAACGACCTAATTTCAAGGTCCTATCCGCACTATACAATATTTCCACAAAAAATCAACCCCTGCCACCCATATCTTTTTTTATGCGGGGAGGGAGCGGCCTTGGAGTAAAATATAAATAATGTATCTTAAAACTACAATTAAAAGTTCTTCGTGATTCATTTGGGCAAGCGGCTTATCTATCGCAAACGGCAATTTAATAGTATCGGTTGGCGTCGTCGCGCCACCCTGGTTATTGTTTGTGCCGGAAGACACGAAACTGTTTGCCGTAATGGAATAAGTATAGCTCGTTCCCAAACTGATTGGGTCCATAATTTGAATTGACGGTATCACAATCACAGACATAACATCTTTGTTAATGTTTGGCACCACCAATTCCCCTGTTTGCGTAGCGCTGTCCAGGGTTAGAAATTTTACAATCGAAGTTCCATTCGCGTTTTTAATAACATACGGAACAACAATTCGCCCGTTGGATTGGTTTTTAAAGACAAGTTTTAAATTGCCCGACCCACCACTGAACTTTTGCCAATGCGCCGAATAATCTTTTAAGGCTTGCCCCAAGTTAAGATTACTTTCGCCGGAGAAAGGCAAAAAATTGCTGAATGGCAAAACATGCAAACCGGATAAGTTTTTATCTTTAAAGCAATATTTGGCAGAGATGTTGCAGTCATTTAAATAAGCCGCAATGGTAAAATTAGTATAAACATCATTAAAGGTATCTTTATATCCGTTTTTCAATAAAGCCGCATTAAGGCTCGCAATGCCAACTTGTTTTGATTTTAAAGAATCCACTAAAACCGGCAAACCATATTGGTCCGCCAAATAATGGATAAAAACACTAACCACTCCGTAATCCGCCGTGCTATTATTCCATTCCACCAAAGAATCGGATGAATTATCCACGAATGATTTTACGCGATTAGCCAAATAACCAGCGGCATTGTCATTATCATAGCCAAGCAAAGTTGGCGCGTATTCCGCTCTGGCCTCGTTTAGCCAAACATCTTCACTCACTCCATAAGTTAAATCCTTTTGGTTAAAAGTAATTAAATGCATAAACTCGTGCGCCAAAAAAGCTTTTACCAAAGGATTGGTAATATTATCCACATTTAAATAAACCATCTCGCGCTGGTTGCTATAAGGATTAACCAAGCGGTCGTATTCATCAATATTCCGCACATAGCCGCGGGCATTTTCTTTCATTGAATAAAACAGCACGGTTATTTTCGAATCCTTGTCTATGCCCGGATTTGCTTCGTGCCCGAATATATTTGTCAGCTGAGAATAAATATTATTATCAAATTCGGTTCCCAAAACGCTCAAGGTGGAATAAATAGACTCTTTTTCTTTTTCTGTTTTTTGGTTTAGCCAATTAGTATCAATATAAAAATAGGCGTTGTTTGAACTTCTAACCAAAGTCGCCGAAACTTGGGATGTTTTTAAATCACTATAACTCGGCTCAACAAAAAAACCTTGCTGTTGCCCAAGATTGTCCGCTTTGGCAAATAAGGGCGCAAAGGCCAATAAAAGCGCGGCAATAAAAATTTGTTTTTTAAAAATATTCATCATACTTAACACGATTTGTGTTTTTAAATTTTAGCACAGTTTTTAAAAAAGACAAATTTTTTTAAATAAATTAATGCAAACAAACTTAGACAACAGAAAACCGCCCCGAAATGGAGCGGTTTTACTTCTATCTTAAAGCCCGAATACTTAAAAGATTAATGTGTCATAAGCGCAATCAATTGCATCAACAAGCCGAGCAAATCATTTTTATCCATCTGCGCCAAGGGCTTTGCCAATGGCACTACCGTTCCCCTAAAATTAAAGGTGAGGTTGGAGTTAAGACTGGCTTGATAATTCTTAACCGCTGTTTGTGTCGCAGCGCCATAATAACCGGTGATTGTTGGATAAGTAAAGTATCCGCCGGCTTTTAACAATTGCTGCATTTCACTAACATTGGCGCTTGTCTCTTTATATTTCGTAGCACCAATTAAATAAGTTAATCTGGCTGCGTTAGTGGAGCTTGTGTTAGTAATGGCTCCGGTTGTTCCCGGAGTAGTTCCAGTCGGAGCATTGCCTAAATAAATTGAAGCGCAAACATTAGGGGAATAATACCCGGAAGACGAATAAAATTTAACGCAAACTGTTTTTGTCCCATTGCCGACCGGTAATGTCCATTGCTTGGTCGCGGCATAATCTTCCTGGCTTGAACCGGAAAAGTCCGCTCCATTAGCAATTGCCATTTTCACGGCTTGAGTTCCTCCATTGATTGTTAATGTTACCGTATTGCTTAAAGTGCTTGCGGCGCCATTATTAATTTGCAGAATAAATCCGCCGGTTGGAGCGATCGGTCCCGAACCCATTGATCCTCCACCTCCCCCGCCACCACCTCCCCCGCCACCAAGATTCCCGCCAGTAACGGTTGAAGTAAAGGTGGCAAATGAAGTAAAGTGCTTTGTCCAAACAACCATATCTAAGCCAACATCAATTTTACATTCACTGCCAGCTGCTAAAGCATTGCCGGCGGCTTGGCTATCAGCTCCGCAAATGTTTCCAATTTCCGTAAATATTATACCTGTTCGAATATATCCGATTCTTTTACCGGCCTGTCCAGGTAATAATATTCTCACAGCTTTATTAAAAGTAAGCTGAGCGCCGGTAAAACCGAGCTCAATCGCGGTGGAAGGAGTTAAAGTTTGTCCACTTGGAACAGGCAAAGTTACGGTCGTAGTTGTTGGAGCGGCTAAAACACCATCCCAAGTTGGATCAGCGCTTGTAACCGTGGTTGCGTCCGGAATGCCCACAACTACGTTATTTGAATTCGCAGCGTTAATTATAACCTGTGGCAGTATACCGGTGCCATTAGTTACCAATGCGTCAAAATTTACGGTCGGAGCAGTTGTTCCAGCGCCGACAGTTACCGTTACGGCTTGCGTTGGAGAAGTAACTACGACTTGCGGAGTCGCGTTATCAATCGAAGCCGCGCCACCGCCATTTGGCGCCACTTGAGTTGCCGAAATAATGGAATCAACCAACAAAACATTAGTAGAAGCATTGCCGGACGGATCAGTAATACTTGCCACGACCACGTCATTGGCAAAGGTTGTAATGGCCGTAGCGCTAACTGTTAAAACTTCGTTTGCCCAAGCATATGTTAAGGTATGGTCAGCTCCGGCAGTCAAAGCATTTTGCACTGCGGTTCTACCGGCTGCGCTTAGTGTTTCACTGAAAAGCAACTGGGTGTCTCCAATTATTAAAGCCACGTCCGCCGCGTTGCTTCCCCATTTTGTAACAATCGGCAAAGCTTTATCAGTTGCTGCCACGGTCCCGGTTACTACCGGATTACCCACGGCATCCACCAATGTTCCGGCAGTATAAGTTATATTCGGCACAGCGCCGGTATCCAATGTTAAGCCTTGAGTAAAGGTAATATAAATAACATTATTATTGGCAACATCGCCATTAGTTGTACCGTTAAAAGCTTCTCCTACATAACCGGCAACATCAAAATCTCCGGCAACTACAGTTGCGTCAGAAATAGCTCGATTAAATGTTATTTTTATCGCGTCAATTCTTCCGTCACCATCCAAATCTTGAGTTTGCCTTAAAGAAATAGTTGGAACAACAACATCTTTGGTCGCGGTTGTAGTCGCGGCAGTGGAAACGTTTGCAGCCGCATCAGTTGCAGTTACGGACACATTTATAGTTCCGTCCAGCAAAGTAGTTCCGTCAATTTGAATATCATAATTTCCACCCACGGCTGTGCCGGTATTACTAATCGGGGTTAAAGCGGAATCCGTCAAAGTAACAGTTACCGTTGAACTCGCTTCGGCAGTACCGATAATATGAATTGCTGTTTTTTCCGCGTCAAGTATTTTCGCGTCTGTTGCCACAGAAGTAATTACAGGCGTTGCAGGCGGAGTATCATCCACTGTTAGCCAACCAGCCACTATAGCGGAAACATTTCCGGCAGCATCTACCGCCACAATGTCATATACCCCCTCAACAAGGCCCGCTGCCACTGTTACTGTGTATGGAGTTGCCGCCACTGCCGCCACGCGGCCAACGAAAGCGGTATGCGCGGCAATGGCTGCGTCAATCTGAGCTTGGCTTGTTGCAGCTGTGCCGTTTTTCACCAAATAAATATTACCGGCTTCGGTTGATTGGATAGTTGAAGTTGAAACAGCTCCGGTTTTTAATCTTTGCGCCACAGCCGTTGGCTTAGACGCAACGGGATTGGTATTATCTATGGTAAAGGTAGCGCCACTGGTTGGAGCAGCGGTAATTCCATTTCCCGCCAAATCCGTGCCAACTGAAAGGCTTACGGTAGCGGTTGCAATGTTTCCCACCGGAACATTTAAATCATAATAATAATGCGTTTCATCCGTAAACGACATATTTGTGGCAGCTAAAACCGCACCATCAATCGCTAATTTTACAATCGGAGAGGCTGCCATTGCTTCGTTAAAAGTCGCTCTAATTCTCAGGGTGTCGGCATCTTTCGCGGAAATAGTACTGGCGTAAGTAGCGCCCGCGTCTTTGGAGTATTCTATAATTGCGGTCGGAGCAGCCACATCACCGGTAATCAATGTTGTACCAACCCTTTCGGTAATGGGCAAGGCATTGCCAGCCGGATCCTTGACTGCATTCAGCGCCGGAGTTACGGCAACAATCGCGCCATTGGTTAAATTAACCGATGGCGATAAAGTTATTGTCAAAGCGCCTATACCGTCATTATAAGAAAAAGTCGCGCCCGCCAAACTAAGGGCCGTACCGTTCGGGCTTTCAATTGCCGTAAATTCGTTGGCAGACCAAGTGCCATCAACAGCAACTACCGGTTGTCCAAAAGGAATCAGGATTGTATCGCCAGCTCCCTGAACAGTTGTTCCGATAATACCGTCTAAAGGAATGGCCGGAACAGTTTGGTCGTTTTCAAAAGTGGTGAAGTGGTCGGTGGTAAAAGTATAGGTATGCCCTACGTCATCAAACGCGCCAGGCGTAATTGTCGGGCAACCTGCTGGCGGAGTCGAGAGAGAACAATTCAAAACATTGTGGCTATTGTCTCTTACCAAGAGTGGTGGGGCGCTGTGAGTTGCGGTTAATTTATACATTGTTATGGTCGCGGGTAAAGTAGTAAAATGCGAAGCAGTGGTAGAATCCAATCCAACCTTTGTTTGCTCAAAAGCGCTTGTGGCTTCCATCTTGGCGCCAAAAATTTTTAAATAAGCTGCTGTTGGTCCGTCGGTAAGATTTAATGGTCCGGCAAATTCTATTTTACCAATAGCCGTGGCCGGATCAGCCACCGTGTCTCTTTTTTCAAAATACAAAGCCGTGGCTGCCGAAGGATTAACCAATCCTCCAACATTTGAAACTATTCCTGATTCAGAAGATAAACAAGTAGCAATTGACGCCAGCGTGGGAGGAACAGCCGGAGAACCTGTGCCTGCAATTTGCGGACAAGTCCAAGCAATTGCATTGTTGAACCAACCCATTGTTGGAGAGGCGGTTGTAGAATAAACCAAAGCTCCCGGAACATATTCGGAAACATAGGCGGAATTATCGGCTGCCGGAGCCGCAACATGCGGAAGAGGATTAGCTTGATTTCCATACGACACAACAGCTATTGAGTTAGATGCCGCATCCTTCAAGGTTAAAACATCCCCGGCGTTATTTGCCGGATTCTTGGCTATTGTAAAAACCAATATTCCGTGAGCCGGCAATGTTCCGGAAAGAGGAACTGCGTCTGCGGTAACTGAACGGTTAATTGTCCATCCGGCCAAATTAATATCGCTCGCGGTATTATTCAAAACTTCATACCATTCATTCGCCCCGCCTGGGTCTGTTAAAAACTCATTAATTAATACATCTCCCTGGAACGCCGCTTTAGGCTGGGACGTAAACCCGATTACGAAAAGCAAAGCAAACATGATTGAAAGAAACGCAAATATTTTTATGTTTGTTTTCATATTTAAATTTTAATTAATTTTACTATTTTTATTTTAATAAGGGTTATCGCGTGAATTTGTCGCCGACCTGGCAATCTTCTTAATAACCTATTTACTTATAAAAAAATCCGCAAAAAAATAATCATTTTTGCGGAAGCAACTTTGCCAATTGGATTCTATTAACAAATAAAGTATATCCTATCCCCATAATGCTAATTTAAAAACGAAAAAATCGTTTTTAATTTTTTTATAATTAAATTTTAATACTGAATTAATTTTATTACGCCCTGTCCATTATGTCAACGGTTTATTTCTATCTAAAATTTACGAAAAAGAAAACCGCCCCATTTCGGGGCGGTTTCTTTTGACCCGGCGCCTATGCCTTTACGGCAGGAGGCAGCTCGGGCAGGCTATCTTAGTTAGATTTCTCTAACAAGGCGCTCTAACTTTGTTTGTAAACTTATAAATTCAGATTGAATTTAAGCTAAGTTTATTTTACTAAGTTTTGAGTGCTTGTCGGAAGATTCTTGACCAAGTAGTCAGTTGTCCAGTCAGCTGTAATCTCAGAGTGAGAAGCAGCAGAGTTGTCAGACCATACAAAGCTCGGTGTTTGGATAGCGGATAAAGCTAAACCAATATCAGAGCTGTTAGCAGCAACTGCACCGGCAGCTAAGTCAGCAAGCTGTTTAGTAACAGTTACTGTCATTGTACCAGTAGAACCAAGAGCATCTGTGTCATTGGTTACTGTAATACCAGCTAACGCCAATCTCATACCGTTTCCTGTACATAGAACACTTTGGATAGTATTAAATGCATCGCCAACAGCGACAGCACCAACACCGGGAACAGCAGTATTGAAAGGAGTGCAGGTCAAACCAGTTACACCAGCCACAGTAAATGTGGCAGCCGCAATTTGGTTATCAACAGCGCCCTCAGCCAAAGTCATAGTAAAGCTTGCAGGAATACCGAAAGCTTGTCTAACGTTGTTAAGAGAGTCATGACCAACAACTGTAGCATCAGCAGCAACAGTAGCAGCTGTGTAATTACCAGCAGCTTGCAACCTTGTGTGTGTCGGGTTAGCAACTGGACCGGCACCGCCCGTGTAAGCCCAACCATTAGCAGCCAAGTATTTGGCTACAGCCGCGTTAGCGTATGTATTTGATTGAGTGAACACTGTAGACGGGTTAAGAATTCTGGTTTGGAAGTAGTCACCAACAGCGATAGCACCAGTTACGGTTATATTCGCTCTTAATTCATAATTCCTTGCGCCAGAAATTGCTTGTTCAGTAGCGGCAACAAATGTAATTGTGCCACCTGTGTCTGTGTCAGCGATTGCAGCGCCACCACCAGCAACACCTAATAATGTTAAAGCAGATGGAGTGATCTGAACATTGTTGTCAACATCCCATAGAGAGACATCGCCAGCAACACCAGAAGTTGTGATAGCAGCTTTGCCACCACCAGCTGTCTTAGAAACTGAGAAAACAATGTTTTTCCAGCTAAGTTGACCACCGGTTGTTCCAACTTGGAACTTAGCAATTGTGTTTGTGCCAGCCTGTAATGTGCCACTCGGTAAGGATACCAAAGTGATAGTCGGAACAGATTGGTAAACAAAGATTGCGTTACCAGGGTTGTCTGTGTAAGCCGGGCCTGTTGCAATACCTGTTGAAGCCGGTCTCAATAATGAAGCCGTGCTTGCCGGGCCACCAATAAAGTCAGAAGTAACGTTAGCGCCAGTGTTACCTGAGCCTGTGCCAATCGCGCCTAATACTAATTGAAGTGTTAAAGTTTTTGATTGGTTTGCGTTAATAGTGATAGGAGTGGCGAATCCGTTAAAGGTTACAACTGTAGCCGGTGAGCTTGAAGCTAACACTGTTGTGCCATCCATCAAGTTAACTTGCGCCACAGCGGACGGGTCGTTAATTGAGAATGACAATTGTGTTACATCAAAACTGTCGTTAGCAGCCGCAAATTTGTAAGCAACACTGGAAATAGTATTGTTTTGCGCAACTAAGGCAGAGTTTGGAGTAGCAGCATCTCTGGTTACAGTAATGGTTCCGTTTCTAGATGTAATTACTTGACCAACAGCAGCCGGAATAACAGCGCCTGTGCCAGATTGAGAACCTGTGCCAGTTACGGTTAAAGTAGCTCTAACTGAGTCGTTAGGAGTAATAGCGCCGAATGGAGCTGTGTTACTCAAAGCAACCAAATCAGCATACAATTCAATCGTAGCTGATTGTGTTCTCGCTACAGCAAAACTTACTGAGAAAGCTTGCGGAGTAGCCGGTGTGGTTACAACAGAAGTTGTTGTAGCCGCGCCTGATCCAACTTTGTAAACAACATACATGTTAGCCATGTGAGTAACATCAAAAGTAGCGCCTGTTACCGAAGCAATGGCAAAGCTTAAGTTGTTTACGTTAATGTCTTCAGCTGTGCCAGCTTTCATTGTCCAAGAACCAATTTTGAATGCTGATTGCGGAACAACTGTGTTTTGTGCAGTGTAGTCAGAAGTTGCCACCAAAGTAGACGCAGCAGCACCAATAGAGATGGATGCGCTATTTTGAGCAACGCTCGGAACATTAATCAATCCTAATGATACTTGGCGAGTACCATTAGCTAATCCTGCAGTAGGAACAAGCAGGTCTGTCCTAACTGTGTTGCCAACCGCTAAAGCTCCGCCTAAACCATTATTGAAAATGTCGGCGTAGATTTCAACTGTTGTCGCAACACCAGGTTGGAATGTGTAGTTAATGGCAAAAGGAGTTAAACCAGCGGCAGTAAGAGCAGTCCTGCCGATGTTTGCGGTAGAACCGGCTTGAGAGCCGTTAATCATAACTTTTCCATTTCTTAAAGTAGCGCCAACAATGTCAGCTCCCAATGTCATACCAACATATAGGTTGTCTACTCTAATTGCCTCACCAGCTGCCTTGAAGGTGTATTTACCAATCAAAACATTAGAAGCGCTATTAGCCACTGTAACCGGTAGAGAACTGTTATTAACAGTTACTGTAATTTGACCAGGGTTAATAGTGATCGGGCCGGCTGTAGCCGGAACACCTGTAGCGGAAACGTTTACGCCATATTGCGCGTCTTTAACATCAATATCAGCTCTGTTCCTCAAAGACATTGAAATAATCCTTGAAGAACCGCCAGTAATGTCAGCTAAAACTTTTACGCTTCTTGTACCAGTGTTCAAAGTTTTGTCAAAAGTGAAAGTTAAGAAGTTGTTTGCGTCTAAGCTAGCAACTGTGGCAACTTCAACACCGTCAATTGTCAATTTGAAATTGCTGATGTCGGAAGCGCTAACTGAGTTGATTTGTTTCAAAGCCAATTTTGTGAAATTGACGTTGTTTACGCCAACTTGTAAGTTAGCTTGCCAAATTGTAGCACCGCTTACTGGGTCCATAAAAGTAGCGCCCGGTAAAACGTTAGCAACAGCAACAGTAGCTAAGTTAGCATTGGCGATGTTGAAAATGTTTCCAGCAATCGGCAAGGTTGTGTTAACTAAAGTGCCATTTGATGTAACACCTGATAAAGAAATGCCGATTGTTTGGCCTTGTGTGGCAGCGGCAATATCAGATTTTACAGTAACAGTGATAGTAGAGTTAGCAGGAACGCTAAACAAACCATTTGTAGCGTTGAAGTTAACTTTACCGGAAGAAACTGTGCCAGCGTCGGTTAATCTTGTCGCGCCATTAAACAAATATGCATTTGCCAATGTAGCGTCAGCGGAAACACCAATTCTGGTTAATTCAATTCCGGTTACATTAACAGCTGTGCCTGTGCCATTGCTGAATGTAAAGTGAGCCAAATCAGCTGTTGCTTGGCCAGTAATCAATGTGCTTGAAGCCGGGTTGTCTGCAGCCAATCTTACAGCGAAGCCACCAGTTACCGGAACAGTTGTGCCACTAGAGCAAGCTTGTCCAGTTATTGGGCTAAAGCCGGAAGTTGTTGTGCAGCCAGCAGGAAGAACTGATCCTGTGCCAGTTGCGCATGATACGCCGGTTGTTGTGCTGTAACCAGCAGTGGATGTGCAGCCAGCAGGAAGATTTCCTGTGCTTGTGCCTGTTCCACCAGCGGCTAAGATAGCATTTGCTTTAGCTCTTGTGCCACTAGCCCAGTTTCCTGTCGGAGCTGTTAGGCCCAATGGGGTCAAGATTTCAGCAGCGTACTTGGTTTGGAATTTGTTTACAGCGGCCTTTGTTAAAGCGCCGAAGTAAGATGTCTCTGCGCCAGCGTTACCAACAGCGGTAGCCGGGTCAGAGTTTAATAAAATTTGTAAGTATTTTACTTGAATGCCTGTAGATCCCTGTTTCAAATTTTGTGTGAATTGGAATCCGGCAGGAATACCAGAAATAGAACCGGTTGTGGTTGTAGTTGTAGTCGTAGTTGTTGTGCCAGCACCCAACTGAGCGATAAGCTGCAATAAGCCAGCGTTGTCACATTCAGCAGGAGTCTGTAGACTGCAAGCTGCAAAAACCGGAGTAACTACCACTGATAAAGCAAATAAAACACTTGCGATAATAGTGAATTTTTTTGTACTCATTGTTTTGCGTTTGTTTTTTTGACTTTCCTTTTTCAAGGATAAGCCTTATTTTGAATTTTTTTATAATAGCCATTTGTCGACCATTATAGTCATGCCATCCATTTTTGAATTCTCGCTTTTCTGCTTTGTTTGAGCCCTCCTTCGCCCTTCGATAAACTCAGGACTACGGCGGGGAAGCAAAGCAGAAAGCAAGAAAGGACAGCACAACCCAAATGACTTCTCTTTTACAATCTCTTCCTCTTCTGAAGGTTCAACCAGTGGAATGATAAACTAAATTATTTTCCACTGGATGAACCTCATTGGAAATTGACTGCAAAATATTCTAACCTAATCACCTCTTTCACAAATGTTAAGCGCCAACTTCGTATTGTGTTCATGAAACCCTCCGTCGCCCTTCGATAAACTCAGGGCTATGGCAGGCGAAGCGAAAGCGTAACAGCTGTGAAAATATTAAATTGTAAATTATCTTACTCAGATTCGATGTTCACGTTCGGCTGAATTTGGTAAAGCTTATCCAAGGCTTCGCTATATTGGTTAACAGCAAAAAAATCCTTGGCTTGTTCTAGAAGGGCTCTCTGTTTTACGGTTAGATTTTTGGTGTTGCTTTCAAACTCTTTAATTTCACTCTCAGCCAAGAATTTATAAATTGATTCAAAACTTGGTTCATCTTTATCCATTATAGCAGCGTTGCTATTTTTTTCAACTGTCTGAATTTTGGCAGCCAATTTTCCAATCAAGCTAGCTTGCTGGTCGCCGCTAAGTTTAGCAATCTCCTTAGTGGCTTCAACCACAGCTTTCTTGGTCTCGCTGATAACGGCTAATTTTTTTTCTTCATTATCGCTTTGTTTGGAAACAATATCAAGTTCGTCCAATCGGGTAGAGGCCTGATCAACCTGGGCAACGGTTTTTTGCTCCGGAGACATAATCATTGCCATTTGCGCTTTTTCCGTAATTTGCTTAACTCCATACAAAGCATCTCCGGGCATCGCATTCCTGGAAGCCACAATAAAGCCAAAGCCGCCGAATATTACAACTGCCAATGAAGCATAGGCCGCAACCAATTGCGGAACTCGCAAGGCATTGGTAATCACGGAAACGGCGCCAGTTAAAGAAAAGGACTCTTTTTTCTCAAATTCCTTTGTTAAAATCTCGGATTTATTAAAAGCAACCCATTCTGTATTGGGTTTAACTGATTGAAGGCTCTGTAATTTTTTTCCTAAAGTAAATTCGTCCATTTCGCTTATTTTAAAGGCAATTTGCCTCTCTTAATATGTAGACGTGGGAAATCCCAATCTATTACAATTGTTTATTCCCGAGCCAGTAAACTATACCATATATATGCTTATCAGTAAATACGGCAAAAACCCGAATTGTTTTTCCTCTCTTTTGGCAATTTTACCAATTTTTATATACCCTATTGCCGGTATATAAAGTATTCAATCAAGATTCTGACAAGGGCTCTTAGTGGACACTTGTGTCCACTAAAATTTGTGTCCACCAAGAGACCACTCAACTCGAACATTTTTAATAATGGCACTTGCTTATTATATATAACGCCCAGTTGCATATAAACAAAGAATTAAAACATCCGTGTCCACTAAGATGTCCACTATGTCCACAATCGTGTCCACTAAGATGTCCACTATGTCCACAATCGTGTCCACTAAGATGTCCACTATGTCCACTATGTCCACAATTGTGTCCACTATGTCCACTAAGATATTTACTATCTTTTTTGTGGACATCCCCCCATTTTCTTGTTTTAAGTTTGAAAAAGCCAAATTATTTTAAACCAAGAGGCTTTGGCATAAAGGCCGGTTTCTTGATTATAAATTTAATTTTATAAAATCCGGCAAAGCCATATTTTTAAATTTAAGGCCATTTCATTAATAAATAATTCGGGTTATAATTATATTGGCAAATAAATAATAAATTTTTAATACAATCAAACCATGGGGCGAAATTCGCAAAAACAACCATTCGTTGACCGTTCCAATTTTGTTAATCTCGGAGCTAATGCTTGCAATCAAGCATTTTCAAAAGCAGTAAGGGGCTGCCGATCTTCGGCTGAAATTTTATGGAAAAAATCTTGGGAATACAAAAAACGATTTAAAATTTACATAGGGGAGAGTTGGAATAAAATAAAAAACAAAAAGGATAAAAAATAATTTTGGTTGAAAAACAAAAACCGCTTTAAAAGCGGTTTTTAAATAATCCATTAATTGATTTTAAGCCTCCAAAATTTGGCGGAGCTGTTTCATTCCGCGACTAATTGTAACCCGAGCCGCGCCCGCGGACTTGCCTAAACTTTTCGCCACGTCGCTGATAGGCTGTTGGTCAATATAATAAAGTGAAACCGCTTGGCGGTGTTCATCGCTCAATTGCCCCAAAGCTTTTTGCACTTGCTCCATATCGCTGGCTAAAATTGCTTTTTGTTCAATGCTCTGAGTTTCGTCTTTGACTAGGGTAGCGGCTTCTCCCAAATCTTCCGGGCGCTTGCCTTTGGCGCGGTAATAATCAACCAATAAATTTTTGGTGGCCCGGTATAAAAAAGCCGAAGGATTTTTTATTTCTTTGTTTAAATAAACCTGCTTCCAAAGCCGAGTAAACGTTTCGGACGTAATATCCTGCGCAATTGATTCCGATTCCACTTTAAAAAAAACAAACCTGTAGATTTTGTCTACGTAGTCATCGTATATTTGCGAAAAAAATTGCTCTTTAAATTTATGTGGTTGTTCTTGCATAATAATCACAATATCCGCTCTGCCTCCGCCATCCGCCGACTGGCGGAGGCGGATGGCGGAGCGAATAAAGTTGAAAAAAGGTTAAACAGCTAAATTTATCTTATAGCTGATGGTTTTACCCGAACCAACCGTGCCAATAATATGCCTTTCTTTCAGGCCTTTTAGTTCTCGCCTGATTGAACGAGGAGTAACTTCGGGAAAGTGCTTGTTAATTTCATTTGGCTTTAACTGGCCGCTTCCCTGTAAAAGTTCCAGCACCTTCAATTGAATGCTGGTTAATTTTTCATAATCAATTTCATCAAACGACTTCTCTGTCGCTATCGGCTCTGGTTTTTTGACGGTTTCTTTGGGTTGGGCTGTTGTGTTATGATTTACTTTCTTTTCCGTTTCTTGTTTGGCTTCCCTTTTGGGTTCTTCTTTTTTTTCAACAATTATTTTTTCAATCACTTCAACCTTCGGGGCGCTGAATTTTTTATCTGCGATTATTTTTAAAAGCTCGTTATTAAGCGTGTTTTCCACCAATAAGTATTCACTTTCCAAAACCAAAAAATTGCGCGTATCTATCCATTTTTGCTCTTTGGCGATTTCAAAATATGTTTTTAAAAGCTTTAAGCAATCCAAACCTTTTTGAATAAAAGATTCTCTTTGATTAATCTGCGATTGAACAACTTGTTTCTCGGATGCGATACAAAAAAAGAGCACATCTAATGACTCTTTACGAATAGCAAATTTAAGCGGTTCTTTTGTTGGAAAAAGGCCGGTTACTTTGTATAACGCGTTGGTTAATTTTATTAGCTCTTCCATCATATAAAACGCAAAAAATGTAGCCAATAATTAATGTATAGGCACATTATAGGAAAAAGAAAAAGAAAAGTCAATGTGGCTAATTTTGCCTATTTTCGCGTTTTTTTATAAAAGATAAACAGGATTTGTCAAAAAAAATTGGTTTACTTTTTTGTTAGTAAACCATTTATTGCGCCGACACGATTACATCGGCTAAAGTCCTTTGAGGCGGTTTTCTGAATTTAATCCGGCCGGCTTCGTTGAAAAAAATAGCCTTTCCAAAGTAGCCGAATTTTTCCACCTCATCCAAGCCATTATAAAGAGTGACCATTTCACTTTTAATGCCCAAAATGCTATCTCCTTCAAAGTGAGGAACATCGCCTGGAATCGATCCCCAATTTTGGACACGGAAACGACCATCCCCATTTTCCAATACCCGAATAAGATTGTTGCCCTTAAGCAGATAAATGCGGTTTAAATTGTTTCCGCTTCCTTGCAAATCGAAACAATCCAATATGTATCCGCAATCCAGTGTCTCTTCTTTCGGGTTGGAAAGAATGAGATTCTTATGGTCTTGGATTTGTTCGTAAATTCTTTCGGTTGGTTTTTCCGGCACTTGCGCGCACGCAACCACCACATGTTTGCCGTTGGTTAAATGCGCAAACCACACGAGAATGCCAGACTCGGTTATTCTTAGAAAACCGGGTCTTTTTACTAAGGAAGGAATAAACATAATAATCCTCAAATAGAATTGTTAAGTTGCCAAGCAAACCCTGGCACTGCTATAATTATGACATAATTAGAAAATGTGTCAATATGGCACTCCCCAACTCTTTTTTAGTTAAAAAAATAAAGAAGATATTAGTTATCTTCTTTTACTATATAATTTTTATTTGGAACAAACATTTCAAATTTTGCCCCTTTGCCCGGTTCGCTAACTTCCCGAATAGTAATTTGGGTAATTGCGAGAATTTCGCGAATAAGAAACAATCCCAATCCGGTATTTTTGCCATAGCCCCGAGTGAATATGTTTTCTTTTTCACTTTCCGGAACGCCCTTGCCGTTGTCTTCCCAAAAAATAGACACACCATCGGCGCGTGTTTCGTAATACACGCAAACCTCGGTTGCTTCGCCGTGGCGAAGGGTATTATCCATTAAATTGGAAATCGCTTTTTCGAACATCGGATCGGCATACACTAATAAGCCGTGGCAATTATTTTTGATTAAAACCTGCTTATTGTCTGCCATTAATATCAGCTCTGACACAATTTGCCAGCCCGGCTTTTCCGCGCCAACCTGTTCATAATTTTTAGCAAAATCAATTTGATAATTGATTATTTTTAGCGCTGAATTTATTTTTTCCAAATATTCTTGTTGTTGCAAAGTTGGTTCATCGGGAAACAAAAGCTCAAAAGATCCCATTATCACAGTTAACTGATTGCGGATATCGTGGCGAGAGACACTTGATACAAGCATTAGCTTCTTATTTATTAAAAGAAGATTCTGCTCTAATTTTTTGTAATCCGTAACATCTCTGACGCTGCCTCCGAGACCAACCATAACACCTTCTTCATCTATTAATGGAGCGGCATTGACGTGGCACCATTTCCAAGAACCATCGATACATCTTACTCGGCATTCAACGTTAACATTCCCCTGTCCCGCGTCAAAATTCTGCTGTTCCACCTTTAAGGCTTCCATTGATTTTCCGATATCTTCAAAATGAATAAATTCCCTAAACGACCTGCCAATCAGGTATTCCGGCGAATAACCGAACAATCCTTTTGAACAAGGGGAAACAAAAGTGATTACCCCGTCCATGGTAATTGTAAAAATAGCATCACGGCTATTATTTACCAACAACCGATATTTTTCTTCGCTTTTCTTTAAATTTTCAAAGGTCAATCTTAATCATCATCCTTTCTTAAAGCATAAATGCCTTAATGCAATAATGATACAACAAAAACAGGATTTGTCAAATTAAAAATGCCCGAAAGTTAATCGCGGACATCCTTAATTTCTCTCTCCATCAAATACAATTACAAGGGCGGATTTAGAGCTTGAACCCGAACTTTATCTTCACGAGAATCTTTTAAGAAATCTCGGCCGATTCCAATGATTTTAGCTCCGGCGTAAATTAAGAAAAAGGCAAAAATAGACCAAACGCTCACGTTTAAAAGCTGGGTTATTGTGTTTGCGGGAATAAGTTTTTTAATTTGTTCATTAATCTGCTGCCCGATAATCGCGTTCATTTGATCTTGAAGATTCGCCCCGTTGCTTAATTGGCTTGTTGAAGCATTAGAAGCGGGTTGGAGAAACACCTGAGGAAATTCTTTTTTTGCCGCGAAATAGTAATATGATTCCGAAATATCCCAATAAAACATCAATAAGCCGGTGATGATAAGAATAATCCCCAAAACTTTTTTAATTTCCGCTTCCATAAATTTCTATAATTATTTTATAATTTAAAACCTTGACAAAAATCTATCACGTGATAATATTAACCCACTAAACGTGAGACGGATATTTCGTATGTCCGTCTCTTTATTTTATTCTTCATATTTAAGAGCTTTTTCTAAACGCATAAAATCTCTAAAATTACTACCAGCAAACTGCCTAATTTCTTTAGCTGTTCTCGGAGCCCGAGCCAAAATAACAACTTCTTTGTTGTTTTCTTTTAAATGTTTTAAAACAGGCAAAAAATCGCCATCGCCGGAAAGAATTACCGCCTTATCAAAATTTTCTTTTTCTTTCATTAAATAAAAAGCCATATCAACATCACAATTGGCTTTTCTTTTTGTCGTCCCGTCTTCCTGCTCATACATTTTTACGGGCTTGAGATATAGCTCATAACCAAATTTTTCTAATTTTCTATAAAAATTTATTCTCTTAATGTGCCTGCTGATAAGCAATAATTCCGCGTCGTTCATTATTTCTTCACGTTCTTTTATAAAATTATCAAGCCAAACGATTAATTCCGCCAAAGGGACTGTTTCATTCTTCAGGTAATTATACGGAAAATTATAAATTTCCACTCCCCCGAAATATAAAACATTGGATACCCTGTATTTATCCTTCAAGTATTCAAAAAGCTTTTGGTAATCTATTTTCCAGCCCAAGCTCTTCTTTCCACCATAAAAAAGATTAGAAGCGTCAATAAAAGCAAAGGTTTTCATAGTTATATTCTACCAAAATTAAATAATTAAAGAAAGTAAATAAAAAAACACGTCGAGGCCGTTTCAACGTGTTTTTTTCTTTTATATTTTATGCATTAATTATTTTTTGGTTGAGTTGGTGGGATGGGAGTATTCGCGGTAAATATCCGCGGCTTTAAGCAAAAGCTTTTTATCAAAAGCCAGTTTGCGTAAAGCGTCTTCAATTTTTAGCCATTTGGCATCAATAAATCCTTCAATTTTTTCCGGAGACAATTTTGCCATTTTTTGGGCGGAAAAAACAAAAAGATTAACGCGCTTAAAATGCATTCTTTCGTCTTCATAATCTTTAAATTTATACCGGCTTTGTCCGGCAAAACCGATTAGTTTTAAATAAGTTCTGATTCCCATCTCTTCCCGGATTTCCCGCAAAGCCGCGGACTCCGGGCTTTCCCTTTGTTGAATATGCCCTTTGGGAATTACGAACTTGTTTTTATCGTTTTTTAAAAGCGCCACGTAAAGTTCATTTGTGTGCGACTCATAAAAGACAAACCCTCCGGCGGATTGATGGAGGACTTTATCTTTTAGGAATATTATTTTGTCTTTTTTCTCATTTGGCATATTTATTTCTTGCCCACAGAGACTTTCTTTTTAATTTCTTTCGCCGCGGTATTAATCACGATTTCACCGGATTTATCCGCGTCTATAAATATTTTCACGCCCTCTTTAATCTCGCCCACGACTATTTTCAAAGCCATTGGGTCTAAAATCAATTTTTGGATAATTCTTTTTAATGGCCTGGCTCCCAGGTGCGGGTCAAATCCTTTTTTCGCCAAAGATTGCCTGGCTTTATCCGACACGATAATTTTAATGTCTTTTTTCGCCAAACGTTTTTGGACTTTGCTGATTTCCAAATCAACAATTTGCTTGATTTCCTCCGCTCCCAAATAATCAAAAACGATAATGTCGTCAATCCTATTTAAAAATTCCGGCTTAAACTTTTCTTTCAAAGCGCCTTGCACTTTTGATTTTAAGCCGCTCTTTTTACTTACTTTTCCCGAGTCAACAAAACCCAAAGGCGCTTCCTGGGCGATAATATCCGAGCCCACGTTGGAAGTCATAATCAAAATAGTATTCTTGAACGAAGCCACTCGGCCTTTGGCGTCGGTTAAACGCCCGTCTTCCAATACTTGCAAAAGGATATTGAACACTTCGGGATGGGCTTTTTCAATTTCATCCAAAAGAATCACGGAGTACGGCCTGCGCCTGACTTTATCGGTCAATTGGCCGCCTTCGTCATAACCGACGTAACCGGGGGGGCTGCCAATCATCTTGGAAACGTCAAATTTTTCCATATACTCGGACATATCCACTCTGATTAACGCGTTTTCGTCGTTAAACAAGAACTCGGCCAAAGCTTTGGCGGTTTCAGTTTTACCCACGCCCGTGGGCCCCAAAAACAAGAATGAACCCAAAGGGCGGCCCTCTTCGGAAATGCCGGCGCGCGAACGCCTGATGGCGTTACTAACGGCTTTAATGGCCTCGGTTTGGTCAACAATTCTCTTGCCTAAAAATGATTCCATATTTTCCAATTTGGACACCTCGGACTCAAGCAAGCGCATAGTTGGCACGCCGGTCCACTTGGAAACAACCCTGGCGATTTCTTCCGGCCCAATTTCTTGTTTTAAAATCGGGTTTTGTTTTTGCAACCGTTCAATTTTATTTTCTTGTTTCCTTAGTTTGGCGAACAAGTCGGGCAAAATTCCGTATTTTATTTCCGCCACTTTTTGCAAATCCCCGTCTTTCAACAAACGTTCCAATTGGTATTTTTGTTTTTCAATTTGCCCTTTTAAATTTTTGATATGCGACATTGTTTCTTTTTCCGTATTCCAGCGCACGGAAAAAGCATTGGCTTTCTCGTTCAGTTCCGCCAATTCACGGTTAATCACTTTTTCCCTTTTTTCATAACCGCCTTTTTCTTTTGGATTGTTACTTACTTCGTTTTTGATGGCTTCTTTTTCAATTTCCAATTTTTGAATGGCCTTTCTCAAGTTTTCCAATTCAATCGGATTGGATTCTATTTCCAAGCGCAGAGCTGACGCGGCTTCATCCATCAAGTCCACGGCTTTGTCAGGCAAAAATCGGCCGGAGATATAACGGGCAGATAATTCCGCGGCCGCCACGATGGCCGAATCTTTAATCTTTAAGCCATGATGCAGTTCGTATTTTTCTTTAATGCCGCGCAAAATTGAAATCGTGTCTTCTACGGTTGGCTCGTTAACGTAAATCGGCTGAAATCGCCTTTCCAGCGCCGAATCGCTTTCAATATATTTTTGGTATTCTTTGAGCGTGGTCGCGCCAATGCACCTTAATTCACCCCTGGCTAAAGACGGCTTTAATAAATTGGAAGCGTCAATCGCGCCCTCGGCCGAACCAGCGCCGATTAAGGTGTGCAATTCGTCAATAAATAATAAATATCTGCCTTCGGCTTTGCGCACTTCTTTTAAAAGCGCTTTCATTCGGTCTTCAAATTCGCCGCGATAACGGGTGCCGGCAATCAAAGAGCCCAATTCCAAACTGATAACTTCTTTATCTTTCAAGCTTTCAGGCACATCGCCCTTAACAATGCGCTGGGCCAGGCCTTCCACGATCGCTGTTTTGCCCACGCCAGCTTCACCGATCAAGACCGGATTATTTTTTGTGCGGCGGGATAAAATTTGCATTAAACGCCTGGTTTCGTCTTCTCGGCCAACAATCGGATCAAGTTTGCCTTGCCTTGCCAAATTAGTAAGGTTGCGGGAATAATTTTCTATAACCTTGTATTTGGCTTCCGGATTAGGGCTGGTAACCCTTTCTCCGCCCCTGATTTGGTTAAATAACTTCATGGCCGTGCTGTAATCCAATCTTTGTTTTACGGGCTCTTCGCCTTCTGTAGTTGTTTGCTTTAAATAAGACGCTTTTTCCAAAATATCGTGCGCGTATGTTTCCGAACCCAATATCGCCAAAAACAAATGCTCCAATGAAACAAATTCATCCGTCATATTCATAGCTTCTTCCCTGGCGCGCTCTAATACTTTCGCCATATCCTGAGTTAAATAAAACTGGCCCATGGATTGCTGCTCTTGCGCCGCGGGAATCTGCTTTAAAGAAGCCTTGGTTTTTCTTTGCAAGTCCTCAATATCAATACTCAAACGATTTAATAAATTGATAACAATGTTGTCATTGTCTGAAATTACGGCCAACAATAAGTGCAGGGCGTCTATTTGTTGCTGCCCCAAATCACGCGCCAGATTCTGCGCGTTCATTATCATTTTTTGGGCTTTATTCGTAAAATTAATTCCTTCCATTGTATTTTAGTTTGATAGGCCAATACTACCAAAAGATAATTAATAATATATTAATGTTTTCCTCCCGAAGCTTTTCGGGCTATAAAATTATTTTATACCAAAACTCTAAAAAAAGCAAACGAGGGGTGAGAGTGCTAAAATATTATAAACCGATATAACATGTCCCCTGGTGCGGAGTGTAATGCGAGTTAAAACGAGTTTCTTTTATTGTTCCGTTTGGGTAAGTAACCTTATAGTCAAAATAGGCATCCGCGCCATTATAAGCCAAAACAGTACAACTCTTTTTTCCTTTTGGCAAGGCTTTTGTGTAAATCACATAATCTCCTGGATAAACAACATTATACACAACCGGCTCGGTTTTGGTAGCAACTCGCCCGTCTTTCGTGCCCAACAAATCAATGGTTAAGTTTAAATTAGCATCAACATAAGCATTAATAAGAATATATTTGCCTGTATCGTTCACAAATTTTAAATCCGGATTAGGCTCAAAAATAGTGGCATCAGTGCCGGGCGGACTGTAATAATGCAACCAATAAGAATGATTCCGCCGTTCGGTTATAGGCAAACCGGCATTGATAACCGAACGAAAAACCGTGGTTGATAATTGGCATAACCCTCCGCCAAACTCAGGCGTCATTACGCCATTTTGGATTACCAGCTCTTTAATATAACCATTGGTCTCGTCAAACGGAGTTAAAAATTTCAATAAAGAAAATTCTTCGTTTGGAGCGATTAATAATCCGTTGATTATCGCGGAACCCTGCTTAATGTTGTAAATTCTTTTTTGCGTGGAATCAATTATCTGCGTTGACGCAGTGCCGATTTTTTCAATTATCCCAAAGTCATTGTTGATTTGCTTATCTTCAACCAAAAGCTTGGAAACGGATAAATTAAGCTGCTTTAACCGGTTATTCGGCAAATCCGCCAAACTCTCAACAGCCAATAAAATATTCAATTCCAACCCCGTCTTGGGCGCTTCTGTTTCTTGGATATGCCCAGACGCAAAAACAAATTTAGGAGGCAAGGGCGGCTCGGCTATTTTCGGCTCAATTTCTTTTTCTAAATAATTGGCGATTTTATTTTTATCCAACTGCAAAGACAAATTAGCATTGGTTTTAGAAACAACAATCCAATCCGCCAAAACATCCTGGGTTAAAGGCCAGGAATTATTGTTGTATTTTAAAGTTATTGGCGCCAAATCAACAATCGCCTGCGCCGAAGCAATCATTTGAACGCAATCCGCTTGCTCGATATTCGGCAAACCGATTCCGGTATCGCTTAAAATAATGTTTGAAAAATTTATTTGTTTTAAATTATTATAAAGTTTTTTAAATCCTGCTTCATAATCTATTTTTTTGCCAGCGCGCTCGGGCAAAATAAGCAATTGCCCGTTTTGGATAGAATATTTAGCGTCGGCCGGCCCGATTGAAACAAATGCTTGTTTAAGGTTATCAATTATTTTTTCTTTATTCGCGTCAAAAACCAAATCAATCGGCTCGCCGGCAATAAGCAATAAAATCCTTGTGCCCGCGTCTTTAATTAAATTACCCGAACGGCCGATTTTAATGGCGTTTTCAATGGTTTTGTCCGCGTTAAAATCAATTGAGATATCAACAATATCCGCGTCCAACGATTTATTTACAACCGGATAAATAACTGCCCGATTGTTCGCGTATTCAAAAACAATTCCGTCTTGGTTTGATTTATCAATCTGTTGGTTGATTAAACTTCTGGCTTCGTCCGCGGTTTTATTGCCTAAATTAATACTGCCAACCCGCACGCCCGGCAATATTTTTTTCGCGTAATTTTTTTCGTATAAATTATAAACGCCAAAACAAGCCAAAAAAATCACCACTAAAATGGCGGCGATAATTAAAATTGGTTTAATGATTTTAGGCATTGCCTTAATGTTACCAAAATATGCGGGTTGGTTCAAGAATAATAATTCTTAAAACCCGAGTTCGCCCCCTTTCGTATGGGATTCGGAATCACCATCGCCAACAAAAAAACACCTATACGAGAGGGGGCCGCTGCTGCGGCATTGCTGGTTTCTAAATTCGCTTCGCTCGGTTTAATTATAGGGGCACTGCCCTCTGCTGAGGCCAGCATTTCGTCGCCTTCGCTCCTCAAGATTCGCCCCCTTTCGTATGGGATTCGGAATCCCACTCGAATCCGAAATGTAGGGGGATTCGCTTTTAGAAACTTTTGCTAAAGTTTCCAAAAGCCCGGGTTTTCACCGTCGCTTCCTTACGTCGGATTTTGCTAAATCCGACGCCTCGTCGCCCGAGCTCTTCGGCCTTCGAATCGGGATTCGTCCGCGTCGTTGATTTCTGGTGAAATCGCGCGCGGACCCCGCTCGGCGCCGTCGCGCCTGCGCGTTCGAATCCCCCTCGCTAACAAAAAAGCACCCTATGGGTGCTCTTTTTGTTGGAGGAGAGAGGGGGATTCGAACCCCCGATGACTTTCGCCATACAGTCTTTCCAGGACTGCCAATTCAACCACTCTTGCATCTCTCCGATGCTTACTTCTAACAAAAACAGATTAACAAATTTCTATCTTATTTACAAATTAAAAGTTTTTGCCGTAAGTTTCAATCACATTGTCTTCGTCGCGTTCGGTTAAACGCATTCCCCGCAAAGCCGCAATTCTTTCTTCTACCGGCGGATGAGTCAAAAATAACTTTGACAACCAATTATTTTGCGCCTCCCCTTTAACCGGTGAAGCAATAAACATATGCGCCACAGCATCGTTAGAATGTTCCATTCGGTGCTCATCACTGCTGATTTTTATAAGCGCCCTCGCCAAACCCTCGGGATATCTAGTCATTAACGCTCCGGACGCATCGGCTAAAAATTCCCGCTGGCGGCTGATGGCAAACTGAATCACGGCCGCGGCAATCGGAGCTAAAATAGCGGCCGCTATTCCAATGATTATAAAAATCGGGCTGGAATTTTCATTGTCTCGCCTGTTGCCGAACATTCCGGCCCGCAAAAAGAAATTGGATAAAAGCGCCACCGACCCGACCAAAACCACAATAACTGTTTGTAAAAGTATGTCCTTGTTGCGCACATGGGATAATTCGTGCGCCAATACGCCTTCCAATTCAACCCTTTCCAGTTTTTCCAATAATCCCCTTGTGACCGCGACAACCGCGTGGTTTTCATCGCGCCCGGTGGCGAAAGCATTCGGCTGGGCTTCATCTAAAATGTATATTGGGGGAATGGGCATTCCAATGGTAATGCATAAATTTTCAACCAAACGATAAAGCTCCGGATTATCATCTTTTTCTATCAATTTGGCGCCTGTGGTGACTAAGACTATTTTATCCGAATACCAATAAGACGAAACGCTCATTCCAATACTCAAAATCACCGCGAGATAAATGAAAAATCCGGAATGTAAAGCATAACCGAACAACCACCCGATAAGAATTATAAAAATAGCGAAAAAGAAAATAAGTAAAAATGTTTTGCGAGTATTGTTTTCCGCTTGGTCGTATAAAGTTGGCATATTTTTAATTTATAGCGTAAAATGTCCGACAAAATTTGCCGGACATTCATTTGCTACTTATCTCTTAAGATTCCCTTTCTTCTCTGGTCTTTCTCGGAAAGTTTATTGAATTTCTTTCTTAGTTTTTTGTTGTGCCTGATAATGGTCTTTTTGAAATTTTTCATTGTCCTATCTATTTATCTTTTAATTTTGGAAATCAACCTTCGGAGCTTCCTTTTGAGCCGCGTCATTTAATTCAAAAAAGTCCATTGGTTTGAATCCAAACATATTCGCGAAAATATTGGAAGGGAATGTTTCTATTTTTGTTTTTAAATCCAGCGCATTACCATTGTAAAATCTTCGAGCCGCTTGAATTTTGTCTTCGGTGTCCCTTAATTCGCCTTGCAATTCCATAAAATTTTGGGAAGCTTTTAATTCCGGATAGGCCTCGGCTACGGCAAACAAAGTTTTCAAAGTTCCGGCCAAGGCGTTCTCCGCTTGGGCTTTTTCTTTTACTCCTTGCGCCGCCATTGCCATATTCCTGGCTTGCACGACTTTTTCAAAAGTTCCGCTTTCGTGAGTCGCGTAACCTTTTACGGTCTCAACCAAGTTCGGAATCAAATCGTATCTTCTTTTTAACTGGACATCTATGTCGGACCAAGCTTCCTGCGTTCGGTTTCGGCTCATTATCAGGCCGTTATACACTGCCATAACATAACCCAAAACCAAAACGATCAGGACTATAATTGCTATTAATATTATTTCCATGATTTTATTTTTTACTTTTGTTATTTTTTAAAACAATCTTCTTTTTAGCTATTTTCTTGGCTATTATTTTATTAGGATTAGATTCTTTCGCCGCAACCTCTTCCATATCTTCCGAATCGCCTTCAATCGGCCCGGTTTTTCTTTTATTAAAATTAAAAGGCAATTTGCCAATAATGTTTTTTAGCACATTTTTGCCTTTTTTGTAAAGCCTTTTAGATGATTCAATTCCCTCTTCAATTTCCTTTAATTGTTGTTTTAATCCGGCTAATTGCTCGGAAACTTTTAAATCCGGGTATTTCTCGGAAACCTTAAAGACTGAATTTAAAACATTGCTTAATAAGTTTCCGGCTTCTTCCTTTTCTTCCACTGTTTTGGCCGCTTCCGCCTTTCGCTTAGCATTTTTAATTTCCTCAACCAAGGCTTTTTCAAAAGCAACATATTTAATAACCTCGGTGATAATTCTTGAAAAAATCGCCAATTTCTGGGCAAACTGCCTTTCTATTTCTTTAATCGCCTCTTTCGTTTGCTTGATTGTTTTGAAAATCGTGTAAAAAATATCCAAAATAACCAAGAGAATAATTGAAAACAGAGCAATTGTTATATAGAGGGTAGCTTGATCCATAAAAAAACGAATTTAAAAGAAATTTATGTTTTAATTATACCAAAAACCAAGCATTATGCAATGCTTGGTTTTTGTTAATAAGTACGTCGTATTTTGCTAAATGCGACACAAATCGCACCTCCGTGCGATTTGCATTCCCCTTAGTACATATTACCCATGTTTCCAGCAGAACTATTATGGTCGTTGCACTTGCACTTATCGTCCGGTTTTTCCACTACCACGCATTCAGTGGTTAAAAGCATTGAGGCCGCGGAAACCGCGTTTTGGACGCACGACCTGACAACCTTAGCCGGGTCAATAATTCCTTCTCCAATCATATCCACGTATTTGTCGTTTTGTGCGTCGTAGCCTTGAGCACCAGATAATTTTTTAACTTCGCTCGCGATTACGGCTCCGTCTTTACCCGCGTTGTCCGCTATTTTCCTAATCGGATCCTCAATAGTCCTGATTAATATATCAATCGCGATTTTTTCCTCGCCTTCAAGCTTTAAATCTTCCAACGCCTTTTGGCAACGCAATAATGCCACGCCTCCGCCGGGCACAATTCCTTCTTCAATGGCGGCGCGAGTCGCCGCAAGCGCGTCTTCAACTTTATGCTTCCTGGCTTTTTGTTCAATTTCGGTCGCGGCGCCAACTTTTATAACCGCCACGCCACCAGATAACTTTGCCAGGCGTTCTTGCATTTTTTCTTTATCAAAACTTGACTCAACATTTTCCATTTGCGTTTTGATTTGGCTAATTCTTTTTTCAATATCTTCTTTTTTACCCTTGCCTTCAACGATAATGGTTTTATCTTTGGTTGCCACAATGCTTCTCGCTCTACCTAAAGAAGTCAATTCCAAATCTTCCAATTTTACGCCCAATTCTTCGGAAATATATTCTCCACCCGTGACAATCGCGATATCCGCCAACAATTCTTTTTTCCTGTCGCCATAACCCGGAGCCTTCACGGCTAAAACATTAAAAGTTCCCCTCAATTTATTGAGAATCAAGGTTGTTAAAGCTTCGCCCCCAACGTCCTCGGCGATTATTAATATTTCTTTTTCACCGGTTTGGATTATTTTTTCTAAAATTGGCAAAATTTCCTGGATGGAAGATATTTTTTTGTCTGTGATTAAAATGTAAGGGTCATTCAAACGGGCTTCCATTTTTTCCACATCCGAAACCATATAAGCCGAGATATAACCCTGGTCAAATTGCAAGCCTTTCACGATTTCTTTGTCCATTCCCAATGTTTTGGATTCTTCTATGGTAATCACGCCGTCTTTACCAACTTCCATAATGGTTTTGGCAATCATAGAGCCCAATTCCTTGTCTTCCGCGGAAATAGTCGCCACACGGGCATAATCTTCTTCCGTGGAAATCGGCTTGGCCATTTTTTTAATTTCCGCCACAATGGCTTCCGCTCCTTTTTCCAATCCCCGCCTTAACGCCAAAGGATTGGCTCCGGCTGTAACATTTTTCAATCCTTCCCTAATTAACGACTGGGCGAGCAATGTCGCCGTGGTTGTGCCATCGCCGGCAACGTCATTGGCTTTTTCCGCCACTTGTTTCACGATTTGCGCTCCGATATTTTCAACTTTATCTTCCAAATCAATTTCTTTGGCAATCGTAACGCCATCATTAGTAATTGTCGGAGAGCCAAAACTTTCGCCCAAAACAACGTTTCGGCCTTTGGGCCCAAGCGTAACGGTTACGGCATCCGCCAATTTATCCACGCCGGCTTTTAATTTACCGCGGGCTTCTTCTGAATAAAAAATTTGTTTTGCCATAGTGTTAAATATTATTCAATAATCGCCAAGATATCGTTTTGGGTGGCGACTAAATATTCTTTATTATCAAGTTTGATTTCGTGCGGGCCATATTTGCTGAATAAAACTTTATCTCCGACTTTTACTTCCATTGGAATCACTTTTCCGGACGGGGTGGTTTTACCTGGCCCGACGGCGATAACTTTGCCTTGCTCTTGCTTGTCTTTTTCGCCTGATTGGGAAAGCAAAATTCCGCCTTTGGTTTTTTCCTCGGGTTTAAGCGGCTCAATTACAATATGGTCTGAAATCGGTTTGATGTTCATGGTTTTTAAAACTTAATTTATTTATTATTTATTGTAAAATTTAGCACTTGCGCTATCTGATTGACAATATCTTAACGCCAAGAAAATATTTTGTCAATCAACGGATTCATCCGCCTATTTTTCTATTTTATGGAATAAAAACCATGTTTAGGTATTCAATACCTAAACATGGTTTTGTTCTTTTCTTTACAATTCTTATTTACTCTCTTTACGGAATTCTAGATAGGAATAAATTACTAGCCATAAGCTAACGACAATCAAATAAGTAATAAATATTCCAAATCCCCAGACAGGATAAAATATGGAAAGCAAAAATGGTAAAGCCGCCAGCTTGAATAATACTCCACCCAACCTGTGTGTTTTATCCCAAACTTTGTCATTTGCCAAAGTCCACGGGGTGCGGATGCCGACAAAATAATTCCGTTTGGATTTGCCAATCATTACACCCAAATAATAAAACAAAACAGCGAAAGCCGGCATTAGCCACGCCAACATATTAAATTGGTAACCCAAGTTATAAACAATGGTCAGTATATATAAGTATAAGAAAAACAGTTCAAAAATAATAATCATCCAGTCAAAATATTGGCGGAACGACTCAATATTTTTCTTCAATGGATCAATTTTGGGAATAAGCCAAAAAAATCCCGTGATTATAGTAAGTAAGACCGGCACAAAGAACAAACCGAATCCTTTACCCATATAATCGTCCGGCTCGCCCGTAACTCCCCAATGGGAAACAATTTTATCAGGCAGTTGCGGATAAAAATACAAGGCCAAACCGAAAGAGATTATAATAACTAACAAAGAAATAATATTTGATAATTTCATATTTTTTTAATTATTTTTAAAAATTATTTTAATAAGGCGATATTTTTATTCAAGCTTGCCAAACGTGAATCGTATTCAGCCTTTGTGATTCCGTTATTTTTAAGCAAATTATTCAAGCCAACAATATAAATGTCATCAATTTGGGCAATACTCAAAGCATCATCAAAGATTTGGACTTCGTCCATTGACCCGGTAATCGCAAAATAAGTGGGAAAATAAGCGTACGACCCGCCAATCATAAACCTCGCATCAGTGGTGGCGGGGCTGGTAGTGGTGTCCAAGCCTTCGGCTTCGCCGGATTTTATTCCATCCACATAAAGTTTGGCCACATTGGTTACGTCGTTATTAATTACAACGTAATGATGCCAATTTTCGTTCGGCCAAGCGGAACCGGTGAATATATTATAATCATCAACTTCGGGCGACCAAAACATACTATTCGTTCCTCCTTCAAAAAGCAGCCCTACGTCATAAGCGTTAAGCGTTTCCAGGGAAAATGGCATTATATTAGTATAATTAGAAACTTTCATCCAAAAAGAAATTGTTACTTTTTTGCCCAAGCCAATCTCCTTAATCGTAATCGCGTTAGAACCGCTAAAAACAAGGCATTTATCGTTAACGCAACTGCTACCCGAGGCAACCGTAGGCGCCGTGCCATTTATCACGATTGGATTTTCAGTGGAACTGATGTAGCCGTTCGCTCCCCAGCTGTCCGTAATACAATCCGCGGTAACGCTTGATCCCGAACATTTATCAAAATTCCAAAAAGCCACGTAATTGCCGGATAAAGATACCGGAATACCGGTGGCAAAAGTTTTAACTTTAGTGTCTACCGCGGTATTTACCGCAGCCAAATTATTCACAATCACAATTCCGGAAATTACGCCCAAAATCAAAATCGCAACCATTATTTCTATTAAAGTGAATCCGGATTTTTTATTATCTAAAATATTTTTAGCCATGTTACTAAAAATATTATACCACTATATTTTTAAAAACAAAACCTCTTTCGTGGTTGACATTACTGTGTTTTCTGTTAATATATGTATTATGAACAGCTTGATAGTAAAAATGATTGCGGGTATCGCAGGAATTGCTATTGCTGTATATTTCTTGAAACCCGGCGTATCTTACGACCAAAATATACTAACAATCATCCTCGCGGGCGTTGCCATCGGCTTGCTATTTTTCTTTGTTAGGCCGTTATTGAATATCATTACTTTCCCGCTAAGGATAATTACTTTAAATCTTTTTTCTTTTATTATCATTATGTTCCTGGTTTGGATAACAGATGTGTTATTCTCCACCCATTTGGAAATAAACGGACTGAAAAACATATTCTGGGTATCCCTGATTGTTTGGGCAACCGACCTGTTGTTCACAAAATTATTTAAACAAGAATCTTAACTATGAATCAAACTTTGGTAATAATCCAATCTATTGTGTCTGTTTTATTGGTTGTTTTTATCATTATGCAGCAAAGAGGCACCGCCCTTGGCTCCGCTTTCGGCGGCGGCGGCGAGGTTTACAGCACCAGGCGCGGCCTTCAGACAAACCTGCTTTGGGCAACCGTTATTTTGGTTATCGCTTTTATCGGTTTGGCAATCGCCAATCTCTTATATTAATTTTTAAGCTTCTAACAGCAACTATCCTAAACAAATTCTTATCCGTTAAAATTAACGGGAAAGGTTTATGGATTGGGCAGCAATTTTAATTTTATACTAATGTCTATTTTCGGACAAAAAAATCCCGTAATTCACGGAAAGAAAAAAGCACCATCCCTGAATCAGTGGGCGCAATTTTTAAAAGTATTAAACAAAAAAGAAAAATGGTTTTTCTTTGTGTCTTTTTTGCTTTTTATCGCGTCGGCCGCCTTTCTTTTAACCGGCCTTTACCGCAAAAACACAAATATTGTTCCCAATGATTCCGGTTCATTCAAATACGGCATGGTTGGCCAACCCCAATCCATCAATCCTTTATATTCTTTTTCTTCCGATGTCGACCGCAGCTTAACAGAGCTAACTTTCTCATCGTTAATGGACTACGACCAAAACGGAAACATTGTTCCCGATTTAATAAAGGATTATAGACTTACGGATAACGGCCGCACCATAGAATTTTCAATTAAAGAAAACGTCCAGTGGTCGGACGGAACTTTGTTAAACATAGATGATATTGTTTTTACCATCCATTTGGTCCAAGATTCCGATTTTATGAGCCCGCTGCGCGCGAACTGGCAAGGCGTAGAAATTGAAAAGACTTCCGACTTTAAAGGCCTGATAAAGCTCAAACAAACATATAGCGGAGCTTTGGAAATGCTCGCGAATTTAAAAATAATGCCCGAGCATATTTGGAAAAATGCCACGGTTTTCGGAATAACCGGCAATTCGCAATACAACTTATTGGCTCCCGTCGGCTCCGGACCGTATAAGGTGGCATCGGTAGAGCAAAAAAGCGACAAGACCGTCAAATCCATCACCTTAACCGCGAATAAAAATTATTACAACCAACCGGCGCATATCCAAAAAATCCAAATTATTTTCTTTGACAATCAAAGCGATTTATACAATTCCATTAAAAAAGGCGCAGTTGACGCCGGAGAAATAGAAAATTCCTCTGCTTATGATTTAAGCAAAGATAAAGGGCTGAACCAATATCTTTTGCAAGTGCCAAATTATTTCAGCTTATTTTTAAACAATAACCGCGATTTGTTTAAAGATAAAAATATCCGAACAGCCCTGAGCGAAGCGATAAACAAAAATCAAACATTAAACGCGGCCCTGAAAGGCCGAGGGCAAATTGTGGATTCCCCGCTTTTACCCGACTTCTACGCTGATTTAAAAAAACCAAACAATATAATCACTTACAATGTTGAACAAGCCGCCCAGTTGTTGGACAAAGCCGGATTTGCTTTATCAAACGGCATTAGGCAAAAAAGCTTAACAAAAACAACCGGTTTCAAATTCAGCCAAACTTTGCAATCCGGCAGCAGCGGCGCGGAAGTTAAAAAACTCCAGGAATGCTTGGCTCAAGACCCGAGCCTCTACCCAAGCGGAGTTATTAACGGTAATTTCGGAAACGACACTAAGAGCGCGGTTATCGCCTTCCAAGAAAAATACGCAAGCGATATTTTAACTCCAAACGGTTTAACCAGCGGCACGGGCAAGGTTTCCGCGGCCACAATAAGAAAACTCAACGAAGTTTGCTTTACCGCTCCGGCTGAAACAACCAAGCTTTCTTTTATTATTAAAACCAGCGACTATCCGGCCTTGATTGCCGCGGCCAACGATTTAAAAACTCAATTCGCCCAAATAGGTGTAATGGTTGAAGTGGAAAAACTGGACCCGATTGAAATGAAGCGCGTTATCAGGGAAAGAGACTTTGACGCCTTGCTCTTTGGAGAAAAACTGGGAATGATTCCCGACCCGCTTCCTTATTGGCATTCTTCGCAAGTAATAGACCCGGGCTTTAATTTTTCTTTATACCAAAATTCCGACCTGGATATATCATTGGAAAAACAGCGCCTTTACGCGGACCCGACCAGCGCAGACAGGATAAAACAATTACAGTCCATCCAGACAACGCTTATAAGTGACGCTCCGGCCATATATTTATATTCGCCTTACGATATTTTTATGGCCAATAAAAAAATAAAAGGCATTGAAATCGCCAAGATCGGCGACTCTTCCCGCATCTTTTCTTCAATAGAAAATTGGTATATTGGCGAAAAAAGAGTGTGGAAATAAATACTTTTAAAAAATATGAACTCTAACCAAGAATTTGATTTAAACAAATTAACTCCGGATATCCGTTATTTAAACGATATGCGCGAAGTTATTTTTGACAAAGACTGGCTTGAACGACAAAAAAGCAATCCGGAACTATATTATATGTACCGAGGATTAAAATGGGATGAAAATTTAAGATACGACATTACTGTTATCCCGCCTTTCCAAATAGGCAAAGAATTTGTTAAAACTCTCGGGCACTTCCACGGAATTGACTCCAATGAAATGTATATCGTGCTTGAGGGCGAAGGATTGTTCCTTTTCCAAAAAGGAAAAGATGAAATAGAAGATTTTTACGCGGTAAAAGGAAAACAAAACGATTGCATTGTCGTGCCAAAAGAATACGCGCACGTTACCATCAACACGACAAATAAAACTTTAAAAATGGCAAATTGGGCCAAAAAAGAATCCGGGTTTGATTACGAAACGGTAAAAAACAAAAAAGGGCTTTGCTATTATTTTACCCCCGAAGGATGGGTTAAAAACAACGAATATAAAAATATTCCGGAAGTAAGGTTTGAAGAGCCGAAACAATGCCCGACCGATTTAAACTTCTTGAAGTAAAACTAATACTAATAAATTATGTTTGGGTATCGGATACCCAAACATTCTAGATAACAAAAAAATAAAAAAATATAAAAATCCGCCGCCGCTACTACTTAGCTGTGGCGGACAAAGTAAAAACTTATGGAACAAAAAATAACAGAAGCGCCGCCAATCAAAAGCCCTGAACAGAGCTTGGATTCGCGGCCTAAAAAAACCGCGAGAAGGAGAAATTACAATAATCCTTATCGCAACAAAGACAAACGCATTGCAAAAGAACCCAAACACATTAACACTATACCCAACAACGAATCATTGAAAATAATTCCTTTGGGCGGTTTGGGCGAAGTTGGCAGAAATATGACCATTTTGGAATATAAAGATTCCATTATAATCATGGATGTCGGTTTCCGAATGCCGGAAGAAGACATGCCGGGAATTGACTACATTATTCCGGACATTTCTTATTTGCTAAAAAACGATAAATACAAAAATATTGAAGGCATTTTAATAACGCACGGGCACTATGACCATATTGGCGCGGTTCCCTACATTTTGCATCGCATCGGCAATCCCCCGATTTTCGCCTCACCGTTGGCAAAAGGGATTATTATAAAAAGGCAAGAAGAATTTCCGGAACACCCGAAGTTGGACATTACGGAAGTAAAAGACGGTTCAAAAATAAAATTGGGAGTGTTTGAAATTGAATTTTTCAGGCAGAACCACAATATTCCCGATAATTTGGGCATATTCGTAAAAACTCCGGTTGGTAACATTGTTAACACGTCGGATTTTAAATTTGATAATTTTCCGGTAAATGAACTGCCGACTAATTTTGAAAAATTAAGGGAAATCGGAAAACGAGGCATCCAAGTTTTAATGTCTGATTCAACGGGCGCGGAAGAGGAGGGCCACTCGCTCTCGGAAAAGCAAATTTTTGAAAATATGGAAAAGATTTTTGAAAATGCAAACGGACGAATTATTATTTCCACCTTTTCCTCGCTCGTAAACCGAATCCAACAAGCCATAACTTTGTCCGAAAAATACGGGCGCCGAGTCGGGTTTGTGGGCCACAGCATGAAAAGCAACGTGGAACTGACTAAAAAACTAGGCTATTTAAAAACGCAAAAGGGCACGCTTTTGAAAAAAGTGGCGGACGCCAACGCGTTGCCGGACAAAAACGTGACCATTCTTTGCACGGGAGCCCAAGGCGAAGAAAGCGCCGGTCTAATGAAAATAGTCACCAAACAGCACCCATCTATCACCATTAAACCGGGCGACACAATGGTATTTTCTTCATCCGTGATTCCGGGCAACGAAAGAACCGTGCAAGGCATTAAGGATGATTTGTTAAGGCAAAAAGCCAACGTGTTCCATTACAAAATGATGGATATCCACGCCGGCGGACACGCGCAAAAAGAAGAATTGCGGGAAATGATTTTAACAATGAATCCGAAATTCTTTATGCCCATCCACGGACAATTTTCAATGTTGTTCGCCAATTCCAAATTGGCGCAAGAATGCGGCATTCCGGAAAACAATGTCTTATTAACCGATAACGGCAAAATAGTTGAAATAACTCCGGACAAAGGAATTGTCACGAAAAACGAAGTTCCTTCCGAATACATTATGGTGGACGGACTAGGCATTGGCGACGTGGGTGAAATTGTTTTGCGCGACAGGCAAGCGCTCGCCGAAGATGGAATCTTTGTGGTTATTGTCGTGGTTAACAGAAAAACCGGCAAAGTCCAAGATTCTCCAGATATAATCTCGCGCGGATTTGTGTATTTGCGGGAATCCAAAGATTTGCTTTACCAAACCAGAAAAAAAGTTGTCCAAACTATTGAAAAGGCCACTGTTTCGGGACAAGTGGTAAACTGGACTTACATTAAAGACAATGTTAAAAATACTATCGGCGACTTCTTGTTCCAAAAAACAAAAAGGAGGCCAATGGTCTTGCCCGTAATTATTGAAGTTGGATAAACGCCTACCTATAGAAACCGCTCCTTAGGGAGCGGTTTTTTTATTTGGATATTATTTTAAATAAAAAAATAGAGGAAATATTTAATTTTCCCCTCTAAACATTGAGCCGAGTTTGCGATTTTCCACCAATAAAGCGAACTTTAAGGGCGTTGTAACCGCCATTCTCAAAACAAACCTTTATCTCGTAATCATTAGAAAGAAGCAATTGCAATAATCTTTTGTTCTTGCCCATTTCAAATACCCTGGATTCCGGAATTTTTGAATTAATGTAATCAAAGATCAAAACATACTGCTTCTTATTTTTACTTTCTTCAAACCGTACCAAAGCTTTTCCCTTTTTAAACTTTTCGGGAAAGCTTTCACAAAAGGACATTTCTTCGTCGGAACATTGGTTAGGCACCAAGTCCACTCCGACCAAGGCTCCTTTTTTATAAAAGCGAGAACCTTCTTCAGCCGTGCAACGGACCAATTCCATGTGTCCAACCTCCCGGACAAACAAATATCTTATAGCTCAAATTTGAAAAAAATCAATAAAAAAATAACTTGCATTGCTGGTTTTGTCCGAATGATTTCTGCCACGAATGTAGAGGTACCAAGTCTTACAAGCTTGATCGTTTGCTTGTGAAATCGGGACACTTGTTTACGATGCCTTTGACAATTCCCCAAAGCTGTCCAGGCATACTCGCTATTATACCCTTATTGTATCACGGGCTTACTTGTTGTTAAGGGATAGTCGTCGGTTTCTCCACACTATTCGCCGCTGTTGGGAATATCTATTCTGTAAATTCTCAATCCATCCGTACCATTAGCTAAAAAAATATAAGTATAATTAGGCGTATCTACTGCACCCACCTTACGAGCTTCTCCACCACTGTTAATATGCCCGGCCGGAACAAAATTAGTGCCGCCATCAGTATAAATTCTCAATCCATCCGTACCATTAGCTAAATAATAATAACGGTTATCCATATAAATCCCCATTGCGCTCCCACCTTCGTCAATATGATAATAAGTAGCAATTGTTTCCGCTCCATCGTAGGAATAAAATCTTAACCCATCCGTACCATTGGCGACAAACGCTCCAGCGCCGGACCACGGCTCGGCCATTACGTCATAAGCGGTTCCGCCATCATTAATGCTTGCTCGGCGGGTAAAAGCACCTCCTGCTATCGGCTGGCCATAAATTTGCAACCCGCCCGTACCATTGGCAACATAAAACCAGTTGTCACCGGCCGACCATACGTCTATAGCGTTAGCTTCGCCGCTGGATTCATCAATATTTTGCAGAGCAGTGAATGCGGAACCGTTATATGAATATTGCCTTAACCCATCCGTGCCGTTGGCTAAAGCCGGGCGGGTACCACTATAAAAACCCGGATAGACGCTTCTCGCCTCTCCACCGTCGTTAACATTATTACCAGCGCCGAGAGCGGGAGTTTCAGCATAAGGATCAAAGCTATAAGCTCTTAACCCATCCGTGCCGTTGGCTAAATACACAACTGAACCGTCATAAGCCAAACCCAAAGCAGTACCGCCGTCATCGACATGATCCACTGGCGTAATGTTAGTCCCGTCAAAATAATAAACCCTTAATCCATCGTCGCCATTAGCTAAAAAAACATACCCGGATCCATCGTAATAAGCATCATTAGCTTCGCCGTTACCCATGCTGCTTTCGGGAATATGCGCCACCTCGGTAATGGTTATTCCCCCTTCTTCCGGCGGCGGGGTCGCGGGCGTATTATAAAAACCGATCGTCGTATCATAACCATAAGTATTGCCGTTAGAAAGAATGCCTGTAATCACAAAATCCTCATTATTTACAGAAGCATCGTGAGTATAGGTATAAAGGGTTGTTCCATCCGGATCAACGGGGATGGTTTTTAAATACTGCTCAAGTTTGGTTTTAAAACTGTCGCAAGCCGCGTTGTCCGTAGGGACTAAACTGCACGCGACTCCGGCAGTATCGGGTAAAATATTTCCAGCTACCTCATACATCCACAAGGCTTTTTGAATTGCCGCGACATCTGTTTGCCTTTTGGCATCCTTGGCCGCGTTAAGCGAAGCGCCCATGGAAACAAAAATAAATCCGGACAAAATTCCGATAATCGCTATAACAACCAAAAGTTCAATCAAAGTGAAAGCTTTATATTTTTTACGCAACATAAATGTTATTCATTGATTATTTTGGAAAGCTCGTCCAATTTCTTGTCCATCATAAACTGGGTTTCGGCTTCAATAATTAAGCGCAATACCGGCTCCGTATTGCTTGAGCGCACCAACAACCACCAATCCGAAAAATCAATCCGCAGGCCGTCAAATTCAGACACGGTTCCGTTGGAATATTTTTCCTTGATTTCTTTTATTTTTTCTTGCGGATTCTTTATCTTAAAGTTAATTTCTTCGGAATGAAAATATTTTCTAAAGGGCGCAATCAGCTGCGACAAAGTTTTGCCGGTTTTTTTCATTTCACTTAAAACCGAGAACAAAACAAAGAAAGGCGCTTCGCTGTAAAAAGCGTTTTTATAAAAAAAGTGTCCGGAAAATTCAGCACCAAAAATAGCATCTTCTTTTCGCATCACTTCTTTAATGAAAGAATGCCCTACTCGCGTGATTATGGCTTCGCCTCCCCACTTTTTAATGGTTTCGGGCACGATATTGCCGCATCGCAAATCATACAATATTTTTTGCTTGCCTTTCTTTTTTAAAATTATGGATGACATCAGGGCCAAAATTAAATCTGGCGTTATCACTTGGCCGTCTTCGTCAACAAAAAATATCCGATCCCCGTCCCCGTCAAAAGCCACCCCCAAATTCGCATTAGCCGCCTTAACCCCAACCTGCAAACAGCGCATATTTTCCATTTTTAAAGGATCGGGCATGTGGTTGGGAAAATTGCCATCCAATTCGTCAAAAATATGGATTAAGGGAATCTTGTTTAACATTCTTTTAATCGGCACGCCGGAAACGCTATTGGCCGTATCCACCACAATTGTAAAATTAAAATCCTCATTGATTTGGTTGTCTTGAATATAATCCGGCATAACATCTTTTTTTTCTTTGCTTCCCATTGTTGCTATTGGTTCAAATTTACCCAACAATGCCATTTCTTTAATTTCTTTTATGCCCGTATCATCGCTTATCGGAATACCGCCCTTATTCACCATTTTAAAGCCATTGTATTCCGGCGGATTGTGCGACGCGGTAATCATTAAGCCGCCATCATAATCAAATTTGGCCACTGTAAAATAAAACATTGGCGTAGTGCAAAATCCGATATCAACAATATCGCCGCCCTGCTCCATTATTCCTTTTTGGAGGGCAATGGATAAAACACCGGAAGAAAGGCGGTTGTCCATTCCGATGACAATTTTCGGATTGCTTGTTTTTGTTAATTCAAAGCTGTGGACACGGCTTTTCTTTAAAAATAAAACAAAAGCTTGCCCGATTTTATAAGCAGCTTCTTCATCCAATTCATTAGGGAAAATTCCCCTAATGTCATAGGCTTTAAAAATTTTTTCTTCCATTTATTTATAAGCGGTTTGTTTTTCCAAGGCCGCGATTCTTTGATTATATTCTTGCTGTGTTATTTCGCCTTTGGCCAACAGCTTGCCTAAGCCGGCATAATATTGTTCTTGAATTTGGGAAACAGCCAAAGCGGCGCCATATATGCGAACCTCATCCATTGATCCGGTCCAAAGATAACTATTGGCCGCCCTTGGCAAAACTCCAAGGCCTGCCTTATTTTCAGTCATTGTTCCGATAGTGGTAGTCCCCAACATTGATTGCAAAACGCCATCAACAAATATCTTGTGATCATTGGCGGAGTATCTAACCCCCGTAAGCAAATGCCAATTGCCGTCGATTGTGTTATCGCTATAAATCTGCATAATGCTGGCTGCGTCGTCGCGATTTTGAAACCATGCCCGGTTGTCGGATGCTTTTCCAATAACGATAGTCGGATTATTGTTTATATCGCTGCCATAGCCCAAAGCGGCTTCAAGGTTAGCAGTATTGGCCGCTCTTACCCAAACCGAGATAGTGTAAGCGGAGAGATTGGAAATATCCATGCTGGAAATATTAGCAAAGCTTACTGTGTCATTTCCATCAAAAGATAAGCATCCATTACTGATGCAATTACTGCTCGGCTGATAAGTTGCTCCATTGATGGTGCCGTTTAAAGTGGCGCCATAGTCGCTTGAATTTACGGCCGTAGCCCCACTGCCCTCGTCTAACGACCACTCGCCAATCAAATTGTTGATTAATTTGTTCTTGGTAGTTCCGTCAAAAACTTTAACTTTGAGCAAGTCCGCTTGGCTTTTGGCTCCGGATTGCGTAACCATACCTATAATGATGCCTGTTAAAACCACTAAAACTGTCATGGCTATCATTATTTCTATAAGAGTAAAACCGTAATTTTTTAGGTTTTTTTGCATAAAAAAATTAGAACTTTATTTAAAAATATTATACCACTTTTGCTTTAAAAATGAAAACGAACCTATCTTGACCAACAGCTTAAAAGTTGCTATATTACGAATACCTTGTACACAATACCTTCGCAATCAAGTATCTACTTCCTCCATCCATCTCCGCCAGTTGGCGGATGACGGAAACGGATGATGAATTGTTTACAAAGAAAGAATAAATAATATACGTTATGTCATTTTACGAAATAAACCTGCTTTTATCATCTAAATTATCGGCAGAAGAAGCGTTGGCCGAAATCGCCAAACTGGAAGCGTTTTTGCAAAACAGCGGAAAAGTAAACTCGGAAAAAGTTGAAATGAAAAAACTCGCCTACCCCATTCTTAGCCAAGAAGAGGCTTGGTTTAGTTTTATAACCTTATATCCGGAAAAAGCTGTTGTAAAAAAAGACCTTCTTTTAGCCGTGGAAAAACTGATAAAAGAAAATAAAAACATTATCAGGCATTTAACTTTGAAAAAAGAAGAAATCAAAATTAAAAAAGCCTACCAACGCGTTGCGGCAGCCAAAGCCGAAGGCGAGGCCAGAAAAATAGAAATTGAAGAAAAAGCAGCGGAACCGCAAAAAAAGCTTGAACTTGAAGACGTGGAAGAAAAAATCAATGAAATGTTGGGCGAATAGCCCCTAGCTCGGCCAAATAAAATTTGCCGGACGGGCAAATTAAAAGGATAATAATAAATAATTTTATAATTTAATCCTTATGAATCTCAATAAAGTATTTTTACTGGGCCGCGTGGCCACTGATCCGGAAATGAAAAGTACCGGATCCGGCCAAAACGTTTGCACTTTCAGCTTGGCGACCAACCGAGTCTGGAAAGACGCCAACGGTCAAAAAAAAGAAGATTCCCAATTTCACAGAATTGTTTTATGGCAAAGATTGGCTCAAATCGCTTCCCAATTTCTAACCAAAGGTTCTCTTGTTTTAATTGAAGGAAGAATCCAAACCAGGGCTTGGGACGATAAGACCGGCAATAAGCGCTACACCACGGAAATAATTGCCGAAAATATGCAATTAGGCCCGAGAAGCGGCAATGCCCCAATGGGCGCAAGCAATTTTAACGCTCAACCGCAACAACCGAAAAACAATAAAAAAGAAATGGAGGAAGAGGACATTCCCGTAATTGAAGACGGTGAAGAAATAGACATTAAAGACATTCCATTTTAAACTAAGTTAAATTAATATTATGTACTGCGATTTTTGCAAGAAAAACATCCAAGAAATAAATTTCCATGACATTAGTGTTTTGTCGCGCTATATTTCCAAATCCGGAAAAATAAAGCCCAAGAAGAAATCCGGGCTTTGCTCAAAACACCAAAGGGAAACAGCCGAAGCGATTAAAAGAGCCCGCTTAATGGCTTTCCTCCCCTTCGTAGCTAAATAACTCTTTCTAAAAAATTTATTTAGGTTTGAGCTCAGTCGAAGACCATCAGAAAAACCGCCCCATCGGGCGGTTTTTTAATTTAAAATTTATTCTTCCAGAGGAGGGGTTTCTTTTTCTTCTTTAATCGGAGCGGTATTATTCTTGGCTTGGGATAATTCCTCTTTAATTATTTCATCCCTTATTTGCTTTAACAGCTTTGGGTTGGCTCGCAAAAACTCTTTGGCTTTTTCCATTCCCTGCCCGAGCTTTTCTTCTTTGTATTGCAAATAAGCCCCGGATTTTTTAACCAAGCCGTTCTTGATGCCAAGGCTGATAACTTCGGAAATTTTGGAAATGCCTTCATTGTAATAAATATCAAATTCGGCAGTTTTAAAAGGAGCGGCCACTTTATTTTTCACAATCTTTGCCCTTACCCGGTTGCCGATGATATTTTCCCCTTGCTTGATTTGGGCGATGCGGCGTAATTCAATTCTTACTGAACTGTAAAATTTTAAAGCCAAACCGCCCGGAGTTGTTTCCGGATTGCCAAACATAATTCCTATTTTCATCCTAGTTTGATTAATGAAAATTACAATGGTTTTGGTTTTGGAAACAATGCCGGATAATTTTCTTAAGGCCTGGGACATCAAACGCGCCTGCAAACCGATTTGCAGTTCTCCCATTTCTCCGGCCACTTCAGCCTTAGGCACTAATGCCGCCACTGAGTCAACCACAATCACATCCACTTCTCCACTCCTAACCAATGTTTCCACTATCTGCAAGCCTTGTTCCGCAGAATCAGGCTGGGAAATTAAAAGTTCGTCCACATTAACTCCGATTCTTTTCGCGTAATCCGGATCCATGGCGTGCTCGGCGTCAACAAAAGCCGCTACTCCGCCTTTCCTTTGCGCTTCGGCTAAAATATTCAAAGACAAAGTTGTTTTGCCCGTGCTCTCTCCTCCGTATATTTCAATAATCCTGCCGCGGGGAACTCCCATTACTCCCAAAGCCAAATCAATAGAAAGCGAACCCGTGGAAACCACGTCCACGTTTACTTTTTGCGCTTCGCTCAATTTCATAATTGAGCCCTCGCCAAACCTTTCCTTGATTTCCGAAATCGCTTCGGCTAAATTTATTTTTTCTTTATCTTCTATTTTTTTCCTAGCCATATTTTTACCGTGCCCGCCGTAGCCCGTAGGGCGAAGGAGGGAAAATTAAATAATAAATCACTTATACGTTGCCTTGATTATACCAAAAATACTTAAATTTTAATACTGTTCTTCGGTATCGTCACCAACTAAAATATCCCTGGGTTTGGCTCCGTCCGCCGGACCAACAATTCCACGCTCTTCTAAGATATCAATCAAACGCGCAGCGCGGGCATAACCGATTCCCAAGCGCCTTTGCAATAATGATGCCGAAGCTTTTTTGCTCACAATAACCGTACGCTTAGCTTCTTCAAAAAGCGGGTCTTCTTTGGAATAGAAAGAGTCCATTTGCGTTTCGGGTGTTTCCATTGATTTTTGCAGCTCGCCGGAAAGAGAAACACCGGCTCCGCCCATATCAATATAACCGGCTTCCGCTTCTTCACCTTCAGGCGGCTTATTATTTTCTTCAAGCCAAGTTACCACTTTTTTAATTTCCGTTTCGGAAATATAAGGACACTGGATTCTTTTCGGTTTACTGTATTCTTTGCTCATTATCAATAGATCACCCTTGCCCAATAATTTTTCCGCGCCCGATGCGTCAAGAATAGTCCTAGAATCAATTAAAGACCCTACTTTAAGCGCGATTCGGCTGGTAATGTTGGCCTTAATCAAACCGGTAATAACCTCAACAGAGGGCCTTTGGGTGGCTAAAATAAGGTGTATTCCCGTGGCCCTGGACATTTGCGCCAGCCTTACCACGTAAGATTCAATCTCTTTTCCTTTAACGCTCATTAAATCAGCCAATTCATCAATGATTAGGGCAATGTAGGGCAATTTTTCTTCGCCTTTCTTTTCCTGTTTAGCGTTATACCCGCCAATATCCCGGCTATGGCCCTCGGCCAAAACAGTAAAGCGGCGCTCCATTTCTCCAACCAACCATTTCAAGGCCACTAATGTTTGCTGAGCGTCATAAATCACCGGGCACATTAAATGCTGAAGCGTTGTATAAACCGGAAATTCCACTCTCTTCGGGTCAACTAAAATCAATTTTAATTCATCCGGGCTGTTCCTGTATAATAAGCTCATAATAATCGCGTTCAAAGCAATTGTTTTACCCGAACCGGTAGTTCCACCAATTAACAAGTGCGGCATTTCCGCCAAATCAGCGAAAGATGAACGGCCCATAACGTCTTTTCCCACAGCCATTAACAAAGAAGCGGATGATGTTTTAAAATCATTGTTATCCATAACTTCGCGTAATCCGACTATGGCTCTTTTACGATTTGGAATCTCCACTCCAACCAAAGACCTTCCCGGAATCGGGGCTTCAATACGAATGCTTTGGCTCGCCAAAGCCAAGGCTAAATCGTTTTGCAAAGTTGTAATCTTGCTTAATTTAATTCCTTCCGCCGGCTTTAAAGTGTATTGGGTAACCGTAGGGCCGATATTAATTTCATCCATTTCCACGGGTATGCCGAAATTCTGCAAAGTTTTTTTGATAATCGCGGAGTTAAGTTCAATATCTCCCCCTTCCGAGTTCCCGCTTTTATTGGACAACAATTCCAAGGGCGGATATTTGTATATTAAATTTTCTTTTTTTCTTTCTTCAAATCCTTTTTGCAATTTTTTGGTTTCCATAACCGGCACTTCGGATTGCGCCTCCCTTTTCCTGAAATCCAAGGCCTGTAATTTATCTTTGGCTTCTTGTTTCATCTTGTCCAACAGCGCCGCTGATTCTTTAGCAAGCTTTTTGGGTTTTTCTTCCGCTTCTTCCCCTTCCCGTTCCTCTTTCATTTCCGCCAATTTTTTAAGGAACGGCTCCAAAAGGATTAAAATTGAAATTGAAGCGGCGATCACAAATATGCAAAAAGTGACCCAAAAATCAAAACCTCTGAAAATCGGCCAAGTGATTATGTAACCGATCCATCCGCCCGGGCCGCTATGGTCCCAAATAAAGTTTTCTTTCAGAGTCGGGTTGCCCCTCAATTCTCCCAAAGCGAAAACCCCGGTTGTGCCGATTAAAAACACTGCGCCGGCAATAATCAAAGAGTTCCTGATGTCTTTCAATGATTCTTCGTCCTGGAGGATTATAATGCCAATAACCACAAAAACAACCGGTACGATAAAAACCACGTAGCCAATCATTAATTTCAAGAAATGCTCCAGGCTGGCGCCGATAACCCCCGCGCCTTTGGTAAAAGAAAACAAAATGGTAATCGCTAAAAGAAAAAGAACTCCCGCAAAAATATATCTCTGTGTTTTTTCGGAAAGAGAGTCTAAGGGATTTTTAAATTCAGAGGCTTTTTTTTCGCGCTTTCTGGTTTTGGAAACAATGGCTCGCGGGGTTTTCCTTTTTTTCATAACAAAGAAAAATTAACTTGCTTTATTCTTCAACAAACAAGGTATTATTTATTATTAAGATTATTTTATCATACCGCCAAACTCATAGCAACTCAACTCACGAAGAGTGACCCAGCAGATATTTATAAAACAAAACCACCCAAGGAGGGTGGTCTTATCGCTTTCATTTATTTGAGCGCGTTTCTGTTTTTCAACAAGCCCGTGCCAATTGGCACCAATTTTCCGATAATAACGTTTTCTTTCAAACCCCTTAAAAGGTCTTCTTCTCCCCTTAAAGACGACTCAATCAATACACGGGATGTTTCTTGGAAAGAAGCGGCGGATAACCAGCTGTCCGTTGCCAACGCAACCTTACTGACACCCAAAACAACTTCTTCGGCTTCAATAAGTTTCTTGCCGTCTTTTTCCAATTTGTCATTTTCTTCAAGCATTCTGGCTCGGCTAATAACCTCTTCTCCGCTGAAAATACTGTCACCCGGATTTTTAATCTTTACGCGCGAAAACATTTGCCTGACGATTATTTCCACGTGCTTATCGTTAATGGAAACACCCTGCGAAACGTAAACTCTTTGAATCTCTTTAATGATATAAAGCTGAGTAGCCTCTTTGCCCAAAAGCTTGGACAATTTTTTCAAATCAAGCGAACCGACAGTCAAGGAATCTCCCTTTTTAACAATATCGCCGGCTTTTACCAATATTTCCGTATTGGGAGATATTTTATATTCAACCGTCTCGGCTTCTTTGTCTGATTTGCTGTTTAAAAGAGTGATTTTAATTATTCCGGCTTTATCATCCACGCTTTCAACCTTACCGTCTTTCAAGCACATTTCGGCTTCACCTTTGGGGGCGCGCCTTTCAAAAAGCTCTTCAACTCTCGGCAAGCCGCGAGTGATATCAGCTTCGCCGGCCACACCTCCGGTATGGAAAGTTCTCATGGTTAACTGAGTTCCGGGCTCTCCAATGGCTTGCGCCGCCACAACTCCCACGGCTTCTCCCATATTGATTATTTTCTTCCAACCCAAGTCAATGCCATAACATTTTTGGCAAATTCCCCGCTTGCATTTGCAAGTCATGGGCGAGAAAACTTTCACGCTCGGAATATTCAATGCTTTAATTTCATTAGCGGTTTTCAAATCAATCGTACCGCCTTTTTTAACTAAAACTTCATTGGTTTCCGGATTAACGATTTTTTCCATTGAGGTTCGGCCGAATATTTTGTGCACGAAATCCTGGTTAACTTCATCCGCGTCTTTTCTAAACATTGCCAGCCCTTCGGTATCGCCGCAATCTTCTTCATTAATAATCACGTCGTGAGCAACGTCCACCAACCTTCTGGTCAAATAACCGGAAGTGGAGGTCCTAAGGGCCGTATCCGCCGTACCCTTTCGGGCGCCATGGGTGGAAATAAAATATTCCAACACATCAAAACCTTCTTTAAACGAATTTTTAATCGCCAATTCAATAATCTGCCCGGCCGGGTTGGCAACCAATCCTTTCATACCGCACATCTGCACGGGCTGGGACCAGCTCCCCCTGGAACCAGAATCAACAATGGAGAAAACCGGGCTATGGGTAGAAATTGTTTTGGGAACCAATTTTTCAATTTCAGTTTTAACTTTTTTCCAAACTTCAATAACCTGGCTGGTTTTTTCATCTTTAGTTAAAAGACCTTTTTCAAAATAATCTTCAATGACTTTGATTTTATTTTCCGCTTCTTTCATTAAGGCCGGTTTTTCCTCGGGCACGGTCAAATCATCCATTCCCCAAGTGATAGCGGAACGGGTGGCGAATTTAAAGCCAAGCGATTTAATTTTGTCCAAAGTTTCCGAGGCTTCATTGCCATAAATGTCAACGATTCGGTTAATCATTCTCTTCACAGCCTTGGAATCCATTTGTTCGTTTTGATAATCAAAATCCTCGGGCAAAACTTGGTTAAAAATAATCCTGCCCACGCTGGTCGCGATAAAGTCACCATCAGCTTCCAAACGAACTTTGATTGTGGCTCGCAAATCAATCATTTTTAAATTATAAGCAATCAAAGCATCTTCCTCGGAAGCGAAAACTTTATTTTCTCCCATTAAACCCGGCACTATTTTCGTTAGATAATAACAACCCAAAACAATATCCTTGGTTGGAATCATAATCGGGTCGCCGGTAGACGGCTTTAATAAGTTCACGCTACTCATCATTCTAAGTTTGGCTTCCTCTTGCGCTTCTTCGGACAAAGGCAAGTGAATGGCCATTTGGTCTCCATCAAAGTCAGCGTTAAAAGCCGTGCAAACCAAAGGATGCAACCGAATGGCTTCGCCCTCAATCAAGATGGGTTTAAACGCTTGCACGCCCAAACGGTGCAAAGTCGGGGCTCGGTTTAAAAGCACTAATTTATCTTTTACGACTTCTTCCAAGGCTTCCCAAATGTCATCACTCTCTTCTTCAATCAAACGAGTGGCGCCGCGGACGTTAAAAGCCAATTCTTTTTCCAAAAGTTTTTTAATCACAAACGGCTTGAATAATTCCAAAGCCATTTTTTTCGGCACACCGCATTCATTAAGCTTTAAATTCGGCCCAACCACAATTACGCTTCGGCCGGAATAGTCAACTCTTTTACCCAAAAGGTTTTGCCTAAACCTGCCCTGCTTTCCTTGCAGCATATCCGCCAAGCTTTTTAAAAGCCTGCGGCCGCCCGTGCTGGCTTGCGTGGTTGTGCCTTTTCTCATTTTGTTGTCAATCAAAGCATCAACCGCTTCTTGCAACATTCTTTTTTCGTTTCGCACAATCACATCCGGAGCTCCGATTTCCAATAAATATTTCAAACGGTTATTACGGTTAATGACGCGGCGGTATAAATCATTCAAATCGGAAGAAGCGTATCTGCCTCCATCTAATTGGACCATGGGCCTTAAATCCGGAGGTAAAACCGGCAAAACATTGATAAACATCCATTCCGGCCTGATGCCGGCTTGTTTCATTTCTTGAAGCAATTTTTGGCGGCGCAAAAGCATTCTTTTTTCTTCCACTGATTTTTTGCTTTCCGATTGGGCTTTTATTTTGGTGATTTCTTTGCCCAAATCCATTTTTTCAAAAATATCCCGGACGATTTCCGCGCCAGTGCCGGCCTCAAAAACTTCACCGTATTTCAATGACAATTCATGGTATTCCAATTCGCTTAAAACCTGCATGGGCTTCAAATAACCCACCTCCTGCTTGGCCTTGTCTTTGGCGTTTTTCAAATCTTCCAATTCTTCTTCCAGTTTCTTTTCTTTTACTTTTTCGGAATCCGTAGAGGTTTTGATGTTATTCTTGATTTCCTTGGCTTTATTTTTGAATTCTTCTTCAATTTCTTCTAAAATTCTTTCTTTTAATTCTTCGTTCACACTGGTAACAACATAAGAAATAAAATAAACAACTTCTTCCACTTTGTGGACCGGCAAACCTAAAACAGTGCCGATGCGAGAAGGCAATCCTTTTAAAAACCAAATATGCGAAACCGGAGCAGCCAATTTAATGTGCCCCATTCTTTCCCTTCGCACAGACGATTTGGTTACTTCCACTCCGCAACGGTCGCAAATAATTCCCTTATATCTGATTCTCTTGTATTTTCCGCAAAAACATTCGTAATCCTTAGTGGGCCCGAAAATCTTTTCGCAAAACAATCCGTCCTTCTCCGGCCTCTGAGTTCGATAGTTAATTGTCTCGGGCTTGGTAATTTCACCGTGAGACCAATTCAAAATCTCGTCCGGAGAAGCAAGTTTGATTTTAAGTGATTCCAAATTAGAAACAAACATAGGTTTAGAATTATGAATTATGAATTTATAGAAACAGATTAAAGGTAATCCTACGAATTTTTATATTTATAAAAATTCAGGATCCTCGCCAATTCTTTGCGGCTACCGCCGCAAGAATTGGCGGGAGTTAGGCTCCCGGTTCTTCTTCTTCGACTTTTCCTTTGATTATTACGTTTAGAGACAATGCTTTTAATTCAGCCAACAACAGATTGAACGAGGCCGGAATATTGGGATTCTTAATCTTCTCACCCTTTAAAATTGATTCGTAAGTCGCGGCTCGGCCCAAAACATCATCCGACTTTATAGTTAACATTTCTTGCAAAGTGTAAGCGGAACCATATCCTTCCAAGGCCCAGACCTCCATTTCACCAAATCTTTGCCCTCCGAACTGCGCCTTACCTCCCAACGGTTGCTGGGTGATTAAGGAGTATGGACCGATGGAACGCATATGGATTTTGTCTTCCACCATGTGCCCCAATTTCATCATATAAATATAACCGACCGTGATTTTTTCCGGCAAAGCTTCGCCTGTTTCCGGGTCAAATAATGTTAATTTTCCATCGCGCGGATAACCGGCTTTTTCCAATTCTTCTTTAATAATAGTTTCGTTCGCTCCGGCTAACGATGGAGTTCCCGCCAAGTAACCAAGCTTGTTCACGGCCAAACCAAAATGAGTTTCCAAAATCTGGCCCAAGTTCATTCTGGACGCCACAGATAAAGGATTCAAAACAATATCCACCGGAGTGCCGTCTTCCAAGAAAGGCATTTCTTCGGCCGGCAAAATCTTGGCAATAATACCTTTGTTTCCGTGCCTTCCGGCTAATTTGTCTCCAACCTGGACTTTTCTGACTTCGGAAATCCTAACTCGGATTCTTTTTATCACGCCCGGTTCCAAGCTGTAGCCTTCACTTCTGGCAAAAACTTTTACATCTGTAATGCGTCCACGTTTACCGTGCTCCAATCGGAGAGAGGTGTCTTTAACTTCTTTGGCCTTTTCTCCAAAGATGGCCCGTAGCAATCTTTCTTCCGGGCTTAAATCAGCTTCACCTTTAGGAGAAATTTTACCCACTAAAATATCGTTCGGCCCAACTTCGGCTCCGATTCTCACAATTCCCTCTTCATCTAAATCTTTCAATTTGTCTTCACCGACATTCGGAATGTCGGATGTGGTTAATTCGGGCCCAAGTTTTGTTTCTCTGACATCGCAGAAAAAATCTTCAATATGCACGGATGTAAACACGTCCTCTTTTACAATCCTTTCGGATAAAACAATCGCGTCTTCAAAAGTGTTTCCTCTCCAAGAAATAAATGAAACTAAAAGATTTCGGCCCAAGGCCAATTTTCCATCGGCAATAGCTCCGCCTTCAATCAACGGGTCACCTTTTTTCACAACATCTCCCAATTCCACAACCGGAATTTGGTGGAAACAAGTATATTGGTTGGTTCTGTCAAAAATTCTAACCGGATAAGAAATAGTATCTTTTTCGCCCTTTACTTTAACTTCCATGGCGTCCACTTTTACAACCTTGCCCGCTTCAATGGCGCCAATTAATTGACCGGAGTCTCTGGCCACATACGCTTCCATGCCCGTGCCAACCAAAGGAGCTTCGGGATTAACCAAGGGCACGGCTTGCCTTTGCATATTAGAACCCATTTGGGCGCGGTTCGCGTCATCATTCTGTAAAAACGGAATTAAAGAAGTGGAAACGGAAATAAATTGCTGCGGAGAAACGTCCACGTAATCAATGGATTCTTTTTCTATCTCGCCCGGCTCACCCTTAATTCTGGCTTCCACTCTGGCGTCAATTATTTTATTATTTTCGTCAACTTTAACGCTGGCCGGAGCGATATTAAACCTTTCTTCGGCCGTGGCATCCAAGTAATAAATTTCTTTGGTAACCTTGCTGTTTTCAACTTTATAATAAGGAGTTTCCAAAAAGCCGTACGGATTCAAGCGCGCGTAAAGCGATAAATGCGTTACCAAGCCTACGTTCGGGCCTTCCGGCGTTTGAATCGGGCAAATTCTGCCATAGTGGGAAGGCTGCACATCACGGACATCAAAACCGGCTCTTTCCCTGGTTAAGCCGCCCGGTCCGGTCGCGGTTAAACGCCTTTTGTGTTCCAATTCAGATAACGGATTAGTGTTATCCATAAATTGGGAAAATTGGCTGGCGGTAAAAAACTGGGTTACTTGGGCGGAAAACGGCCTGGGATTAATAAGCTGCATTGGTGAAACGTTTTCATGCTCCAAGATAGACATTCGGTCTTTGATGATTCGGCTCATTCTTGCCAAGCCGATTCTCAATTTATTGGACAACAACTCAGACAAAGTCCTCACTCGCCTGTTGCCCAAATGATCAATTTGGTCCGGATTTGAATACGGGTCGTTATTCATTCGGATAATCTCCCGCATTACCGCGACAACATCATTCACGAATAAAATCCTGTCTTCTTTTTCTATTTCCCGGTCTTTCTTAGGTTTTAATTCCGGCAAACGTGACCATAATTTCCAGCGCCCAACCTTACTAAGGTCATACCTGTCAAAATTAAAAAACATGCTAAAAATAAGTTCGCGGGCAGAATCCGGATTTACCATTTCACCGCTTCTTAAACGTTGGTAGATTTCCAATAAAGCTTCTTCTTGGTTGTTGGCCGGGTCTTTTTTAAGGGTTTCTTCAATATATTTGGCCTCGCCCGTATCATGCGCCGAAAACATCTCCATTATATCGTTGTTATTAAATCCGCCTAACGCTTTTAACAATGTAGTTGCCGGCACTTTTCTTTTTCTATCTATCTTTACGGAAATAACATCCGAGCTTTCGGTTTCAAATTCCAGCCAAGAGCCCCTGTTTGGAATTAATTTGGCGCCGAAACAACGTTTGCCCCTGTTAATGCTTAAAGGAAAGAAAACTCCCGGCGAACGGATTAACTGGGAAATTACCACCCTTTCCACTCCGTTTAAAACAAAAGTTCCCCTTTCGGTTAAAAGAGGAAAATTACCAAAAAAGATTTCCTGTTCCTGTCCCCTTTTCGTTTTTAAATTAACCAGCTTGGTCCTTACCCTTAAAGGCGCCACGTATGAATCATTGTTTTCTTTAGCATCATATCCGGTTGGATAATTGGATTTGCCGAGCTTGTAGTCCAAGAAATACAATTCAAATTCTTTGCCGGTATAATCACGAATCGGAGAAACTTCGGCGAAAAGATCCCTTAGTTCTTCTTCCCAAAACTGCCGGCCGCTCTCTTGTTGCAAAAATATTAAACTAGGTAATGGATAGGAAATCTTGCTCTTGGCGAAGTCCTTGATTTTAGTTTTCATAGGCGGATTTTATTATTTAGAAAACAAAGTGGGTATTTCAAACAAAAAAATACCCTGCTTATTTATTTTTGGGGTCTAATTCGGGAAATTAATAAAAAAAGGGTAAAATTTGGGAAATCAATTTGGCAAATTTAATTTAGTTTCAAGTTAATTAATACTTTATCAACAAACCCTAAACTTGTCAAGCGATAGCCAAAAATAGCGAGTATCACCCATTTTTACCATAATTATTGCTTAATTGTTCTTCCTTTTTTTATTTCGGTTGATTTCGTTTCTTCCAAAAATCAAGCATCGCGCTATCATCAATTTTTTCAACTCTTTCCAATAGCTCATCAGCGCTCGGAATTCCCAGGTTTAATTTTTCTACACTAGAAAGCCTCTTTTTACTGCTTTTTAAGCCGCTCAAATCAACATCTTTAAGCCCAGCGATATTTTTTCCTATTGTATTTTCCGGCAAATTAGCCGCATTTTTAATCTCTTTTTTTGAAAGATTTTCAATAATCTGTTTCTTGTTTTCCAAAACTTTTACAAATTCCCGGACGCGATAACGGTTAATTTCTTTTTCATTACCCCTAAACTCAGTTAATAATTGTTTTTTTATCGCGCTTTTTAAAATTTTGGCATAATCGTCTTCGCTGTACCTGCCAAGCCAATCTTTTTTAATATCACCTATTATCTGCCCATCTTTTTTGTATATTTTGTGCTGGCCGCCTATTGAAAAATGTTTTACATCCGGCTCTTCAGCTTGAATTCCGTATTTTGAAAATAAAATCTCGTCGTAATCATTGTCTTTGCCATAATCTTTAATAACTTCGTTAAATTCGTTTTCAACCGCGGCCTCGGAAGCATAATCTTCTTTGGTTAATTTCGGATATATTTTTTCGGCCTCTTTTTTAAAATCACGGCCCGTAAGCATTTCGGCTATTTCAATCCCGCCGGTCCAATTATCTTTTATTTTTATATTGGCATATCTTCTCGCGTTTTCCAGTTCTTGCCCGGACAATGTTCCGGCTTTTTTCTTAAAGTCGGCTTCCACTTTGTCTCCCAGGCGATTCAACTCATCCATCATATCGTAAGCAGCATCAAGGGTATTCTTTTCTTTCATCTCTTGCTGCATCCTCTTATAATAATCGGTTTTCGTGAATTCTCCCTTGGATTGGGCGTCGGCAATCAATTGCTCAACTTGATTGGTTAATTTTTTCCTGATTAAATTTTCTGTTTTTTCATCAAGCTGGGGTTCTTCTTTTTTTTCTTCCGGGCTTGCCTTTGCTTCTTTTTCAATAGAAGGCTCTTCTTCTTTTTCTCTTTTGGTCTCGGCTCGCTTGCTTCTTTTTAATTCAGTCAAATCGTGTTCCTGTATTTCCGCCTTGGTAAGCTCGGCCTTGTTCATTTTGGCGTTATATTCCCTTTCTTCTTGCTCTCTTCCTGTTATTTCACTCTTGGTTAACTCTGTAAGTGTGCCGTATTTCGCCCTATCTTCGTTTTCTTTTTTTGATATGGCCGCTTTTTCAGCGTCTTCTTGTTCAATGGCTTGAATTTTTTTTCTGATTGCCTTTTCTTCGTCAATCTTTTTTTGTTTTTCCGCCCTTCTTTCAGCAATCTTTTTTTGCCTTATTTCTTCCCTTTCGCTTTCTTCTTTTTCCATAACGCTATCCGCCCTAGACATAATATCCGGCTTAATATTTTGAGCACTATTAATTATATCTTCCAAATTTGATTCTGAGTTTTTATCAGGCGATTTTCTTGCCATAAATTTATTATTGATTAAAATTTTTCTTTATTGCTTATATTATAAAATAAGTAATTTTTTAAATCAACCTCGCAAAACATTTTTGGGCACGCAGGCCGAACTTTTTAAAAATCCGGCGCAAGGCGCGGCAAAAATCAATTATTCAAATTCAACACATCCGCTATTTCCGATTCCACTATTGATTTCGGGCGCCCATATTTTTCACGGGCAAACCTTTTAATAACTGTTGCCATTTCCACACTACCCTTTAAGGGCGGCAATGTTTTCATTTTGAAAGGCGACGTTAGCTTGTTATTGATTATCATTTTGATAATCAATTGGAAGTTGTCTAAATTAAGCAAGTCAAACTTGGAAAACTCGGGAGAAAATTGTTTTTCCAAGAATTCCGCGTCATCCGCGCCAACCCGGAAAGCGGCAAAAGTGCCAACATTGCCGATAACCGCGTTTTTAATGCTATCGGTTAATTGGGGCATATATTGGTGGGCTAAAATCAAATCCAAGCAATATTTTCTGGCTTCAGACAAAATTGTGGCAATAGAGTCGGTGGTAAAATTCTGAAATTCGTCCAAATACAAATAAAAATCATTCCTGTCTTCGGCCGGCATATCCGCCCGCTTCATAGCCGCCATTTGCATTTTGGAAACTAAAATTAAACCCAAAAGCGAACTATTTAATTCTCCGGTTCTACCTTTGCTCAAATTGGCCAAAAATATTTTGCGGCTGTTCATAATCTCGCCCAAATTAAAGCCGCTCCGCGTCTGGCCCACAATATTCCTAATCATTTCATTTTCCACAAATCGCCCGATTTTGCTGATAACATAACCAAGCATATCGGACTTGGTCGCGCCCGTGGTTTGTTTCCATTCTTTCAGCCAAAAATTCCTAACTAACGGGTCAGCCACTCTTTGCAATTTGGCTTCCATAAACCGGTCATCAGTAAAAATGCGGGTTATTTCTATTAAAGTGCCGGGGTTATTCACATCAGCCATTATCGCCAGCATAGCGTTGCGCATATAATGCTCAAACATTGGGCCAATCATTTCCGGCGGGAATAATTTATAAAAAATTGAAATCATTTCCGAAACCGCCATATCTTTTTCTTGCGGAGTATCCCACTCCAACATATTCAAACCGCAAGGCTTTTCCGTGTCAAAAGGCTCAAAAAGGACAACATCATTAGCGCGTTCTTCCGGAATCATTTTCAAAACATCTTCCACCAATTCGCCATGCGGGTCTATAACGCCCACGCCTTCTCCGTTCAAAATATCTTGGCGAATCATTTCTTTTAAAAACGCGGACTTGCCCACGCCGGTCTGGCCCACGATATAAAAATGCCTGCGCCTGTCTTCCCTGCTCCCAACGTAAACATCCTTTTCTTGCCCTCGAAAAATCGTCTTGCCCAATAAAACCGGGCCAAACGCGGGCAAAATAGCCGGAGGTTCCACTTCTTTGGTATCCGCCCATTTAATGTACGGGCTTTCCATGTGGGCCAAGGGCAAATGGTAAATGCTCGCCAACTCTTCACTGTTTAAAATTATTTTCTGGCTTTCTTCAAAATTCCTAAAAATATAGTTATAGATTAATTTTCTGGCATTGTTGCCCTTAATCCGCACGGAAGAAAAATTATTAAAAGAAGAATAAAATTGCGCGAAGCTGGATTCCATATTTTGCAATAATTCGTCGGCGCGATTGGCTGATTTGGCGGAAGACACCAGGCGAATATTGACTTCAAAAAACGGCTTTTGCAATTTCGTGCGCAAAGCGTCAACCGTGACATCATCAATTTTCTTTTCTTTCAGTTGGTTTTGGTTTAATTCTTTGGGTTGCGGAGCAGACGTAAAACCCGAAAATCCGCCCACCGAAGCCAGGGCGGCATTAAAATCTTTGCCTTGCGAAACCACTTGCGAAATTATTTGGTCGCCCTTATATTTTAATTCCGCGGCTGCCGGCCTGACGATTATTTGAATAGCCGCGCCCTCATCGCTTTCAATATTGGTTAAAGAATTGGCAATGGCTTCCATTGGATCAGTGTCCAATTTTCTATAGGTGTTAAGCGGTAAAAAAAATGATTTTTTAAGGCGGAGATAAGCCGCGGCCGCGTTAGCGTTTGGCTCAAAAATAGTATAATCTTCCGGTATTTTCAGCACAATCGCTCCGGGATAAGCGCCTTCCACGTATTTGGGTAAAGTGGAAGCGTAACTGTTCGGAACAGCGATATAAAAAGAAATATCTGTGCCGCCAAACTCAGAAGCTATTTCTAAAACCGCCCTCTGCTTGTTCCCGAAAAACTTGGACGCGAATCCTTTGCTTTCTAAATAAAGAAAATTGGAAAAAATTTGTTCCATTTTTCCAATCATCAGCTTTTGGTCCGCTTTTTCATTTCCTTCTTTTTCGTATTTGGGCAGCTTGATTGAAAACAAAGACATATCCAAACTGGATTTTAAATTATTTTTCTTTTTGCCGATAAAAAAAGAAAGGATCAAAACAAAAAACAGCACTATGCCCGACCCCAGGGCCACGTAAAATATCGGATTTTGCGGAAAAATAATTTCCATAATTAAAAATTTAAATCTTGCGTTGTTAAGTTTATTTTATTATAGCAAATAGATGAAGAAGTATAAAGTAGTTAGTATCTGGTATTTAGAAGCGAGCCATGCTCGCTTCTACCAAATAAAAAGCGGATATTAATCCGCTTCAAAATGCTTAGGAGCTTATGCGCTTATTTTTTCTTTTTCAATATTTCTTCAAATAATTTTTCCTTGGCCAAGGCGTCATGGAAAGAATCCAAAAGCAAGGGGTCGTTTTCTTTTTCCACGGCCTTAATCGCGGCCGCCAATCCTTTTTCTTCGGCAATATCCAAAAAATATTGCATTTTTTTGTTGATTATCGGGCTAACTTTATTGCTCTTGCTTGGTTTATTTTCCTTAGAGTTACTTGCCCCGCTTCCTGTTGTTCTCTCCCCTTTTTCCAAAGAATTTATTTCCACTTCTTCTTCCGGATTTGATAAAATTTCTTTCAGTTCAATGTTTTTTTCAAATCCTTCCGGGCTAATGCTTTTTTCCCTGTTTTTTTCAAAATTTTCCATATTTTTAATTAATTAAGGTGCGTCTGATTTTACTAAATCAGACGTCAATTAGTTCTCACTAATTGAATTATACCAAACAATCAATGCAAATAAAATGCTTTACGAGTCGGTCATTTTCATATTTTGCAAAATTCCTAAAGCCAAAAAACTGAACAAAAGATTGCTGCCACCGTAGCTTACCATGGGCAAGGGTAAACCGATTACGGGAAAAATTCCCAAATTCATTCCGATATTTATCGCCATATTAAGGAATATTGCAATCGCCAGGCCGGATGCGAAAAGCCGGGAAAAATTTGAATTAGCGTTAAAAGCGATTTTAAAAATACGCCAATACACCAAAGCGAAAAGAGATAATAAAATTATTACTCCCAAAAACCCGGTCTCTTCGGCAATGGCGGAAAAAATAAAATCGGTTTGCGGTTCGGGCAAAAAACCGTATTGGGTTTGCGGCCCTTGATTAATGCCCGCGCCTAATAACCCGCCGGAACCAATGCTTATTTTCGCCTGATTTTGGTTCCAACCCGCGCCTAAAATATCTTCCTGCGGCGCAATATAACTAAAAACTCTTTTCTTTTGGTAGTCTTTTAAAAAGAATTGCCAGGTTATTCCCGCCAAAAGGACAAAAGCCAAAGCCAGGATTAAAAAATCCCGGACTTTAATTCCGGAAACCAACAACATGCCTATCCAAATCGCCAACAACACCACCACGGCGCCGAATTCCGGATGTAAAAAGATAAGGATAATCGGGATAACAAAATACAAGCCGGATAAAATAATATGCTTTAAATTGTATAATTCAATGTGCCGATGCGAAAAATATTTCGCCAGAATCAAAATTAAAATAATCTTAGTCGGCTCAATCGGGTCAAAAGAAACAGGCCCGATTTTATACCACGACCTTATCCCCCTTATTTCCGGCGCGAAAAAAAATATTCCGACAAGCAGCAGGATGCAAATAAAATAAAAGAAAACCAAAAGCAAAGAATTTTCCCGCAAAATCCGGTTATCAATAAAACTGACGCCGAACATGGCTAGAATTGAAACAATAAAAAAAATCAATTGCCTGTAAAAATTCGTGTAATCCCCGCCGCCGGATGAGCTATACAAAGAAATCAAGCCGAAAATCACCAACGCACTCGACGCTCCCAATAAAACCCAGTCAAATTTTTGTAATTTTGCCACAAAATTCATATTGCCGAGGTTTAGTGTTTGGTATTTAGTATTTTTAAAAACTCTTTTTCTTCCAATATCTTCACTCCCAATTCCTTGGCCTTATCATACTTAGAACCCGGATTTTCTCCAACAACAAGATAATCCAAATTCTTTGAAACAGCGGACAGCACTTCTCCACCCAAAGCCAATATTTGTTCTTTGGCTTGGTCTCGGCTCAATGCTTCCAGCGTTCCGGTCAAAACAAAAGTCTTGTTGATTAATTTATCACCCCTTTTCTTTTCCGGACTGATTATTACGCCCCTATCTATTAATTTATTTAAAAAATGCAAATTGTGCTTATCATGAAACCATTCATATATGGATTTAGCCACTACCGGGCCAATATCATCCGTGTTTTCAAGGCTTTCCATTGATAAATCTTTTATTTTATCAATGGAGCTGAATTTTTCCGCCAAATCGTGCGCGGTTTTTTCTCCCACGTTTCGGATTCCCAAAGCGTAAATAAACCTGCCTAAAGTAATGTTTTTTTTGGAAGATATTTTTTCCACTATTTTTTTGGCTGATTTTTCCGCGAATCTTTCTAGTGGCAGGATATCCCCTTCTTTCAAATCAAACAAGTCCGCGGCATCGCTGATTAAGCCTTCTTCCAAAAACCTATCAACGATTCTCGGCCCGATTCCGCTCAAATCAAAAGCGCTACGGGAAACAAAGTGTCCAAGATATCTTCTTTTGCGGCTGAAACAATTCGGATTCGGGCAATACCAAACCACCTCGCCGGGCTTGCGGATAAGATTGTCATCGCAATCCGGGCATTTTTTCGGCATTATGAATTTTTTCTCTTTGCCGGTTCGCAACTCTGGAAACACTTTCATAATTTCCGGTATCACGTCGCCGGCGCGGCCAACTACCACCGTATCTCCGATTTTCAATCCCAAACGCCTTATTTCGTCTTCATTGTGCAAAGTGGCGCGCGTAATAGTTACCCCGCTAACTTCAATTGGCTTTAAAACCGCCACCGGCGTCATAGCGCCCGTCCGGCCAACCTGAACGACAATATCCTCAATAATGGTAGTGGCTTGCTTTAAAGCGAATTTTAGGGCAATGCCGGCGCGCGGCGCTTTGCCCACCACTCCCAATTTCTTAAAAATTTTATTGCCGTTAATCAGCACCACCGCCCCGTCTATTTCATAAGGCAAAGAATCCCTGATTTTGCGCAAATGCCCGTAATAATCAAACACTTCATCCATATTGCGGCAAAGCTTGTTGTATCTATTGTTTGTTTTAAACCCGAAAGATTGCAAAATCAAATGTTCCTGCTCATGGGTTTCCTGGCCCAAATCGGTAACCAAAGAATAAATGTCTGATTCCAATTTTCTCTCAATTGTTATTTTGGGGTCCAACTGCCGGATTGAGCCGGCAGCCAAATTGCGCGGATTGGCATAAATCGCCAGTCCTTGCTTTTCCCTTTCCGCGTTTATTTTTAAAAAATTTTTCTTCGTAATAATAACCTCGCCCCGCACGATTAATTCTTTTAGCCCTTTTTGTTTTATTGTTTTCACAACGTGATTCAACCCCAACTTTTCCAATTCTTTTAAAGCGTTTTCTGTGTTTCGGAGAACGAGAGGAATAGCTTCAATTGTTTTAATATTTTGCGTGACATTTTCTCCGATTATGCCGTCTCCGCGCGTGGCTCCAATTTCAAAAACATTGTTTTTATAAACCAATTCTATCGCCAGGCCGTCCAATTTGGGTTCGCAATAATAATCAACGCTGTTGGCTTCTTCTTTGGTCAATATTTTTTTATTGCGAGTTTCCCAATTGTCCATATCATCACGGGAAAACGCGTCAAAAAAAGAAAGCATCCTTTCTTTGTGCGTAAATTTTTCAAATCCTTTCAGCGGCTTGCCGCCCACTCTTTGTGTGGGAGAATCGGCCGTGATCAAGTCCGGATATTTTTGCTCTAAATCAAAAAGCTCTTTTTTGAGAGCGTCCAAGGCTGATTCCGAAATCTCTTGCTTGTTTAAAACGTGATAAAGATAACGGTGGTAATTAATCAGCTCTCTCAGCTTGGCTATTCTTTGTTTTGCTTCGCTTTTGTCCATAGCATTAATAATCTATATGTATTTTCCTGGTAGTTCCGGCAAAAGAACCGGAAGAATCAATCTCTGTTCCGGTTCCGCAATCATTGGCAGGGTTAAAAACCGAATAACTGTAAGTGGAATAAGCATCGTTATAGATATTTCCCGTACCGGTTGAAGCCGGATTGGTGCAAGAAGCGGTTCCTTGGCTTACTTGGAACAAAACATATTCCACTCCGGAGTCGGCGCAATGAAAGGCTTTAATGGAATTCGCGACATTGCCGGTTATTTTGGCCGAACCCACGATTATCGCGGAAACATTCAAAGAAAAACCAACCAAAACAGCAATCATTATTGTGACTAAAAATAAAGAGACTCCTTTTTGATTTTTCCTGGTTTTGGTTATTTTAAACATAATATTTTACGGAACGTTTAAATTTCTTTGCGAGGCCGTGGTTTGCAAGGTTATTTCCGGAATCGGGCTCACTCTTTTACTATTTGATTTCATATGGATCATAACGGCCACCTTGGGTTGGTCGGCTCCAGGTGTTTGCCCGGAAATGTCAAATTTTAAAACATCAACCAAAACTTGCGAAGAAGTAAGTTCTTGTCCCGCGTCAAAATTCGCCGAACTGGAATCGGTTGATTTATATATTTTTATTTTTCCGCTTGCTAAATTAAATTTCATGCACACATAATCTTCCACCACATTGTCATAGCCCAAAAAAATAATCTCATCTTCTCCGGCATTAATCAAATAATTTACTCCCGCGCCGGCGCAAGCGCCGGTTCCAACCGGAGCGTCGTCGCGCGCCGCCATTCTTATGGCCCTATGCATATATTCAACCACGTGCCCGGATTCGTTCAATAATTGCTGATTTTGCAAGATAGACGATTGGGTGTTTACGGAAGTAGTGAATAAAGTAATTATGGAAACGGATAAAACCGAAAATATTGCCATGGCCGCCAAAACTTCCACCAAAGTCAACCCCTTATTGCTTTTTAATTTTGACAAAATATTTTTCATATTTACCATTTCCAATTATATAAATCCTCTTTAACAACCGTTTGCTTTCCTCCGGTCCAATAAATATAAACAGCAACATGTAATTCGTTGGCCGTGCCGGAATCAATGCAAATCTGCCTCCTGTAATTGGTCTTTACGTCTGACGCGCCGGGGGAAGCAAGATATTTATAAAAACTGTTGCCGCCTAAAATATATAAATAATGGGCGGAATTATACGCGCTCAAACCCGTATCATCGTAATTTGCCTCAGCTCCTTCGGTTGAAAGCGGAGTGGCGGAGCAAGAATAACCGGTTAAACCATTGGAAAAATCGGGATTGGGAAGGTCGGGCGAAACGCTTGTCAACCAATTCTTATCGCGGATATTTCTCACAATTTCAATCCCCTCTTGGCCCAAAAGCGAAGCCACATATGTGTCTTTAAGCTGCTTTGTTTGCTGGGAATATTTCGCTGTGGCGGAATAAATACCCAAAAAAGCGATTGACACCATCATTATGGAAACCAAGGTTTCAATTAAAGTAAACCCGTTTATTTTATTTTTTACTTTGCTTTTATCCTCCATACTTAATACTAAATACTTGATACTAAATACTAATTAACAATATCTATTCTCCCAACATTATTTATTTTCACGGTCTTGCTTTTTGCTGGAGAAACGCAACTCTCGCCCGTTGGCGCCAAAACAATTGAAATATCGTTACCACTGCCCGAATTATCCATATAAACAACCGGCATGGGCGGCACAAACGACACGCTGATAGTTGAAACCGCGGTCCCATTGGTAATACTGCAAATCTTTATGCCCGTTTCCAGGGTTACGGGCTCGGTCACAACATCCGTGCCATTCTCATAACCGTTTGAAGATCCCGCGCTGACATTTCCGTAAATTTTGTATTGGGTGTCCAAGGAAGTATCAAAATAAATGCCGTAAGAAATATAAGTTCCGCCGCCAACTCCGGAAATAGACATTTCATTCACCCTTCTGAAATCTTGCGCCAGTTTTTGAGACGCCCTGTCCAGCGACAAAGCATCGTTTCCGCTCCTATAATTGCCGAAAACAATTGCGGATAAAATCGCCATAATTGATATTACGGTTAAAAGCTCTATTAGGGTTAACCCCTGATTACTTTTATTTTTTTTAAAAAATTTTGCCATTATTTCCCTAAACTTAAAGATAAGTACCAATTAACCAACTCAATACCGTAAAATATCGCGATTATTGACCCGATTACCAAAAATGGGCCAAAAGGAACGGCGGATTTTATTTTTCTTTTTTTAAACACCACTAAAATTAATCCTATTATAGCACCTAAAAGAAAAGATATGAATATGCCCGCGACCACGCCGGGAAAGCCGAGCACCAGCCCCAAAAAGAAAGCCAATTTTACGTCTCCAAAGCCCATGCCTTTGCCTTTGGTTAAAAACCATAAGCAAAAGAAAAAAAACGACGCCAATACGGCGGAAGCCAAATAAATTAGGATATCTTGCCAATTAAGAATGCCCAGAAAATAATTAAAGCCCAGCCAAACCGCGGTTATGGCTATGCCAAATATTATAAATTCATCGGGAATAAGATAATGCTTAAAATCGTAAACAAAAATTATAACAAAAACCGAAACAATTATTGAATAAAACAAGGCCTGATAAAAGCCGAACTGAATCCCGGTTTCCAATAAATTAACTTGGAAATAATTATAAATAAACACAAATAACAAGCCAGCTGCCAATTCCACCAACGGATATTGTAAAGAAATCGGTTTTTTGCAATATCGGCATCTGCCGTTTAAAAACAAAAAACTTAATATTGGAACCAAATCATACCAATGCAAGGCATGCTTGCAGCCCGGGCAATAAGAGCGGCCCTTTAAAAAACTTTGTTTTTTGCCTATTCGCCAAATCACGCAATTTAAAAAACTGCCGACAATGAGCCCAAAAATAAAAACAAAAATTATTTCCAATATCATAAGCTGATTTTAACACAATCCGAATTAAATACCTATTCTAATCTTTTCTTATTTTTTTAAAAACAAAAAACTTATAACCAATGAAATTTAAAAGGATTGAAACGATGAAAGCAATGGATTTAACAAAATTAAGCCAAAAATAATCACTGCCGATATGCTTGAAAAAAGTGGTGCCCAAATAAACCATAATCGTGTTGATTGCGCTTACCGCCACGCTTACGGCCAAAAAAGAAAACAATTCGGGCATGGCCGGATTGCCCTGTTTTTTAAAAGTCCAAAACTTATTGAAAAAATATGAATTCGCCACAGCAGCAAAAAAAGAAATGATGTTAAACAAAATTATCATTGAACCGGAAAATATGTTAAAAGAAACAGACAAAATGTTTAAAACTCCGAAATCAATGGCAGTGTTCAGTCCGCCCACGATTAAAAATTTGGTAAATTCATAAATTCTTTTACTTGAAATTTTAGCCAAAAACATAACCAAGCCAACACTAAGCGGCAAAAGCAAAAAAATTAACGGCTCGGAGTAAATAATCGGAAACAATCCCCGTAGAATGAAAACAACGATAAACCCGGCTATTTCGCTTAAAATAACCGCGATTAACAAATCCCGGACAAATTCTTTGTTGAAAATTTTTGGCGCGCCGTATTCCCCTCTCAAAAGATTATATTTTATTTTCCAGACATCCAAAAAAATATTCCAAACGCTTTTCAACCTTAATGTGCTCTGCTTTTCGTCTTGCCAAAAAATCGGCATTTCTTTTATTTTGTAATTAAAATTACCGGCAATGCAAAGCAATTCGGTATCAAACGCAAATCCGGTTATCTTAGCTTTGGCAAAAATATTCCGCGCGACTTCACGGCGAAATCCCTTAAATCCGCACTGCGTGTCGCTGTAATCCGACAAACCTAAAATTATTTTTACAAACAGGTTAAAGCCGCTGCCCAGTATCCTTCTTAAGAACGGCTGCTGTTTCAGTATTTTCGCGCCTTTTATTTTCCTTGAACCGATAACCACGTCGCATCCTTGGTTTATTAAATCTTTTATTTGTTTTATTCCGCTCATGGAAGTGGAATTGTCCGCGTCCAAAAAAATAACAAATTCGCCAGTAGCAGCCATTACCCCGGTTTTTACCGCTCCGCCCTTGCCTTTATTTTCAGCATAACTGATTACTTTTAAATTTTTCCGAACAGCCGCGATATCATCCGCGATTTTTTTTGTTCCATCCCTTGAACCGTCGTTAACCACGATTACTTCGGCTTCAATTTTTTCGTTATCCAAAAAAGCAAAAACCGCGGCCAAAGTTTTAGGCAGCCGCTTTTCTTCATTATACGCCGGAATAATTATGGAAATCATAAAATTTATTTATAATTCAGTTCTGTTTCTCCGCGCGCGAAAACAAACATCATAGAAGGAGTAATCCAAAAAACCGTCTGGGTTTTGTCTTGGCTTTGCCATTTGGGAAAATACGAGAAATTTACCAAAGTTCCGGAATTATTATTAAATTTTATTTTTTCATTCTCAACCAATTCGGGTTTCACTTCTTGTAAATTCAATTTTTCTTGGCTTAATTTAGCGATAATATCGCGGGCATAACTCAAATCCGGGATTTTGTCATCGCTTTTAACAAAATAAATACTATCATTCGGTTTTTGGCAATCCGCATTTGAATCCAAAAATATAACCGGTTTATTGGTTTTTACCCAATAATCCATTTGCGATTGCGATGGGCATTTTTCTTCTTTATTTAGGTAACTCACAAGATAACCGCCAATTTGCGACTTATCATAATCGGAAATTTTTTCCATGGGTTTATTCGCGAAAATAACCGGGTAGTCAATTGCGATATCATTTTTATACCATTGCAAAGCAAGATCGCCGAATTTTAATTTTTTAACAATTCCCGCGCTCTCCACGAATAAAAAGGGCTGATAATTCGTTTTTCCAATCAAGGGCGAACTTTTCTTAATTTCAATTAAAGTAAACCGGCCGATGGTTGTTTTTACGTTTACCAAATTATTGTTGTATTTTGAATTAACAAAATCTAAAATCGGAGACCCGTTTGGTTTTTTATTGTCAACTATCAGGTATTTTACGCCTAAAATCGATACTTCGCTCAAGGCTTTTTCCGTTTTTTTAACATGCCCGCCAATAATGGTTTCTATTGTTTGCGAATTTTTATTGTTTTTGTCATTAATAAAAACAATTGATTTAAAGTTAGCGTAATCAAACAAATCTGCGGTAACGGAATACAAATATTTTCCGGAAAGGGACGAATCATAAAGCAATCCGCGCATGTTTAAAATATTATTCGTTGGTAAGACAAAATCAAAATAATGCTTGGTTAACAGGGCGTCGGAATTAGTGTCTGAAAGAATCCGGCCTTGCAAATTGTTATCTTTGATGTAATTTGCCAACTTGCCGATATCCGCGGTGTCTTCGGCAAAATATTCCGAAGCCGGACTAAGGGGTTTTTGAAAATTTTCAACATTAAAAAAACTTAAATTAATGCTAATCATCAGATAAACCAAATATAAAACCAAGCCAGCCACCCAGGGTATTCGGGAGAATAGGTTCCCCTTTTTCCATAAACCCCATTGGCTTATCCAATTGATTAGCCAATAAAAACCGTAAGCGCTGATAAAAACATTCAATAACGCGATATCCGCGGTAAAGCGGTAATAATGAACCGGAAGATTGATTAAATGCTTAAGGATATCCCTGGGAAGAAATATGAAAGAAATAATAAAAATAAGCGGCAAAAAATATTTCTTTTCTCTGATTAATCTCACGAGCCCAATGCAGGAAAAAATAAGCAATAAAATCCCGAATAAAAACTTAGGAAATATTCCAAAAATCGGATCCATGCCATCGGTGGTAAAGATCGGATCCGCGGAAACATAGCCCATATTTAAAACAAAAGGCAGCCACCAAAATGCAGTAAGAATAACGGAAGCGGCTCCCAAAATAAGCGCTTGCTTCCAAATTTGTTTAAAATAAAATATAAAATAAACCAACAAAACAAACGCGGCGAAAATGGCTGTAAAAATATGGCTCAAAACAAGCCCGGATAAACAAACAATAGACCAAATTAAATATTTTTTATTTTTTGTTTGCCTTAAACGCTCCAAGTTGCCCAACAAAAAAACAAAAAATGGCCAAGCGAAAGCATTGGTAAACAAGCCGACGCTAATTTCGGAAGCCAAGCCCAAGCCATAATTACCCAATAAAAAAAGCGTTAAAAATCCAAATAATATTGCCGCCAGGTTTATTTTTTCGTTATCAAAAAATGCCTTACTCGCGTAATTAATTGAAATTAAATAAATAAAAGGCAAAGCGAAGAGAACAATGTTCAGACTTAAATAAATCGGAATGAATTTAAAACTTAATAAATGCACCAGGCAAACCGCGATATATGGCAAAGGATTATAAAAAGTGAACAGAGGATAACCCGCGAACCCGTAAATATTATACCCGCTGATTTTAAAATGCTGCAAATAATCAAGCATTTGGGTAACCAAATAATAATGCGCCGGCAAGTCCCAACCGATTAAAACACTGTTAACCAAAATAGGCCTTAAAACATAAGCCAAAATTCCAAACAAAACCAACAAAAATATATTTGTTAAATTAAAAAATTTCTTCAAATTAAGAAATAAATTCATATAGATTACATCTATTAAAGCAGGAATTTTAAGGATTTGCAACTTGCGTTTTCGCGGAAAACAAAACCTCCCCGAAGGGAGGTAAAGAGTATTTTTAGTCACACTTAACGTTGCCGGCCGCGCAAGATACGCTCGCGGCTCCGTTGTTGCCATTAGAGTCAATACACCAGCCGCCGGAATTCAGCGAGGCCTGGATACAATACGCGGCTCCGCTTACAGAAATAAACATCACTCGGTTTGTTCCGCCCTGCGCCGCAATATCACTATATAATTTAGAACCATCCGTAGCAGAATCCATAAAAGTGCTCAACGCGCTGGCTGAACCAGGAGCGCTGACAATCGCAGCGCAAGAAGCCGCTCCGGACATGCAATAACCATAACCTTGCGCGGTAGTAAGCTTATAAAGCTCGGCTGTTGTCCTTAATTGGTCAAAATCAGCTTTTATTCTAGCGTCTTTGGCGGAATTGTTCGCGCCGCTCATAGACACAATAATCAAGCCGGACAAAATACCGATAATTGCAATTACCACCAACAACTCAATTAAAGTGAAAGCTTTTTTATTATGTCTTAATTTCATACGCGAAAAATTATAAATTATTGGCAAGCCCAAGAGGATCCGCCAGAGCATTGAGTAGAAGCTGTTAATTGCTTAGAATTGCCATCACTGTCAATACACCACCATGAGGAAGGAGTTCCGTTTTGGACTGTTATAGCACAATACTTACTTGTACCGCTGATAGACAGTGTTACGGTTCCGCCTTGCGCCGCTATATCGGAAACAAGTATGGATCCAGAAGTGCTTGCTCCGGTTACGCCCACGTATGTATTAGGAGTCTGGGAAAGATACCAAAGTTGCGCGGTTGTCCTAAGCTGGTCCATATCAGATTGAATCCTGGCGTTCTTAGCGGAATTGTTCGCGCCGCTCATAGACACAATAATCAAGCCGGACAAAATACCAATAATTGCAATTACCACTAACAACTCAATCAAAGTAAAACCTTTATTTTTTATTGTCATTTTTTAATTATGTTTTATTTTTTAAATTTATTGAACGACCTTTTTTAATATTTACAAATTCATTTTAACAAAATATATTACCAACAGTCAAGCTTACCCATAAGCACTCAAGGCTCTAAGTTGGCACCGTGGTGCTAATTTGGTAAATCGGAAGTAAAACCGCGGCCACGAGAAAAGCCACCATTACCGCCAAGCCGATAATCATAATCGGCTCAATAATACTAGATAAGGAATCAATAAAAATCTCAGCCTCTCTTTTGAAAAACCTGACAATATTCAAAAGCGAAGAATCCAATTTTCCGGTTTTTTCTCCCACGGAAGCCATTTGCACGAAAAGAGGCGTCACTTCTTTCTCGTGGACAGTTAGGGCGTAGCTGATTCCCTCTCCTTTTACCACTCTGTTTTTCGTGTCCATAATCACGCGGCGGTAAACATTGTTGCCGATTAAATCCGCCACCACTTCCAGCGCGTCCGCGATAGGAATGCCGGCCGCGATTAAAGTGGAAAGATTTTCCGCGAAACGGGCCAAAAAAAGATTGCGGAAAAAAGTTCCAAAAACCGGTATTTTCAAAATCAAAGCATCAAAAAAATCTTTGCCCTCCTTAGTCCTGGGATAATAATAAAAGAACGCGCCCAACGCTCCGGCCACCGCCACCACGATATACCACTGGTTGATGAAAAAATTTGAAATCGCGATTATAATTTTGGTTGTAATCGGTAATTCTTGCCCGCTGCTGGTTAAAACTTTAACCAAACCAGGAATGACAAAAACCATAATCACTATAAAAATCAAAACAAAAATAGTTAAAATAACAATCGGGTAAATCATGGCTCCCATTGTTTTGGCGCGGATATTGTATTCGCTCTCAACGTGGTCCGCGGTTCTCTCCAAAATCTTAGGCAAGTCTCCGGAAACCTCACCCGACCTAACCATGTTTACGTAAAAAATTGAAAATATTTCCGGATACCTGGCAAAGGCTTTTGACAACAAAGTTCCTCCTCGGACGTCCACGGCGATTTTAGCCAGTTTTTCCCGCATAATTTTATTGCTGGTTTGGTTAGCCAAAGCGTCCAAAGCTTCGGCCGGCGAAACATTACTGGCAATCATAATGGCCAATTGCCTGGAAAACATCACAATGTCTTTTTGTGAAATCCGGTTCATAAACGGCAAGGATATTTTCATATCCATAAAACCCGATTTGGCTTCTTCTTCCAAAAAAGTCGGAAAAAGATTTTTCGCGCTCAAAGCGTCCAAAACTTCGTCTCGGGTAGACGCCTCAATTACGCCGGTAAGCGTTCTGCCGTCAAAATCTTTAGCTTGGTAAGAATATTTCATTTATTGCAAAATTATTTTCTTTAATTCTTTGGCGTTTGGAGAATAATTTAACGCTTGTTCCAAAGTAACCATTTTTTTCCTAACCAATTCGGATAAAGAACGGTTTAAAGAAATCATTCCTAAGTCCGAAGAAGTGTCAATTACCAATGGCAATTCATAAACTTTGTTTTCTCTGATTAAATTGGAAACAGCCTGCGTGTTAAATAAAATCTCGCAAGCCGGCACAGCTCCCCCTTCAACTGAAGGTATCAAGCGTTGGGAAATAACTCCCAAAAGCGAGCTGGATAATTGCGCTCGGATTTGATTTTGCTGTTCGCCGCTGAAAGCATCCACGATTCTGTTTATGCTTTGCGCCGCCGAATTGGTATGCAAAGTCGCAAAAACCAAATGTCCGGTTTCCGCGGCCGTTATGGCGGTCGCGATTGTTTCCGGGTCCCTCATTTCCCCCACCATAATCACATCCGGATCTTCCCTGAAAGTTGATTTCAATGCTTTAGAAAAAGAAAGCGTATCTGAACTTAATTCCCGCTGGCTGATAATCGCCTTATCGCTCTCAAAAATATATTCTATCGGGTCTTCAATGGTAATAATATTACAAGGCCTGGTTTTGTTCAGCTCGTTAATAATCGCTGCCAAAGTGGTGCTCTTGCCATGGCTAGCCGGGCCGGTAATTAAAACAAAACCTTGCATAGCTTTGGCAAAACGATAAACTTGGACAGGCAAACCCAATTCATCAATGTTTCTGATTTGTTTCGGCACGGCGCGCAATGCCGCAGCCACGGTTCCCAATTGGTAATAAACATTCACCCTGAACCTGCCCACTCCTTCCAAATCAAAAGAAAAATCAATTTCTTTCTCGGCAAAAAATTTCTGTCTTTGCGTTTCACTCATTAAACAACAACATAATTCTTGCGTGTCGGCGGCTTTAAGAGTTTTGTCTTTTCCTAAAGACATTAATTTTCGGTTAATTCTTAAAACCGGCGGATGCTCCGCCACAATGTGCAAATCTGACGCGCCCTTTTGCACCGCCAGATATAAAAGCTCTTGTAGATAATTTGTGTAATCCATTTTATTAATCCGTGACCCTTAACACCTCTTCCATGCTTAACTCACCCCCCAAGGCTTTTAAGACGCCGTCCTGCTTCATGGTTATCATGCCCTGCCGCTTGGCTTCGGCCGTAATCCTTAATTCGGTCGGCTCTTCAATAATAATGCCTTCCAGCTCAGGGGTCATTCTTAATATTTCGAAAAGCCCGATTCGGCCCTTTTCCCCTTTCATGCTGCATTTCGCGCAGCCAACCGGCTTATAAACGCTAATGTCATTAATGTTTACTGTTTTTTTCGCCGCTTCCGGCATATTTGCCACTTCTTTTAAAATAATTTTTTCAATTTCTTTATTAGGTTTTATTTTTTCTTTGCAATACGGGCACAAACGCAAAGCCAATCTTTGCGCAATTGCGATATTCAAACTCGCCGGCAAAAGAAACGGCTTTATTTTCATATCAATCAAACGCGGAACCACGCCGATAGCGTTGTTGGTGTGCAAACTTGATAAAACCACGTGGCCGGTAAGCGCGGCTTGCACGGCCAAAGACGCGGACTCTTCATCCCTGATTTCACCAACCATTATAATATCCGGATCCTGCCTCACGACCGACCTTAATCCTTGGCTAAAATCATAACCGATATCCGGCCGGATTTGCGACTGGTTAACGCCTTCAATAAAATACTCAATCGGATCTTCCAGCGTAATAACGTTATACTCCGGATTGTTCAACTCCCTTAAAATTGAATATAATGTTGTGGTTTTACCAGAACCGGTAGGCCCGGTTGCCAGAATCATTCCGAAAGGCTTGGCGATAGCTTCCCTTAAAATTTCAATATTAGTTCCCATCATTCCAACTTCTTCATAAGTCCTTAATCCTTCGCTCGGGTCCAGTACCCTGATTACCACTTTTTCTCCCAGTTTTGTCGGCAAAGTTGAAACCCTGAAGTCAACTTCTTTAGATTCAACTCTGGCGGAAAAACGGCCGTCTTGCGGCACCCTGGTTTCGTCAATCCTCATGTTGCTAAGAATTTTTATCCTGGCAACAATGGAAGGATGCGTGTGCAAAGGCAAAAAAAGCGATGAATAAAGAATTCCATCCATTCGGAAACGAACCCTTAATTGTTTTTCTTCGGGCTCAATGTGGATATCCGATGCCTTGCCTTCCACCGCGTGCCTTAAAATCACGCCCACCATTTTAATAATCGGCGCTTCGTCAATCAACGGGTCCATTTCCTTGCCCGGCTTGATAAACATTGACGCATCGGTTTTATCCGACCCCAACTCCACCTCCAATTCGGTTAAAGCTTTGTCCACTTCTTCTTCAGTACTGCGGTATTCTTTTACGTATTTCTCAAATTGGCGCGGGCTGATTAAATAAAAAGCAACTTCGTGTTTTTGCTGCCTAGCCAAAAAATTAATGGCCTCCTTGGCCTTAATATCTTCCGGATTAACAATGCCTATTTTTAAAACATTTTCTTCCAGGGACAATGGAATAATTTTGTAAAACCTGGCCGATTCTTCCGGAATGATGGACAAAGTTTCAATGGGTATGGCTAATTCTTCCGTTTCTTCAAAAACCGGCAAATCGTAAACCTCGGCTTTGATTTTATTCAAGTCCTCTTCGCTTAAAATCCTTTTAATCAACAAAAAATCCTCCTCGCTGGTATTATTAATGTCTGCTCTTAATTCTTTTTCCAGCGCGTCAGCTTGCTCTTGAGTGATTATCTTTTTCTCAACTAATTTTTGTATTAACATTGTAATTTACAAATATATAAACACGGAATAACCTATTTGGCGGCCGGCTGTTTGATAGGTGTGCCAAACGGCGGCAAAAACGGGTTTGCCCTGAAAGGCTGGACTTCCGTTCCCGTAGCCGGTTTGAAATCCGCGTAATCCGGAAACTTTTCCAGCGCTTGCAATTCCGGTGACTTTAAAAAATCGTAATCAATTTTAATTGGCGCCGGAACAGTGGAATTTGCCACCGGGCTTACAATCGGAGACAAAAGAGTGGAATTGTTTTTGGTATACCAATACACGGCAAAAATAATTAAAAGCGCCAACAAAATAACCAAAAATATCGGCCTGGTTTGCTGGGTCCCGGATTCTTTTGGCGTTGAATTTTTTAATATGTCCATATTTTAAATTTAATAAGAATATACTTCCGCGCTGATGGAATAATTGGTTGAGGCCGTACCGCCGGAAAAATTAATTGATTTAACTGAAATCAGATAAGCTTGCTTTTCCAAAATTTTTAACAAGCCTTTAAATTGCTCATAAGTGCCCGTAACCGAAATAGTAACCGGATTAGCTTTAACCGGGCCCGTAACTCCCGCGATTCCAGAACCGGCCGGAGCCGTTTTGGCCGCGGCAGCTGATTTAGCCTTTGAGTCACTGCCTCCGGAAACCGATGAGGTGGAATTAAAGCCCAATGAAGACAAGGCCATTCCGCTTCGGCCGATTATGTCTTTGAAAAAAATTTCCATTTTTGAAGCATAAAACGGATCATTGGAAAAATTCGGGTCAATCTTTTTTTGCGCCTCGGTCCAGTTTGCCTCATTAAGCGATTGGCCGGCTTTGGCTATTTCCGAATTATAATTAGCTTCTTTTTGCTGCTGGGCTTTTAAATTGGCTATTTGCGCCTGGGTATCTTGCATTTTTTTGTATTGCGGCAAATCCAAGAAATAAACAACCCCTCCGGCCGCCAGGAGCAATACAAGGGAAATTATTAAAGATGAATTTATTTTAGTATTCATTTTTTATTTTAATACTTCCGGCTTAACCACAAGAGAAAGCGAAAACGTAACGCCGCCCGTTTCCCCCATCGCAATATTGGAAACATCGTATCGTTCAATCAGCGGCTGATTTTTTAAAATGGCGATTTGTTGAATTAATGGCTGAAAATTACGCGCCACTCCGCCTAAAGTAACCGTTCTGGCGCCGGCATCCAAGCTGAAATTGGTAAAATAAATCTGCGGATGGATCCACTGCTGGAAAGTATCAAAAAATTTGGAAGTTTTGGCCCGCGCCTGCATCAATGTTTTATAATCGCTAACTTTTTTGCCAATGCTCACCAAATCTTCTTGGGAAAAACCATTGTCGGCTTTTTGCTGGGAGTTGTGTGTTCGGATAGAATCCATTTCCGCTTGTTGTTGCTTCGCCACCCAAAAATAAAAATAAGCAAAAATGGCGAAAGAAGCGATTAACAACAAAAAAGACAAAGCCAAAACAATGCCGATAAGCGGTGATGTTTTTTCTTTTTCTGTTGAGCTTAATTCAATAGCCATGTTTTATTGGTATCAAGTATTTAGTATTTGGTATTTAATATTTTGCAACCCAATACTTTGTTCTTGCTTCTTTGTTCTATCTGTATTATAAATTATAATTTTATAATTATCAAATTAAAACAACTAAGCGTCGTATTTTTTAAGAGCTTCTCCCAATGAAATCGCGAAGGTTGGATTTATTTCTTCTATTTTTTTGTTAATTATCGCCGGATAATTCACTCCAACAAAAGCCGAACCCAAGGATATTTCCAGGCCGGCGAAATCTTCCTCATCAAAAATATTTTTAAAATAATCAACAATTCCCCTTGTTTTCGCGCTCCCTCCGGCTAAAATAATTTTCTTGATTTTGGCGCGCTCGGTATTTTGGAATTCAATAATCACTTTTTTAATGCGCTTAATGATTGTTCCGATTACCGGAGCCAAAATTTGCGCCACATCATCCCTTTCCGTGTTAATTAATCCGTTTTCTTTTTTTATTTCTTCGGCTTCTTTTATTTCAATGCCTAAATTTTCGGCCAACTTTTCCGTAAGGTCTTTCCCGGCAGTATCAAAACTATAACTGGTTTTAACGTAATTATTGTCCACAATGGAAACAATCGTGCTTTGGTATCCGATTTCAACAATGCAAGTAGTCGGGTCGGCCGGTTTGATAAGCCCCCTTTTCAATCCCCACGCTTCGGCTTCCAGAGCGATTAACTCCAAACCGGAATTGTCCGCGATGGTTTTATATTGTTCAACCAAAGTCTTGGGAATCGCCATAAGCAAAACCTTATTGGTTTCTTTAGTTGGATCTTTATTTATGCATTGCCAATCAAGCGCCACTTCGTCCATTGATAAAGGAATATGCTTTCTGGCCTCAAACCCGACGGCGCTGGCAAGCTCTTTTTTGCTCATAGGCGGCAATTCAAAACTCACAAAAAAAGTTGAAAAATCAGGCAAAGAAAAAACCACCTTTTTGGATTTTATTCCCGTTTCTTCAATAATGGTTTTAACCGCTTTGGAAATAATATCCACTGATGGATTAAGGGTGTTTTTGTCAAAACTTCGGAATGATTGGTCGGCCGCGACATCTAAATTCAATTCACCATAGTTTAAAAGGTCTGGCGCGTTTTTCCTTCTGGCTAATTCAACCAAACGAATGGACTTTGTGCCAACGTCTATGCCGATGCTATTCTGTTTTTGATTATTACCGAAAAGGGACATAGTTTAGTTTTATAAAGTATAACATTTTTAGTATAATGTTAGCAACAAGCAAATAAATTTATGAACATCGATAATATTAAAAATTTAATGCTGGACGCGATTTTTCCGAAAAAATGTTTAAATTGCGGCAAAGAAGGAAACTTTTTTTGCGAAGATTGCTTTTCGTTAATAGATGTTAACCCTTTTAAGTACTGTTTGTGCGAACGACCGCAGAAAATTATCTCTGAAAAACAATGCAAGTACTGCGCCAACAAAAAATTGGACGGCCTATATTCCGCGTCTGATTTCGAGCAGGCTCAAGTCAGGCAACTTATCCATAATTTCAAATACAAATCGCAAATAAAAGAACTTTGTTATCCTTTGTCGCTATTAATTTTAACACATTTATATTTTATCGCAAAGTATTTCCCGCCAAATTCTTTGCTTGTCCCGGTGCCGCTTTTTATTAAAAAGAAAAAGCGCCGCGGATTTAACCAAGCGGAAGAAATCGGCAAAGTAATTTCCGAAAAAATCGGCATACCAATCTCTTTAGATAATCTTGCCAGGATTAAAAATACCCAACCTCAAGTTAAACTAAACCGAGAACAGCGGATAGAAAATATTAAAAACGCTTTTGAAATAAAAAACAAAAACGAATTCAAGGGAAAAATAATATTTTTATTGGACGATGTTTACACCACCGGCGCGACAATGGAAGAATGCTCTCGCCTACTCAAAAAAGCCGGCGCAAAAGAAGTTTGGGGCTTAACGGTTGCCCGTGAAATAAATTAAGGTTTTCTAGCAACTACAAAAAGGCTGACTCCAAACGGAAAACTGATATTTTTTTTAATCAAAAAATTTTCAAGCATTAAACCTTTGTAAAAAAGATTATTCAACAAAGGGTGCGGATTGGATGATTCGGGCTTATTTATTTTTTCCTTAATAAATAAGCGCAGAAAATTTTTAAACAATCTCATTGCCAATACGGCCGGAAATAACAAAAAATTCCAATAGCCACTCTTAATAACTTCGAAACCGTTATTTTTTAACATAGACAGCAGCTCCCTTTTATTATAGCGACGGAAATGACCCATCGCCCTATCGTGTTCGCTAAACATAAAATTATAAGACGGGACTGTTAAAAACAAAAAACCATTGTTTTTCAAGCAAGAATAAATCTTTTTTACGACATGGCTGTCGTTTTTAATGTGCTCCAAGGCATCAAACAAACAGGCTGCTTCAAATTTATTACTGCCGAAATCACTGTCTTCCGCGTCCCCGACTTTAACATTTAGCCTGTTTTTTATCGCCACCTTAACCGCATTTGGGTTTATGTCCAATCCTTCCGCCTTGCCATATTTTTCAAGAACAGGCATTTGGTAGCCCGTGCCACATCCGATTTCAAAAATCAAACGATTATTATCATAATTTTGGAAAACCGAACCAAGCATATTATCAATCAATTTTTTTCGAGCTTTATGCCAAAAATAATTTTCCGAATTGTTTTGAATTGTATAATCTTTATAGTCCATGCATACAAAAGATTTTTGTATTGATGCGGAGAGGGGGAGATTCGAACTCCCGAGCCGTTTTCACAGCTAACACCTTAGCAGGGTGCCCCATTCGACCACTCTGGCACCTCTCCAAAATTTAATAAAAATTGTAAAATATTCCAGTAAACAATGGAGGAGGGAGGGAGATTCGCTTTCGCGTCAACCTCTGTTGAGGTTGCGCTCAAGTACGGGCTCGGGCTCGTCAGCCCTCCGCCTTCGAATCTCGCTTCCAATTAATTATTTTTCTATCAACGCCAAAATGGCGTTGCTATAAAAATGAGGAGGGAGGGAGATTCGAACTCCCGATGGGTTACCCCATAATAGTTTTCAAGACTATCCCTTTCAACCGCTCAGGCATCCCTCCAACTAAACAGATAAGCCATTCTATCCAAAATAAGGCCTTTGGTCAATGATAAATTAAAAGAAAAAGGCGGGATTATCCGCCCTTTTTCACAAACAAATTTCGTGTTTTATTTTTCTTCTTTCTCTGCTTTCTCCCATTTCTTATTATCATCAATCTCGGAAACATTGAATTCTAATAAATCGTTTACGTCTTTTTGCCATTGTTCCGGAGATGTATGGTTAACCCTTCCGATAAAAAGCGAACGGAGAGTTTTCAACGCCGGCAATTTTTCAATCGCAAATTTGTATTTAAGGTATTCTGACTCGTTTAATTTTTCTTCGGTTAAATACACAGGCTCTCTCCTGAAATTGATTTCAATCATAGCTTTATTGATGGTCTCAACCAGGTTATCAGTTTTTTGCCGTAAGGCTTCAATGTTTTTAGCTGATTTGTATTCTTTTCTGGGTAAAATCCTGAAAAAATACGTAGATTTGCCGCCGCCCTTTTCCGCGGTCGCTTCCATGGCGATGGCATTGCCCGGCTTATTGGTTTCCGTTGAATAAATCGGGATTAAAAACCAAAGATAATCTCCGGACAATTCACCCATTAGTCCCTTTTTAAAGCCCAGAGATATTTTTTCTTGGTCCGCGATTGAATTAAGGTAATCATATTCTTCTTTCATTTCCAGCTTCTCCATTTTTTTCTCCAAAGCAGAACGCAATTCCGGCGAAAGGGCTTCTATATCTTTTATGTTAACCGCCTCGCCTTCTTGCATTAATCGCGATGCTTTTCTTATCAACAACGTGTCTGCGGTTGGTAAAATTTCTTTGAAAAATTCTTGGGATTCCAAAGAAAGCTCGCTGATCCTTTCGGAAATAATTTTTACAAAAGAATCAAACTGGCCTCCCATTTGAGAAACAATTATCTTTTCTCCCGACTCCAAAAGTATTTCCACTTGATAATCTTCCGCCTTAATTTCCGAAAAACCGCTATAAGGAATCCTTATAAAATCACCTTTGGTTGGAATTATAACCAGGGCGGTTTCGTAAAGCCGCGGCTCGGCTTTGCCTTTCCGCAACTCTTTCCCGCTTTTATCAAAATAAGAAAATTCGGCTTCCACTCCGGATTTTTTAACTCCTTCTTTCATTAACATGTCCTTTAAAAGCATCTCATTCCTGAATTTGGAAAGCGCGCTTAAAAAATCTTCATACTGGTAACCCAAATCAAAAAGCACAAGTTTTTCTTCGGAAATAAGCTCAAGGGAAATTCGGTAATCAGCTTCGGAAAGTTGGGTAATTTCCCGATAAGACAATTGGACGGGCTCGCCCAATTCCGGACGCAAATAAAGATTTTCTTCACCAATTTGCGCCAAAGCTTCTCCCTTTTCTTCTTTATTGGCGCTGTCGGTCAAAGAATATTCCAAGCGCAATTCCAGGGCTATTTTTTCTTCTTTTTGTTTTGTGTTTTCCATATTAATTAAAGTTTACCACCGCATTCGCCGCAAAATTTGATTCCTTTCGGATTTTCCGCTCCGCATTTTTTGCATTTCGCGATTTCCAACGATTCTCCGCAATTAACGCAAAATTTTCCCGTGCCGGCCGGCTTGCCGCAAGCCGGACAAACCGTTTGCTTGGATTTTTTTACATCACCGGTAAAAACTTGGGAAGCGGCAACCTTAGCCTGGATTTCCGAAGATTTTTTCTTGGCTCTTGCCGCCGCCACCTCAATCGCTTCCCGAGGGGCGCAACGGACGCATAAATTTTCTTGTTCGTTCCAACAATTTTCGCAAACCCATTGCATGCATTTCGGGCAACGGTAAAGATGAGCCTTGGCCTCGGATTGGGCTTTTTCAAAAGCCGCATCGTATTCTTTGCGCCACTCCGGCGATTTGCCTTCGTGTTTTTCCGTAATCACATCCGTTACTTTTTCAATTCCGTATCCAACATTATACTTGCCGGCGATTTGCGCCGCGGCGCCAAAAATCCCGCCAACCGCTTTCAGGATATTCCCCTTTTTGGTTGAGCTGGCTTCAATAAATTCCGTTTTATAGCCTTCACCGCAAACCGCGCAAGAAAAAGTAAACTGGAATCCCGCGTCCGTGGAATTATCGGCAAAATTATCGGTAAATGGTTTAATAGCCATATTGTTTGTTTTAATTATTTATGTTTATTTTTCTTTTAACGGCTTATTGCATTTAATGCAGTTGTCGCCAATAGGTGGTTGCTCTTGCCCGCAATTAGGGCAAGTAACCAATAATCTTTTGCCGCAATCCTCGCAATGGTCGCCAAAAAAAGTAACCTTGCCGCAAAAAGGGCAAACAATGCGCAAACTTTGGTTACACTTGGCGCAAACTTTCCATGCTTTCTCAACCGGTTCGTGGCATTTGGGGCAACGATCCGGGCCCAAGGGATTAATCTTTTCGCAAAAAGGGCAAGTTGATGAATTGGGTGGAATTAATTTGTCGCAGTACTTGCAAGCGTGCTTATACCCTACTGTCGGTTTGTCCGCGGCCTGGTTTCCGGTTGGCGCGTAAGGCTCGCTGGGTTTTTCTTTGTTTGATTTATTATTGTCAAAAAACGCCAAGTAACCGGGAACCGCTATTCCCACGAGCGGCACGATAATTAAAATTCCAATCCAATTTTCTTTGCCTCTTCGTTCGGCTATTGCCATCCAAAGAAGTATAGCAATTACAATGTTTACCAACGGAACAAAGAGCAAAAGAATCCACCATAAAGGTTTTTTGGCAACGTTAACCATTAAGAAAATATTAGCAATCGGAATCCACGCCATCCATTCGTTCGGCGTGCCGGTCTTCTTGGCGATAACTTGCAAACAAAGAGCGAAATACGCGTAAGCCAAAAGCCAAAAAACAATGAAAAATCCGCTAAACCAAGCTAAAATTCCCAAATTGCCCAAAAACCCAAACCAATTAAAATCAAAGGGAGGAATTATACTTCCGCAAGATTCATCGTCTTGGCACATTTTTTCAATATCGCAAGCCGCCGGAACGCAAGTTCTGGTTTTCGCCATTTGGCCTTTCGGGCAGCCGGCAATTCCGCATTCCGCGCTTCGCCATTCCGAGCATTGGCAACCTTCCGCTTTAGTACAGCTTCCGTTGCTACATTTATTTCCTTCTCCGCAATAAACCGGCGAAGCCCACTCATAGCAGCCGTCTTTATTGTAATCGCCGCATTTGTAATAATTAAAATTATCAAAACATTTTGTTTGGCCGGAACCGCATTCATCTTCACAGCCCCCAACCGGCGGAATCCCTCCAATAACGCATTGCCCACTTACACACATCAGGCCGGAAGGGCAATCATCCTTAGTAACGCACGTAAACGTTTCCCCTCCGCCACTGCCGCATTTGTTGTCGCAATTTGAAGTTTGGTAACAAACCTTGGCCGTGGTTGCTTGGCAATCGGCCAAAGAGGCAAAACTTCCGGCCAATTCACAGCTGCCGCTCTTGCAGTTATAAAATTTGGTTAAAGCGGTTGATGATGATTTAACGCTTAAGTTATAATCCAAAATATTTCCGGGCGCGTCATTGCCCACCGTGTAAGCATCGCTTAGCGCCAAATAGATAGTGGTGTTGGCTGACGGAGTTATGCTTAAAGACGTTATCGCCCCTTCATTCGCGGAACTTTTTTCATCCATCAATTCCCGGCTGGAATTGAACATCTCAAGCAATAAAAAACCTTTTGCTTCCGGAGTTGCTTTGAATTCATAAGTGACTCCTTTGCTTACGGAAATTTTGTAATAATCTTTTTGGTCGTCGCCAACCTGAAGAGCAAGATAAGGATGCCCGGAGAGATAACCTTTATAATCGCCCACTCCCAAACTGACGGCTTTGTCAAAACTTTCTCCGGCATCGGTTTGGCTTCCGGCGTCATAATAATTTATCAATGAATAAGTTAAAGCAAAAGACGTTGTGTCCCAAGTAACATCGGAAATTTTCAAATAATAATTATGGACGCTTTTTTCCGCCCCCGAAAGCCAATACACCGTAAAAGTGTTATCGCTATTGTTATCATTCATTAATTGGTTTTGATTTTCGTCGTAAAGGGTTATTTCATGGGTTACGCCATACAAAGGTTCCGCCGGGCTGATATTGTCAATAAGTTTAATTTGCTGGCCGGCCGCGGCATGGATAACATAATACAAATCCTGACCCTCTACCATGCCCGGGCCTTGATATGTTCCAGGTTGAATTGCCGGCGCGGAGCTGAAACCGCTTCCGCCGGAAGGCAAATTAGCGGCAAAAGCGCTATTCACGCCAAAAAACATTAGAAATAAAAAAACAAAACTACAGAGGGTTTTGCTTTGACACAATTTTTTTCCAAGAGCCAATGAAAAAACTTTTGACATATTTTTGTTTTTATTAATTATTTTAAATATTATTTTATTATATCAACACCAAATAATTATGACAAGAATTTTCTGCACCACCCATTATTATCCGCGTTAATGGAAAAGCGCCCGCGGGCGCTTTTTTATCCGAATAATTACTTTTCTTCTTCCCGGAACGCCATATTACGGGCGCTCATTCCAAAAGCCTTACTCCATTTGGGATAAAACCTGACCAAATTTTTGATTAAAAAGTTCACCCCGCTTTGTTGGGACAAAAACATGGGCAAATAATCTTCCAATTTTCCGTCGTGCCCTATTTGCAAGAGTTTGTCCCTTAATTGCGGATTGATAAAACCGATTTTATCCAAATTATCAAAATTATAGATTTCCTTAAACACCGAATCTAACGCAGATTGGATAATCTCCGATTGCATATAATTAAACGATTTGTATTTCGGAAAACCGCGGGAAGAATCCGGAGAAACGCCTTTGGTATCCGAAGAGACACTTATGCCAAAAACCTCCTTGCCCTCGCGGTCAAAAAACTTTTGCGCCAATAAAATTCCTTTTTTGCCGAATTTGGCCCTGTTTTTTTGGACATATTCTTGCAAAAGAACCAAGGCTCGGTCTATTCCTTTCTCGCCCACGAATAAAATTATTTTATCCTTTTGATTCATGGCTTCGGCGACAACATCGGCCGAAGGGTTAAACATGGCGATTGTATTCAAAGCAAACCCGTATTTTCCCAAATCCTCGTCCGCGCTCAGCTTGGCGACTATATCGGAATAAACTCTCATAATGTCTTGGTTTTCCACATTGAAATATATCCTATATTTTGACGGTTCCCTGCCCTTTTGGGTCATTGCTCCGTTGACCACGTCGTAATAATTTGATTCGTAAAACAACCAGCCGTATTCGCAAAAATACGGGGCAGTGTATTTCTCTTGTTCGTGGACGCGGCCTTTCTCGTCTTTAATCTCCACTTTCTGCCTTTTCTCGGCCATTTTATCAGCGTTCATTTCTTTAAATTCATTGGCTTCGGCAATCCAAGTCCTGTTTATCGTTTGCTTCAGCCATTCTTCCACTCGTTTGTTTCTTGCTAACGCAAAGCTTTCTTCATTAACAGACCCATCTCCGTTAATCTCATAATCAACGCCTTTTTTAAGCTTCATCGCACGGCCGGTCCAATATTTATAAAAATCACCGCCGTAATAAACCCAATCCCTGATAATCGCCATAATCTCTTCCGCGGTTTCCGCGTCTAAAATATTTTCTTTTCGCCTCAGATATTCAATGGATAAAAATTTAGCAGCCAGATCTATTTCCGGCTCCGCCTTATTTCTTGGCTTTATTTCAACTAATGTTTTTTCCGTTTTTAAAGAGATTGGCTTTTCTTTCCGCTCTTCCTTTGGTTCTTTTCGCTCTTCCGATTCGCCGGATTGCGCAATTATATCTTTTTCTTGCTCAAATTCTCCCAATTCTTTTAATTTATTATCCAAATCGCCAGGGCTTATTTCGTTTGTTTCTTCTTTTTCAATTATTTTTTTCGGTTCGCGGACAACTTGTTTTATTCTTTTAATCGGGCTTTCCAATCCCACAATCCTAAAAGAAATGTCATAAATTAAGTTGCCGTAAACCAATTTATCGGTTTCATCCGCCAAATCAAAGCTAAACGGCTCGCTTGCGCCGCTTTTTTTAAAATCCCTGTATTGGTTTCGTATTTTATTTAAAACAAACCTTTCTTCTTCGCTTAAGCCCTCAATGTCTTTTTCATCTTTAATATAACGCCCGATTATTTGTTCGGCTGTTTTTTGGCCTTCGATTATTTCTTTCTGCTTGTCTTGCGGAAAAGTTTTATATCTTTCAAAAAATGATTCTGTTTTGACTTTTTCTTTTTGTGCCGCCCTTTCCTCCCTGTTCTCTAAAATTAATTTTCTCTTTTCAATTTCCAGCTTATTCTTTCCGTTAATAGAAGGCGCGTCGTTTACATCATCAATTTCATCCGCCAATCCTCCGAAATCATGGTAAATCAAATTAGCCGCGTTGTTTTTCGCGGGAGTAGTAGAATTAATTTTTTGTTTGTCTTCTTCCATGCTTTAGATTATTATACCGCAATTAAAAAAAATTTAAAGCCCAGATTATAATATTTTCTCGCTTGTTAAAATATTTAAGACCTCTTGCGCTTCTTCGCCCGTGGTTATTCTCGGCTGGCAATAATCTTCAATTAAAATCGCTTGCGTTTCCACGCTTTTAACTCCGCTTTTATCAAAAACTATTTTCGCAATCGCCCCTTGCCTTGTCGGCAGCGACCACATTTGGTCAAAAATAAAATTACCAAGCGAATAAAAAATATATTTGCCGTTGTATTTTTCCATTGATTCAACCACATGCGGATGATGGCCGATTACCATTTCCGCCCCTGAATCAATCGCAAGCCGCGCAAACTCTTTTTGCTTGTCGCTCGGAACGGTTTTGTACTCAATGCCCGAGTGCATTGATACGATTACAAAATCAGCTAATTTTTTCGCTTCATTAATGGCAAGAACCATCTTCTCTTCATCCATAAAAGCGATTCCGGCTGAACTTTCATCCGCCTCGTAGCTTGCGGGAGTAAAATCAATATCATCATAAGCTAAAAAGGCAAATTTTAATCCATTCGCATCCGTTATCACCGGCGAATACGCTTGATTAATATTTTCTCCGGCGCCAATGTATTTTATTCCGGCCTCGTCTAAATATTTAAATGTTTGCTCCAGCCCGTAATCTCCGAAATTTTCCGTATGATTATTGGCCAAAGATAATATGGAAAAATTATTGGCTCTTAATTCTTTTTCCAATCCCGGGTCGCTTCTAAAAAGCATTTCGCCCGGCTTAATGGCGCGGCCCGGGCTAATGGGGGTTTCCAAATTGCCGAAAACTATATCGCCTGTTTTTAAATAATCTTTAACTTGCAAAAAAGGATATTCCGAACCGTTTTTGGCTATTTTTATCGCCACTCCCCGCGTAAGCATAATGTCCCCAACCGCGATTAATGTCGCTTCTTTTACTCTTGGTTTTTGTTCCGGCGTTTGGTTTATTGCCAAGTTAGCCGATAAATTACTTTTTGAAAACAAAAAACCGGTTAAATAATCCCATTTAAACCAAGCGGCAAATATGCCAAGAATTACCAAAATTATTAAACTAAAAACTAAAATCTTTTTCATTTTCTTGTATCCTATCATAACCCATCTCATCGAGCCAGCAAACATTGATTATTACCGTAATTTTGCTAAGATAATGGCATTAGTTCAATTCAATTAGCGAAGAGCTAATTGACGTCAAGATTAACAAATCCTGACGCACCTTGAAGCTTGCGGAGCTCAATCAGTGGGAACTGATTGACGTCAGATTTAGTAAAATCTGACGCACATTAGATAAAGATCATAAAAGGAGTCGAGCCTCCTTGAAAGTATTTAAAATTAAATTAGCCCTCATAGTTCAATGGATAGAATATAAGCTTGCGGAGCTTACGATAGAGGTTCGACTCCTCTTGAGGGCACATAAATAAAGACGAATCTTGAGGAGCGAAGGCGACGAAATGCTGGCCCCAACAGGGGGCAGTGCTCTCGGGGACACAACAATAATTTACAAAACTATACTTAGAAATGACCTTTTCAACTCCAATTGAAGAATTGCCGAAAGTCGGGCCGGCTTTTGCCAAAAGGTTTAAGCTGTTAAAAATAAGGACGCTGGGCGACTTGCTTTTTTATTTTCCCCGAACGTACGAGGATTTAAGCAAAATTTCCAAGATTAAAAACATAAAACTCAACCAAGCTATCACTATTCACGGAAAATTACTGGAAATCGGGCAAGAACGCAGCTGGGTAAAAAAAATGTCCATCACCAAAGGGCTTGTGCAAGATGATACCGGCTCAATTGAAATCGTTTGGTTTAACCAGCCTTATTTGATTAAATCTTTAAAAAAGGGGGATGAATTGATGCTGTCCGGAAAAGTTTCGGTTGGCAAAGACGGGCATATTTTTTTAAGCTCCCCTATCCACGAAAAATTATCTTTAAAAGAAACTTTGCATACCGGCCGGATTATTCCAATCTATCCGGAAACCCGCGGAACTTCTTCGCGGCTCATTAGATATGTTTTAAAGCCCGCGCTTTTGGCTATTAAAGATAAAATACCGGAAACCTTACCCGAAGAGATATTGGAAGAAGCGGACTTAATCAGTTTCCGCGAAGCTCTTTACCAAATTCATTTTCCCGATTCTTTGGAAGCGGCCCAAAAAGCGCAAGAAAGATTCTCTTTTGAAAATATCTTTTTTATCTCCCTTTTTGGCGCCAAGAAAAAAATAGACTTTAAAAAAGAAAACGCGCCCGCGATTCCGATTAACCAACAAATCATTAGCCGGCTTCTGGATTCCCTGCCGTTTAAATTAACTTTAGGCCAAGAAAAAGCTTACGAACAAATTCTGCATGATATGGAGCGTTCTTATCCGATGAACCGATTGCTGCAAGGAGATGTGGGCTCGGGCAAAACCGTGGTCGCGGTTTTGGCGGCAATTAACGCAGTAAAAAATAAAAACCAGGTGGTGGTAATGGCTCCCACGGAAATATTGGCCAAACAACATTTTAAAACATTTTTCCAATTGTTAAAAGATTTTAATATCAATATCGGATTCTTAACCGGCAAAGAAGATAAATATTATTCCAAAAAACTGAAAAACGACACGATTGAAATCTCGCGCAAGAAAATGCTGGAAAAAACCGAAGATGGCGAAATTGATATTTTAATCGGCACCCATGCCTTGATTGCCCCGCCCAAAAAGAAAAGAAAAAGCAAAGCCAAAACCCCCAAAACCAAAATTATTTTCAAAAATTTGGGCTTGGTGGTGGTGGACGAACAACATCGCTTCGGCGTGGCCCAACGCGCCGCGCTTTGCGGCAGGCATAGTAATAAAATTCCGCATTTGCTTTCCATGACCGCCACTCCCATCCCCCGCACCCTGGCCTTAACCATTTGGGGCGATTTGGACTTATCCACAATTAATGAAATGCCTAAGGGCAGAAAAAAAATAATCACGAAAATAGTTGACGAAAAAGACCGTAAAGAAACTTATCGATTCATTGAAAAAGAAATCCAAACGGGACGCCAAGTTTTCGTGATTTGCCCCAGGATTGAATCTTCGGACGAAGACACGGAGAATCAAATGGATATTAAAGCCGTGAAAGACGAGTACGAAAAATTATCCAAAGAAATTTTTCCGAGATTGAAAATAGAAATGCTGCATGGCAAAATGACACCCAAAGAAAAAGAAATAATAATGAAAAACTTTAAAGCCAAGAAATTTGATATTTTGGTTTCCACTTCAGTGATTGAAGTTGGCATTGATGTGCCGAACGCCACAGTAATGATGATTGAGGGCGCGGACAGGTTCGGGTTGGCGCAATTGCACCAATTCCGCGGCCGAGTCGGCCGCGGCGAACACCAGTCCTATTGTTTTCTTTTAACCACATCCGGTTCAGGCACCACCAAGGAACGTTTACGCGCCATGATAAAATACGACAGCGGCTTTGAATTATCGGAAATGGATTTAAAAATCAGGGGTCCGGGAGATTTTATCGGCGTGCGCCAATGGGGCTTGCCGGACTTTGCCATGTCTTCTTTAAAAGAACCGCATTTGATTGAAAAAACAAAAAAAATCGCGGAAGCAATCTTGAAACAAAGCCCGGATTTATCCAAATTTCCTACTCTTAAAACCAGGCTAGAAGCGTTTGAAGAACGAATCCATCTTGAATAACATTATTAATGTTCGTCTGATTTTACTAAATCAGACGCCAATTAGCTCCCGCTAATTGGATTGATTATAATCAAGCTGATTTGGCTGCGGTTTAAAAATCTGATTGGCATTAAGGTATTGCCCAAACCGCTATCAATATACAAAAGGGAGCCATTGCCTAATTTATAAAGCCCTTTGGAGTATTTCGGGAACAACGGCTGGCCGGGCACGGCAATCGCTCCGACAATGGGTAAACGGATTTGTCCGCCGTGAGTGTCTCCGCTTAAAATCAAATCTTCTTTAACTTCGTTATTGCTTATCGCCAAATCGGGATTATGCAAAATCAGGATTGAAAAAGAATTTTGGGGAATATTTTTTATAAAATCAATATCTCGATTAGTGTTAAAATAATCCAATCCGTAAACATAAATTGATTGGCCGCCTTTTGTGAAAGCTACTTCGCTCTTGTTTAAAACTTTCACCCCCTTTTCAACCAGCCCGGTTAAAATATTCCGGGTATTTTTTTGTTCGTGGTCGCCGGCGACAAAATAAATATTTTTATTTATTTTTAAAAGCTCATCGATAACTCCGTAAGCGTAAGTGTAATCACTCGTGCTTTTATCTATAAAGTCGCCGGTAATCGCGATAAAATCCGGATTGGCAGCTTTGATTTTTTGATATAAATCCTTATTATTGTTAAAAAACTTTTGGTTATGCAAATCGCTTATCTGGACAATCCTAATTTCTTGCTCTGATTTTATTTTGGAACTCTTGATGTCAACCTCGTTAACTTTGGGAAAATTCACTTCAAACAAAATATCACATGCCAAAACCGCGATTAAAATAAAAACAATAATACATATTTTTTTATTGTTCAACATATTGGCCGGCTTCCCTTATTTTAGGAGTAACCCAAAAGCCCATATACTTGCCGAAGAACCAGTGTAGTTGAGCGTGCAAGGCCGGAATGGAACTGAAAAATACCATTATCAGCGGAATTAAAATCCATTCAAACGCCAAGATAACATACCTTAATTTTCCGTAATTAATTGGTTTGGGCGGCAATAAAAGAATGCTCAGATAGATTGAAATAATCAATCCGGCCATATTGATGGTTAAAAGCGTGCTGGTAATTTTGGGCAAGTTATAAGAAAGCAAAGTTTGGGAAAAATGCGGGCCGCCGAAAATCAAAGGTAGCCAACCTAAGCCCAAAATCAAAATTGACGAGATTCCCCAAGAAACATGGCCTTCTATCAAGTCAAATCCCATGGAAAATTTCTTTTTGAAAGGTATGGTTTTATTTTTCAATGCCGCGAAAAGAAAATACGGAACCTCCCCGACCCCATAGGCCCATCTTTTTTGCTGCTTGTAAATATTTTTCAAAGTTGTTGAAAATTTCGGCGCAACATTGGCATCCATGGACACCGGATAGAACAGCGGCTCCACTTTGTAATCACCGTTAAATTGGAAAAAGCATTGCCAAAATATCCTGGAATCGTCGGAAATAACGTTTGTTTGTTTAAAGCCAACCTCAACCAACGCTTTGAAACTCATTGAATGGGAAGAAAAAGTAATTAATTTTTCCGGGCGTTCTTGGTTCATGGTGTGCCAAAAAGTGGAAGAAAAGGCAAAAACTCTGGAAATCGCCGGCGCTTGCCAAATATTATTCAAATAAAGCGGTATGGGTTGGAAGCTGGTTCGCAGCGGTTTCGCGGTTGTCAAAAAACAATAAGTTAAACAACTGAAATATTTCGGATAAAAAACCGAATCAACGTCAAAAGAAGAAATCACTATATTTTCATAAGGAATATTCAGTTGGTCGATTACCAATTCCTTAACTTTCTTTTCCGCCCAGGCATCATTGCTGCCGTGCCCGGCAATCTCCCCTTCCAGTTTGTCCGGATGGTAAGTTGTTAATAATTTAAAAAATTCATTACCGAATTTATTTTCAATTTTTTCGGCAACCGCCTCTCCTTGTTCGCGGGCGCGTTCTTCACAAGCTAACACGATTATCATCCGATCCTTCGGGTAATCCGTATTTTTTAAAGAAATAAAAGTTTGTTCCACGATTTCCAACGGCTCTTTATACATTGGCAAAACAACGATATGGTAAATATCCCGCCAGGATTGGACGGTCAATCCATTTTTGATTTCTTTTAATTCGTTTAATTTTTTAAGCCAATCCGTATTCTCGTTTTTTCTCATTTGAGCGTAACCGGCCCTTAAATAAAAGGCGAAATAAACTGTCCGGAATAGCCAATACGTGTCGTAAAGGATAATAAAAAAAGCCACCCAGGCCGGCAGATAAAAAGAAAAAACAACAGCCAATATTAAAATTGAAAAACTGATTAGCGCGGTCAACATCTCAAAAAAACGATACAATCGCCTTTCTTTTTTGTCCACAAAGTCCCGGGCGGTTCCGGCTTTAAGATAGTTTTGGTTTTCTTGTTCTGGCATTTTTATTATTCAATTGATAGATGTGAGGTAATCGCCATAAAATATTTTTCTACTGAAAAATTTTTATGGCCCCGCTCGCCGCCGTCGCGGCTCCGCGTTCGATTCCCTGTAATTGCTTAAGGTACGTCGGATTCTGGTGAATCCGACGCCAATTCGCTAACTGTGCGTCAGATTCTGCTGAATCTGACGTCAATCAGCTCTCGCTGATTGACCTGCGGGTTCGATTCCCTGTAGGGTCTTCTTCCGGTTGTGTTGCAAGGTATCGCTTAGCGATACCTTGCAACACAAGTGGTGACCCTACAGGGAATCGAACCCTGATTACCAGATTGAAAATCTGATGTCCTAACCGTTAGACGATAGGGCCAAAATAAAAAATAATTGACGCGAATATACCTATATATAACAAAAATAAGCCAAAAAATCAACCTTACTAGACTTGCCAAAATATTTAAGGCTCTGTCTTCAAAAATTTAGCCAGGTTGCGGAAATGCCTATTTTTGTTTAGAATTAAAGACAAATGAAAATATTAGGACTGGAAACAAGCTGTGATGATACTTGCGCCAGTGTTTTGGAAAAAAACAAGGACAAAATAACACTATTATCGCAAATAATCTCTTCTCAAGAGCAACTGCACGCGAGTTACGGCGGTGTTTTTCCTTCGCTTGCCAAGCGCGAGCACCAAACTAATATCGTGCCGGTTTTGGAAAAAGCTTTAGCTAAAGCCAAACTGCTTAAACCAACTCAAAAAATAGACCCAAAAAGAATAGGCAAGGTGGAAAAAATATTGGAAAGAAATCCTGAATTATTTAATTGCTTAAAAATATTCTTGGAAAAATACGATAAGCCGAAACTGGATAAAATTGCCGTAACTATCGGTCCGGGATTGGAACCCTGCCTATGGGTAAGCGTTAATTTAGCCAAAGCGCTTTCTTTTTATTGGGGCATCCCTGTTATCGGGGTCAATCATTTGGAGGGACATCTTTTATCCGCGTATTTCAATGAAAGCAAAAAACCGCGGCTACCGGCCATTGGCTTGATTGTTTCCGGCGGAAACACGCAACTAATCTTAATGAAAAGTATCGGCAATTATAAATTAATCGGAGAAACAAGGGACGACGCGGCCGGGGAATGCTTTGATAAAACCGCCCGAATTCTCGGATTAAGCTACCCGGGCGGAAAAGAAATCGGTAAATACGCTGATAAATTCAAACAAAGCAAATATAGCATCAAGCTCCCCCGCCCAATGATGTATGATAAGAATTTTGATTTCAGCTTTTCCGGATTAAAAACCGCGGTGCTTTATGATTTTAAAAAAAGAACCGATATGGAAAAAAAATCGCCCGAATACATTGCTGAGATGAGTAAAGAAATACAAAATGCTATAATAGAAGTGCTCATCCATAAAACTTTGAAAGCAGCTGAAAAATACAAAGCCAAGTCAATAATTTTGGGAGGGGGCGTTTCTGCCAATAAAAAATTGCGAAAAGAAATCTTGGAAAAATGCGACAATCTAAAAATAGGTTGCTTTCTGCCAACAAGCGAATACACGGCCGATAACGCCGGCATGATTGCTCTCGCCGCCCTTATCTCCAAGAAATCAAAGGAATATTCATGGCCGCGGCTAAAACCCAAATCAAATTTTAAAATAAATGGTAATTAGCAATTTTAATACAATTTTTTTATACTTTTTGCTGGCAATAATGCCCGGATTAGTTTGGCTGTTGTTTTTTTTAAAAAGAGACAACCTGCCGGAACCAAAAATGAAAGTACTGCAAATTTTTTACCTAGGGATTTTTTCCGCGATTCCAACCGCGATTATTGAAATTTGGCTTTTAAACAATTTAAATATGGTTGCCGCCGGGAACCTTTCTGTTGTGCAATATTTTTTGATAAAAAATATTTTGATAATCGGCTTTATTGAAGAATTGTTTAAATATTTGGTTATAAGATATTTTGTGCTCAAACATTCTTGCATGGATGAACCGATTGATATTCCTTTATATATGATTATTTCCGCCCTGGGCTTTGCCACGGCGGAAAATATCCTGCTCTTCACTAGCCATCAATTCGGAATGATAACCGAAACATTCGGTTTGTCCATGGTGCGTTTTTTCGGTGCCACTCTCTTGCATGTATTATGTTCCGGCATAATCGGAGTTTTCCTGGCCTTGGCTTTTTATAGAACCAGGCAAAAATGGTTTTTTATAACATTCGGCTTTACTTTGGGAGTTATTGTCCATGGACTCTTTGATTTCTTCCTTGAATCATCTATAATGGAATTGTCCCAAAATAATTATTATATTATTTATCCTGTCTTGCTCTTAATAACATTCTATGGGCTTTTAAGCATCGCCCTGATTAAAATTAGAAAATTAAAAAGCGTTTGTATTATAAAATAAAATGTCTTTATTTAAAAAACAACCAACAAAAGATACTGATAAAAAATCCGGAATAAAAGTGGAGCCAACCAATCTTTCCGAAACAGCCAAAAAATGGAACGCCTCGGAAGGCCAATTGGTTGTGGATGTTTATGAGACAGGCACGGAGCTCGTAGTCCAATCCGCGATTGCCGGCATAAAAAACGACGACGTTGACATTGCCTTGGAAGACGACATCCTTGTCATAAAAGGAGAAAGAATGAACCCGATAAGCGAAGATGCGGAAAAAAATTACTTTACCCGCGAATGTTATTTCGGCCCGTTTTACCGGGAGATAATAATTCCCAGGGAAATAGACACTTCGCGCATAGACGCCAATATTAAAAACGGAATGCTGACAATCCGAATGCCAAAAATTGAAAGGGAAAAAAACAAAAAAATCGGGCTGGACAAAGAAAGCTAAAATCAAAAAACAACTCGTTAAGGGTTGTTTTTAAATTAAAAAAGATGGTTACTTTTTATCACCATCCTTGTTTTTACGGGCGAGATATTCAGCGCCCTTGCCGAGATCCGTTCTAATCGGCTTGCGTTGCAAGCAAAGAGGACAAACATCCTCCAGGTAAGCATTGATATCGATGTTTGCCAAACAAACGAATTTACCGGGATAAAACACGTCTTTTTCCGAAAGCTTGCCACGATTGACAATACCGCCAAGACCAATTACGTTTCCGCCCGCTTCCCGAACCGCTTCAATGCATAACCTGACTGAACCACCCGAGGTTAAAACATCTTCGACAACAAGCACTCGCTTGCCGTTTAAAATCTTGTCATACCCCCTTTTAACGATAAACCCCTTGGGCGTTGTTTTGTCAGCATAAACCGCCAAAACATCCCGACCGGTTATTTTAGACAAATGATAGGCGGTCCATTGCGAAAGGACAATGCCGGCTGTCGCGGGAGCGATTACCACTTCCACATTGTCATCTTTAAACTTAAGGGCCAATGCTTCACCAACATCCGACGCCATTTGCGGGTGGACAAAAATTGCGTCTTTATTGATATAAAAATCAGCGTGACTGCTGGATGCCAAAACAAAATGGCCTTGTTCATACGCCCCAACTTCTTTTAAAATATCCATTATGTCTTTCATTGGCTTGCCCCTTTTGTTGCCGAAGTTTGGCGATTTCGTTATGGAGCTCAAGTGTTTTCTTACGGGCGCACGCCGCAAAATCATCGCCATCAGAAGCAAAAATAATACCACTAGAAGAATTAATGATTACTTTTCCGGCGTTAGCCGCAGTTTGCAAGTCTCCGCCCTGAGTTCCGATGCCCGGGACAAGAATCGGCATATCTTCGCCGATTATCCCGCGCACGATTCCAAGTTCTTCTGGATAAGTTCCGCCCACAACCACGGCGCAATTGCCGTTCACGTTCCACTCATTAGCGACTTGATAAGCCACGTGTTCAAATAGCCGCCGCCTATTTTCCAGGCGTAAGCTCTGAAACTCTCCTCCGCCTTTATTGGAAGTGCGGCAAAGCACGATAATGCCCTTGTCTTTATCTTTCAAAAACGGCTGGAGGGCTTCAGCGCCGAGATATGGATTGACTGTGATAGCGTCGGCCGACAACGTATTGTACAGCAACTGCCTATACTGTTCAACGGTGTTTCCAATATCATTGAATTTACCGTCAATGATTATGGGAACGTCCGGGGCAACCTTTCGGATATATTCAACCGTCCGGTTTAAGGCATAGAAACCCCAACCGCTGTTTGCGGCGTAAAAAGCAATGTTTGGCTTATAGGCGCAAACAATGTCTTTGGTTGCGTCAACGATTTCCTGGTTGAATCCGGAGACAAGCCCCACGAGGCCTTTGCTTTTTCTTATTGCTGCCATAGGGATTTTATCAACATCACTGTCTAATCCCACACAAACAAATTTTCCCTGATTGTGTTTTTTTGAAAGCATTTGCATGAAGTTTCTTTCCGTAATACCATCTCCCTTCAATTTAATAGATTTTCAAGAGCGCAATGGATTAACCACTGCGCGTTGCAACGGTTAAACCCATGGGCTTAACTAAGCCCAAACTACATTAAATAAAACAAAAAGGCAAGCGTATTTACTTATCCATAAATTTTAGCTAATATGGTGAACATAAAGCCGAGGTGGCGGAACTGGCAGACGCGTATGCCTTAGGAGCATATGTCGCAAGGCGTGAGGGTTCAAATCCCTCCCTCGGCACAAATAAAAAAGGGGGGGTATCCCCCCTTTTTTAAACTTAGATTTACTGCAAGAAGAAGCTAACAATCGCCGGAGTGGCTTTGGCCAATAGTCCAAAAACAATTCCTGCAACTGCGTATAAAATATAACTTCTCGCTGCCGCAGTTTTTGCTTTATCTCCACCGGAAATAACAAACAAGATTCCGCCGATAATTATAAAAATAATCGCCAAGCCTATTAAGAAGATAAATAACCAATTGGCAATACCATTAAGCATATTAACCAAGCAACAAGCTCCGCAACTCGGGTCGCTATACGGACAAACTCCTTTCATGCAGACAGTATCCCCTATTTGAACACGCGATTCCATGACGCAATAGTCAAGCGAACCGGCCGCGCTAACAAGGCCCGAAAAGAAAGGTATGGCTAAAATTGTTAAAATTGCCAAAAATAGTAAAATCTTCTTATTCATCTGCGTCAACTCTTAAACAATAATCTCTTATTGAAGGCTGGTTCCGATAGAAACAGCGATGTTGTAAAGCACTTCGGATAAAGCAACAACAAGCGCGCCCACAAAAGCCCAAAGAATCATTTGCCTGGCTGTTTTTACTTTTTCCGGGTCGCCGTTGGCTGTCATAAAGGTTATGCCTCCCCAAACAAAGAAAATTATAGCCAATGTTCCGGCGATAATCCTAATCCAAGATTTTGCCGTGTCCATTATTGTTTGAACTTGAGATGGCAAGGCTATCGCGGCTCCATAAGACGTGCTTGCGAAGCAAACCAGGCCAAAAGATGCGGCGATAGACAAATTAATTAAGAATTTTTGTGTTTTTTGCATTTTTTTTATTTATTATTATTTATAATGCTTTATTATTGAATTTTTTGAATTAAACGAACTTTGTTTTTTATTGTTTTAATATTGTAACACTTCTTAAGCAAAAAACATAGTGATTACATAGGAACAACCGTTGCCCCCGGGCGCTTGAAAAAGCTGGGAGACAACATCAACCAAGACATTTGCCAAAAAAGTTACAAGTACGCCGACCATTGTATAAATAATTACGTTTCTTCCTTCTTTAACTTTTTCCGGATTTCCACTTGAAGTTATCATAACAATCCCTCCCCAAATAACAAACGGAACCATCAAGGCCAAAGCCAAATTTCTGACAAAATCAGTGACTCGTTGCAATAATTCGGGCAAGCAATTAATTCCTGTTAACGGATTAGGTATTGTTGCTGTTTCGGAAGTTGTCCCTTCGCTTATGCTGTTTGCCAAATTACTGCTGACACTAACACTTTCATTATCTCCCCCGTCCGACGGGTTACCTGTCCTTAAACACCCCGTTCCTTCAAAACGATAACCGATTGGGCATCTGCAAACGCACGTAGCGCTGTTCCAAGTTCCATTGCTATCGGAGCAATTAGAAGCATTCATTTCATCTCGAGTGGGAGAACCGGTGCAAGCTGCCGAAACCAAACTGCAAACAAAAAACATTACTGAAAAAATTAACGCACTTAAAATTATTTTTTGTTTACTTTTCATAAACTATTTGCTTAATAATAAGGCCCAATGATATTTTCCAAAATCAAGGCTTTCTTGCCTGAAACCCAAACGGTCCAAAAGCGGCAAAATGTCTTCCGGAGAAAATCTTCCTTGGGCCGGCCCAAAAGCCGCATCTTTTTTGTAATCAACTATTAAGAGCAATCCCCTGCTTTTCAATAAGCGGCGGCACTCTTTAATCAGCGCTTCCTTGTCTTCTATTTGAAAAAGAATATTGGTTAAAAGCACTAAATCAATTTCTTTGTCTCCAATTTTAACACCCTTTTCTATGTCTGACAACATCGCGGAAACATTAAAAATATTTTCCCTGGCGATTCTTCCCTTTAACGCGGAAATATTTTCTTCCAAAATATCAATGGCGTAAACCATTCCGTTTCGTATTATTTTTGCCAAAGGTATCGCCCATCCGCCGCTACCACAGCCAAAATCGCAGGCGATTGCGTCGTCTTTAAGCGGCAAACTTTTCAGCATTTTAACGGGATCAAGAAATTCGTCTTTATTAAAATTTATTTGACCCATAAATTTTATGGAATAATTTTATAATTATTCTGCGGCTTCCTCGGTTAAACAAGCGGCTGACACAACTTTATCGCCTTCTTTCATTTTCATCATCCTCACCCCCTGGGTGTCTCTGCCCAATTTGGGAATGCTTGAAATTTTTGTCCTGATGACTTGCCCCTTCAAAGAAATAACTATCAGGTCTTCTTGATTTTCTATTATTTCTATTTTTACCAAACCGCCGGTTTTCGCGGTTACCTTCGCGGTTTTTACTCCCGATCCGCCGCGGCCTTGTTTTTTGTATTCGCCTAACAATGTCCTTTTGCCGTAACCGTTTTCGGTTAAAACCATTAAATATTCTTTGCTTTTCAATAAATCTTTTCGGACAACTTCCATTCCGATAACTTCATCTTCTTTCTTGATTCTGATGCCCTTGATGCCGGCCGCGGTTCGCCCCATAGAACGAACGTCTTTTTCCGGGAAACGAATAGACTGGGCATGCTTAGTGGCTAAAATTATTTCATCACCATCCCCCGCTTTTCTGGCGCTGCAAAGCGAATCGCCATTTTTCAAATTAATGGCAATCAACCCGTTTCTCCTTACGTTTTCAAAATCTTTCAGCGGTGTTTTCTTGATAATGCCGTTCTTGGTTGCCATAACCAAGTATTTAATATTTTTTTGGTCTTCTTTGCTCACCGGCAAAACCGACAAAATCTTGTCATGGGAGCTTATTTCCAAGAAATTAGTGAGTCCGCGGCCTTTATTGGTGCGCTGGCCTTCCGGTATTTCATATACTTTAGTTTGGAAAACTTTCCCGGAATCGGTAAAGAAAAATATGGAATCGTGCGTCTTGGCGGTAATAAAGTGGCTAACTTCATCGTCTTCGCTGGTTTTCATTCCCAAATTACCCTGACCTCCCCTATTTTGCTTTTTGTATTCGGACGGGTTCATTCGTTTGATATAGCCACCGGAAGTTAAAGTAACAATCGTATCTTCCAAAGGAATCAGGTCTTCGTCAGAAATTGATTCCGGGCTATTTTTGATAATTTTGGTCCTTCTTTCATCGCCGTATTTTTCAAGCTCAGCCTCTATTTCTTTTTTCATTACTTTCTTTTGTTCAGCCTTGCTTTCCAAAATTTTCATCAATTCCTTAATTCTTTTCATTATCTCCGCCAATTCGTCCTCTATCTTTTGCTTTTCCAATTTCGCCAACTGGTGCAAGCGAATTTCCAAAATCGCCTCAGCCTGGATAACCGTTAATTTGAATTTCTTACATAAATTCGCCTTGGCCTCTTCTTTGTCTTTTGATTTTTTAATTGTTTCGATAACCGCGTCAATATGGTCCAAAGCAATTGAGATGCCTTCCAAAATATGCGCCCTGTCTTTGGCTTTTTGCAAATCATACTGCGTTCGCTTAACTATCACTTCTTGTTTATGAGCCAAATATAATTCCAAAACATCTTTCAAGCTCAAAATCCTCGGCTCAATTCCATTAACCAAGGCCAGCATATTCAAATGGTAATTTTTTTGTAAATCCGTGTATTTGTATAACGAATTCAAAACCTTTCGGGGCACCGCGCCTTTTTGCAAATCAATCGCAATTCTCAATCCTTCTTTATCCGACTCGTCGCGGATATCTTTAATCCCGTCCACTTTTTTATTCTGCACCAAGTTAGCCAATTGGGTTATTAAAACCGATTTATCCACTTGGAAAGGAATTTCCGTGGCGAGAATTTGCGCTCCTTTACCCTCCCTTTCCACGATATCAACCTTGCCACGCATCAAAAACGAACCCTTGCCTTGCGAGTAAGCGGCTAAAATATCTTTTTGGTTGTAAATTATTCCGCCGGTCGGAAAATCAGGCCCCTTGATAAACGCGAATAAGTCCTCGGTTTCCGCCTTCGGATTTTCAATTAAATGGATTAACGCACCGCAAACTTCGCTCAAATTGTGCGGCGGAATATTTGTCGCCATGCCCACAGCAATGCCCGTCGAGCCGTTTAACAACAATGCCGGCAAAGGGCTGGGTAAAACGCTTGGTTCTTGCTTGGTAGCGTCATAGTTGTCAACAAAAGCAACCGTATTTTTTTCAATGTCTTGCAAAAGTTCTTCCCCGATTTTACTCAATTTACACTCAGTGTACCTTTGCGCGGCCGGCGGATCGCCATCAATTGAACCAAAATTACCCTGGCCTTTAATCAGAGGGTAACGTAAAGTAAAATCTTGCGCCATTCTCGCTAGCGCCGCGTAAACAGCCATATCTCCATGCGGATGGTATTTTCCCAAAACTTCACCCGTGACAGCCGCTGATTTTCTGGATTTGGCGTCTGACCTTACACCCATATCATACATGGCGTATAAAATTCTTCTCTGCACCGGCTTCAAGCCGTCACGAACATCGGGCAGGGCGCGCGAAACAATAACAGACATCGCGTAATCAATATAACACTCCCTCATTTCCAATGAGATGTCTTTTTCGTGGATTGTGCCTATTTCTTGAATTATGTTTTCGTCGTCTTTTTTTGCCATTCTTTGAATATTATTTTTGTTCCAATACCACTACTTCTGTTTTTTCTTCATCATCTTTGACGCCCAAATTCTTTTTCTGAATATTTAATTTGTCTTGGGCCACAACATCTTTCTGTCCGATAGCTTTTAAGAACCCGGCCAAAATATCCGATTTTTTGTAAGCCATTGGAATAACGATTTTAGGCTCAAGCCGCGCAACTATTTTTTCCGCTTCTTTAAAGCCAATTGTGTCGTCTCCATCTATCGGCACAATTAAAATATCCGCTTTGCCGATATTTTCCAATTGCTCTTCATTTAAATCATCTTCGCCGAATAAACCCAAGTGGCAAATCCTGATACCTTCGCTTTCAATCATATAAATAATATTGGGTGTCTTTTTGTCTATTTGCATTGAAGGAATTCCTTGAAATAAAATTCCTTTTGTTTCATATTCCCCGTACGCGGAAATAACAAACTGTCCGTCTGTTTTTGGCTTCACTTCAACTGATTTATGGGTTTTTAAGAGAATGTCTGCACCGAATTTTCCGGATTTCTTTTCCGAATCCTTGAGGTCTATTTGGATTAAAATATTTTCTTTGTCAGAGGACGAACTCGCTATTTCAAAACAAGTTTCACCATACCAAGTTATTTTCATGAATTTATTTGTAAATTATGTAACGAAAATATTTTTAATAAATGGAGCGGGCAAGCAGAATCGAACTGCCGTCTCAACCTTGGCAAGGTTGCATAATAGCCACTATACGATGCCCGCCAAACTGATAAATACTGTGCCGAGGTCCGGAATCGAACCGGAATCTAATGTTTTTCAGACATTCGCCGTGACCGACTTGGCTACCTCGGCATTTAAATTTCTTTCGGATTTTCCTCAGCCCTACTTATCTATTTTACTAAATATTTGAAAGATTATCAAATGAATTCTATGGCGATAAGGGACTCGCCTTCTTAAAACTATGTCGGGACTCGCCCTTCTTAAAACTATGTCGGGACTCGGGTTCAGTAACTTTTGCTTTGCAAAAGTTCTTCACCCCGGCCTCAGTCGGCATTCGGGCTCCGCCCTCATAATGCCTCCTTCCGGCTTCTCGTCCTTATTGCGCAGCAATTCATATTTAGTTAGCCCCTATAAAATAGGGGCTAACTAAATATGTGGTGGGCGATAAGGGACTCGAACCCCCAACCCCTTCGGTGTAAACGAAGTGCTCTACCAATTGAGCTAACCGCCCGAACCGAATCGGAGAAAAATCTAGTGCCCGGAGGGAGACTTGCTTTCGCGTTAACTTAGTAATGAAGTTGCGCTCAAGTACGGGCTCGGGCCCGTCGGCCCTCCGCCTTCAAGTCTTCCTCCGGAAAATCTGGTGCCCGGAGGGAGACTTGAACTCCCACGAGCGATGCTCACTAGCACCTCAAGCTAGCCTGTCTGCCAATTCCAGCATCCGGGCACACCTCTTTATTCTTCAGTCGCCGATTCTTCGCTTTCTTCTTCTCCCTTGTGAATAGTCGCCTTAAGTTTAGCTTTCCTACCCTTAGCTGTTCTTAAGAAGTAAAGCTTGGCCCTCCTTGTTTTTGTTTGTTTAGTAATTTCTATTTTTTCAATAGAAGGAGAATGGATTGGAAAAATCTTTTCCACGCCCACTCCGGCAATTACCTTTCTAACCGTAATCGTTCCGGTAATTCCTTTGCCATGTTTCATTGCTAAAATCTGGCCTTCAAAAATCTGAATCCTTTCTTTGGTTTTATTATCTTTGACTTCTTTGATTTTTTGGTAAACTTTTACCATATCCCCTTGCCTCAATTCGGGTAAATCTTTCTTCAAAGCTCCCTCAATAATTCCAGGTTCTTTTATTGCTACAGATTCTTCTATCTCCTGCTCAATTGGTTCAGCTTGAACTTCTTCAACCTTAACTTCGGCCGGCTTGTCCGCCATAGCTTCAGCGACGGTGGATGCTTCAACTGCTTTATTTTCCACTGTTTGCTCCGTGCTTTCGTTTACGGTAGTCTCAGTAGTTTCTTGATTTTGTGTTTCTTCTGCCATAATGCTTATTTATTATTTACTTGTGTGGGCGTACCCTGACTCGAACAGGGGGCCTTTACGATGTCAACGTAACGCTCTAACCAACTGAGCTATACGCCCATTTAACGACTAGAGTCGCACATTTAATACATAACTTATACTATGCGATTTTAGTGATTTAGTCAATAAATACGCGGAAATGAACTCGCCTTGGGACTCGGAGATCTTTGAATGCACAGGATGGACTCGCTCAATAATATTCACCTGCTGGTGAATTTATTGAGCCCGGCTCGCCGCCAGTCGCAGCTCCGCCTTCGAATATATTCGGGATGGACTCGCCTCCATAACTTTTAGTAAAAAGTTATGGAGGCCGGGGTTTTCGCCAGTCGCGAAAACCCTCCTCGTCCATTCAAATAATTTTGTATATGAATGCCCACTTTAAAAAGTGGGCATTCATACAAAAAGTGCTCGTGGATGGACTCGGACCATCGACCCCGGCTTTATAAGAGCCGTGCTCTAACCAACTGAGCTACACGAGCAAAAGGGCCTATTTCTTCCCTTTTATTAAAGCGTCAAATTCTTCTCTTTCAATTGTTTCTTTTTTAATCAAGGTCTCGGCAATTTTAGTTAATAACGCCTTATTGCTGTTTAATGCTTTTTCCGCTTCGGTTTGCGCGGCTTTTATTATTTTTTCAATTTCTTTGTCTATTTCCTCTGCTTTGTTCTCGGAGTAATTCTTGGTTTCGCCGAATTCCCTATCAAGATATATATCCGCTTGCCTGTCTCCAAAAACAATCGGCCCCAAAGACGACATACCGTAAACTTTTACAATGCTTCGGGCTATTTGGGAGGCTTTAGCCAAATCATCCGATGCTCCCGTGGTTACGTCACCAAACATCATTTTTTCCGATAAATATCCGGACAGCAAAACCTTAATTTCCGCCTCAAATTCTTTTTTCGTCCTTAAAGACTTATCTTCTTGGGGAACTTTGAGAGTATAGCCCGCGGCCATGCCCCGGGAAATTATGGAAATTTTCCTAACCGGTTCGGCTCCCGGAGTTAAAGCCGCCACCAACCCATGCCCGGCTTCATGATACGCTATTACTTTTTTTTCTTTATTAGACATTACATGGCTTCTTCTTTCTGGCCCAAGTAAAACTTTTTCAATGGAAATAAGTAAATCATTTTGGCTGATTGCTTTTTCATCTTTCTTGGCGGCTAAAAGCGCGGCTTCGTTTGCCACATTGGCCAAATCCGCTCCGGAAAATCCGGGCGTTCTTTCCGCCACTTCCCTTAATTTAATATTTTCCGCCAATGGCTTGTTATTGGAATGAATTTTTAAAATAGCTTCTCTTTCCGTAATGTCCGGCAAATTAATCACGACCTTCCTGTCAAATCTGCCCGGCCTCAACAAGGCCGGATCCAAAACATCCGGGCGGTTAGTCGCAGCCAAAATAATAATTTTATCATTTTGCTCAAACCCGTCCATTTCAGTTAAAAGCTGGTTTAAGGTTTGTTCCCTTTCTTCGTGCCCGCCAGTAATTGCCGGGCCCCTGGTTTTACCAATGCTGTCCAGTTCATCAATAAAAATCAAACAGGGCTGTTGTTTTTTAGCAGCCGCGAACAAGCTTCTAACCCGGCCGGAGCCGACTCCCACAAACATTTCCACAAAGGAAGAACCGGCCACAGAAAAAAACGGAACATTGCTTTCCCCTGCCACTGCCCTAGCCAATAAGGTCTTGCCCGTGCCGGCCGGACCAACCAATAATACTCCTTTGGGAATTCTGGCCCCCATTTTTAAATATTTTTGCGGATGCTTAAGAAAATCAACCACTTCTTCCAATTCAGCTTTCTCTTCTTTCAGGCCGGCCACGTCTTTAAAAGTAATCTTTTCTTTGGGATGCCCTTCGGCTCCAAACAGCTTGGCTTGAGTTTTGGTAAAATCAAAAGTTTGCGCCGCTCCGGTTTTGGCTTGCCTAAAAATAAACCAAAAGAAAATAGCGAATAAAACAAAAGGCAAGACCACAAAAGTCAGCAACGGCAAAAGCCAATCCCATGTGCTGGCTTGCGATTCAAATACGATAGATACGTTTTGAAGTTTAGCTTTCTCGGTTCCGTAATTAAGCAAAGACTGGCTTAAAGGGTCGGTTGACTCTTTTAAAGATTGCGCCGTGGAACCGTCCGTGTATGTAATTGATAAAACGCTGTTCAGCTCCTTGATTTCCTTTACTTTGCCGGCGTTAATGTCTTGAACCAATTGGGTGATCGCGATATCTTTCGGTTTCGCCGTCGGATTATTGAAATAAGCGAACAGCAAACCCAAAACAGCGAAAATCAAAACAACGAAAAGTATGTTTTTAAGCAGGCCCTGAAGAGGACTTTTCATAATTAAAAATTATTTTAATCTTAAAGACATCCAGTGTCTTTGCGGTTGAAAACTTAAAACTTGAAAATCGTAGTCTTTGTTGATTTCTATTTTTTCTTTCATTTTTATTTCCGAACCGAATTCGGAAATATGGATTAATCCTTGGATCTTGGCATCATCCGCTTCCGGAGAAACGCCCTTCAATTGCACGAAAGCGCCAAAAGGATTAAATCTTACCACTTCGCCTTTGACCGTGTCTCCGCTCTTTAAGCCGAGATTTTGCCATGGGTCTTTTTTAAGATTTTTTAAGGATAAAGAAACTCTACCCTGAGTTATATCAATAATTTGAGCTTTAACTTCTTCGCCAACTTCCACAAATTGAGCCGGATTTTCAATCAATTGCCAATCCAATTCGGAAATATGAACTAATCCTTCTAATAAGCTTTCGGTTGGTGTTTCTGCGAGAGTGGCTCCGGGCATCGCAAATTTCACAAAAGCGCCGAAGTTTACCACACCGGATATTTTGCCCTCCACAACATCCCCCACTTTTAATACTTTAATGGCCTTTTGGACATTTTCACTTTCTTTGGATTCTTCGGTCAAAATTACTTGGCCGGCTTTTTCATCAAAGTCCAAAATCTTAACTTTCATATCTTGCCCGATAAAGGACTGCAGTTTTCTCAAAATCTTGGCTTTATCGCCTTCCGGCACTCGCGGATATTTTTCCGGAGATAATTGCGAAGTCGGCAAAAAGGCCGGAACTCCCGAAACTTCGGTAATCAAACCGCCCTTGTTGACCTTCATAATCCTTACCAAGAATTCCTTATTTTCTTCCTTTATATCTTTAATGGTTTTCCAAGCCAATTCTTTCTCGGCTTCTTTTAAAGATAATTCCGCGAACCCTTCTTCGTTTTCAGGTTCAATGACTTTAACGGAAATAATATCGCCAATTTTAATGTTTTTTAAGACATTCTTGGCGCTTTGATATTCAGACCCGTAAATTAAACCGGTCTTGCGTGGCCCCAAATCTAAAAAGATTGCGAGGTTTTCGATGGCTAGAACTCTGCCATCGACGATGTCTCCGCTCCTCAAAATGTGGACGGAATCGCTTAATTTTTGTAATGTTTCGTTTTGCATATAACTTTTTATAGCATAAAGATTTTAGATTATCAAGATATGGCTGAATCCCTATATCTCTTTACAAAAGCCCTATTATATTATATAAATAAAAAATAGGAGTTATTATGTTAGAAAAAGAATCCACCCAAGGGCCTACCTTGGAAAACGCAACGAAACTTGCTAACGCGTTGCCCGAGATAGCGGTAGTATTTGCTATTGACCCCACTTTAAGCGAAGCGCATTTAAAGAGTTTTGCCGATAACCCTGATATTGACCCGGCAATCCGAAACGCGGCGACAGAAACCCTTGAAAGAAAAAGGGCAGAGTCTATTCCAACAAGAGAATAGGCTTTTTTTATTTATTTACATATTCTCTCATTTCACGCTAAATATTGCATTAAAAACCATAATTTGCTAAAAATAGCAAAAAATTGCCTTACTTTTGGGTTGGGGACAAACTCATTGACATTTGTCCGGATACAGGGTAAAATATTGACAACGCTTTCAAAAGCGTTTTTAATATGCTTAAAAAACAAAATATCGTAATTTCCTGTTTTGCGCTTATAGCTATTTCCTTGTGCGCTTTAAATCTAGCGTATGCGAACAAAGAAACCAGCGTAAATAATAGCCAAAACGCCATTGTTTACCCTATTAATAAACAGTCTTTAATAGGCAGCAACGGGCTTTTGACTCAAGTAAAACCGGAAAAGAAGAAAAAAATATTGGTTGTTATAACGGCTTATTCCTCAACAGTTGACCAAACCGACGACACTCCCTTTATTACCGCTAATGGCACAAGGGTTAGAGACGGTATCGTGGCCAACAATATGCTTCCTTTCGGAGCTAAGATAATGATTCCGGAATTATACGGAAACAAGGAATTCGTGGTTGCCGACAGGATGAACGCATCTAAAAGCGACTACCATATAGATATTTGGTTTCCGTCTTACTTGGAAGCTAAAAACTTCGGCGTTAAAAGAACCTATATTGAAGTTTCTCAAAGCTAAGGCAATAAAAGTCTTAACTTTAAAAACCCGCCTTGTGGCGGGTTTTTGTTTTAATGTGCCTCGGGAGGGACTTGCCCTCAGATAAATTTGTTGTAATTTTCTTCGGGCCGGGCTCGCTGCCGCCGCAGCTCCGCCTTCGAGTCCCACCCAGTTCAATACAAAAGGAAGGATAATATCCTTCCTTTTGTATTAAATGGTGCCTCGGGTGGGACTCGAACCCACAAGGGGGTTACCCGCAGCATTTTAAGTGCTGTATGTTTACCAATTTCATCACCGAGGCATTTTATTTTTACGACCACGATAGTTTGGCTTTAAACTATGACAATTCGGGCAAAGTATTTGTAAATTTTCTAATTGATTATTTCGCCCGTTCCCATCTATGTGATGTAGCTCCAACGGCAGCCTTCCGTCAAAGCTTTTTTGCGCCCAACCACACTCTTCACATCGGGCTATCTTTAGTTTTTCTTTAATTAACCTATTTTTAAGTTTATAACTTTGAAAATTACTATCCTTGACCAAAATTTTTTCTAAAGGAATTTTAGGTGTAAATAAAAAATTTAATCCTTTATTCCATCCCTTTCCTTTAAAATGCGTTATGTTAAAATTATACTCTTGAATATATTTCTTAACTTGCGCATAGTTCCCTCCTGTCGCCCTTAAACCGATTTCACTTAAAACCTGCCTATAACTATAAGATTTTTTAATGGCATTTTTTAATTGTTCCTTTGTCCATGTTCGCCTATTCATTAATATAATTATATCATTCGGTAAACGCACAAGTCAACTAATCCAATGCCTATTCTATTATAATTTAAAAACCTTGGAGGCGTGGGCGGGAGTCGCACCCGCGTATGAGAGTTTTGCAGACTCTTGCCTTTCTACTTGGCTACCACGCCAATGCGCCACGTATATTATTTAACACACTTCCGAGTCTTTTTCCAGTTCTCCTCTTCCTTCTTTTCTATCTATTTCATATAAGAGTTGCTCTATTCTAGAAGCTTCGGCTGTTTTCGTTTCTTTCCGAAAAGCAATCTTGGGCACCGGCCTCATCTTTAATCTTTTATTTAAAATTTGCTGAATAGCGTAAATATTCCTGTTTAACAGCATTTCCATTTCATTATACTTTTCCTCAGGGACAACCGAAATAAAAATCTTAGCATCAAAAAGAGAGGAAGAAACTTCCACCCTAGTAATTGTAAGTAAGACGCCCGGATAAATATCTATTTCTTTTAAAATAATGGTATTAAGCTCTCTTTGGATTAAACTGTCAACTTTTTCTTTTCTGAACATAAGCCTTTATAATTCTTCACGAATATAGTCTTCTTTATAGGAAATGATTTCGTCGCCTTCTTTTATTTTTTCATTGCCCTGGTAAAGAATAGCGCACTCTTTTCCAAATTTCATTGAAGGAAAACTTTTTTTGTTCGCCTGTACGTCAATAATCCTGCCTTGCCCGATTTTTTCACCTCCGCGCACGATTTCCATTTGCGAACCTTTCATTACCTCCCCTTCCGTTACCATTCCTCCCACAATCTGCCTATTTTTTTCGGTCCTAAAAATAACCGTTATTTCCATTTTGCCAAAATCGGTCCTTTCTTTTTCTTTAACCAATTTCTTTTCCATCAACTCTCTAATCTTTTGCGCCATTGTGTAGATAATTTCAAAATCATAAATTCTGGTTTTTTCTTTTTGGGAAGCAATCTCAGCAATTTTGTCTGTCTTTACCCGGAAAGCGATTACCGCCCCACCGGCGCTTTTCGCGGATTTAACATCCGACTCGTTCACATTACCAACTTCGGCGCTAATTATTTTTATGCCAATTGTTTCTTGAGGCAAAGTTTTTACCACTTCTTCTATGGCTTCCAGGGAACCAAAAGTATCAGCTTTTACCACTAAATTTAAATATTTTTTATTTTCATTCACTTCCGATGATTCGGAACTCAAACGAAAAGCCTTGGCTTCTTTTGGCTTAACATTGGCGATTGCGCTTTCCATATCTTTATACGCAATAAAAACTTCGCCAACCATGGGCATATTGTCAAATCCCACGATAATAATCGGATCAGACGGATAAGCTTCTTTAACCGGCTTGCCCAAAAAATCTTCCAAATTTTTGGCTTTGCCATTAGCTGAAGCCGTGCCGATAAAATCACCTTGCTTTAAAACGCCTTTTGCCATAATCGCGGTTACTGTCGAACCGCGCCGAGAATCTTGGTAAGCTTCTATAATCGTGCCTTGGGCGGGAGAAACCGTGTCATATTCCAAATCAGAAATTTCCGCTACCAAAAGAATCAAATCTAAAAGTTCGCTGATGCCTTTGCCGGTTTTTGCGGAAATATTTATGCTCGGCACGTCACCGCCGAAAGATTCAACAATTATATCTTCTTCCATTAATTGTTGTTTCACCCTTTCCGGATTAGCGTCCGGTTTATCTATTTTATTCAAAGCCACAATCGTAGAAAGATTGGCGGCTTTAATATGGGAAATAGCCTCCTTGGTTTGTTTTTTTACGCCTTCGGCCGCGTCTATTACCAAAATAGCGATATCAGCGACTTTCGAGCCGCGCGAACGAATAGCGGAAAAGGATTCGTGTCCGGGAGTATCAATAAAAGTAATTTTTTTGTCGTTATGCTCTATTTGATAGGCTCCGACATGCTGGGTAATGCCGCCCGATTCCTTGCTCAACACTTTAAAATCTTTAATCGCCATCAATAAAGAAGTTTTGCCATGGTCAATATGGCCCAAAACGACCACTACCGGTGGCCGTTTCATTTCGCTATTGGCTGTTTTACTTTTATCATTTGCCATTATATTTTTGCTTTTGCTATTGATTGTTTTTCTTCATCAGATAATTCATAAGTTGAAGTTCCTTTTTCCACCGGCTTGGCGAATATCCTGGTACCATTTTTAGTAAATATGGAAGTAATAACAAATCCATTGTCATCTTTGTCCAACATACATAAGGAAAAACTTTGGTCTCCGCCCATTCCTTCAAAAGGGTTAAACCTTACCAAATTAAATTTTTGGAAAGAAAAATTACTCTTCTTTTCAAGTTGTTCAATTTTTAATAAAGCTTTTTTCATTCCTTCTTCAAGCTTCTGTATGTGCTTTATCGCCTGCTCTAGGGTTTCTATTTTTGCTCCTTTTTTTGATTTGGAAAAAGAGAACATAATTTTAAATTATTAATGAGGTTCACTCTATTGTTACTTTGGAGATTCGCCCTCAGATAATTTTCTGGTGAAAATTTCTTCGGGCTCCGCTCGCCGCCAGTCGCGGCTCCGCGTTCGAATCCCCTCCCGCATATTCTTTTAACCCAAGTGTGTTGGGTTAAAAGAATATGAGGAGAGGGGGGGATTCGAACCCCCGATAGGTTGCCCTATAATGGTTTTCGAAACCATCCCATTCAACCGCTCTGGCACCTCTCCTTGTATATATGTATATAAGGGAAGGCCTCTTCCCGTGTCTAATATCTTAAAACATAGCATTTTAAAACAATTCTATCAAGGCGTCAAAAGTCGATTTTGGGCTATTTGAATAGAAAATCAAGGAAAGATTTAAGAAATGAAGGAAAATCGTTATCATAAGTAATTTCCGAGGGAATAACGCTTGGGAGGGCGTTACCCAGGAAATAAACAAATTTTTTGGAGATTTGGCCTTTTAAAATCGGGTATCTGAATTTTCTTATTACCTGTCTTTTGTATTCAATAAAATCCGGAAAAGTTTTTAATAAAATATCCGCTTGGGTTAATCCCCAAATCACCCCTCCCCCGCTCCACGGCTTGGTTAGTCCGGTGGCGTCGCCGCAAAGAGTAATATTTTTTGCTTTTGGAAAAATCAAACCCGCGTCTTTTAAAATAAAACTTGGTTGCGGTATGGCGGCGGAAAATAATTCTCCCGAATAATCAACTTGCGCTTGTTTTAAAAAATTAACAAAATATTTTTCAGCCTCTTGGGGGCTTCCCATTATTCCGTATTCAACGCAATCGCCTGTGGGTATTTTCCAACAAAAACCGTTTTTTGCCGGATAGGTGGAAACAAAATTGGAATCAAATTTTTCATTGATAAAAATTTGGGCGCCCAAAGCAATCTGTGGATTAGGCAAGTTAAGCAATTTTCTTGTGATTGAACCGGCGCCATCACAACCGATAATATAATCAAATCCGGCCGGCAGTTGTTTTAATTCTTGTTCAAAAAATATTTGCGCTCTCGCTTTTTTATTTAATGAAATTAAAATAGCTGACAGTTTCTCTCTATCTATTACCAAATGACCAGGGTTAAAATTCAATTTGATTTTCTTTTTGGAAAAATTAATGACGCAACCATTGATTTTATTTTTAACGCATTCTTCGGCCCGAGGAATAAAACCCAAAAGCCTCTCGGAAAACAAAGCGGAACAAACTTTTTTACCGATTTCTTTTTCGCTTTTTTTGTCAAAAACAGAGACATTATGTCCCTGTTCACTTAATTTCCATGCTAAATATAAACCAATTATTCCCCCGCCGATTATGGCAATTTTAAAAATTTTTGTTTCCATAAAAATTTATGGGAATCGCGTTCGATTCCGTGCAAATTACGGGAATCGCGTTCGTATAAACTTCTGCTGAAGTTTTACTCAGGCCCGGCTCGGGCTCGTCAGCCCTCCGCCTTCGATTCCGTGTGAATTTCGGGAACCGCCCTTGAATAAATCTTTGGTAAAATTTTTCTCGGGCCCCGCTCGGCGCCGTCGCGCCTCCGCGTTCGATTCCCTTCTTCCGAAACAATCAATAATGTCCTACCCGAACAAATGTTCGGCTGGTTATTATTATGGAGCGGGTGAAGGGAATCGAACCCTCATATACAACTTGGAAGGCTGTCGCTCTACCACTGAGCTACACCCGCTTATTTTATTCTATTTTTCTGTCGGGGCACTGAGATTCGAACTCAGAATAAATCTTCCCAAAAGACTCGTGATAGCCGTTTCACTATGCCCCGTCATAGGTATTTTTATATCATTTTTAAGGCATTGCGTCAAAAATAATTGTTAACTTACCTTGATTTTTAGCCAAATTTTTGATATCACTTATATATCTCGTCCCCGTAGCTCAATAGGACAGAGCGACGGACTTCTAATCCGTAGGTTGTGCGTTCGATTCGCGCCGGGGACACAGGCATGGTGGCTATGGTGTAATGGCAGCACAAGAGTTTGTGGAGCTCTTTGTACGGGTTCGAATCCCGTTAGTCACCCACTTAAAACAAAACGCTCCTTTACGGAGTTTTTTGTTTTAAACGTGTCCTCCGAGATGCTCCTGACAGCGAATCTCAATTAGCGAGAGCTAATTGACGTCGGATTTAGTAAAATCCGACGCACCTTTAATCAAGCATAGCGAATTTAGAAAACAGCAATCCTTTAGCAGTGCCGTTGTCACCCATCAAAAAAACAGCCCTTAATCGGGCTGTTTTGTTTTAGCAAATATTTAAACCTATTCCTTGCGGCTTTCCAAAAATCCTAAGGACATTCCTCCAATCGCCCAACAGAAGCCGAACAATCCGGCGAAAAATCCGATAAAAGGAATTATCAACAGAATGTAGCCAACCAAAGCGCCAATTAAAGAATAAACCAAAAAGTTATTTCTTAAATCTTTTTTCAATATTTTCTCCAAATATTGGCCGAAAGCAATGCTGGCTAAAACCATTGCCAAGACCAGCATTAAAACCCAAGCAATGATTAAAATAAAGCCCAGCCAAGCGCCAAAACCGGTAATAAGCAAGATAAGGCCTAAAATTGGAGCGCAAATTAAAACTCCAAATCCTATTCCAAATGATTTCCAAACATTCTCCACCATTATCTTCTCAATATCTTTAGCTTTTTTGCCCGCAACCAAAACAATAATCAAAGTTGTGAGAAGAAGGGTTACAAGAAAGCCCACCTTGGCTAATGCCTCGTCTTTGGGCGTGGCTTTTTGTTTTACTTGTGGAACGGTTTTCGTAATCGTGCCCAAGACATTAGTTTGACTGGCGCCCTTAATCTCCCCAAAAGCATTGTAGCTGATATTGCCGGAAACAACCGTTGCCGGAGTTAAAAATAATCCCGTGTTAGCATCCGCTCCCATGCTGGAATAAAAATTAATATTTTTAACCCTGCCGCTAATATTAAGTATGGAACCAGCCGCATTTACATTGCCCATAACGGTACCGTTAATATTCATTGTTTCAGCCGCTAACAAAGCATCTCGGCCGATAAAAGAATTCTCGCTTAAAAGTATGTCTTGCCCGGCGATGGAAGCAGACCTCTCCACCCGACTTTTTAATTCTATGTTCTGGCCGGCCATTCTCACGCTACCGGTAACATTGCCGGCAACAACTATTGATTGCCCGGCGCCGATAATATCGCCATCAACATTGCCATTAATATATATTTTTTGGCCAAACACAAAGATATCTCCGGAAACATCACTGTTCACGGTAATATTGCTGCCGGCTAAAAATACCGAGTCATTAATGGTTTCCCCTTTCGCCAGGTTAATGTTTTGGCCTTCTTTCACGGTCATAGCCGACACAAAAACCAATGGCAAGCTAAAAAACGCAACCAATAAACCTACAAAGATTTTTTTAGACATATAATTTTTTAATTATTAGGTTAATTATTCTATTGCTTATATTATAATACTAATTTAATTATCTTTAAATAGCGCCAATCCTTTAAATTAATTGCCTCCAACTATTACGGTTTGGATATTAATCATTTTTTTATACGGCTCGCAAGTTTTTAAAAGCGTTGCGTGCTTGCCTTCGCCAATCACCTTGCCTTTTTCCAAAACAATAATCTTGTCAGCATCCTTAATCGTGGATAAGCGATGCGCGATAATTATAGTTGTTCGGCCCTTGGACGCGGTGTTAATAGATTCGCGAATCAAGGCTTCATTTTCCACATCTAAGCTGGATGTGGCTTCGTCAAAAACAAGGATAGCCGGGTTTTTAACCAAAGCCCGGGCAATGCCCACTCTTTGCCTTTCTCCTCCGGATAATTTTACGCCCCGCTCGCCTATTAAAGTGTCCAATCCTTTTTCCAAATTTTTCAAAAAATTATCTACTCGCGCCATTTTAACCGCTTCATTTAATTGTTTGTCCGTAATTTCTCCTTTGGCTCCGAAAAGAATATTATAACGCAAGGTGTTATCAAAAAGAGAAACGTCTTGCGGCACCACTCCCAAAGAAGAGCGATAACTTTCCAAAGATAAATCTTTTAAATCATGGCCGTCTATTAAAATTTTTCCCTTACTTGGATCATACGCCCTAACCAGCAATTGAACCAAAGATGATTTGCCCGCGCCGGAGTGCCCCACAATCGCCACCTTCTCCCCGGCCTTAATTGAAAGGCTAACGTTGCGAAAAGTTGATTCTGTTTCTTTTGGTTTAATTTTTTTTAAATTTTTAATACCCTCATTCGGCTCTTCCCTGGACGGATATCGGAAAGATACATTTTCGTAAACAATGTTCCCTTTGATTTCTTTGAGAACAATCGGATTTTTTATTTCTTTGATGGCCGGTTCCATATCCAATAATTCAAAATAAACTTTGATGGCGGAATACAATTCCAATAAACGCCTTTGCAGATATCCAAGCATCACAATTCTGTCAAAAGCGTTGGAAGACCAAGATAAAATTATCACCAAAAAACCGGGGGTATAAACTTTTTGATAAACAAGCCAAATGCCAACCAACAACACCGCTATTCTAGCTGTGTCGGAAACAACGCTTCGGATTTGGAAAAACCTGATAAACCTTAGCCAAATATTTTTAGCGGTTTTATTCACGCCCTCCAAATTATTGTCGTAATCTTTGATTACTTCTTTCTCTTTGGCGTTCATTTTAACCAATGAAGCGTTTCTTAAAAATTCGGATTGTTTTTTGTCTGACTCCACATACATCTCTTGCAAGTTACCCATTTCTTTCCCGAAAATTTTGCTGCTATAAAGAGTAACCAAAACATAAACAACCACTCCGATAAAAATAATCAAACCTAGGACCGGAGCAAGAATCGTTAGGGCGATTATTGTCACGAAAATTTGCAAAAACATGGGAAAAATCTGATAAATGAGGATTGTGGCGATTTCATTCAAGGCATTCTGCCCCCGGTCAACGATGCTCTTTTTTATTCCCGAATTTTGATTTTCGTGCTGGCCGATGGAAAAAGTAAATAATTTATCCAAAGTTTTTTGGGCAACAACTTTCCTGACATCAAAATCAAACTTTTGAATTTCTATCTTATCTTCGTAATAATGGATGACTATATCGTTAAGCAAAAAAATACCAAGCGAAACCAAACACAATGTTATTACTTCTTGAAACGCCTTGCCTTGCACTATCCCATCAATAATTTTTCCGTAAATAAACGGGCCGATTAAAGCAATCGCTTGCTGTAAGAGAAGGAAGAAAAAAATAACAAAAATAACGCCCAAAAACGGGCGGTACATTTCCCGCAACCTTATGAGCATTTTACCGAATGGCAGCCCATTTTTTATTTTCTGCTTTTCTTTTCTCAAAATATTGGAATTTATTTAAATATTATGGTTATTTTAACACGATTAAAACCCGGTTTCAATTATTTTGATTTTTTGTTAAAATAGATTCAACACAAACATGAATCCGCAAATAATACTTTTTTCCCTAATAACTTTTTTCTCCACCCTCGCGGGCGGGCTTTTGGCGGTTAAACTGAAAAATAAATTACATTTGATAATGGGCTTCACGGCCGGCGTGATTTTGGGCGTAATCTTTTTTGATATTTTTCCGGAAATAATAAGCCAAATAAACGCTTATGGTTTTAATCCCACGCAAGTAATGGTTGCGCTCGTAGCTGGATTTTTAATTTTCCATATCTTGGAAAAAACGATTCTAATCCACCACGCCCACGAAGATGAATACGCGGAACATAAGCACCCGCAAGTGGGAGTTCTTTCCGCCCTGGCTTTAGCCGGACACAGTTTTATGGATGGTATGGGAATCGGCTTAGGCTTTCAGATAAACCCGGCTGTGGGAGTCTTAGTCGCCATTGCCGTAATTTCGCACGACTTCACGGACGGAATGAATACCGTAACTTTAATGTTAACGCACAAAAATACCGAAAAAAAAGCCCTAGTCTTTTTGTTGATAGACGCGATTGCGCCCGTACTCGGCGCCGCCTCTACCCTATTTATTGTATTTTCTCCTTTCGCGCTAACGATTTACCTTGGATTTTTTGCCGGCTTCTTGTTATATATCGGCGCCAGCGATATCTTGCCCGAAGCGCACAGCAAAAACAGCTCCCTGAAATTAATCGGGCTTACAATTGCCGGAGTAATTTTTATTTTTTTAATCAGCCGCTTTGTTTAAATATAATACTCGGGGAAATTTTCTTTTATTTTATTCAACTTGGCAAGACATGTCCCGGGCGCTTGGCCCGGATTTTTATTAAAATAATCCTGATGATATTCTTCAGCCGGATAAAAGGCGGCAAAGGGTTCAATTTCGGTAACAATTTTTTTGCCTTTATCCATATCGCCACTTGATAATTCTTCGATAACTTTTTCAATAATTTTCTTTTGCTCTTCGTTTTCGTAAAAAATAATTGAACGATATTGCGAACCGATATCCACGCCTTGGCGGTTTAAAGTGGTTGGATCGTGGATTAAAAAGAAAATACGCAATAAGTCTTCGTATTTGATAACAGCAGGATCAAACTTAATTTGGACTGTTTCCGCGTGTCCGGTTAAGCCACTGCTCACTTGTTCATAGGTAGGATTTTCTATTGCGCCACCCGAATAGCCGGAGGCAACCGACTGCACGCCTTTCACGCGCAAAAAAGCCGCTTCTATTCCCCAAAAACATCCTCCTCCGAAATAAGCTGTTTCCATAATATTTTTACTAATCATTCCTTTTTAAAATTAAGGGCGATTCCGTTCATGCAATAACGTTTGCCGGTTGGCGCCGGTCCGTCATTAAATACGTGGCCCAAATGCGATCCGCACCTGGCGCAAGCAACCGCTGTCCGCTGCATACCAAAAGAGCTATCTGATTTTTCTTCCAAATTTTCCAGATTAATTGGCATAAAAAAACTCGGCCAACCCGTGCCGGATTCAAATTTAGCGCCCGTGGTAAATAATGGCAAATCGCAAGCCGCGCAATAAAAAATTCCGCTGCTTAAGTTTTCCAAAGCGCACGTAAAAGCCGGCTCAGTCCCCTCTCCTCGCATCACGCTATATTGCTCCGGGGTTAAAACTTTTTTCCATTCTTCTTCTGTCTTAAATATTTTTTTAATCATATGTTCAACGAATTGAATTATAACCGCCGGGCACGCCATTGGGAGACAAAACAATTTGCCATAATTGGATAGAACGCGCCCGAAACGCGGCTGCGCAAGATAATAAATAATATCGCCACATCCTGTAAAACCTATTACCGTAATTTTGCTGTAATTCCGGCCAAGAAGCTTCAAAGTTTTTATGCCAAGCCATTAAAGTTTTGTCGTAGTCAGCTCCGAAATTATGCAAATCTTCTATTACAAACAAGCCCTCGGCCGCGGACGATATTTGTTTTAATGACGGAAGCATGCCATTCGGAAATATATATTTATTAGTCCAAGGATCCGTGCCGGAGACCGACCTTAATGATCCGATTGTGTGTAATAGAAATAAGCCGTTATCTTTCAAACACCGCTTAGCAACTTCCATATATTCTTTATAATTTTTATGCCCCACATGCTCTATCATGCCCACGGAAACAATGTGGTCAAATTTTTCATTTAAATCACGGTAATCTTCCAAACGAAACTCCACGGGCAAACCTTTACACAATTCTTCGGCCAACTGAACCTGTTCTTTGGAAACGGTTACGCCAACCACCCTGACTTTGTAATTTTTCGCCGCGTATTTGGCAAAACTGCCCCAGCCGCAGCCAATATCCAAAATTCTTTGCCCGGGCTGCAGATTAAGCTTACGGCAAATCAAGTCCATCTTCGCTTCCTGGGCTTGGTCTAAATTGTTCGCCTTTTTCCAATAGCCGCAACTGTAAGCCATGGTTTTACCGAGCATGGCAATGAATAAGTCATTGCCCGTATCATAATGCCTCTCCCCCACCTCATAAGCCTTGCTAATTGATTGCATATTAAAAAGATTGGAACGGAGATAATTCCAAACCAAAGGCAAAGAAATTCCAATCCGCTCTTCCAATTTATTGGAAAGCACTCGATAAAAAAATTCATCCAGCTTATCGCAATCCCACCAACCATCCATATACGCTTCGCCCAAACCCAAGGAACCCTGGCTCAATATCCGCCCATACAAGTCCTCGTTAAGGACTTCGATGTCCCACGGATTGGAACCATTGACAGTAATCCCGGTTGGCGCGATTAATTTGCTTATCCATTTTTTTGCTTCGTTTGCCATATCAATATTATTTATGTTGTTTAGTTTTTATTATTATAATAAAAATTAATTATTAAATAAAGCCGAATGTTTGACAAAATAAGTAAAAACATATAAAGCATTACTATGGGACACGTTCCCGAAATTAATTATTGTTCCTTTCAAATTGAGGTGATGGAAACGAAAAAAATCACTCTTGGCTTAATCGCCATTTTCTGCGTTGTTTGCCTGATTGGCACGGCAACAGCAAGCACAGTAGCGGCATACAGCCAATCTACCGGCTGGAATACTGAAAGATTTACAACAAATGCTTACCCAACTAAAGCTCCCATTATTCTGCCGGCCAAGGAAAAACCAACGCCAAGCAGCTACCTCTTAAATAAGGCTAAAAATCCCACGAGTTATGTTGGAACAATTGTCGTAAATAAAAAGCCGTATTATTACGCAAAGGCGCAAATTGACCCAACGCCCTACATTCAGGCCACTCTGCCGGACGGACTGCAATACATTAAAATTGTAGGCAGTTATTGGTGGGTAGACTGGGACGCAGACCGCCTTCCCTTTGATATGGTTGTTATCCGCGATTCCCAAGGCCCGGCTAATGTGACCGTGGAAGAAATTGACGTGGCTTGCTACGAATCGCTTTACGTGAAACGATACAACTCCAACAACAAAGAACCCTTTGTGAAAGGCCTGCCCCCTCATTCCGGACATATGCGCAATGGCAAAGAAACCTTTCTGCCGTATCATTTCTTTATTTATCCGGATGGACGGATAGTAAAAGGCATTGAATTGGATGAAACCGGTTGGTTTGCCAATAATTGGGACATTAATCGCCGAAGCATAGGCATTCTGCTTATGGGTGATTACGCCGACACCAACAACGTCCCGCCGGCAGCGCAAATAAAAGCCATGGAAAAAGTGATAAAATCGCTTAAACTGCTTAAGCCAAACCTGGAAGTTGTCCCTTATTACGCGATTTGGTCGCAAAGCAATTCTCCGGGATTTGCCTGGTTCCAACAGTGGCGGGCGCAAAACACTTAATTTTTTATTTAGCTCTTTTTTTAACAATGCCAATATTTATTATTCGGCATTTTTGTTTACAAAAATAATTGACCGCGAAACAAGGACGGGTTAAAATAATTATATTAGCAAATAGTAATAATTAAATTATGTCATATAAATCAAAAATACAAACCATTCCCGGCACACGAAAAAAAGACGTAATGGTTTTTTCTTTAAGCGATGACACTTGCATCTGGTGCGATAAAACCAAAGATTTGCTCAACAAAATGGGGCTGCAATACAGCTATATCAATGTGGACTCATTAGACAAAGAAGAACAAGAAGAAGCCTACAAAGATATGTGGAAATACGCTCCGGGCAGCACTTCCTTCCCGACTGTTGTTGTTGACAGCGGACAATTCGTAATCAGCGGATTTAGCGAATCTGAACTGAAAGCGTTATTATAAATTTAAAAAACCTCCGGCTTTCGGTGGTTTTTAAAAATTTCAATTATTAACCAATAATGCTGTCATATTCTTAAAAATATGACAAAATAAAAATATGAAAGGATATATTTATTTAATCATTATTCTTTTAATTATTCTTGCCGGCGGATTGTTTATTTACTACAACAAAGCCTACAATCCGGCAATGACAATGAATAACCAGCCCCAAACGCAAAATAATAATCCTCCAGGAGAAACTAATCCGGGAAACAACACACCGCAGAATAATCCCCCAACTTCAACAACAAAATCAATTAATATCCAAGGATTTGCCTTTAATCCAAAGATTAGCAATGTAAGCGTTGGCACAACCGTGGTTTGGACAAATAATGACAGCGCGCCGCACACAATAACTTCCAGCGATAATGCTTTTGCTTCGTCCAATGCAATCAACCCCGGGCAGTCTTATTCATATACTTTCACAACATCGGGCACTTATAATTACCATTGCAACATTCATCCTTCTATGACCGGGCAGATAGTCGTGCAATAAATATCGCTCAATTTAAAAACACCCCATCAAAAGGGTGTTTTTCTTTTATTTTTTTTGCTTTAAGACAACTTTAACTAATTTTTCTTTGTCGCTTCTTAAAATCAGCAAAGAAATCTCTTGCCCAATCAGGCACTTGGAAAGAGAATCGGATAAAGTGTTGTCGCCGCATATTTTTTCTCCGTTTATTTCCAAAATTATATCGTATTCTTTAATTCCCGCGATATCCGCGCTGGAACCCTTGGCTACCGCCGGCTCGCCAAACATTTCCCGGGCAATCAAGGCGCCGTAATCAACCGGCAACTTGTTGGTCTTTGAAATTTCTTCATTCAATAATAAATATTTCACTCCCAAATACGGCCTTTTTATTTTGCCGTCCTTTTTAACCGCTTTCATATCTTCCTTAATATAATTAATCGGCAAAGCAAAGCCGATATTTTCAGCTCCCATTATCATGGCCGTGTTTATGCCAATAACCTCCCCTCTCATATTCACCAACGGGCCGCCGGAATTGCCCGGGTTAATAGCCGCGTCTGTTTGGATTAATCCGCGCAGATTAGTTGATTTTGAATCAAATCCGCTGTAAGCGGTAATCTTTCGGCTTAAGCCGGAGACTATTCCGGCGGAAAGAGTATCTTCAAATTCTCCCAAAGGATTTCCCACCGCGATGACCGACTCGCCTAATTCAACTCTATCGGAATCGCCCAATTTTAAAAATGGAAAATTATATCCGCTTATTTTTAAAATCGCCATATCTATTAACGGATCTTTGGCTAAAACTTTAGCCGTATACTTATGGTCCGGGTCAATAATAACCGTATAATCCGCTTCATGGTCTTCAACCACGTGGTTGCAAGTAAGAACATATCCGTCCCGGGTAACAATAAAGCCGGAACCCCCTCCAATTTTCGTTGCTTGGTTGCCGGTTACTTTTTTGGGCAAAGCCACCTTCTCCCCCCTTACGGGCAAAAAATAGAATTCGTCTATCTTGGGCAAATCGCGGGACGCGATAATAGTAATTACCGCCGGACAAACTTTTTTCGCGATTTTAACAATGGGAGATTTTTTAGATATCATAATTTTTAAACTTATAAAATAATTTTACCATAGATTAAACATTGAAAACAAGTACAAAGTGTGGTACTTTGTTTTTATATCAACTTCGTCCCCGTAGTTCAATGGACAGAACGAGAGACTCCTAAGCTCTAGATAGAGGTTCGATTCCTCTCGGGGACACATTTGCGAATTGCCGAAATCTGTATTACAATTCCAATTGTAATTAAGGGCCCATAGCGCATTTGGTAGCGCGCGCCCATGGCATGGGCGAGGCGGCGGGTTCGAATCCCGCTGGGTCCACAAATTAAAAAACCATCTTTTGATGGTTTTTTAGTTTGATTACTTCTTCATGGGATTCGAAGGCGGAGACGCGACGACGCCGAGCCCGGCCTGAGCGAAACTTCAGCAGAGGTTTACGCGAAGGCGAATCCCGCTGGGTCCACAAAAGCAAAAACCGCCCTAACTGGGCGGTTTTAAAATTCAATCTTATCTTACAGCTTCTTTTAAACTTTTTCCTGCTTTAAATTTAGGAGTATTCATTGCCGGGATTTTAATCTTCTCGCCGGTTTTAGGATTCCTGCCTTCTCGAGCAGCTCTTTTGCTTGTTTTAAAACTGCCGAAGCCTGTTAATACAACTTCACCTCCTTTTGATAATGTTTTTGTGATTTCTTCAAGAATAACGTTCAATGCTTCTGTAGCATCTTTTTTAGTAATAGCTGTTGCTTTTACTATTGCTTCTGCGATATCGTCTTTTGTCATATTTTTTGTATTCGCTTAGATTAGCGTTTTATAATCCGCTAAAATAAGTTGTTAGCATGCGTCGACCTTTAAGTTTATTATTATTTTGCGAACTCTATTACTCTCGTTTCTCTAATAACATTTACCTTGATTTCGCCCGGATATTTCAAATCTTGCTGTATTTTCTGCGCCACGTCTCGGGCAAGCTTATGGGCAGTTAAATCATCAATTTCTTTGGGTTTTACAAATACTCTCAATTCCCTGCCTCCTTGAATGGCATAAGCTTTTTCCACTCCGCCAAAAGACAAGGCGATGTCTTCCAAATCTTCCAATCTCTTTAAGTAATTTTCCAAGTTGTCTTTTCTGGCTCCCGGCCTAGCGCCGGAAATCTGGTCGGCAGCCTGGACGATCCTCGCTTCCAAGCTTTCGTATGGATATTCTTCGTGATGCGACTTCACTGCCGCGATAATCACCGGATCTATTTCAAACTTTTCCAAAATCTTGCCTCCAATATCAGTATGCGACCCTTCTATTTTATAGTCAAGCGCTTTTCCTATATCATGCAATAAACCCGCCTTTTTGGCTAATGCTACGTTTAATCCCAATTCTGAAGCGATTCCCGAAGCCAAATAAGCGACTTCGATGCTGTGACTTAACACATTTTGCCCGTAACTCGTTCGATATTGCAGCCTTCCCAAGACCTGTACCAACTTTTCCGGCAAATCCAGCACGCCTGTTTCATAAACCGCGGCCTCGCCGGCTTCTTTTATTTTCTTGGTAATTTCCTGTTCGGCTTTTTCTATTTCCTGTTCCACTCGGGATGGCTGGATTCTGCCGTCGTGCAACAATCTTTCCAGCGCAATCTTGGCTATTTCACGCCTAATCGGGTTAAAACTTGATATAATCACCAATCCCGGAGTTTCATCTACTATTAATTCCACACCGGCCGCTTTTTCAAATGCGCGGATATTCCTGCCTTCTTTACCAATAATCCTGCCCTTAATTTCATCAGACGGAATGGAGACGGATGAAGTGGTTATTTCCTGCGCCTGAGAAAGCGCGTATCCTTGCACCGCGGTGCTGATTATTTCTCTGGCTTTTTTCTCATATTGGTCCGCTCCCCTTTCTTCTAATTTTCTCACTCTTTCCAAAACATCGGCCTGATATTCTTTTTCAACTTTTTCCAACAACTCGGTTTTGGCTTGTTCTTTGTTTAAACCGGCTATTTTTTCTAATTTACCAATAGCCTCATTTTTTAACGTCTCCAAGTCATTTTTGATTTCTTTCAGTTTTTCCAGTTTTTCAGCCGCTTCTTTTTCTTTTTGAGAAGTATCTTTTTCTCTGGTTTCTATTTCTTCTTCTTTTTTAAAAATCCTGTTCTCCGCTTTGATAATTACTTTTTGCCTTTCTTCGATTTCCCCGTATGTTTTTTGTTCCAAGGCCTCGTTCTTTTCTTTGGCCTTACTCAATAATTCCTCAACCGTTTGCTTGGTTTGAGTAATTCTTTTTTGCAACTCGGCTTCAATCGTGCCGGCTCTCTTGCGCGCAATGGATTGGCGCACATAGTAACCGATAATCGCTCCGACAAGCAATGCGATTGTTCCCGCGGTTACTACCATTAATAAGTCTGTCATGTATTAAACTGAACGCTTGGTTGTGTATAAAATAAATTAAGATGCCGAAAGCACCACATCAAATAATGTAAAATCTTTTAAAATTAAATTAAAATGATTAATTTTTTCTCTTTTCATGCTCTCGTTTAGCCCAACTTTTATTATTTTAAACAAATACCAAAAATCCAAAATTATTGTTACGCTTTAACTATAACAAAAAACCCTTATAAACACAAGGGTTTTTGCTGTTTTACCTAATTTTGAACTATTGTTCCGTCCAATTCGGCAAAGTTTTGGTAGCGCTACAAGAGACCGTAGAAGATCCAACGCATGTCCAATTCCAAGTATTACCGGTGAGGGTTGGTGTGGCCGGAGATGGATCGCCCGTGTTGCATAATTGGGCGGGCAAGGTGGGCGCAACAGTGAGTCTTTGGCCATTGGCTGTTCCGCAAGCCCCGACGACCGGATTGTCGTTTGTAGTAATGTTCATTGTTCTTGAAACGCTAGCGCCGAAAATGTCACTAACCGTTACAGTGCAAGTATTGGTCGTATTATTCGTAACCATTGGAGCGGTATAAGTCGGAGTAGCCGTGTTTCCGTTTACCAACGATCCCCCGGTACAAGTCCAACTGTAAGACAAGGAAGTATCTCCATCTGCATCCGTAGCCGTAGCGTTTAAGCCGAGCGTTGCGCCTTCATTAATTGTGCTTGCTCCGGTAATAGTTGAAATCGTTGGAGCGGCATTGCTGAAACTGGCGCTACAAATTCCGGAATTGCCCGAAGTGGAATTACACGCCCATAACCAAGGGCCATAAGCGGTACCGGTAAAATTATTTACCGTGCCGTAATCGCAAAGACTAGCTGAGCCGGAGGTTAAAATTCGATGGGCCGCGCCGATTTGCGTAGCGCCGCAGGTACCGGCAGGGCAACAATCAGCGCAATATTCCCTATTGCCCTGAGGACTAAAGGTATATATCTTATTATTTACCGAAGAGCTTGAAAAAGCAGACATCGCCAAAGGGATTGCAACCCCGGTTGCCCACGTATTGGTCGCGGGGTTGTATTCTTTCGTCGTACTGGATATGACATATATTTTATTGTTAACAACCGATGAGGTTACAGATCCGCCCATTACTGCCCCGGCCTTAGCAGTCCACGTATTAGTCACGGGATCGTATTCCTGGTTTATATTATTATCCATAACATACATCTTATTGTTCACAACCGAGGCGGTTAAAAATCCGGCATTAGGTGGCGGAGCTTTATCGCTCCATGTATTGGTCGCGGGATCGTATTCTTTATTTACTAAAACAGTTGTTTGTCCAACGACGTGCGAACCTAAAACATAAATTTTATTATTAGCCGCAGCAACCGTATTCCATGTATATCCAGATGGCATTGACGCCTTATCAATCCACGTATTGGTCGCGGGATTATATTCTTGGTTTACGTTGCTCTTCCCGGCAACGCCCTGGCCACCCATCGCGTATATTTTATTATTCACAACCGCCAATAAAACCGATTGGCGGTTATCCAGCATTGGAGCTTTTGTGGCCCAAGTATCGGCGACTGGATCATATTCCTGGTTTAATGGAACCGCACAATCAAACTGATTAGATTGGCAACCGTCATTACCGCCGATTACATAAATTTTATCATTAACTGCGGCTGACGATACGAAAGAACGGGTTGTTGGTAATGGTGCGTTTGTAGTCCAAGCTCCGGGATTGCTACAAGCCGTCACGGTAATATTCTTAACTCCAAACATTATGCCGCCCTTATCATCATAAGCAAATAATTGGCAAGCGACGGACGTATTGCTTGAAACAGTAGGCGCAACAAATTGAGCTTGTAGGCTCGTGGGGTTAAGCAATGCTCCAACCTCACCGCAATACCAAAAATAACTCAAAGGATCTCCTTCCGGGTCAGTGACAACAGCATCATTGAAAGTAACTGTTGATCCGCCGGTAATTGTAATGTTGGCTCCGGCGTTCACGACCGGATTTTGATTGACGGTAGTCGCGCAAGAAACAGCTGTTTCGTTTTCTATTACTACTTTCCAAATCGGCCAATTAAATGAATCTCGGCCACTACTGGCGCAGCTTGTTATTTTATAACCCAAAGGGGTTCGTAAAACATTCCATTTTACATTTTGATATTGCGGATAAGCAGTATCACACATACACACGCCATTCATTGATGGATTTTGGTGGTTCATCGTAAGAGTAAATGATCCCGGCAAATTATTATCAATAGTTTGCTTTGCTACGCCATTACAAGAACTGCTGCTACTTTGAGCGCCATTAACAATATTCAAAAAAGATGCCGAGTCAAACGCTTGCCCGGAACTGCAAGTCCAAGTAAACGGACCTGATCCCGTGCCGCTTACTTTGCTGGCCGTGCCTCGATTCGGGGCGCAAAGATTAGTTGTTGGAGCTACAGCTGTTCGACTGGCTGCACTACCGCAAGGCGTCCCGCTTTCAACTCTTACGTATCCATTGGCGCCAGTACCGCCATTTCCACCGGATGGAAAACCGCCAAAAACTCCACCTCCCCCGCCACCACCGCCAGCTCCATATCCATTCCCGCCGAGACCACCGGCGCCTCCATAATATATGTAATAGCCAAATTCCTGCGAATATTCGTCAGCTCCTGCGGAACCAGCCGATGCATTAATCCCGGCAACAGAACTATCGGCCCCTGCTCCTCCGGCCGAACCATTGTGTTCTAAAATTATCCACCCATGATCACCGCCCGCGCCACCAGCAGATACTACTGTAGAACCAAAACTTGAAGAAGCTCCACTTGATCCGCCGGTTATTCCATAAATAGATCCCGCGCCGCTTCCCGCGCCGCCGGCGCCAACAGTAATTTCATATTGTTGTCCCGGTGTAACACTTACCATTTGATGGCTTATTTTTGCGGCGCCTCCGCCATTACCGCCACTGCCGCTACAACAAGTTGATGTAGAAGACACACCACTGCATCCTCCCCCGCCACCGCCACCGCCGCCCATAACAAATACTTCTATACTGGAAACCCCGGCCGGAACCGTATAAGTGCAAGTGCCGGGAGTTGTAAATATATTTGTAGTTGGACATGCCGCAGCAAAAACACTGTTGCTTACGATAAACAAAAATACCAAACAACAACCGAGTACTTTAAATAATTTAGAGCTCATATAATTAAAATTATTTATTAATAATTTTAGAATCAAGAATCGGGAATCAAGAATTAAGCATTAAGATGCAAATTCGTGATTAACAAATTACGATTCTATTTTAACTTTATTATACTCTATGCTTTGAATTATTGTCTATAACAAAACAGGGCGCATCTCTGCCCCTGTTTTATTTCTCGATTTACTTTTACTGTTCCGTCCAATTCGGCAAAGTTTTGGTGGCGCTGCAAGAGACCGTAGAAGATCCAACGCATGTCCAATTCCAAGTATTGCCGGTAAGGGTTGGCGTAGCCGGAGACGGATCGCCCGTGTTACATAACTGAGCGGGCAAAGTGGGCGCAACGGTAAGCCTTTGACCATTGGCTGTTCCGCAAGCTCCGACAACCGGATTGTCGTTTGTAGTAATATTCATTGTTCTTGAAGCATTGGCGCCAAAAATATCACTAACCGTAACAGTGCAAGTATTGGTTGTGTTGTTTGCAACCATTGGCGCAGTATAAGTAGGATTAGCCGTGTTTCCGTTTGCTAACGATCCCCCGGTACAAGTCCAGCTATAGTTTCGGATATCGCCGTCCGGGTCAGTAGCCACAACACTTAAGCCAACCGTTGTTCCTTCGTTAAGATTAGTTGCTCCGGTAATAGTGGAGATTGTGGGTGCGGCATTGCTGAAACTGGCATTACATGTTGGCGAATCGCCACTGGCAGTCCTGCATTTCCAAGACCACGGCCCGGTAGTACCCGTAAAATTAATTACCGTGTTTCCGGAAGCGCAAAGATTAGTAGAGCCGGAAGTTAAATACCGATGGGCTGCGCGCGCCTCGGACCCGCAAGCGCCAACAACTGAGTTAATAGTAATTTTAACAAAACCATTAGCTCCAGCGCCACCGGCTCCACCGGCTCCACCATACCTCGCACCGCCGCCGCCTCCACCACCACCGGCACCACAACCACTACCACCCGCACCACCAACTCCAGGATCACCCCAACCTCCACCAGTGCCTCCACCATTACCGTTAGTCCCTTTTGTAATAGGGCAAATACTATTATTGCCGCTACCGCCACCGCCGCCAGGATTTCCATTAGTACTACCATAACAACCGGCACCGCCGCCACCCGCACCACCGCCATAATAATAATTATCATTCGTTCCCCCGGGTCCAACAACTAAAGTAGAATTAATTGTTGACGATTGTCCAGCAGATCCATAATATCCTGTACCGCCACTCGTCATTCCAGATGGACAAACACCTTCGAGCGCATAACCGCTACCACTCCCTGAACCACCACCGCCACCAGCGCCAACTTTAATTGTTAATACCTGACCAGGCGTTACTGATATTGTTGAGGTATTACAAACTGCGGCTGCTCCTCCAACACCGCCGCCGCCACCACCCGCATAATATCCGCCGCTACTACCGCCGCCACCAGCGCCACCTCCGGCGCCACCGCCGCAAAGATTAACCCCGATAGAAGTAACTTCGGGTGGAACTACCCAAGTGCAAATACCCGGAGTTGTAAATAAATTACCAGTATTTGTGGGACAAGTACCAGTTGACACAACATTGTTTACTGTAATATTTACACTTCTTGAAACGCTTCCACCAAAAATATCTGATACTGTCACGGTGCAAATATAAGTTGTATTAGATGTAACCATTGGAGCGGTATAAGTCGGAGTAGCTGTATTTCCGTTTGCTAACGATCCCCCGGTGCAAGTCCAACTGTAAGACAAAGAAGTATCTCCATCTGCATCCGTAGCCGTAGCGTTTAAGCCAAGCGTTGCGCCTTCATTAATTGTGCTTACTCCGGTAATAGTTGAAATCGTTGGAGCGGCATTGCTGAAACTGGCATTACATGTTGGCGAATCACCACTGGCAGTCCTGCATTTCCAAGACCACGGCCCGGTAGTGCCTGTAAAATTAATTACCGTGTTTCCGGAAGCGCAAAGATTAGTAGAGCCGGAAGTTAAATACCGATGGGCTGCGCGAGCCTCGGACCCGCAAGCGCCGATAGGTAGCGCTGGCGCATGGCAATAATAATTGCCCTGAGTTCCGGAACAAACCCAATACCAACTACCACTCCATAAAGTAGGATCGTTAGCGTATGTGCCCGATTTATTTTGAGTTCCGCCGTTAGAACATAATGTGCCGTTCAACGGTTTGGTGGTAGTCGGGACCCCATAAGCTGAACCGCAAAGGCAAGTTGGATCGCCATAAGCGTTTGTACAACAAGAGACGTTTGACCCACCATTTGATCCATTGCAAGTCCAATACCAGCTACCCGTAGTAGAAAATGGACGAGAAAGCCCAACAGCTGTCCCCGAAGAACACAAGAACCCTGGGCTACTATTAAATTCCGAATCTGTGTATTTGGCTTCAACCCAATAACCACAACTGCCGCTTACGGCTGGAGTATACGTACAAGATTGAGTTAATGATGCCGGACTGCCGCCCGTGCAACCGCTCGGGGAATAACTCGTGATTGTTCTTGTTTGCGTGTTGTTGGATTGGCAAGCCCCCCAAGATGAGTAAGTCCAGGAAGTGCAAGGTGGCGTAGAAGTTTTTGAAGCCGAACAAGAAACGGAAGAATCTAAGGATGGATCATATTCCTCGTTTACAATAAGCTGTCCTGTTACAAGTGTTCCGCCGCCCACATCAAACATTCCCCTACCCCCGATTGCATATAACTTATTATTATAAACTGCCGTGGCCAAATAACCTCGCAAAGTTGGCATATAAGCTTTAGTTGTCCACGTATCGGTTGAAGGGTTATAAGCTTTTGTTCCTAACCATTCACCAGAATTAGCGTACCCGCCGGTAATATAAATAATATTATTTATTACTCCCCCGCCAGCTCCTTTTGTTGTTATATTTCCAAGATTATCAGCTCCGTTATGAAGGGGCGCTTTGTATGTCCAAGTATTTGCCGAAGGGTCGTACATCTCATTATTATGGTCATCTGGTAAAATATTGCCTCCGATAGCATAAACTTTATTATTCAACGCAATGGCAACAAACTCGCTATGCGTGGAATTTGATGATGCTTTGGTTGTCCACGTATCGGTTGAAGGGTCGTACATCTCATTAACAGCAAATGCGCTACCGCCATTATTCCCGCCAATAACATAAATTTTATTGTTGACCACAGCAGCAGCTAAATTATATCTTGCAGTCGGCGTTGATGCTTTGGTTGTCCACGTATCGGTTGAAGGGTCGTACATCTCATTAACAGCAAATGCGCTACCGCCATTATTCCCGCCAATAACATAAATTTTATTGTTGACCACAGCGGTTGAAAAATACAACCGAGTTGTTGGCATTGACGCTTTAGTTGTCCACGTATTCGTCGAAGGATTATATTCAGTAACTAAATTGGTTGCCCCTGGGCGACCGCCGATTACGTAAATTTTACCATTAACCGTTTCTGCTCTTTGAGTCACAGATGCCGCAGAAGTATTCGATCCTAAATTACTGGCTTTGGTTGTCCAAGCGGAACTGCACGCCCAACTCCAAGATGACGAATTAACAGTAAACGGCGGCACAAATGTGCTCCCGGAAGCGCATAGTGTATTTGAGTATCCGGGCAAAACAGAAAGATTGCTTAAAAAATCAAAAGAAGAATAACTATTACCATTGGCTGTGCCACACGCCGCAGCAAAAACACTGCCGCTTGCGATAAACAAAAATCCAAAACAACAACAAATTATTTTTAGCGCCAATTTTAATTTCATATAATTATAATCATTATTTTTTATAAAACAAATTTATATTTCTATTATAATCTCTTGCCATAAATCACGCAATAAAAAAACAGGGAACAATCCCTGTTTTTATTTTAATAAATTTTAATACGGCGCAACTTCGTGCCACTGCGGCAAAGGGGGCACTCGCGAAGCCGAACAGCTTGACGTTCCGCAAGTCCACGATACTGTTTGTCCAATCGCCGGGAAAGCGGTGCTGCTCGGCGTACCGGCATTGCATTGATTGTAGGTAATCGTATAATCTGTTTCGGAATTAAGAAAATTATGCCCGTTTGCGCCACCGCATTCACCAGTAGAAACAAGAACAGTAACAACGGAAGATTGCGTGGTTTCCAAAGCATCACTCACTGTTAATCGGCAAGTATCTGTCCTGGCTGTTGCCGGAGCAATGTACTCGGGATTGGCAACGGCATTGCTGGTGAAAGTTCCTCCATTGGTACAAGCCCAAGAATAAGTTAAAGTATCACCGCTATCCAAATCATAAGCAGAAAACCCAGTAAAATTAACATTGCCCGAAGGAACGACTGAATAATTGATGATACCATTCATAATAATCGGCTTTCTGTTTTGTGTCGCAGTGCAAGGCACGCTGGCGCCACCTCCGCCCGACCCGCCGCAAGTCCAAGTTGTGGGAGTGCCCGGCGCAGGAAACGCCGGATTGGCCGGATTGGTTATGCCACTGCCCGCGGAACACATAGATCCGGTAAAATTATTCGCAGTTGAAGCATATTTGGTTGCCGCTAAACCACAAGTACCGCTAACAGAATTAATTGTAATTTTAGCCACTCCGTTTGCCCCCGCGCCACCGGCGCCACCAAGACCGGCGTAATGCGCGCCACCACCGCCACCACCGCCACCGCCTCCGCAACCAGCGCCGCCTCCCCCGCCAGCGCCGCCGGAGCCACTTCCACTACCGACACTACCTGCGGCGCCACTGCCACCATTGACAGTAGGGCAAATACTCGCATCACCGGCTCCTCCGCCGCTTCCGGGAGTTCCATTAGAACTGCCATAACAACCGCCGCCGCTTCCGCCAGCTCCACCGGCTCCGCCATTTGTGCCACCAGCCGCAACAACCAAAGTAGAATTAATTGTTGATGAATCACCAGTATAACCAGAAAGGCCATTTCCACCACTTGTCATGCCCGCCGGACATACTCCTTCTAGTGGCCAGTTTGGACCATGCCCGGAACCACCGCTTCCGCCGCCACCAACTTTAATTGTTAAGGTTTGTCCAGGCGTTACAGACAATGTTGACGTATTGCAACTACCAGCTGCACCACCGGTACCACCAGTGCCAGATCCGGCATAATATCCACCATAACTTCCTTGTCCGCCGGAACCGCCTCCGGCGCCGCCGCCACAAAGATTAACGGTAATAGATGTAACTTCAAGCGGAACTATCCAAGTGCAAGTTCCCGGAGTTGTAAATGTATTATTGGTGCCTGTCGGACAAGTGCCCGTTGGTACTGCATTCACCGTAACCGTAACCGTAGAAGATATGCTGGCCTCGTAACCATCACTGACCAACAAAGTGCAGTGGTCTGTCCTGGCTGTTGCCGGAGCGATATACTCGGGGTTGGCAACGGCATTGCTGGTAAAAGTTCCTCCGTTATCGCACGCCCAGGCGTAAGTTAAAGTATCACTGTCTGCGTCCGCGGCCGAAAAACCGGTAAAACTATGTTTGGCGGTAGCATAAACCGAATAACTGAGCGTCCCGTTCGTAATCGTCGGTTTCCTATTTTTGGTCGCAGTGCATTGCGGGCTACTTTGCCCGGCATTATTGCAATACCAATTAGCCGGAGTTCCTCCAACTGGAAAAGTTGTGTTGGTTGAAGTCCCCAAATTACATTGGTCGTAAGTGCTCGTGTAAGCAGACTCGGTGCTGAGAAATTTATGTCCGTTAGCTTCGCCGCATTGGCCGACTGTCGTAACCGTAACCGTAACCGTAGAAGATATGCTGGCCTCGTAACCATCACTGACCAACAAAGTGCAGTGGTCTGTCCTGGCTGTTGCCGGAGCGATGTACTCGGGGTTGGCAACGGCATTGCTGGTAAAAGTTCCTCCGTTATCGCACGCCCAGGCGTAAGTTAAAGTATCACTGTCTGCGTCATAAGCGGAAAATCCGATAAAATTAATTTTCGCCAAAGGGGCGGCTAAATAACTTAATGTTCCGCTTGTAACCATCGGTTTTCTGTTTTTCGTGGCAATGCATTGGGGGCTATTCTCTCCGGCATTATTGCAATACCAATTAGCCGGAGTTCCTCCAACTGGAAAAGTTGTGTTGGTTGAAGTCCCCAAATTACATTGGTCGTAAGTGCTCGTGTAAGCGGACTCGGTGCTGAGAAATTTATGTCCGTTAGCTTCGCCGCATTGGCCAACTACAGCAAATGCTTGCTCGCCCGATAAAAATAAAAATCCAAAACAAAAAAACAAGAAAACTGTTTTAGAGATTGATTTAAAATTCATATAATTTCAAATTAATTATTAATTTTTATTGAACTGTGCTCTGCTTATATTATATTACCGGCATATAAATTAAACAAGAAAAACAGGGGCGTTTCTCCCCTGTTTTAAAATTCAACTGATTTTGTTATTTAGTATGGCGAAGCTTCATGCCACAGAGGCAAAGACAAGGTTGAGCAAGAAGCTGAGCTGCCTGTGCCGATTCCCGCGCAAGTCCAAGTCCACGGTCCGGTACCGGCCGGAGTCGGCTCTCCCCCGCCAGCTATGCTGCAAAGATTAGTTGTGGGAATGGACGTGGAACTTCTCCCATCCGCAGAACCGCAAACCGCGTTAATATTTGTGCCCTGCACTCCGGCATTGCAAGTTTCGCTTGAAGCGCCTGTGCCGATTCCCGCGCAAGTCCAAGTCCACGGACCCACGCCGGTCGGGGCAGCGGGCAACGTGCCGGAAACACAAAGATTAGTTGTGGGCGCGGCCGGGAAAAAGTTATCGTCCGACGGACCGCATTCACCATTCACCTTTGTAACAGTTGATTTATTCGCGTAACACGAATCATTAATTCCCCCACCGGTTCCATTACAAGACCAAGTCCAGGTGCCGACATTGTCAATAAAAGCTCCGCTGTATGTGCCTGCTGAACATTTCTTCGCATCGGTATCAATACTGGCCGTGGAAGCGTATGTCTGACCATTAGATGTTCCGCAAACACCGTTGACCACGGGAGAAGATTCTTCAGACTTAAGGACAGAAGCCGGCTCGCTGGAAGTATATTTACGGACAAGCATCCAATCAGCATAAATTTTTGATTCATTGGCAGTTGTTCCGGCGAGCAACCGAATAGTTTCGTTATCAGTTGGAACATTTGTTGATATTGCCGCTTGATTGCCACCATCAATTAAAAATATGACGCTGGTGCTTCCGTTTCGCATAATGTCCCATGTTGACCACGTGTCCGCGCTAACTCCGCCGAGAATATCCGTAGTTGAAGGAGTTCCGTTACTGATATAATGTTTCCCTCCCAGTGACGCGTGGCTAATTACGTTTTGGGCAAAAGTAAATCCGCCCATTTCCCGGTGGGTCGTGGACTCCCAATGCGCTGTTTTAATTTTTCCGCGCATTGCATAATTCACGCCATAAGAAGTTTTACTGTATATCATTAAATCGCCTGAACCGCCGGTAACCGTAACAATCCCGCCACTAACGGAAGGCGTTCCGGTATAACTCCATTTGTCCGTGTCTAACGAATTTGCTGGTGAATCGAAATTATCAAAAAAATCAAACGTGTTACCTCCGTTGCTCGCGGTAACCGCGTCGCTCTTTCCGTAATACGCGTAAATAACCGTTCCGGTTACGGGGACGCTCGGAACTTCCACCCAAAATGTGGCAGTGGAAGAATCGGTTTTTGACTCCAGCCAATAATCAATCAATGTATTGCCATTATAAGAAGTAAAATAAATATCGCTAAAATCGGTTTTCATTTTCCCGGCGACATAAGCTATAACTTCTTTAACTTGATAGTTAGTCAAAACTCCACCCGATGCATTTGAAATTGTTATAGGTTCACGATAGGCCCATCCGGACAGCCATGAAGTTCCTGATTTTATCGCCGAACAACTTGCATCAGTATGGCCCACGCCGGAACCGGTGCAGCCCCACGACCAATTGGAACCATTATCCGTAAAAGAGGTAAATGTTCCGGCAGAACATTTCATTGCGCCCGTGCTTATATCCGCGGTTGAATAAAATTCATGGGTATTCGCCGTGCCGCAAGCGCCATTCACAAGCGTGCTCACTGTAACCGTTACAGTGGAAGAAGTGGTTCCTTCGTAACTATCACTGACGAGCAAAGTGCACGTATCGGTTCGAGGTGTCGCCGGCGCGACGTATGTTGGATTGGCGACAGTATTGCTAACAAATGTTCCGCCATTAGTGCAAGCCCAAGCATAAGCTAAAGTGTCGCTGTCCGCATCCGCGGCCGAAAAACCCGTAAAGCCAACATTACTGGAAGTGTTCACCGAGTAGGCAAGTGTGCCATTGGTTACGGTTGGTTTGCGATTTCTGCTCGCAGTGCATTGTGGGCTATTAACTCCGGAATTGGCGCAATACCAAGTTGCCGGAGAACCGCCGGTTGGAAAAGTTGTGTTGGTTGAAGTTCCCAGACTACATTGCGGATAAGAAACGTAATTGGTTTCCGTGCTAAGAAACTTGCGTCCATCGGCTGTGCCGCATTGGCCGGGCTGGGCTGTTCTCGTAAAATTAGCAGTATCGCAAAACACAGCGCCGACAGCATCCCAACCATAGGCATGCACATAATAATACCCAAGTTCATTATTGTGAGACGTGGTAAAATCAATTGTATATTTCCATGTTCCACCGCCAAGATTTGTTCCAACGTGCCAAACTAAATCATCTTGCCCGCCGGCGCTTGTCCAAGTCGCAAATTTAAAAGATGAAGCGTTTCCCACTCCGTAAGCAAAAACATCATGAGTGTTTCCATAAATAGAAACCTCGTCGGGCCCGGCCGAAGTGCAATACGCTTTCGGAATTGTACACGCGGCATTTGTTCCGCCATTAGTTCCGAGACAGGTCCATTGGTAAGCCGTGGTTGTGTCCGCGGGCGTGTCCGAAGTCGTACCGGCAGTGCATGCATTGTTTGTGGTTCCACAAACACCGTTAACCGCAACACTGTAAGTGAGCACGGCGTATCCGCTCGCGCCGCGCCCGCCATTACCGCCGGCGTTAGCCGCGGTATAATCTTTGTAAGCTCCGCCCCCGCATCCGCCGCCGGCTCCATAACCGGTCCCGGCTGTTCCATAATATCCGGATAATCCCTGCCCATCGGTTCCGTCCGCGGCCGGATTAGCCGGGGTTCCGGCTACAGGTCCGTTTGTGCCGCCATAAGCTTGCGGATAATTATGGTTACAAACACCTTTCCTTCCGCCCGGAGTTCCACCGGCGGCCGAATAACCGCCTGTAAAAGTTGAAGCTTGCCCAACGTTTCCGGTTGTGCCTCCCGCAACTCCGGCTCCTCCATCGCCGACCACAACTGTATAATTGGTTCCGGGCACAACGGTTATAGTATTTTGGTATCGCGAACCGGCCGGAGCCAATAATGGAGCTCCATTATAACAACCGCCATCGCCATTTCCGCCAGAAGGACCGCCGCCGCATCCCCCACCGCCGCCGGAAGCGCCACCACCGATTAAATCAAGGGTTAGTTGCGTTACGCCAGCCGGACAAGTCCAGGTGTATGTTCCCGGAGTTGTATAGGTCGTAGTAGTCGCAAATGTTTGATTGGCATTAATAAACAAAAATCCAAAACAACAAACGATTAGAAATATTTTTATTATTGATTTGTTGCGCCACATATTTTTATGCTTAATTTTATTATTTTTTATTATATTCTATTAATAACTTAATTATACTATGTGATTTTAATTATTGTCCATACAAAAACAGGGGGGACTTCCCCCTGTTTTAAATTAATTAATTAAAATGGCGCAACCTCATGCCATTTGGGCAGGGCTACAGTCGAACAAGAAGCTGAAGCGCCTGTGCCGATTCCCGCGCAAGTCCAAGTCCACGGTCCGGTGCCAGCCGGAGTCGGCTCTCCCCCGCTGGCTATACTGCAAAGATTGGTTGTGGGGATGGAAGGAGAACTTCGCCCATTGGCTGTTCCGCAAGCCGCGGCAACATTCGTGCCCTGCACTCCGGCATTACAAACTTCACTTAAAGCGCCTGTGCCGATTCCCGCGCAAGTCCAAGTCCATGGTCCAGCGCCGGTTGGAGCAGGAGGCAATGTGCCGGAAATACAAAGATCATTTGTAGGCGCGGCCGGAAAAACAGTGTCGTCTGATACGCCACATTCACCGTTCACTTTTGTAACAGTTGATTTGTTAGCGTAACACGAATCATTGGTTCCCCCGCCGGTTCCGTTGCAAGCCCAGGTCCATGTACTGGCATTGTCAACAAAAGATCCGCTGTATGTGCCGGCGGAACACTTCTTCGCGGCGGTATCAATACTGGCCGTAGAAGCATAGGTTTGCCCATTAGCTGTTCCGCAAGCGCCGATAGCCGATTCCCCCACTGTAAATATTCCTGAATTAACTACAGAACAAAGGCCTCCGCTATCACATTCAAAAGCGTAATAATTTTTTACACCCGCATCTCCGGCTTGAGCAATATAAGAACAAGTGGATGGAGATGTTGCCGAAAAATCAACCGAATCACACCATGAACCACCAGAACAGACTGGGACAGAAGAACCAGTAGTAATGATTATTTTACCCGGTTGTCCGTTTATAGATTGTCCCCCGCCTGCTCCATATCCAAATCCTGAATAATCGTTAGCATTGCCTTGTTCATTATTAAATCCAATAATTGTAATACCGTTCGTCACCCCTGCCCCGCCTACATAGCCAGATCCACCGCCGCCGCCACCCATTGAATAGTTAAGATATGAACCGCC